>CAYNLK010000006.1:0-146525 GCA_964398055.1 uncultured Caldilineaceae bacterium
AAGGGTTGGGCTGTTCGCCCATTAAAGCGGCACGCGAGCTGGGTTCAGACCGTCGTGAGACAGGTCGGTCTCTATCCTCTGTGGGCGTAGGTGATTTGAGAAGAGCTGCTCCTAGTACGAGAGGACCGGAGTGGACCGACCGCTGGTGTGCCAGTTGTTCCGCCAGGAGCATTGCTGGGTAGCTATGTCGGGCAGAGATAACCGCTGAAAGCATCTAAGTGGGAAACTCGCTTCAAGATGAGATCACCATCCGGTTTTAATCCGGGAGAGGCCGCTGGTAGACGACCAGTTTGATAGGCGGCATGTGTAAGCGCAGTAATGTGTTCAGCTAAGCCGTACTAATGGCCGAAGGCTTAATCTTTTTAAGCTGTTTCTGCCGGTAAGGGAACCATTTCGTTCTATTTAGTCTTCAGGGTATTATTTTTGGTATCCTTAATTGTAAAAAAGTCTTCTTGGTGATTCTAGCGGCGGGGGTACACCCGGCTCCATCCCGAACCCGGCAGTTAAGCCCGCCAGCGCCGATGGTACTTGAGGGGCGACCCTCTGGGAGAGTAGGTCATTGCCAAGGAGGCTTTTTTTGTTTTCTGGTTGAAATATTCCTCACCTTGTGTTACAATACAACACTTGGACGGCTCCTTGGTCTGGTTGAGATGTTAAAAATATCCAGTATCCTCGCAGGTATTGTATTTCCTTGCCGATGAATTATCCTCAATGATTTCAGTGAATTGGATTAACAATGCAGATATCTCCCCATATCTTTCGCGAATTTAGCATCCGAGGTGTGGCTGAGCAGGATTTGACCAACGAGGCAGTGGTGCTGATTGGGCGAGCGATTGGCACTTACTTCAGGCGGCACGACGAGCAGACGTTGGTAGTTGGTCGCGACGTACGTAATAGTTCCACCCGGATTAGCCGGGCGCTCATAACCGGTTTAGCCCAAACGGGAGTTAAGGTAATCGATGTGGGCCCTGTACCCACCCCGGTGCATAATTTTGCCACGGATTTCCTGGCCGCCGCCGGTGGCATAATGGTCACTGCCAGCCATAACCCACCGGAGGATAATGGTCTTAAGATTCGAGGTCGCCAAACATTAACCGGCGGGGAGATTCAGCAGATTTTTCAACTGGCTGTTGATGGCAACTTTGTGGCTGGACAGGGTACAGTTTTGGAAAAGGATGCTCTGCCTCCCTACCTGGCTGCTTTGCGGCGATATGTTCGGCCCGGCCGATCTCTGAAAATCGCGGTGGACGGTGGCAACGGCACCAATGGACCGGTTGTGGTTGAACTGCTACGCCAACTGGGTCACACGGTTTTTGAACTTTTTGTTGAGCCAGATGGCTCTTTTCCTAATCGTAGCCCCGATCCGACCAAAAGCGGGGCGACCGACGAGTTATCAGCTCTGGTTAGGGCCGAAAAAGTAGATTTAGGGCTGGCTTACGACGGCGATGGTGACCGGTTGGTCGTGATAGATGAGACCGGTAACCGGCTGTTGGGTGACCAGATCATGATGATTCTAGCTCGTGATATTTTGCGAGACGGACCGGCTAAAATCGTGTACGAGATACTGTGTACTCAGGCCCTGGCCGATGATGTGCGGGCGCACGGCGGCGAGCCGGTGATGACGCCTTCTGGTTATGCTTTTGTGCACCAGGCAATGCAGGAAACGGGGGCGGCATTGGGCGGAGAGCTTTCCGGTCATCTCTTTCTCAATGAACCGGAGTTTCGCTTTGATGACGCTATTTTGGGTACGGTCAAACTGCTCAATATTTTGGTACAAAGTTCACGTCCGTTGTCGACGTTGGTGGCCGACTTACCGACCTATTATTCTTCCCCGGAGTTGCGAGTCAAGTGCCCGGATCAGGCTAAAGCCAGGGTGGTTGAGCAGATTAAAGCTCAATTTGCTAATGATTACCACGTGGATACGCTCGATGGGGCCCGCATCCATTTTGATGAAGGCTGGGCTTTAGTGCGCCAGTCCAATACCCAGCCGGTTATCTCCATGCGTTTTGAGGCCCGTAGTCGTGAAGCTTTAACCATAATCCAGGCCAGGGTCCAGGCTCTGGTTGAGGCTGAACTCAATCGACTGGAGGGCGAGTCGCGCCAATGACCGAACCCATCTCCACAGAAGAGCCCCACCTTAATAAGATTGCTCTGTTACAGCGGATCATCGAACAACTGAATTCGGCATGGTCTGCTGAATGTTCACCTTTGAAGAATAAGCCCGACAGATGAATGTTGCACCCTATTCATAACACCGAGATAGAGGTTGGTTTGCAGTTTGACTCTGCCGATGAACTGACTGTGTTGGCTGTGGTGGTTAAGCCCCGTGAAAAATATAAACAACTCTCACAGATGTAATTCTAATCAGAAAAGCCCAAAAAGGAGATCGAGCCGATGTCGATACAAGCGGTTATTCTGGCAGGTGGTGAAGGGAAACGAATCCATCCGCTTGGCATTAACAAACCCAAGTCGATGTTTGAGATTATGGGAAAACCACTCATCCAATTTGTGGTGGAGAACCTGCGCGAGGCCGGAATCAACGATCTGATTATTGTAACCGGCCCTAATCAAGAACAGATTCATAATTATTTTGGCGATGGCCGCGATTTTGAGGTCAAGATACAATATGCCTATCAGTCGGAACCGTTAGGGCAGGCCAACGCGGTTCAGGCCGCCGAGAGTTTGATCCATAGCCATTTCTTTGTCTTGAATGCCAACGATATTTTTGACTCCAGCCTGCTGACCGAAGTGGTGAGCCGGGCTAGCGAGGCTCAGGCCAATCTGGCCCTGGTTGGTCGCAGAGTCACCGAACCCTGGCGCTTTGGGGTGATGCGCTTTGATAGCGAGGGCCGGTTGGTAGGCGTGACCGAAAAACCACCGGCCGGGCAAGAACCCAGCGATGTGGCCGTGATTGGGGTCTATTATTTTTCACCCGATATTTTTCAGTGTATCCGTGATACACCCCTGGGCGAAACTGACGATCAATTTGAGCGAGCCTACCAACTGCTGATCGATCGCGGCCAGGCCGTTCATGTGGCTTACGATGGCCTGTTTGAGTCATACAAATTCCCCTGGAATCTGTTGACGATCAGCGATTTGTTGCTGAGTCAAAAAATCAAAGGACAACAAATCAGCCCTTCGGCCAAAATATCAGATCGGGCGGTGATTGGTGATAACGTTATCATCGGCGACAATGTGCGCGTGTTTGAGAACGCCGTCATTCGCGGACCGGCCTACATCGGCGCGGGGAGCGTAATTGGCAATAATACCTTGGTTTGGGGCGGCTGTTCGTTTGGACCTGGCTGTGTGATTGGCTTTGACTCAGAGATCAAGCACTCTATTTTTGGCCGCAACGTTTGGACCCATCGCAATTATGTGGGCGACTCGATCGTGTCGGACAATTGCTCTTTTGGGGCAGGGACGATTACGGCTAATTTTCGCTTTGATGAAGAAGAGGTGCGGGTCAGCGTAGGGGACAAGCCGATGGGTATCGGCGCCAATAAGTTTGGGGTGATTATGGCCGAGGACTGCCGCACCGGCTGCAACAGCGTGTTGACGCCGGGGGTGAAGGTCGGGCCGAACAGCATTGTGGGGCCGGGGGTGACTCTGCTGGATGACCTGCCGCCCAACAAGATTGCGCTGTCCACTCGGGCCAGTTACGAGGTGCGGGATAACCGGCTGGACTTGTCCGGTAAAGGGCGCGATGAGTTGATGCAGAAAATTGGCAGGTAATTTGACCAATATCCTCGCTTCAAATTCCTGGATGACGCCACCGGCGTATATTTGCAGTTTTCCGGGAAGAAATGAATAATATCTTATTAAAAATCAAGTTTCATAGGAGTTGATTCGTTGGACCCTGACAGTACGTCGCCGATAGTTGTTCTGGTTTTGTTACTTTCATTGTACGCTTTTTTTGCCGCGGCCAAAGAGGCCATTATCTCCATCCGCAGACCACGGCGGCTGCAACTTCAGGAAGAAGGCCATTACACAGCCGCGATTATCAACCGCTTGGCCGATAACTCTACCCGTTTATTGACGACCGAGCAACTCATCCTCAAACTCATTGGATTTTCCATCGTTGCTTTTGCTGCCTTTGTTTACACCACGCCTCTGGCGCAAGCGTTGTCGATTGATTATTTCTGGGCTGTGCTGCTGATCATCATCCTGACGGCGCTGGTAACCCTTATTTTTGGCGAGTTGATCCCTAAAGAGATCGGGCGCACCTACGCCGAGCCAATCGCCTTTTGGGTGGCTCCTCCGTTTTACCTGCTCTCGTTTGTGGCGGCACCCCTGGCCCAGTTTGTCTCCGGAATTGGTCGATTTTTGACCGGTCGCTTGGGTGAAGAAGGGACCTACAACTTCAACGTCATCACCGAAGAAGAGCTGCGCACCTATGTGGATGCCGGGGAGGAGGAAGGTGTGTTGCGAGAAGACGAGAAAGAGATGATCTACTCGATCTTTGATCTTGGCGACACTGTAGCCCGCGAAGTCATGGTGCCGCGTATCGATATGATTGCGGTAGAGGCCAAGACTCCCATCATGGCAGCGCTCGACGTGATTTTGGAGGCCGGTCATTCGCGCGTGCCGGTTTATGTCGATAATATCGATAACATCGTTGGGATTCTGTATGCCAAAGATCTCTTGAGCCATTGGCGTGAAGAGGGTCCCGCCAAGTACGTGTGTGACCTGGCTCGGGATGTTTATTTTGTGCCGGAAACCAAGCCTGTGAGCGAACTGCTGCGTGAGTTGCAAAGTCGAAAAGTACACATTGCCATTGTGGTGGATGAGTATGGCGGTACTGCCGGCCTAGTCACGATTGAAGACGTGTTGGAAGAGATTGTTGGCGATATTCAAGATGAGTATGATCCGGAAGAGTTCTGGATGCAGCAAGTCTCCGAAGAGGAGTATATATTCAGCGCCCGGATGGACCTGGATGACATCAATGACCTGATGTCGGCTGAGTTACCCACCGACGAAGCTGACACGTTGGGCGGGCTGGTCTACAACCTGTTAGGACGAGTGCCGGAAGTCGGCGACTCGGTGGTGGCAGCCGGTTTACGGTTAACTGTCCTGGATGTGGAGGGCCGGCGGATTGGCCGGGTCAGAACTCAACGGATCAAGGAAAAGACCAGAGGGGGGGAGCAGCAGAACCAGCCAGTCAATGCCGACCAAAAAGCATCCGGTCTGGTTAATAAAACCAGTCACAAACCCATCTCGGGATCACCCTAAATCAAAATGGACTCCATCAACCACGGGTCTCCAGCCTCACAAAAGTGGGCCAGCTTGCTTGAGCAGGCGATAGCTGCCAGAGCCTATGCCTATGCGCCCTATTCTCATTACAGAGTCGGGGCGGCCTTATTAACCGGCAGCGGCAAGGTTTACACCGGCTGCAATATCGAGAATGCGGCTTACGGTCCGGCCAACTGCGCCGAACGCACAGCCATCTTCAAGGCTGTATCTGAAGGTGAGCTTGATTTTGAGGCTATTGCCGTGGTGACCAGCGACGGCGGCGCGCCCTGCGGCGTTTGCCGGCAGGTAATGCGTGAATTTGCCCCCAAGCTGACGGTGATTGTGGGCGATCTGGCCGGCAATTACCGGGTTTTCAGCCTGCCGGATTTGCTGCCGTACAGTTTTGGGCCGGAGAACTTGGGGGTGAGTCCGCTACGTTAGTGAGGTCAAACCCCCGCAACTATTCCACTGTATCAACTCCAAAATAAGCTGCCAGCGCCTCTTGCCAGGGGCGCAACTCGATCCCCAACGCCGCGCCCCTGGTATTGGCCAGGGCGGTGAAATGAGGCACTGTGGTCGCCCGCGGGTAATCGGCCAGGGTGATGGGCTGGATCGGTACATGCGCCCGCCCGGCCAGGCGCAGAATCTCTTGGGCAAAATCATAGCGGGAGCAGTAGCCCGAATTAGTAAAATGATAGATGCCGTAAGCCCGGCTTTGGATCAATTTGGCTACAGCCTCGGCCAGATCGGGCGCATAGGTGGGATTGCTGATTTCGTCGGTGACGACGCGCAGCTCGCCGTGCTTGTCGGCCGCGGCGATGATTTTAGGGGGAAACATACGCTCGTTGTCGCCGTAGAGCCAGGCGGTGCGGACAATGTAGAGCCTGTCTTTAACGTAGCGGGCCGCCATCTGTTCGCCGGATCTTTTGGAACTGCCATAGGCGTTGATCGGACTGGGGTGATCTTCCTCCCGGTAGGGAGTGCCAGCCCGGCCATCAAAGACCTCGTTGGTGGAGATATAGACCATGTCGGCGTTGGTCTGCAGGCAGGCGTGGGCTACGTTTTGCGTGCCAAAAGCGTTGATTTTGAAGGCCGTATCGGGGTCCCTGGCGCAGCCATCCACGTCGGTCATGGCGGCGCAGTGGATGATCAGCTCGGGCCGCATCTGGGCAAATCGTTGAACGATGGCATGATCGGTAATATCATAGTCAGGAATGTCGGTGGGGATGACATCGTGTTCGTCCAACTGCTTTTGTAAGGCCTGGCCCAATTGGCCGTTGGCCCCGGTAATGATAATCCGCATGGTTGCACCTCGGCAAAAATTAGAGATTAGACAGGATCACGTTTTACAAACGTAAACCCGGCAAGGCATCAGACTTCTGAGAGCGGGCGCTGCTCAGGTAATGACGGGTCAGGCTGACGAACAGGTTTAGCATCATAATCGGCCACGGTAGCAGCAACGCCAAAATGGCCGACACCATCACCTCAATAAGTGCCGTTAATTGCCAAAAGGCTGGCCCTACCTCGGGCAGACGCCAGGTAGCCGCAAAACCATTCTGCCAAAAGGCCCACAAAAGCGGTAACGAAAATATAAAGGTAACCAACAGCCCAAAGCCATAACCGCTGCCCAACAAGGTGAGCCAGTTATCCTCTTTGACCAGCATTAACACCACCAACACCAGCCCACCGCCAACCAGCAGACTGACCGCAGTTCGACGGGCGATATCGAGCGGCAGCTCGTTGAGAGATCTGACGGAGCTGAGGGAATAGTGATACCCTTGTAGTTGGAAAAGCGCATGGTATAAGGCAATGGTGAGTAACGCCGCAATCACAATCGAGCCGGCATGAAAACCACGCCGTCGCCACATCGTTATAAACCAAATTAGAGCGATGAGACCAGCCCCAACCAAGCGGTTTAGCTGCTCGGCTCTCAGGCGCTCCTGGCGGGCCGCAGCCATTTGGGCGTCAGCCTCTCTTTGAGCTAAGACAGCCAGTTGGAACGCCCCGCTTAGATTATTGTCGAGCAGCGCCCGTTGGGATCGATCGAGGTCTGCCAATAACTGTTCTGGTAATGCCGCGCCTGGCCCCTGGATTTGGCTCAGGTATGCCTCGGTCAGAGCAACCCGCTGCCGGGTGAGCGCCATCTGCGCCGTTGCCCGCTCGGTTTGGGTCAGGTGCAATAGTTCGAACAGAATCCGCCCCTGGGCAAAAGTGGGCACAGGCAAACCCAACAGCGTAGCGATAGTGGGAGCCAAATCGGTTTGAGAGATGTCACTGTAATTACCAGGGACGACATTCTCACCGATCATCATCAGGGGCTGCCAGATGACCTCAACCTCGTTGCCGCCATGCCCCCCTTTCTCAATGTGGCCGTGGTCTGACAAAACAATCAAGACACTGTGATTGAGGTCAAGAATGGCCCTGATTTGGTCCAGATAGCCATCTACCCGTGTGGCGGCCTGAAGGTAAGCTGGGCTGGCCGGGCCGCCGTGCCCTCGAGCCGCCTCGTCGAGCTGAGTGAAGTGCAGCAGCACCAGAGCGGCCGCGTCGTTTTCAATGAGCGGCAAGGCCGTTTCAAAGATGGCCTGGTCAGCCGCAGGGCCGGCCTCATTGACGAAGAAGGTGTGATTGACCTGCCCGGCCGGAAGTAATTTTGACCATGCGGCCGGCCCCAGCACCGCCGTTTTTAGACCTGCTTGACGGGCTTGGCTGAAGATTGTATCAGTTTCTAGGGGGCGTATACTGGCCAGCGGCAGATCGATGGGGGCCGCGTCGTTGATTTCTGGGGGGGCGCCGGTAATCAAAGTAGCCCAGGCCGTTTGAGCATAGCTGGGCGGAATACTTTCAACCGCGGCCGTCGCGCCGGCCCGCTTCAGTTGCCCCAATATGGGCAAATCAAGGGCCAGGGAGTCATCATAGCCTAGCCCGCCGATCAGGACTACCACCACCCGCTTGGTGAGGCCCGCTGAGATGGATGGTTGCGGCGCTAATTCAACCTGGCGCAAGGGTGAGCGATAATTTTGGATAGAGCTAAAATAGACTCTGATCCAAAAGGCTGTTCCAATAATAATGCCGGCCAGCAAAAGGATACTCAAGCCAACAGAAACAAGTTTCTTGTTCATCGGGCGGATTATACCAGTTTTTTCCGAAAATTGGTAACACGTGACATTTTTGAGTCGAGGGTTGATTTTTGGAGATTCAACCAAAGAAGTGTACCATACTAACTTATGCAATAATCAGGCGGTCATTGTAAACTGGGAAATTTACAAGCCCGCCAGCAACGCTTGGCTTAACCAGAATTCCAGATGGTTGTTGCGACAGGAAGTGAAGGAGAGCTGTATTTTGTGAGGGCGAGATTGCCTTCGCCTAGCTTGTGGTGGGAACAATGGAAATTGAAGAAAAAATAATAAGATTTGAGAAGCGTTATAAAATTCTGGCTCGCGATTTTCAGGCCGGCAAGATCGATGAAGCAAGGTATATTGCCGAAGTAGATAAACTCCAGCTTCAAGATGGGTGGGGCCGATATTGGATGATCGGCGTTCAGTCTGGCGCCTGGCATTATTACGATGGCCAGAACTGGCAACAGGCCGACCCCCGCGAGGCCGACCGGTTGCCGTTTATGGACGACCAGGGTATCTACTGGCAGCGAGGCGTCAAAAGTGGAGATTGGTACTACTACCAACCTGAAACGGGCGAGTGGGTCAAACCCGGGGCAGGCGACGCCGTCGCCTCGCCGTCCGTCGGCCGGGGACAGGCTCGCCAGCAACCAACCTCAGCCTATGTGCCCGCTCAAGCCCAGTTGCAACCCCAAAATCATGATGCCGGGCCTGGTTTGCCTGGCCAGCTTGACGGTCAGTTGTTCCAGGATGATGAGGGCCGCTACTGGGCCATCGGCGAAAAAACGGGCCAGTGGTATTTTTATGACCAAAATGGCTGGCATCCGGCCCACGAGTTTCGAGCTGCCACTCCCCCGGCCCAGGTAGCCTACACCCAACCTTACCAACCCCAGATGGGGCCATCTGCGCCTAATTATGTGACAGCGCCATATCAGCCAGGCGGCTACCCCCAACCGGCTGTGCCGCCGCCGAGCCAAAGTTACGTGGTTCAGCCGCAGCAGCCGGCCTCGCCAACTCAACCGATCCAAATCTATATCACCTCACCCGGACAGGAAAGTCAAGCCGCCAGCGGCCAGTTTGCCCAGCAGAATTTTGCCCAACCACAGCAACCCCCGGCTGCACCGTATCAGCCGGCCCAACCGTATGCGGCCCCTCAACCCGGTCAGTTTGAAGTATCAGGTCAGGCCCAACCTCAGGCCCAGGCTGGATCTCCAGTTGAGGCCAGAGCTGCCACGCCTGACCAACCGGCTCCGGTTGAGGCTGGACCAGGCCAGCCGCCCAGGCCGCCTAAAGAGCCAAGCGACTCCGGTAGTTGGTACTACTTCGATGGTCAACAGTGGCTAAAATACGCAACGGGTGAACCGGACCAAAGTCCGCAGCCTCCGCCCAAAATGGTGATCGAGCAGCAGCCAAAATCTGCCCGGGCCAAAGCTGAACCCAAGAGTGAGCCGGTTATGGCCGAGTTTATCGAGGAGGATGAGCCGCCGGTCGAGGTGGTCGATGTTGAAGTGATTACGGTCATCGACCCGGAACCCGAGGCAAAACTGGAGCCAAAGCAGACTGTTCCGGCCCCTCAACCGGCTGCCGAGCCAACGGCCAGCCCCCGTCCGGCTGTAGAAGAGCCACGACCGCGGCGAGCCAGTCGGCCCGTCGAAGTGCCGCGGCGGCAGGAGGAGCAGCTCCAGCCTCTGCCTTCAGCCAGAGGCAGCCGGCCGGTAACAGAGCCGAATCGCGCTGTTCCGCCCAGAAAGCGAGAAGCCGCCCACGAGCCGACCATCATTATTCCAACGGGCGCGGCAGCCTCAAATATTTCCTCCCCCCGTTTGCCGTCGGCCAGGGCGGCCAGCCAGCCGGTTAGACCGGCTCCGGCTCAACAGCGGCGAGCCAGGGAAAACACTTTGCCAATGGAACCGGTTCGCAAGGCGGAACCAATGCCTGCGCCTGAAGTTCATCGCAGTGTGACCCAGGCGATGCCAACGGCTGCTGCGGCGGCTCGGGCCGATACCGCGCCGGTGCGGCCGGTTGCGCCGCCGGCCAGGCAAACGGCCCAGCAAAAAGCAGAAGCCGTGGCCTCTGGCGCGACCGTTGGCAAAGCTGCGGCAGTCCAGCCCAAAAAAGAGAAGGAAGGTTACACGGTGGGTGACGTGTTGCGGTCACTCCCCAGCACTTTGTGGACATTTGTGGGTGGTGTAGTCATTCTACTGGCTTGCGCGGTTGGGCTGATCTTTACCTGGAGTTGGCTCCAGGGTGACGACCTGGGCAGTGGTGGACTGGTGGCGGTGCCCAGCCTGACCCCCACGCTCGATGCCGGCCCACCCGATGCAACCCCGACCCCCGGACCAACGTTCACGCCTGCGCTTGAGACTCAAGTTTCTGTTACCCCGGCAGCTCTGACCGCCTTTAGTAGCGCCGCACTGGGTTATCGGGTTGAGTATCCTGAGAATTGGAAGCGAGATGCAGACGAGTTCTGCGGTATTTTCTCGCCTTCCTCAGCCGGGCTGGATAAGGCCAAGCCCAAAGATGCAGCAATGATCATCTGTAAATCGGCTGATGAGGAAACCGCCATTGCCGACTTATTGACCAAGGTTCTGACTGATTTCCCGGCCGATGCTGAAACCCTTAATGAGGGTACCATTAGCATTGCTTCCCAAATCTGGACCTCGGCTCAAATTAGATATGAGTCAGAAGAGTTAGGTGGTCAGGGTATCGCTACCCTGGCTGTGACCAATAAGGAAGGGGTTGGCTACTACCTGGTGGCGCTGGCCCCGGCTCAGGCCTGGAATTTGGTGCAGCCCCAATTTCAAGCGATGATCAATAGCTTTAGCTTTTCTACCTCTACTGTTGCTCAAGCCGCCACCTCAGTCGCCACCAGCGCCGCGGGTGAGGAAGATGAAGAGGCCGATGTGAAAAACACGCCTACCCCGGCCGGTATAGGGGAGGCCAGGGCTACTCCCAGAGCTACCCCTACGCCTAAGGGCACGGCCACGCCGCTGGTCTATCGAATTCAGTCAGGCGACACACTTTTGGCCATAGCGGCAAAATTTGGTGTTAGCGTAGACCTGCTGGTTAGCAGGAACAATATCACTGATCCTACAAGTTTGCAGATAGGCCAGGAACTGGTTATCCCCTTTACTGCTGAAGAACTGGAAGCCTATAACGCCGGATCGACCGTGGCGCCGGCGCCAGAGGTCGCAGTCGCGGCCGGCGCCACTCCTCCAGGCGAGGCTGAGACCGGCCCCGCCGAGGTCCCGGCCGCCGCTCCGCCGCCTACCGTGGCTGCCGCGCCTTCAGGCGACGCAGCGCCCGTTAGCGGCCGGATCGTCTACGCGGCGTTTAACCCCGGCAGCAACGTTTACGATATCTGGATGGCTGATATTGCCACTGGTGACCAGACAATCATTGCCACTGAAGCCAGCCAGCCGGCCTTTAACCGGGATGGTAGCTTGTTGGCTTATCGCTCCTGGAACTTGGGCGGCCGCGGTATTTACTTCCGAGATTTCATTGGTGGTCGCGAAGGGCGGGTGACTCGTTTTGTGGAAGATGGCTTGCCCACTTGGTCGCCCGATGGTTACTCGTTTGCTTTTGCCAGCCGCAGAGAAGGCGACCGGGTGCCCCGAATTTTCGTCGGCAATCAATCAGGCGATGGTGATTACATGATCGGTTTTCAGGGAGAATATCCCGCCACTTTCCCCGATGGTCGGTTGGTGGTAAGAGGGTGTTCACCTGCCGGCGATTGTGGTATGTACGTGATGGGCGCCTCTGGCGGTGGTGAAAGAAAGATCAGCAGCGAGTTTTCCGATACTGCCCCGGCCGTATCGCCGGACGGGAGCAAGATTGCTGTTATGTCATCTGCTCGGGGGGCAACCAATTGGGAAATTTGGGTGATGAATGCAGACGGTTCAAACCCGCAGCGCCTCACCAATAATGGCAGCAACGAGGGCTTGCCCGCCTGGTCGCCCGACGGTAAGAGTATTGCTTACGTGTCAGACCAAGGCGGTTCGTGGGCCGTATGGGTGATGAATGCCGATGGCAGTAATCAACGGAAGTTGTTCAATATGAATGGCTCGCCAGATGGTAAAGTTTTACGGGATATCGACAATTCCAAAGGTTGGCTGGAAGAGCGAATTTCCTGGGCCCCCTAAGCCCTCGCCGCGATAGTTAATTCATAAGTGATTGATTGACGCGCCATCGGGGCAATGTTATAATGAGGCTACCGTTGGCGCGTCTCTTGGTGAAATAGGGGCGAACGATCGTTCGCCTTTATATTTGTATAGAAATGATACCAATTCAATACTACTTACTACATATCCAAATAGGTAGACTATGGCAGATTTAGTTGGTAAAACGCTGGGCCGGTATCGAATTGTAGCCAGATTGGGTCGGGGTGGAATGGCTGAAGTTTATAAAGCTTACCAGCCCGGCCTGGATCGATATGTGGGCATTAAAGTCCTGCACAGCCATCTGGTTGACGATGCTGACTTCATCGGTCGATTTGAGCGGGAAGCTCTGGCCATTGGCAAACTGCGCCATCCCGCTATTGTGCAGGCTCTTGATTTTGACCGGGAAGAGGACCTGTACTTCATGGCGATGGAGTATATCGATGGCCCGACGTTGAAAGAGGAAATGAAGGCGCGCCGGGCAGCCAATCAGCCATTCACCTACGAGGAGATATCCCGTATTTTTACGGCCTTGTGCAGCGCCATCGATTACGCTCATGCTCGCGGCATGGTTCACCGCGATATCAAACCAGCCAACGTGATGATCAATCAGGAAGGTCAAATCGTTCTGACCGACTTTGGGATTGCCCGGATTGTGGGGGCCACTCAGTTTACTCAGACCGGCGCTTTGGCTGGCACCCCGGCTTATATGTCGCCGGAGCAGGGCCAGGGTGAACGAGGAGATGAGCGTAGCGATATCTACTCGCTGGGCGTAATGCTCTATGAGATGGTTACCGGTACAGTGCCCTACGATGCTGATACCCCCTTTGCCGTGATTATGCAGCACATTAGCGAACCGCTGCCGATGCCTCGAAAAATCAATCCAGACATTCCTGAACCTGTCGAAAAAGTTATCCTCAAAGCGATGAGCAAAAACCCGGCTGACCGCTATCAGACGGCCGGGGCTATGGCCAAAGATTTGCGCAGCGCCGTCGGCCTTGCCCCTGATGATACCCTCCACAGCACCCCGCTGAAAACTGTGGCGCCGCCCCCAAAAGTTCACCAAATTGATCACCCTACCGGTCCGCTCAGCAGCCGGCAGAAAGCGGCCACCGCGCTTGGAACAGCCGGAGAGGGGGCCACGGTGTTATCGCCTGAGGCTGCTGCCCCTCCTGGCAGGGGTGTACCGGTTTTGCCCCTGGCTATTGGCGGCGCTATTATCTTGTTATTGGTTGTGGTTGGGGTAGTGGGTGCAGTTGTCTTGACCCGACCAACACCCACTGCCACCACTGATGTGGCGGCCACCGCGGCTTTCAAGGAAACAGAAACTGCTGCCGCGGCCGCCGGGAATGCGGCTGCCACCAGCACCGCTGAGGCTATGGCCGCAGAGTCTGCGCTTAACGCTACAGCCACCGCGGCTCTCCTGGAGGCAGTTGCCCCCACCCAGACTGCTCAGGCTCTGCTTGATGTTGCCAGTACGGCAACCGCTCAGTTTGAACAACAAGCCGGACTCATTCAGAGTTTTTTGGCTACCTCTGAAGCGGCTACGGCTGAGATTGTTATGGCTCAAGCCGCAACGGCCGAAGCCGGTACAATTGAAGCTCTGGCTCTGGTAACGCCAACTCCTGAGCCTACGGCCACGCCCATGCCTACTGATACTCCGACGCTTGGTCCACCTACCAATACCCCTACTCCCGCGCCGCCTACCGCTACCCCATCCCCGGAACGCCCGGCTATATCCGGGAAGCTGGCTTTTCCGGTTGATAATGGCGGAGGCAGGTATGATGTTTTCATTGTATCGATGCCTGATGGTAATCAACTTGCCCGGATTGACGGAGCGCGACAGCCTTATTTTCGTAAAGATGGGGTGAAGTTACTCATCAATGGTCAGGGCGGCGGCTTTGGTGAAAATGTTTTTGAAGCAAGCGCCGCCGGGGCTGTTGAGAAACCGGTCAGCGGCTCCCCCACCGATTCCCATCCGATCTATGATCCTGACGGCAATCGCCTGGCTTACGGCAATCCACAATTGGCGATTGGTTCTGATGGCAACTATCACTCCTATATCTTTGTGCAGTGTGGCCTTATTCCGCCGTCTCAGGAGCAAGAACAAACCTGCAATGATGTTGCCCGTTTTGGCGTTTTAGTGCCGGCCGGACAGGTTGGTGAAATTCAGGGCAGTAACCCGGTCTGGGCAGCCAACGACCAGATTATTTACAAAGGCTGCAACAGTTGGGCCGGGGGTCAATCTTGTGGCGTGTTTACCGTTGGCTCTTGGGCGAACAAACGGAGTAGTAACGGTGAAACGCCCCGGAAAATAGCCGATGGCACCAGTTTGGTGCCCACTGATACGGTGGGCAATCTGGTGGCCCTTCACTCTGTGGAAAGTGGAAATTGGGAAGCCTACGTGATGGGATTGAATGGTGAGGGCCTCACCAATCTCTCTAATAGTCCTACGTCTAATGATGGCTTGCCGACGATTTCACCGGATGGCCAATGGGTCGCTTTTGCCTCGGATCGAGATGGCGGCTGGGCGGTATATGTGACGCCAAGTAGCGGCGGCGCGGTGACCAAGCTGTTTGACTTTCCCAAGAGTAATCCGTGGGGCGCCGGCAGTGACCGTGAATGGACCAATGAACGGATGTCGTGGGGCAGGTAAACGGTTTTTATCTCTAAATAAAAAGAGCTACCCTATTGACGAGGTAGCTCTTTTTGATTCAACCCATAACCACAATTTCATCCAAAGATGGTGGCAATTTGATCGGCAGCCCGGCGCATAGAGAGCGCTACCAGGCCCAATTTGGCCTCGGCCGGAACCAGCACCGCCAGAACGGTGCGGCTGCCGGCATTGACCACGATCGTCGTCCGCTGTTCACCTTCCAACACCACCCGGACCAGTTTGCCTTGTTCCAAACGGTTGCAGAAATCTATGGCCATGTCAATCAGGTCAGACGCAATCAGGGCAATGGTATCGTCATCATCGTGCGGCAGGCCCGAGGCAACATTTAAACCATCATCGCTCACAACCAGGGCGCTTAGAATGTTGGGATTGCGAAACGTTAATTCGTCTAAAATTTCTGCCAGAAGTTGACTATTATCTTTGATTTGATCTGAATTGGTCATCAATTAACACTACCTTCAAGGATATGACTAATTTTCTTGGCACTTTGCTGTAAGGCATAAAGCACCAGGCCCATCTTGGCTTCTCTACCAACCATCACGGCTACAGATGACCGCCGGTTGGCCGGCACCACCAGCATACCCCCGTCATTTCCTTCAATTAATAGCCGGATCATATCGCCCTGAGCTAACCGGGAGAGGGTACGTTCACCCAAGGCAATCAAGGTGGCAGCCATAGCCGCCACTTGCGGACTACTGGTTGGGCTATCTTCTTCATCCATTTCAGATTGAATGGGGGAATAAGACGCTACGACGAATCCTTCGATACTGACGATGACCGCGCCCTGAATCCCTTCCAATTTGCTGCATAGCTCTTTCAATGCACCTTCAAGGAGATCTGTTTTGTAAACTTGAGCCATGGCTATTCAAACCTTTATTGTGTGTTGCTAGCAGCTTGTCGGAGAGAACACTTTTGCCTGTCAAAATAGGCTACTTACCTTTGTTATTGGGGCCAAATTTCAGGCGAATCACCCTATTTTGACCCCAAAAACCCTTATAAACGGGGCAACTGATTTTCTCTCCGACAGACTGCTAGCTTAAGTATAAGCCATTTAGGGGTCTTTGACAATTAAAAAAACCGAGAGGCTGTCCTATTGGGCCGGCATAGCTGTTGCTGGACGGACCTTAATCCTGGGTAGAAGTTCTTCCAACATAACCGGGTGTCCAACCAGGATCGGTTGTTGGCACATCTTATCATGGTTTGATAAGATTTCGGCCAGTGAGAACGCCCGGCCATCAAGATAACTGGCCACACCTCCGGCCGCGCTGAGGATAGCATGGGCGCCGGCCAGATCCCATACTTTGGCCTCGCGGTGAAGGGCGGCTACGCTGGCTCCTCTGGCTACATAAACATGATGGGTGGCAATTGCCCCCAGCGCTCGGAGTCGCCGGAAATCTATCTCAAAATGTCGATGGGCGCTGGATGGCACGCAGATAAACGAATCTCGATTCCAGCCGGTGCGAAGCAGCCCGGTGAGGGGGCGATCATTCCAGAAAGGTACGCCTTCGTTGTTGGTGTAATAAACCTCGCCAATTGGGGGTAGATAGACCACCCCACGATATGGTTCACCATAGCGTAGCAGGCCGATGCTGATGCACCATAACGGCAAGCCATCGATGAACACCCGTGTCCCATCGATGGGATCAATGGCCCAGACGAATTCTTTGCCCAGCCAGTCGCCGCCGGACTCCTCGGCAATAAGCCCACAATTGTGCCAGCCATAGGTTTGTTCAATTTTGCCAATAATAAAATCTTCTACAGCTTTATCAGCCACGGTAACAGGGCTATAATCTTGCTTCTGGTGTCGAGTGAGTTGGGTTTGATAGTGACCTAAAGCAATTTGGCCGGCTTCTCGAACCCATGCTTGTACCTGAATGTAATCAAAAGGTGTCATTAGATTTATGGGGGGCTGCTTCAATTTCTTGTCGATAGCTGGCGAGTTGGGCTTCTACCTCTTCCGGTAATTGTTTTATCCGGCTCCGGATGAAAGCCAAAATGTGATTCAGTTCTATTTTTAGTTTCTGAAATTGCTGGTCACGTTCAGCCTGGAATTTTTGAGGGTCTCCAACAGGGTAAACCACCGCGATGGGGGCGCCGTTATGTTTGATGGCCACAGGGTCATTGGTGCTGCTGGCTTTGGTGAACTCTTGGACGAGAGCTTGTTTAGCTTTTTTATCCATCTTCTGATGTTCAATTTATGGGGACCAAACGAAAGTTCTACCTTCGCTTTGGCGACTTACCGGTAAATCCAGACTATTGGCCGTAGGAGCACTATGAGCCTTGCGAACAGTAACCCACCAATAAAAACGATCCTGGCCGGCCCTACCCACCCCGATATCATCTGGATTGAGTTTCAGACTAGTTTCTCGAGTGGCCGTACCCCAATAGGCTGGTTCATCAGCAAAGATATGCATCACGGTCAGGTCGTAATATTCATCAGTCGCCAGCGAACCGACCGCTTCCCATTCTACATAGACTTCGCTGAATTTTCCGGCAAAAGTGGCATCATTTTCCGGGCTGATTAACTTGGGCGGCCCAAATCTTATCCGAACCGGTTCAGGTGTGGCAGGTTCCTCCTGACCGGTTGGCCTGGTGGCAGTGGTTAAGGGGGGTAGTGGGGTAGCCAAATCGTCCACGCTGGCCTGCTGACCAAACGAGAGTAGCAATTCAGCCCGATGGGTTTGAGCCTCGTTGGGGTCATCTACTCTTAGGGCCAGGGCCGTCTCATAATCACTCAGCGCGCCCACAAAGTCTCCGGCTTCACGGCGAGCATCTCCCCGGTTGAGGTGAGCGCTGTACAAAAGGTTCCTGGCATTCTTACCGGCATAGTCTCGATCGGCCGCAACCAGCGGGGTCAAAGTTTGGATTAAATCGTCATAGTCGTTGTCAGGGGTATTGAGCGCTTCAAGATAGGCGGTTGAGCGACCTAGCTGATCTCGTAAATCTGTTCGCCGGGGACAGGCGGCTGCGCCGGCTTCAAAATCGGCCAAAGCTGCTCGAACAGTTTCTTCTTCGTCGTCCGTTGGGCCAATATTGGCCAATTCCTCCAGGCCGCGATTGACCAGGGCATCACAAAAAAGAGCTATGACCAGAGGTTGTTGGTATTGTGAATCTGCCTCTTTGATCTCAGCCAAATATTCCAGAGCGGCAGACCAATCTCCAAACTCCACTGCGGCCTGGGCCTCAGCCAGAAGCGGAGCCAGAGAGTCTTGAGTGGGGGTGGGTGTCGCCGTGGGGAAAGGTTCAGGGGTGGGGGTAATGGTCAGCTCCCGTTTCAGGGCGGCGGCATCGGCATAATCTGGGTCTTCTATCAAAATTTGGTCAAGCAAGGCAACAGCCAGTTGGGGATTATCATTTTCAATCGCCAGTTGCGCCTCCTCATAGAGGGTCTTTAGTTTTTGCTTGAGATTATTGTCCCCCACTACCGGAGAATTCGCGGTGCCGAACATAAAAAATAGGACAAAGATAACTAAAATGCCGGCCGCGACCAACCCCCAGCGCCACCAACTATCAAAACCCATTGACGCGACTTTTTGGATGAAAGTTGGGTTGGCCTTTTCTTTTGCTTCGGCTAAAAGCTGATCGACCTTTTTGTAATCCGGCGACAATCGCTGCACTTCTTCCAAAGCTTTTACAGCCAGCTCCCAGCGTTGCGCCTCAAGGTGGGCCTGGCCTTCATGATAAAGCGTAATGATGAGTTGTTCGGCGTTTTCCTTTTCCAGAGCTTGTTGGGCCTGAACCAGCAACTCCCTGATCTCCGACCGATCTGGTTCAAGTTCAAGGATGCCGTTAAAGCTATTAATGGCTTCTTCCCACCGTTCGTTTTGTAAGGCCCGTTTGCCGGCATTAAAGAGCGAAGCTACAAAAGATTTCTGCTCGGCTAACATAAGCTTGGCCGAGGCGTCTTTATGGGATGGGACCAGATTGAGTACCTGATTCAAGAGATCTGAAACTCGCCCCCACTCCTCGGCTTCCATAGCTCGCAAAGCTCGCTGGTACAAACTGTCGGCCATCGCCTGCTTATTGGGGGGGGTAATGGGCTGGGTGTCGAGCGCGCTATCCGGGATAGGTTCGCCGGCCAGCACCGCGCCAATGGCCCGACGCAGGGCGCTTGGATTGGGGAACCGATCTTCAGGGCGCTTGGCGACCATTCGTCCCAGTAATCGTTCAATTTCTGCTGGAATATCAGCGTCGGCCAGGTTAAGTGGGGGAGGCTCGCTGGTGAGATGCTGATTGATAATCGACCAGGGACTCTTGGCATCAAAGGGGATTCGACCACTCAATAGTTCGTATAGGACGATGCCGGAGGAATAAATATCGGAGCGAGTATCAATCTCCTCGCCCATTGCCTGTTCCGGTGAAACGTAATATGGCGAACCCACAAAACCGGATTGGGTTAATGAGGGCAAGGCAGGGATCCGGGCAATCCCAAAATCAAGGACTTTCAATAACCCGGAGTCGGTCAGCATCATATTTTGCGGTTTGATATCTCTATGGACGACGCCGTAGAGGTGGGCGTGCTCCAGTGCGGTGGCCAACTGATCCACAATTTCGAGCGCTTCTCGCCAGGCAAAAGGTCCTTTTTCCTCCAGCGTTTCGCGCAAATCTTTGCCATCAATGAATTCCATAACCAGGTAATGAATATCCCGATCGGCCCCGTAATCTAACACGGGTACAATGTGCGGATCGGTCAACATACTGGCCAGCTTGGCTTCGCGATTGAAACGCTGAATATAGGCTAAATCCTCACCAAATTGGGGGTATAGAACTTTAACGGCAACCAGATTATTTTCTTTGATATCTTCGGCCAGGTAGACCCAGGCCATGCCCCCGCTGCCAACTTCGCGCAGAACTCTATAGCGGTTGCCAAGGATTTTCCCGATCAAGGTGTACTCCTGCACCACGCGGTACGACAACTGTTTGGCTGCTTCAGTAGCAGAATGCCTAAAAGATACGCTCACGGGGATTATACCTTAACTTGATGTATTAAGCCAAGCGCAAAAAGCACATCTATTGATTCTCGCAACAGAGCATAAACCCACTATAACTATATCATTGTTTTTCAAACCTTATGATTACAAGTTAGTTACAAATAAGGCCATTAGATCAATTTGCCGCCGGAGATTGGTTTTGTTGGCGCCAATGGAGTTCCGGTTGCGTAGCTAAGCGAGCCAAACGCCATTTCCACCCCACCGGATATCCGATCATTTTGGCGATATCTCCGCTCACCCTGATGAGCGGTACCCAGCCGATGGCCTGTAACTTCTCAAAGCCGGAGAGTGATGTCCACAGCCCGGGCAAGCGGCGGTAGGGTGTATAAAACAAGCCCACCGATCCCAGGATAGCCCCGCCCAGCCACCACCACGGCGAGACAACCAACCCTAAAACCAGTATCAAAGGCAGCGCCGCCAGATAGGTGAGATAGCGGATGGCGTGTCGCCTACGCCAGAGATCGGCTTTGCCATCGCCGCGGGCATAGCGGTAATACTGCTTGAAAAAATCGCCCAGATTGCTGCGGGGCCGAAAATAGACAATTGCCTCGGGCGCAAACGCGAATGGACCGGCTATGTGGCGCAGTCGAAAATCAAAAATGAGATCCTCACAATAATCCAGCCACTCCGGGTAGCGACCGGCTGCTGCCCAACTTGATTTCAGAAAGGCCACGGAGCGGCTGCTGGGCAAGAAACTGGCCGGGTTCAGCTCCGACACGCGAGGCAAGACTGTGGCACCCATAGCCACCTCAAACGCTGTTTGGGCATCGGGGACAAAGAAGCCGCTGGCTACCTGCACGGACGGATCGTTTTGAAATGGCTTCAGCAGTTCCGCCAACCAATCTCTATCCAGCCGGACGCCGGCATCGGTGCTGGCAATGATGGGACCGGCCGCGGCCGCGATGGCCAGGTTGCGACCCCGGCTGATGTTTGCCCCCGGCGCGACCAGCACTTTCAACGGTAATTGGTGTTCAACGGCAAAATTCTCCAGGATAGCTACGGTGTCGTCAGACGAACCGCCATCAACAAAAATGATCTCATCGGCTGGCCGACTCTGTTCGGCCAGAGAATCGAGTAATTTCTTAATAGCCTGACCTTCATTGAGGACCGTGCAAATGACGGAGACTTTCATAGCTCAACCTTAAAATAGTTATTTACATAACATTTAACTTGACGTAATGTTGCATCGCTACCGGGTTATATGGTATAATAAAGTTGACGTTCGCGAAAGCCGTCACGGGCCTGGGAACCGTTTGGTTTGAGGGAGTCGGAAGTCGATGAAACCTCGATTTTGGAGTTTAGCCATAGTTTTGATATTGATCAACTATGTCGTCTTCGCCTCGCTTTTTTCTCGTCTACTCGATACTGATTTCAACCTGGTCTATGCGACGCGCACACCCGTGCCGACGTTTACCCCAGCCCCGGCCCAACCCTTTGTCATCATCCCGACGCCGACACCGTTTACACCCGTACCAACCCCAACCGCTACCCTGGTCGTCCACAACTCTGACTTTGAGGCCAGTAATTCGCCGGTTCCACCATTAGAGCAGACCCAGGCCGAGGCTCAAGCGGCCTCCGGCCCCCAGCTTGTGGCGCCCGGCGCGGTCAATATCCGTTCCGGTCCTGGCCTCAACTATGCCGTGATTGGCGCCCTGAATGCTGACACGGTTGTGCCCATCGTCGGACGCAATGCCAACGCCTCCTGGTGGCAGATCAGCCTCACCGGTGACGAAACCGGCTGGGTCTCTAACTCGGTTGTGCGCGCCAGCAATACCGAGGCTGTGCCGGTGACTCAGTCCCCCGCCGCGCCGGTCGCGGTCCAGGCTGAACCTCAACCGCAACCGGCCAGCAGCAGTTCACCCCCGCAACCGGAACAGTCTAAATACCAGTATGAACCTACGGGCTGGTACGACGACACCAATTACGGTCTCACCCGTTTCTTGGGCGATATCAAGGATGCTGACGGTAACCCGGTCAACGGCGTGTTTGTGGAAGCCAGGTGCGGCACGTATGCCACCATCTCTTATCCCTCCGGTCCGGTGGGTTGGGGTGGTTTTGGCGAGAGTAGCGACTGGCCGGCCGGTTTTTACGATATTACTATTGACACCAAACCCGTGCCGTGTATCTGGACCTTAACCATTGTGGAGACCGATGACCGCAAAACCGTCAAAGCCCGGTTGTCGGAAGCCGTGCCGGTCGAAGTCACCCAGGATAAGTCGATCATTACCGCCAACTGGCGCAAGAACTGGTAGTTTTATTCTACTCTGAAGGGCCGGGTAAAGGCCATCACCGGTTGTCCCCCGTTTTGTTGAACCCCCAGGGTCAGGGCCAGGCGATAGACGCCTGGCCCTAAATCATTCAGGCCCAGATCATATTGGGCCCGCACAATCTCGCCCGGTTGCCAGCTTTTGATCGGGTAAGCTGTGCCTGCCGCCGGCCGGCTGAACGATAGTAACGCTTCGTTGTCACTCGCCCTAATTACCTGGATCCCCAGCTCATCTTCCAGGCGGCTGATCGGCCGGTTGACCTGCCAATATGCTACCAGGTGCAGGGGGTCGCCCGGCCGTAGTGGCGTCTCCGGGTCGGAGCGATGGCCCAACTTGGAGAGGTCGTACCCCAGCAGGGTCAACTCCTCCAATAGCGGCGTATTGAGCCACGTTTGCACCCTGAAGGCTTCCGGCGGCAGCGGCGTCGCCGGAGGGACCACGGCAACTTCGGCCAGTTCAATAAAATCCCCGGTCGACTCTCCGCCGGTTGTATCTCCGGAGAATACCGGCAAACGTTGGCCGGTTTCACTCTGGTATAGACCAACGATCAGCCGATGCCGGCCCGGCGGCGTGCCCGGTTCGATAAAAACGCCATGCCGGTCGATCACCGGCTCGCCGGGCGGCCAGGCGGTGGTCGGCAGCAGCGGTTGGGCATCGCGTTGGCCCACCAGGTGATTGGCCGGGTCGAGTAGCTGCACAAAAACGGTGTAGTTCTCCGGCAAGGGCGAGCCGGTCGCCCAGGTGAGAGCGATTTGCAAGATATCGCCCGGCGCAATCTTGGAGGTGGAGAGGGCGTAGCCGGTCAACCTGATCTGTTGCCCCAGTTGGTACTCAAGCGGAGTGAAAGCCAGCTTGCTGTTTGAAATAGGTGTGGCATAGCTGACCAGCCGGACATTGCCGTACCACTGGTCGGTAGCCTTGTAGAGATGGCTGTTCAGCCAACCTTCAATCAAGCCGTTGGGGTCGGCCTGCTGCGTGGCCCAATAGACGGCGTAGACATTGCCTCCCCTGGCCTCAATTTGAGCCAGTTCCGCCACCGTGGCGCCTTCATCCAAAGGGCGCTGGCGCGGCAGCGGAAAAACCGGCGCTTCCGGCGCTGACGTGCGCTCGTAGTAGTAGTTGAACACGTCCTGTTGGCCTTCGGCGTTCAAGATGACGGCATCAGCCGGACCGCCTACGGCTTGAATAAAATTGGCGATAGCCCGGTAGTTGTCGCGGGCATAGCGCGGATCGGTATAGTAGTGATAAAGCGAGATGATCGAGCCGGTGACTACGGCGGCCAGCAGCACGCCGCCCACCAAATAGCCGGGAACGGTAGGCTGAGGGGAGTGGGCGGCGGCCTGCGGGGAGGGAGAGTTGATTTTTTGGTTCGCTATTTTGCAGGGATTGCTGATCGAGCCGGTTAGCCATTCGATAACTAAAGCCAGTATAAGGGCCAGGGGCGGACTGGCGACCAGTAGAAATTTGAGAAAAGCCGGGCTGAAGAGGATGGCGGTCAGCAGAACCGGTAGTAAAAACCAAAGCCACAGCAGGCTGACAGGGAGTGGGGAGCGGAGAGCGGAGAGTGGGGAGCGGAGGGCGAGAAGCGAATCCAGATTCTTTGTCAAACTCAGCCACAGAGTGGCCAACAGAGTCAGCCCTACGATGCTGAGGGCCAGAATGCCTGTTTCAAACGGCCAGGAGTGGCCCAACAAGAGCGTGATCGAAATTGTCTCCAGCCTGGTCAGCCACAAGCCGGTCTGTTCGGTCGAGGGCCAGGTGGTCAGTTGTCGCCAGGCGGTTGGCAGCCAGGGCAGGTAAAACAACAGGGGGATAATTTGGAGGGTGAGCCAGTGAAACAGTGAGGAATGATGAGTTTTGAGTTTTGAGTTTTGAATGGTGAGTTGGGGCGGATGGGTATGGCGGTTCTGCCAGAAGTAGATCAGGGTGGCCAGATTGACGGCTAGGAGGATGAGGGGGTAGGCGTAGTGGGTGTAGAAGCCGGCGGTAACGGTTAGAACATAAATCAGGCCGGTCCTGAGATGTCGCTTGTCGGCTGAATAATCGTTGAAAATGTGGAGGGCTGTCAACACGGTCAGGCTGCTCAACACTGCCAGCAGTATATACATGCGGGCTTCTTGAGAATAGTAGATTTGCAGCGGCGAGAAAGCGGCGATGAAAGCGGCCATCAGGCCAGTGGGTCGGCGGAATAGTTGCTCGCCCAGCGCCCAGATCAAATAGACCAGCAAAATCCCCAAAACGACCGACAGGGAGCGCAGCCCGATTTCACTCTCGCCAAAAATGGAGACCCAGATTTTGAGCAGCCAGTAATACAAGGGGGGGTGAATATCAAAGGCTGTCCGGCGGGCAATCTCGGCCAAGCTGCGCCGGGCCAGGGCCACACTGTTACCCTCATCGGCCCAGAGGGATTGGCCGGACAGGTGGTAGAAGCGTAGCCCCGCCGCCAGCAGCAGGATGAGCGCAGCCGCCGGAGCGTGGACCAAGCTGCTCACGGGCAGGCGGCTGGTGGGAAGCGCAGCTTGGGTTCGTGTTGCCATCTGCTTATGCTCTAGCCCGTCGCCGCCGCCAGACCCATACCGCGACCACGGCGACCAGCGCGGCCAGGGTCAGGCCGGCTCGTTGGAACAAATTGGAATTATCTTCAACGATGTAGCCATCGATGATGACAGGACCGGCGACGACCTCAAGCTCAATCCGGTGTGGTTCCGGAGACAAACCGCGGGCCAGGGTGAGGGGCGGGTCTGGCCTGGCCTGGTTTAGACTGGTTTCCACCGGCTCGTTCTGATCGATTTGCCAGCGCAGCCGGCCGTTACCCATAGCCGCCAGATTCAGGCTGGTCCCGGCAAAGGTGAAACTAACGCGGTCGCCCGGTTGGCCGGCCAAAGCGTCGCCAAAGGTGGCGGCCGGCTGCTTGATTGGCTGCCAGGCTCCCTGATAGGCAATGGCCCAATGGCCAGCCTGATGCCAGCCGGGATAGATTACCGGCGGGGTTTGGGTGTGAGTTTTGATCGCTTCGTAAACCGGCAGCGGCGTAAAATCCGGCTCGACCATCCGAAAATAGTACTGGGGATTGCCGGCCCGTTCCCGGTCATCGGCCTGTTTGAAAAACCAATAAAAGCCGACGCCCAGCCAGGGCCACTCCGCTTCAAGGCGTTGGTAAGCCAGGGCGGCATAGCGAGCCTGTTGCTCCAGGGTAACTTGCCCGTAAATCGGCGGGATGCCGCTCTCCGGCGGGACGGCATTCCAGCCCAACTCGCTCAGCCAGATCGGCTTATGAGCATCGCCGTTGCGGACCATCACCTCGCGCACATACAGCGGTCGGGAGAAATTGAGGACGCGCGGCTGCATGCGCCGGTCGGTGGGACCGCTCCACAAGCCGTAGCCCTGCATCGCCAGCACATCAAAATAAGGCGCCGCGCCGGCGTCGTACATCTGCTGCAAAAAGAGCACGTCGCTCAGGCCGCCGGGGCTGGTAGGCCAGCCGTTGGCATCGTAGCGTCGCTGCCGGTCCAGCTCGATGGTGGCGGCCAGAGCGCCCATCACCACAATCGCCTCTGGATCGACTTTTTTGACCCGATTGTAGCCTTCTTTGAGCAGGTCAGTATACGCTTCGGCGCTAATGGGATATTCGCCCCACTCCGGGTAGATGTTCGGCTCGTTCCAGATTTGGTAGGCCGGGATGCGGCCCTTATAGCGGCTGACCACCGCCTCGACAAAATCGCCGTAGTCGGTCAGGTCATCGGGCGGGGCAAAGGCGCCAACGGTGTTAGTTAGCGCCCGCGTCCAGGCCGGCGGGTTGCTGAGCCGGGCCATAATGTTAATATCGTACGTTTCGGCCAGCTCGACGATCTGGTCATACTTGGTCCAGGCCGACCGGGCCGGTTCATGGCGGCGGTCCTCAAAATCTCCTTTGCCGTGGATTTCTATATCTTCCCAGGTGAACTCCTGGCGGATCCATTTGAAGCCGGCCGCGGCAATCAAGCGCATAGCCTCTGCCCGCTTCTCCGGTTCCACTTCATTCTGCAAAAAGGTGTTGACGCCATACGGGTTGACATCGGCAAACTGCACCGGCACATCGTCGGCGGTGTACGGCCGCGGTTGGAGGCGGGTGAGACCATATTGGATGGCGCCGGAAATTTGGGGCAAGCCGGCCTCTTCGCCGGTGAGCTTGAAGAGACCGGTCTGAATCCGGTCGCGGAATAAGTAGACACCTCCGCCTAGCAGGAGCAGGACCAAAACTGCAACGGTCAGGCTTCTCAATTTGGCTGGTGATTTCCATCGATCCATAGTGGAAAAATTGTACTGCAAGGAGAAAGGAGGGGCAAACGATACGCGTGGGGCAATGCGGAGAATTGGGCCGAGTTACGCTTCCCAGGTAACGTTATGGTAGATTTTACTGAGCGGTATCTCTACCTGAACCGACTCCAATTTCAGGACATCATCAGCTTTGGTCAGGATCAGCAGTTTCCACTCTTTTTCACTCACTTTGCGGAAATATTCAACCTGGATGCGGTCCTGGTCGATGAGAACGTATTCCTCAAAGCTGTCGAGAGTCCAATAAGCCTGAAATTTGTCGCCCCGATCATAAGCCGCGGTCGATTCCGACAGAACTTCGATGATGACTTTAGGGTTGGTTATGGTATCTGTACGATCTTTTAAAAATTTGAGGTCACCGCAGACTATCATAACATCTGGATAAGTAAATAACTTCTTTTGGTGAATCCATAGCCGCAAATCGCTCACAAAAACTTCACAAAGTCTTGTTTCAAAAGCATTCGTCAATGCGGTCGATATGTTTCGAATAATCCTATTGTGATTGACCGAAGCGCCAGCCAGGGCCACAATTTGCCCCTGGCGATACTCGCTTTTGTATTCCGCCTTCTCCTCAAGGACCAGATACTCTTCAGGGGTATAATGGTCATAATGCTCACTATCCTGCGCTAACATCGAATTTTTCCTTTCATTTGGGTGTGACCAAAATGAGTTTTAATGTAGGGGCCGCTTGGCGTGGCATTCGCCCTGGTTGGTTGGCCCAATTTGGGCGTTCGCCGAACGCCCCTACAACTGAAATTGGTCACACCCCTTTCATTTGACCCAGCTGTTTCCCATTTTACCTGATAAAAAGCCGTGAATCAAAAAAATAGAGCGAATTCGCCGGGTATTTGACCAATCGTTCTGCCTCCGGTATAATTTGGCTAGTGGATGGGCGGTTAGCTCAGTTGGCTAGAGCGCCTCGCTTACACCGAGGAGGTCACAAGTTCGAGTCTTGTACCGCCCACCAAATTAATAACCCGATACGGGTAGTAAAACTAAAGCCGCCTCCAAACAGGGGTGGCTTTTTGTTTTTGAATTGAGTCAGGAAGTATGTATGGCTCTCTCACTGTCCCGACTATTTACCCAAATCTTTGTTGCATAATAACAAAAAAATTGCTGTACAATACTCTGGGCGCTTCTAATTGCCTTTAGCCGTATACCACGGGTCAAGAATCTAGTACAACGGTGTCAAATGAGGCTGGTAACAATAGAATGCAAACAGAATGAACCTCGCGGCGTTTATCGAACAACCTTGAAATTGCGCATCCGCTCAATGGAAATGTTAGGCATAACAGCTTTGAATTCGCTCAAGGTGAATTGGGCGCCGCCGGGCGATAGGGTATTGGCTGCGCCAGCTGCGACGGCTCGGCGTAAGGCATCGGCAGCCGGCAGCCCCATTTCAAAACCGGTCACCAAGCCGGCCAGAAATGAATCGCCGCTACCAACTGCACTAATCGTCGGCAAGGTAGGTGGTTTGGCCCACCAACCTCCATTACCATTGACCACTACCGCCCCTCGTTTACCTAAGGTTATGACCACCGTCTCGACACCCTTGTGCCGAAATTCAGCCGCCGCCTGCACGGCGTGGCGGGGATGATCAATATTTTCCCCTAAGATTTCCCCGGCTTCGGCGGCATTGATCTTGAGACCGGCCGGTCGGGCAGCCAAAGCCGCCAGCAGGGCAGGCCCGCCGGTATCGACCCACACCGGACGTCCAATGGCCTGAACTGCGGCAATGAGGTCAGCCGGAGCATCGGGGGGACAGCCCGGGGGCAGGCTGCCGGATAGACAAACAACTTTAGCCTGGCTGGTCACTTTGACCACATCAGTCTGAAAACGAGACCAATCGCCGGTTGAGATAGCCATCCCTCTTTCATAAATCTCAAAGAGCTGTTTGTTCTCGGTTGAGATAATAATGGTACAGGTACGGGTTTCGGTCTCAAGCCAGGTCCATGTGCCGGATAAACCCTCCTGTTGGGCCAACTCTGCCACCAGACGGCCGGTGTGCCCTCCCAACATGCTGGCGCACATGGCCTGGCCACCCAAGAGATGAATGGCCCGCGCCACGTTGAAGCCCTTGCCGCCGGCAGCAACAATGGTTCGGGTTGGCCGGGTCACTATGCCGGGCTGAAGATTTGGCACCAGCAGGGTGCGATCAATAGCGGGGTTGGGCGTGAGGCACAGGATCATCGTTTGCCGCCGTGGCCTAACAACGTTTGAGCTTCGGTTAAGGTGGCCTGGGCGGATGTGCCGCCCGCGGCGCGGGTTGACAGCGCCCCACAGGCGCAAGCCAACGCCAGGGCCTCGTCCAGGGGCCAATTGTGGAGGTAGCCATACAAAAAACCCGCATCAAAACTGTCACCCGCTCCGGTTGTGTCAACCACTTCGACCTGAAAACCGGCGTTCTCGATACGTTTCTGCCCCTGCTGGCAGATTGCGCCGGCGGCGCCCCGTTTGACCACCACCGTCGGGATATTTTGGGCCAAAGTGGTTAACGCATCAGCGATGGTGGGCTGGCCAGTGATGGCCAGGGCTTCCTGTTCGTTGGGCAGGAAGACATCTATCTGCGACAGGGCTTCAGCCAGGCCACCGGCCCAACGTTCGCTGGGATCCCAGTTGGTGTCCATGGAAACGGTGCAGCCCAACGAGCGAGCCTCGGCCAGTAAGGCGGGCAGTTCGGCTTGTAGGGCATGGTGCAAGAAATAGCTGGTTGTGTGAACGTGGCGGGCCCGGCGCAGCAGCGCCCGGTCGACCTGCTCGGCTCGTAGAGTGTTGATCGCGCCCAGATAGGTAAGGATGGCCCGGTCGTTCACGTGAGAAAGAATAACCGTCAGACCCGTTTTGAGGGCTGGCTCAATCCGGATCCCGCTGGTATCGACGCCTCGTTCAGCCAGACTGGCCAGCATAAAACGGCCAAAGATGTCATCACCCACCACGCCGCTGTAGGCCACGCGCAGCCCCAACCGGGCCGCGCCGCAGGCAAAAATCGTCCCGGAACCGCCGATAGTCAACGCGGCGTCAGCGATGATCTTTTCGGTTTGGCCAAAGGCAGGGGTAACGTCGCCGGTCAAGACCAGGTCAGGGTTGACTTCACCGATAACAAGTAGATCAATATCTGGCATACCAGTCTGTTCCAATGTCCGGCGCAGAGAAGAATTCGCTCCAGGGGCGAGCGAGCGCGTTACACAGGTCGGTTAACCGGTTCATCCGTTCATAAGCTGGCCCCTGCAAAAAGTCGATCCGGGCTTGGCCGGCCAGATCGACTGCCTCTTTCCAGACTGCCCGGCCTACGGCCACGCCGGAAGCGCCAGCCTGGCAAGCCACCGTCACTTGCCGCAGGTACGTTTCGTAGCTTACTCCTGCCGACAGCAGAATCCACGGAACGGTACTGGCTTGGGACAGTTCGGTGCAGGCCGCGCTCCAATCACGCTCGTCCGCTACCTCCAGTGGAAATTCAGCCTTCAATACATCGACGCCGTCAATCACCAACCGGCGAGCCGTTTCCACCACCACATAACGTTTTTCGGCAGACGATAATTTCTGACGAGCCGGGTCGAGTGAATACGACAGCGGTTCCAGCATCAGCGGTAGGTCGTAGCGGGTGCAGTCGGCGGCCACCTGCTGAACCAGGGCTTCTACAGCGGCGGCGGTGGGCGAGTCGGGATGGTAGTAGACCAGCAGCTTGACGGCACTAGCCCCCATGCGCCTGGCTTTTTCGATGCTCCAGCCGGGCAAGATACGGCTTTGTCTGGCGGCCGGCTCGCCGGTGTAGCCGGTAGCCTCGACCGCCACCACCAGACCCACCTTCCCCGGCAACACCCCCGCCGCCAGGCATTGGGCCGCGCCTACTTCCGGGTCTAAGAGCACGGCGCTGGTCGCCGGGGCCAGGGCCGCAACCACCTGCTGTTTGAAGGCCGACATTTCGGCCGGGGTGACGGTATCAGGCGCATCCGGCCGCAGGACGCGGCGCAGATTATTGCGGTGATCGAGGGCAAAGACGGCCAGCGCTCCCCGGTCGGTGGCGCATTGTTGGAGGCCGCGTAATTTGCCGATTGAGAGAGAAGGCATGGTTAATCCCCCTTATTTAGAGAATGATAATCTCGCGGCGGAAAGAGGTCAGCTCCTCGATACCGTTTTCGGTCACCAGGATGCCGTCTTCATAGCGTAAGCCATATTGACCATCGCTCAGCCAAACGTCAACGTTGAACTGCATCCCCGGTTGAATCACCAGCTCACTGCCCGCCCCCAGCCATAGGCCCTCCACTTCCGAATTGCCGGTGCCGTGGGCCGGGCCATACAGGGTGAACTCTTCAAAGCCGTAGCGAGCCAGGGTAGCGTGGTAGTTCTTGAAGACGTCACGCCCGACAACCCCGGGCCGGATGTCCCGCAGCGCCCCTTCGACCCCTTCCAGGGCGACGCTCATTAACTTGTGCACTTGCTCCGGCGGGTTGCCAATGGAGAAGGGACGGCACATGTTGCCACAGTAGCCCATATAGCGGGCCCCAAAAGTCAATTGCACCAACTCATTGCGCTTAATCCGGCGGTTGGTAGAACGGCACAGGCTCTGGCGGGTATTGGGGCCTGAACAGACCCAGATGGGGTACGACGTCCCCTCGGCCCCCATGCGGCGCATGGTGATATGGGCCTGGGCCTCTATTTCCCACTCTGTCTGCCCGACGCTAACGCCGTTGAGCGCGTCAATCATGGCCTGTTCGGTGATCTGGTAGGCTTTTCGAATGACCGCCAGCTCGTATTCAGATTTAATAGCCCGTACTCGCAGCAAAAGGTCGTCGGCGGGGATTATCTGGGCTTCTGGGGCGGCCCGCTGGAGTTCCGCAAATATGGCATGGGGGAAGATGTTCCAATCGGTCAAGCCAATCCGGCGCACCGGCCCCCGGCAGACGGCCGCCAGAATCGCTTTGAAATCCTCATATTTTACCTCGGGCACCCAGTCGGGGGCCGAACTTTCCACAAAGACCGGATGAATGTGCAGCTGCTTGATCCGCGAGAATTGTTGGGCAAATTCGAATGACTCAGGCCCGCCGGTAATCAGGGCGGCCGGGCCTTCCCGGGGAACTACCACCCCGGCAAAGTCGAAGAAAGGCCAGAAATCGGCCAGATATCGACTGCTGGCCGGTTCAGACTCCGAGGAATAGGTGAGCAATACATCCAGATCGGCTTGGCTCATCTCCTCCTGGAGGCGGGTGACCCGGCGTTCGTAGTCGGAATCTGGGATCATTTGAGTTCGCATGGTGTTATCCTCCAAAAAATAGACCGCCGACGGCAGACCACCGACCACCGAAAGGCATTTTCATTATCGATGGTGCGCCATCAAGCTCGTAATGATTCCCTCGTAAATTGAGACCGGTAATGTGAGGCGCTTATTTCACCGCGCCGGCCGTTAAGCCGCGAATGATGAATCTTTGGAAAAGGAGAGCCAGGATGACCGGCGGCAAGCTCGCCAGCACGCCGGCCGCGGCGATGCGCAGGTATTCAAGCCCCAGTTTGGTGCTGAATTCGCCAATCAGAACGGGTAGTGTTTTGGCGTCAGCCGTGGTCAGAATAAAGGCGTAAAGATACTCGTTCCAGGCGGCGATGAAAGCAAAAACAGCCACACTGACTAAACCCGGCCCGGCGAGGGGTAAGACGACGCGAAATAACGCCCCCAGGCGGGTACAGCCATCGATGCGGGCGGCGTCCTCCAATTCCGACGGGATCGCGGCAAAGTAACTCCGCATCAACCAGACGACCAGGGGCAGGATAAAACTGAGATAGACGAGCATCAGACCCAGACGTGTGTCGAGCAAATTGAAGTAGCGCAGAATCATATAGATCGGAATGACAATGGCGATGGGCGGCAGCAGTTGGGCCCCCATCATCATCGCCACGTAAACGCTGCTGCCGGGAAACTTGAGCCGGGCCAGGGCATAAGCCGACAACACCCCGAGCATAAGGCAGGTAAAGGTAGCCGAAAAAGCAATGATCGTGGAGTTAGTTAAGGTCCGTAAGAACAAGTCGGCGTTAACATTGGCGCCACCCTGGCTAAAGAAAAGTTCGTAGTAATTGTCCAGGGTCAGGCGGCGTGGTATCCAGCGGAGCGGAACCTGTAACAAATCTATTCTATAAGAAAAAGAGGAGATGATTAGCCACAGATAAGGGGCTACCGTCCAGATAATAATGACCAGGACGGCCAGGTAGAGCAATAATTGTTGCAGGAATCTTTTGTACTTGCGGTTTTTGATCATGGTCAATACTCGACGATGCTGCGATAAGCCGACCGAATATAGAAAGTGGCCGGCACCAAAATGATCAGGCCGGTCAGATAGGCGATGGAAGCCCCGTAACCAAAGCGCAACGAGCGGAAGGTTTGGGCGTAAATGCGTAGCGACAACAGTTCAGTGGAGCTGGCCGGTCCGCCGCTAGTAATGATTTGCACCAACTCAAATGTTTGGAAGCCCCACAGCGTTTGCAGGAAGCCGATAATCATGATGACCGGGATCAACATACGCAGGGTTATGTGAGAAAATCGCTGCCAGGCCGATGCGCCGTCTACTTTGGCAGCCTCGTAAATATCGCCGGGAATCCCTTGCAAAGCGGCCAACACTAATAACACCGTAAAAGGGGTTTCTTTCCAGACGTTGGACAGAATTATGAGCACCATAGCCATCGTTGGGCTACCTAACCAAATTTGATACTTAGTTATAATTCCAAGCTGGGTTAGGAGGGCATTGAGGGCGCCGTAGTCGGCATTGTAAATCCATTGCCACATAGCGGCATTAACGATGGAAGGGATGGCCCAGGGTAATATGATCAGACCGCGGACAAAGCCGCGGCCCTTGAAACTTTGGTTCAAGACCAGGGCAATCGCAATCCCCAAGATCAATTCCAGGATCACGGAAGTCACACTAAAAATCGTGGTTATCTTGAGCGAATTCAAAAAGCGGGCATCGTGAAGCAGGTTCCAGTAATTTTCCAGGCCAACAAAGCCATTTGTCTCGGGCCGGCCTACATCGTACCGCCAGAGGCTCAAGACCAATGAGGTGACAAAAGGGATTAACACCACTCCAAATATAGCCATTAGCGTGGGGGTGGTCAGGGCTATTCCCAACCAGCGCTGGTTATTCATCAGCCTTAGCCAGGAAGACGTTCTGTCGCTCTTGCGGCTGGGGGCCAGGTTACTACGGTCGTCCGGGTTCAGATCAAGTGGGTGACTCTTCATCCATCAAACTCCGGCGAAGCCTCGATTGATTAACCCAAAGGGAGGAGAACCGAGGGGTTTCCCCCCTTTGGGAAACAAGGAGGAGGTTTAGTCAGATAAAGTCCGGGGGCATACGACCTCCCGTTGGGCGAGTTAGCGCACGCACTCAAACTCGGCCAGGCCCGCTGCCATCGCGTCCAACGCTTGCTGGGCGGTTTGGCCGCCGGTCAGGGCCTTGTGGACTTCGGCGATGGCTACATCGACAAAATCGCCATACCAGGTTAAGGTGGAGAGACCGCGGGCGGTATTCAACTGCGCTGAGAAACCAACCCAGAAGGGATACAGGGCCGCCAGTTCCGGCTCCGTGTAAAGATTAACCCAGATCGGCAGCAGGCCGATTTCCTTGGCCAGTTGCTTATTCGTTTCGCGGCTGGTCATAAACTCAATGAACTTCCAGGCTGCTTCTTTGTGTCGGGAGTTGGCCGGAATGGCGTAGGCTTCCGGCAGGGTCAGGCTGGCGCTCTGGCCAGCCTCGGCGCCCGGCACCAACCCGACCTGCACCTGACCCACAACGTTGGAAATCGTTGCGTCGTTGGCATAGGCCATCAAACCAGGAATGCCCTGAGGCATGAAAAGCGAACTTCCCTTCAAGAAGACGTCCTGGGAAGCGGCCTGGTCATAGGTTAGCCCGGCCGGGTTTGAAACACCCGACTGAAGCGAGTCGATCATAAACTGGAGCGCGGCCAGGGTTTTGGGGTCCTGGTTGAACAGGAAGCAGCCCTGATCATCGACAATCTCCCCGCCAAAGGCGTAGGTCCAGAAATGGAACTCATTACCCAGAGACCAGGACTGCTGCCAGAAGGGGGCCATACCATACTCCACCACACCCGCTTCTTTGGCCGCCAAACTCTGGGCCACCAACTCGTCCAGGGTTGCCGGCGGTGCGTCGAAGCCGGCTTCGGCCAGTTTGGCGGCGTTATAGAAGAAGAAACGGGTATCGTTGTTCCAGACCACCCCGTGGAGGGTGCCGTCCGGGCAACTGAACAGGTCAACCAGACCGGGGATCATGCCATCCGTGTAGTTTGCCGGCATGAAGTCGTTGAGGGGCGTGGTCCAGCCGGCGCCGCACCACTGGGCTACCCAGCCGTTATCGAACTCGACCACATCGTAGGCGCTGCCGCCGGTAGCCATCTCAGGCACAACCTTATCGGCCACGGAGTCCCAGTCGCTTTGGATTACCTCGACCTTGATCCCACTCTGAGCTTCAAACTCACGGATGCGAGCTTCAAAGGCCCCGCTCAGATCGGCCTCATGCTGGGGAAAAATAACGGTGATAGTCTCACCCGTGGCTTCAGCCATAGTTACTGGCTGGCCCAGCATAGCCTGGGCGTCAGCCGCGCTGGGAACGCACAACTTCCAGCCGACTTCAATCAAATTAGCATTGGCAATCGTGGCATAGCTGGCGTCGGTCTGGGCTTTGGCGTTGGTGGCCTGCTCGATGGCCGGATAGGCCAACACATCGCCGTAAAATTTGTCGGCCAGCTTCGACAGCCAGTCATCGGCCTGTACCACCACATCCGACTCACAAACGACTTCTTCTTGGGCCAGGACGGCGGTTGGCGCTAACGTCAAGACCAAGGCCAGCAGGACGAACAGGCTAATCATATTTGCTGTTTTCCTCATTTTTCTTGCCTCCTAATTGTTGATGGCTAATTTTTTCAGAATAGCTATTTGGTTGTTGGGATAGGTCATGACCTATCGTGCAACTATTGGATTTTTTCGATAAACCACCTCCCTCATTACCTGTTCGATCAGGTCAATCAGCTCCACTCCAGTTTGACCACTGCCTCAAGGTTGTTGGGCCGGTCGGGGTTCAAGCCCTTGGCCACTGAGCGATAACAGGCCATCAATTGGAGGATGGGCAGGTAAAGAATGTTGGAGATTGCTTCTGGAAGTTGTGAGTCGAAAGTAACGTCGGCGGCAGTCTCGCCCAGACTAAAAATCTGCCCGCCCAGTTGCCGGGCATCCTGGAGAACGGCAAATTCGTAGTTTCGGTTGGATTCAGAGAGCAGGCCAATCACCAGCGCCGTCGGACAGACCATCGAAATAGGCCCGTGACGGAATTCTAAAAAGTGGAATGGTTCGCTATGAGTCAGGGTCATCTCTTTCATTTTGAGGTTGGCTTCACAGGCTAGACCATAGCGAGACCCGCTGCCCAAAAAATAGAAACGGTCTAAAGCCAAATTACTGCCCCAGGATTGCGCCTGCGTTTCATAACGGCTGATAAGTTGCCGGCCCAGGTCGGGTAAACGGCTCATACCGGGCAGTAAATCGTCTCGTCCGGCGAGTAGAACCGCCAGGGCAGCCGTAGCTACGTACATCGAAGCAAAGGAGCGCGTTTGAGCGACGCTGTGCTCTTGCCCGGCCGGAATGGCGAGATTGACTGTCCCCAGCGCTGCCAGGGGGCGCTCGCCGTAATTGGTCACGGTGACCACTTCACCCGGCCGGTGCTGCTGGAAGTCGGTGACGGCCCGGACCGTCTCGGTGGTTTCGGCCGAGCGGCTGACCGCTACCAGCAGGGTGCGACCGTTATGGGAGTAGGCGGCGGCCGGATACATCGCCAGCTCGCCGGCCGGGACGCCTCGGGCCGGCCGACCCGTTAATTGCTGGAACAAAGCCGCGGCAGCCAGCGAGAGATAGTAGGTGGAGCCGCAGCCGGTGAAGATGACGTTGGTGTAATCCCCTTTGCTCCAGAGCTCCTTCAGGGCTTCGGCTGGCCGGGTTACGACAGTTAACGCCTCCCGCCAGGCTTCTGGTTGGGTGACAATCTCATGGTACGTAGCCGTCCTGTTAATTTCTGTCGTCTTCATTGGCTTGCTATTCCTTTAGCTGAGCTTATGAAGGTTAAGAAATTAAATCGGTAATACCTGACAGCGTGGCGTGAGGCTAAAGCCATCACGCTGAAAGAGCAAAGGACGTTAAAACGTCCTAAATTAGCCAAATTTCAGCCCAATTGGGCTTCGTTTTCTCAGCACGGCGGCTTTAGCCCCGTGCAATCGGTGGTCAGTTTATTACCGGATTATTTTCTTAAAGATCATAAGCACGCCGCGTGCGTTAAAATCAGAAATCTGCTCACACCGTAATTACCTCGATACCTTTGGCCCTGAGCGCGGCAACAAAGTCCGGGGAAGTCTTAGAGTCGGTCACTAATTTCTGGATCGCGGTGATGGGCGCCACAAAGGCCGTCGAGACCCGTCCGCATTTGGTATGGTCGGCTACAATGATGACCTTTCGGCCAATGCCCAAAATGGCGCGGTCTGTCTTCGTTTCCGGCAGGTAGTCATTGGTCAAGCCCCGTTCGACATCCAGGGCCCGAATACCCATAATGACTTTATCGGCGATTACTTCCGCCAGCGCTTGCTCGGTAATATGACCAATCATTGACAACTCACTGCGGCGCAAAATCCCCCCCAAACAAACCACATCGATCTCCGGGGCATCCGTCAGGATATTGATGACCGGCAACGAATTGGTAATGACCGTCAAGCGGCGATGCTGGCGCAAATTCCGGGCCACTTCTAAAACAGTGGTGCCGCTGCCCAACAAAATAGTGTCGCCGTCTTCAACCAACTCAGCCGCCGCCCGGCCAATGCGCTTTTTGTGTTCCGCTTGCTCTGATTCCCGCTCTAAAGCCGGCAGTTCCGGCGGGGCTTTGGGCACCGCAAGCGCGCCCCCGTGAAAACGCTGAACTTTGCCCTGCTCAGTGAGCGCTTCAAGATCACGCCGGACGGTCGCCAGACTGACCGAAAGGTATTCAGCCATCTCAGTGACTGTGGCCCGTTGGTGTTGTTCGACAAAGTAAAGGAGTTGTTCTTGCCGTTCAATACTGGAGAGTGAGAGTTTTGTCTCCACGGAGGCTCTCCTAAGCAGTCAAGTCGCTCAAAAAAAATCATATTTTTCAGACAACTTGCCTGGAACAAAAAATAAAATGGGGTAATAGATGATAATTCAATCACGATCAATCAATAATATATCATATTATGAGCGTTTGTCAAGCATTTTGTAATTGGAGTTGTGCAGATTTTAGGCGGGGCGAGGCCGGTCGGCTGAAGCCTTTGTTGCCCCCACAGCCTGCACTCAACCGGCCTCGTCCCTGCTGTCGGTGGTCAGTGGTCGGTGGTCATTCCGATAATGGATAAGGTTAAAGGCAACATCGTGCTTAAATTTAACGGATATACGCAGGCAAGCCCCGTCATAAGGCCATCGCTTTGATCCCCGTCAACTCGCAGAAAGCCAACAGGTCTTCGTACAGGTGATCGCCATAACCGAGTACGGCGTACTCGTTGCCCCAGGCTTCAACCAGCTGGTCAATGTCGCAATGCGCCGTCACAAAGGCGTGGGGCCAAAACGGAATACCACTTTCCCGGCGACGTGCTTCCAGTTGGTCGGCGGGCGGTTCAAAGATGGAACATCTGGCAAAGACCATTTCGAACTCGCCATTGGCGCGCCCCAGGCGAGCCAGCACTCCCTCGCCAGGCTTGCAAACCAGCTCCACCGACAGGCCGCCGGCCTCGCCTTCGGTTGGAATGCCGTGTTCGGCAAAGCGGGCCGGTCCCGCTTTACCCGCCAGCGAAGGTGGGCAAGTCCCATCGCCGATGATCTTGATCTCGTTGTTTGATTTGTCAATATGCTGCAAATCGCCGTAATAGACCCGTTCCTGACTGAGATCGGTCAGCAGCTTGACCATCGTGGCCGTATTGAAGTCGCTGAGGGTGGAGGTGCCGATACCCTGCTCCAGCATCATACTTTGGGCCAGGCAGGTGGCGCTGTAGTCGTCGCCCAGGCCGGGGAAGGACTGGATGGTATAATAATCCCAGCCCTCTTTTTCGACGATTTTCTTGACCGCCAGGTATAATCTGATCGATTGTTCGGCCGTCTGATTAGCGGGGATGGGTTCCGCGAAAAACGGCTGGATCTCCTGTTTGGCTTGCTCGATCTCAGCCGCTGAACATCGCCGGGCCGTTTCGATCAACTCGGTGGTGTCGCGCGTGTCAATGTCCACCCCAAAAACCCTCATCCACTGCGAAGGGTCGGCCACGCCACAGGTCTGGCCCATACCGCGGCCGCCAAATGCGCCCAGCGTGCTCATGTTCAATCTATTCTTCTCGTGGCTGGCCCGGCAGTAGGCGACAATGCGGCTAATCTCCCGGGGATCGTCATAACTTCCGTACACAAAGCGATGATTCAGACCGATCTCTTTCAGCGCGCCGTGCATGACCAGGCCGCCCACCGGTCTCCAACCCTGGGAGCCGGGGTTGGTCCACAGCAGGATGCCTTTGCCGGTGAATGAAAAATCACGCAGCGGCCCAATCAAGTGAGCCGCCCAAACCCACGTTCCCGAAAAGAGAACCAGGGCATCGAGGTCGTCCATCTTTTTAAATTTTGAAAAGCACTCCCTGGCCTCCTGTTTGGAGGCAATGATGAGATCGTGTTCAACCAGTTCCAGGCCGGCTTGGCGCAGCGCCTGCCTGGCGTTCTCAATCAGCTTATCGTCAATAAAAGGCTTACCCAGCGGATCAAGCAAGCCGTCCTTGTGAACCCCATAAACCACAAAACCCACTTTAGGCTTAATCATTATCTTGTCCTCCTTGACTGATGATTGTTTACTTCATGTATCTGTATATTCACTACTCTTTACTTGGCGTTCAACCATTGTCAAAGGCCAGCTCGGTATAGAAGCGGCAACGGTCGCCACGCAAGAGGCTGGTGAGAAAGGCAACGGGTTTGCCACTAGCATCAAAGACGGTGTGTTCCACCCAAAGGGCCGGAAAACCCCTCTCGACACCCAGGAGACGGGCTTCCTTATCTTCCAGGATTACTGGTTCAAACGTTTCTCTGGCTTTGACAACTTTGACCCCATAGCGCCTGTAGATAAATTTGTGTGGCTCTTCCAGACCGGTGTAGGCGTTAAGAAAATCAGGAAAACGGGCTACCGAGAAGTAGGCGGTCTCGATCAGCATGGGGGCCTCATTAACCAGCAACAAGCGCTGCAACTAGGCTATTGTATCCGAGCCGGAAAGAGCCGGCAGCTTTTGAATATTCAGCGGCGGATCAATGAATTCTTTTCCAAGCAGTTTTACCCCAGGTTTCAACCCTTATTTCTCAACTACACTGCCGAGCGGATCTTCCTGCAAAAGGTCGGCGGCTATGCTGGCGAATCAATGTTAGCCAAATTGGGATACCTGCTTTCTCTGTTCAGCCCAACGCATCACCAGCCGGGCGGCCAGGCTCAGGATCATAAAGCCGCCAACCAACGGCAATATCGTGCCGTTATAACTCTGGCCAATCAGCGTACCCAGCAGCATCGAGATAAAAGTTGAGAGCGCCCCAACCACCGCCGCGCCCATGCCGGCAATGTGCCCCAGCGGCTCCATTGCTAAAGCATTGAGGTTGCCAAATAAGATGCCGATACAAAAAAACGAAAGCAACAAATAAATCATCAGCGCCCACAACGGCGGCTGGCCAGCCAGGGCATAGGCAATGGCCCAAAAGACAATGGAATTCCCGCTGAGAATGAACAACGAGCCGCGGGCTAAGGCCCGCATGCCATACCGCATCACCAGCCGGGCGTTGAGAAAGGAGGCGCTGCCCAGCGTAAGTGCCAGGATGGCAAAGTAGAGCGGAAATTGCGCGCCCAGCCCATATTGCTCTTGAAATATCTGCTGGGCCGAGTTCAGATAACCCAGGAACACGCCAGAAATAAGTCCGGCGGCAATGGTATAGCCCAGGGTAATCCGATTGGCCAGGATCTCACGAATTGCCGCCGCAATCCGTTCCAATGAAAAAGGGATGCGCTGGTTGGGAGCCAACGTTTCCGATTGCCGGAGCGCAAACCAACCGGCGCTGATCAGCGCCAGCACCAGATAGACGCCAAAGATAGCCCGCCAGTGGGCCAGGTTGAGCAACCCCTGCCCCAGGGCCGGGGCAATCACCGGGACCAGGATGAAGACCGTCATCACAAACGACATCACCCGGGCCATGGCCCGGCCCTGATACTGGTCTCTGATCAAGGCGACAGTCACGATGCGCGGCCCGGCCGCGCCGGCCCCTTGCAGCAGACGCCCGGCCAGCATCACCGGAAAGTTTGGCGCCAGAAGCGACAGCAAACAACCAGCGATGAACAGGCCAAAGCCGGTATAAATAGCCGGTTTTCGACCGGTTCGGTCTGACAACGGGCCGTAGATCATTTGGCCAACGGTCATACCCAGAAACAGCACGGAGATGATCAGTTGGTTCTCGTTGGCCCGGTGAACCCCCAGCTCCTGGCCGATCTGAGGTAAGGCCGGCAGCATCGCATCAATAGACAGCGCCACCAGAGACGTCATCATAGCCGCCAGCGCCACAAATTCGCCAAAGCCAGGGTTGGCCCGGCTGCGATCTAATTGAGGCAAAAATCGTTGCATCTTTGAAATTTTGTGATAAAGCGCGGAACGTTCAATACCAGTAACAATAGCAACCTTGCCTGGGCGCTCCGCTTAAATGGAGTTGTTATACTACCCATCAACCCTGATTGCCAGCCGTGGCAAGTTTTTAAGTGGCCTAACAATTCATCAACCCAATAATCATTCGGATAATCCCGCCTTGCTTGCTTGGTTCCACCCTATTCTATCACCCTTCCAACCCCCTGACAATCTCCTTAAAACCGGCCGGCTGCCAGAGCCGGTCAACGCCCCAGGTAGACGGGAAGAGTGGTCCATTTACCCCTCAAGAACTGATGCTCGCCTGCCACATGTCAGGGTTGCCGTCAGGCCGCCCCAGGTTGGAATACAGCCCCAGCCTGAACAGCGTTGCCGCCAGTAGAAAGAGTTGGGCGCCGGGCGTAACCGCGCCGTGTTGGGCATAAGGGATAAAAACCTCCCGCAGGCCGATCCGCACGGCCGCGGTTTCCCAACCGGCCTGATCGACGCCGGGAGCGGTAAACTGGGCCAGGCCAGAAAGCTCTGGCTCTGCGGGCCGATCAGTTGTTGAACCAGGTAAGGACTCCAGCGAGCCGGTTCAGGCGACAATGCCTTAACTTGCTGCCGGGTGGCCGGGCCGCAGGCGCTGGCGCACTTCTGGGCTACGGTCAACGCCAGCCGATAGTTGCCCTGGCCTGGTGTGCGCGCATCCCGTGCGCTGCGCCTGATACAGGCGTAACCTCGCCGGTCGAAAATGATACCGCCAAAATTGCCGCTAACGGCCATACTAAAAAGGGGGCCGCTTACTTTTACCATTGTTGCTAATCTCCTTTAAAAGATGAATATGAGTCCATTGCTCTACTATATCACGATCAAATTCAAAAGTGATCCCTAACTATTGGGGTTTGTTTCGCACCGTGGCTTACCGGCTTTGATTTGGCTGTTGCTACGGTGTAACCGGCGGTCGTATGTCGAAAGTTGTGTAAATTGCCCTTTGCACACGTGAACATCGACCTTTTTACACACAAATTGCAATACAACCCCAAAGCTAGACCGGCCCGTATCCCCGCCGGCCGCTTTTGAGCTATTGTTCTTTGACTATATGGGGCTGGCTCCGGCCGGTGATCCACGAAACAGACTGCCGGATCATCTGGCTATCGCGTAATCCCTGCCCCACGTTGGTTGCCTGCCAGCAGCTTGGCCTCGACACCCGGCAGGTTTGCCGCGCCGCCTTTGAGCAATCGACCCAGGCCTTTTTGACCTACCTCGATCCCCGGTTACGCTTTTGGCGGAGTTATGAAGAAATCCGGCCTTACGCCAGCCATTGCCGGGAGATGATCGAGAGAGATTGGGGCTAAAAAAGCCGATTGTCCCCCTTATAAAAATGTGTTAAAATGGACCGGGGCCGTTCGGGTAGGGCTGCATACCAAGTTAAGTGTTACTCCGCCTCTCCAGACCGTCGTTGCCAACGTTTGAGTTCACGTTCATATCCTGGTCGCATCCTGGTCAGCTCAACAGTCCTCTTTGGTCAAAGATTAGGAGTAGGTTCGATGGCTGTTCCGCCTTTCAATACGATGGGTTGGATTGTCCAAACCCGGCTTCAACCGCCAAATCTACGCCAGGATTTTATTCCTCGCCGGCAACTGTTAGAAACATTGTTTCAGGCGGTAACCGCGCGCCGCTTGACGCTGGTTTCTGCCCCGGCCGGTTACGGCAAAACCAGCCTGCTGGCTGCCCTGCCCCACGCCTTCCCGGAACTGCCCCTGGCCTGGCTTTCGCTCGATGTCGACGATAACGACCCGGCCGGATTTTTGAGCGCCCTGGCAGCCGCCTTGCAACGACTCAATCCCGCCTGTGGCGTCACTGCTCAAACCGTCCTGGCCAAGCTGACCAACCCGGCTGCAGAGATGCGCCGGGTGATGGGCGTATTGATTAATGATATCCTGGAAACGTTGCCGAACCCCTTTCTACTGGTATTAGACGACCTGCACGTGGTCACCGAGCCGGTTGTGTACGCGGCCCTGGATTACTTGCTGGACCGGATGCCCCCCCACATGCATCTGGCCGTCGGCAGCCGCTACGACCCCCCGCTGGCCCTGGCCCGCCGGCGCGCCCGCGACGAGTTGGCCGAGTTACATCTCACTGAACTGCGCTTCACGCTCGACGAGGCGACGGCCTTGCTCAATGAGCAGTTACGGCTGGGTTTATCCGCCGCTGATTTGACCGCCCTTTATGCCCGCACCGAAGGGTGGGTTGCCGGCCTACGCTTGCTGGCCAACTCACTCCAGCGGGTGCCGCCGTTCACCGAGCGCACCGCCTTCATTACCGAAGTTGTCCAGAGTAGTCGTTACGTTTTTGATCTATTGGCCGAGGAGGTCTTGGATCACCAGGAACCGGCCATTCGAACCTTCCTGCTGGAGACCTCAATCCTGTCCGAACTCACGCCGGTGGTGTGCCAGACCGTTACCGACCGCCAGAATGCCGAGTCGCTGCTGGCCGAGCTGTATCATCGCCATCTTTTCCTGGTAGCCATAGCTGACGAAGGACGACCGGCCACGGATGAAAAAATGATACGGCGCTCTTCGTCATCGACCCTTCCGCCGGTGTCGTACCGTTACCACGATCTCTTTGCCGACTTTCTCCGCCAGCAACTGGCCCGCGAGATGCCGGAACGTCTGCCTGAACTCCACCGCCGCGCCGCCGAAGCCCAAACGTCACCCAGCCGAACGATCAACCATTACCTGGCTGCCAACCTGTGGTCGGAAGCCGCCCAGACCATTGAGCGGGTCGGCGAGCAACTTCTCCAGCAGGGTTGGCTGGCTTCCTTGCAGAGTTGGATCCAGCTGCTGCCGGCCGGGGTACGCCAGGCCCATCCACGGCTCGCCTACCTGCTGGGCGTCTGCGCCCTGCACCAACGCGCGCTGGCCGACGCCGGGTTTTATCTTGAGCAGGCCCTGCATGCCTTTGAAACAGCGGCCAATCAGCTTGACCAGGGCAAAACCCTGGCCTACCTATCGAGCCTGGCCTTCTTTCAGGCTGATTTCGCCCGCGGCCTTGCCCTGATCGAACAAGCCCTGGCCTGTCCCATCCCGCCCGATACGCGGGTGCGACTGCTGGTGGAACGGGCTCGCATCGCCCATTTTCAGGGTAATTTTGTCCACGGTGAGGTCGATCTTGACAGGGCCTGGCGTATTTGCCAGGAATCCGGCGATCTGGCTGCGGTGTATACGTTGTTGGAGGGGTTCATCCCCAGCTTTGCCGCTATGCCCGCCGGCCTCGACCGCCTCGAGCAACTCTGCCGGATTGCCGCGGCCAAAACGGTTGGTGGCGAAGGGTTGCTTGAGGTGGTTCTCTGTGAGCAACAAGCCATGGTCCATTGCTACCGGGGCGAAATTGCCCAAACCTTGCAAGCGGCCGAGCGGGCCTTGAGGCTGGGTGAGCGGCTCGGCGGCCATCCGCTCTGGCAGTACTGGACCTTGCGCATATTCATCTTAACGGCCCACACCGCTCTTGGTCATCGGCCTCAAGCGGAGCAAATCATAGAGCAGTTGCTGGCGCAACAGGATAGTCTCGACGTGCTCGCCAAGAGCGGCTTTCTCTATTTTGTGGCCCATGCCTGCTGGCTGCACCAGCGCCTGCCGGATGCCCACCGCATCGACCAGCAGTTGCGCCGGATGGAGATTCCCCCGGACAGTCTTGTGACGCACACGATGTTGGCGATGCTTCAGGGGATATTGGAACTGGCGGAGGGCCGCTATGCCACGGCGTTACCCGCCCTGCAGGAAGCCATAATCTTAGAAACCAAATCACCGCTCTTTAACGTTTTTGGCAGCGCCCGTGTTTTGCTGTCATATCTATACTTAAAAATGGGCCGGCCCAAAGAAGCCCTGGCCGAGCCGGGCCGTATTCTAATTGAAGGAGCGGCGGCGATACCGGTACTCCGCCTGGCCCTGGAGCACAACCGTCAGCCCGTTTTGGCCGGCCAACTGCTTGAAACGCTCGAAGCAAGCCGGAGGAGTGAGCCACAGCCGGTAGCCGTACCCGACACCGGCGAAACCTTGAGTCCCCGCGAGGTTGAGGTGCTCCGCCTGCTCGCTGCCGGGGCCAGCAACCAGGAAATTGCCGAAACCCTTGTTTTGAGTATTCATACGGTCAAACGCCACGTAGCGAACATCCTCGTCAAACTGAATGTTGCCAACCGTATCCAGGCGAGCAGTCGCGCCCGCGAGTTGGGTATTGTGGACTAGTCCTCAACGGATGTAGCTGTATCCTCTTTTAGGCGTGCAGACGGCCAGCTGCACGCCTAACTTTTTGCCGGCGGCCGGTTAAAGGCTCGTAATAATCCCTCTGGCAATGGCTAATCGCCCATCCATCGCAACCGTGATGGCTCTTTTGAAGAGCCATCCTCCTGGCCCCTCGTCGCCAACAATGGCTCTCAAGAGCGATGATGTCGCGCCCCTTTCAGCGTAGAATAGCCGCAATAGAGATTTCTCGCTGTCGCTTGAATAACCTTCACTAAATGGTCCAGCAAGGAGAGCTTATCGATGAGAACATCATCAGGCAATGAAAAACATGCGCCGGATGAGAGAAGCATTATGTATATGCCGGGTGCAGGCCAAAGTGTCTCGGCCCGGGGCGTCTCGATTACTTACAAGGCGGTCGGCGCAGACACGAACGGCGCCTGGACGTTGGTTGAGTATACCGCTCCGCCTCGCTTTCCGGGGCCACACCCCCGCCGGCATGAGCAGATTCTGGCCGCATTTTATATCTTGTCAGGGACGCTGACGATCCAGCTCGAGGAGCGCCTGGTCAAAGCGCCGGCCGGTTCATTCGTCCTGGTTCCAGCGGGAATTGTCCACAAATTTTCTAACGAAGAAGTTGTCCCGGCCACATTCTTGATTTTTGTCTCTCCCGCCGGGTTAGAACAGGAACTGGTGAATTGGCTCACCTCACCGCCTGGATTGATCTAAAGCCCGACGGTATAGAAAAAATCCGCTCATGTTAAATCCAAGTGCATGGTAGGGGCGCAAGGCCTTGCGCCCCTACATAATAAGCACTTGTTCTGAACATGAGCCAAAAAATCTAAAAAATCACATTAGTCAATGAAGGAGATAAACTATGATCCAGCACGATACCACCCTTAACAGAGAAGCATTAAAGATGATGGCAATCCAATACCGGCCGGCGCGACCCGACGATGTACCGGAAATGGCCGACCTTTTTTTGGAAGCGGTGAGCAACATGTATGCCCGCAATAATATCACCGCCGCTCTTCCGCCCCGCCCGGCCGTACTGCTCGGCTACGAACACGTGCGCGCCACCGGCATCTTCCACGTGGCCGAACTCGAGGGCCGGATCGCTGCTATTGCCGGGGCCATCGTCCGGGACCATCTTTGGTACCTGAGCGCGTTCTGGACTCGGCCCGAACTACAGCGGCAGGGAATCGGCATGTCCCTCCTGAAGGTGAAGGCAGTCTGGACTGCCGGTCAAGAAGCCGGCGCAACCGTCTTTTTTACCTGGTCATCCGTGGATAGCGCCGCGCTGGCTTCATATATGAAACTTGGCATGTTGCCGGGGTACCCTATCCTGCTCTTTGAAGGGGCGCCGCAGAAGCTCCCCGCGGTGGCTTCGGCCTACGAAGTAACAACGTTGGAGAAGTCCCAGGCCATAGCTCTGGATCAAGAGATCCGGGCTACCGGTCGTGGCGCCGACCATGATTTCTGGCGGGACGGTTGGGGTTTGCAGGGACGGCAGGTCATTCGGGCCGGAGAGGTTGTTGGCTACTACTACCTGTGCAAAGGTGGCATTGGTCCTGTCGCCTGGAGAAAACCGCAGCACGGCGAGCCGGTGCTGACCCTGGCCTGCCGTGAGGCCATCGCCGCCACTCCGCAGATCCGTCTGTTCATTCCAGGGATAAACCATGCCGCCCTTCGATACGCCTTCGACGCAGGTTTGCGTTTAACCAGCTTCGCCCATTTCCTGACCACCGCGCCGTTTGGCCAAATGACGCAATACCTGCCGTCGGGGCCGGGACTCTATTAAACAATGAGTTTTACGGGACAAATTCCTAAGAATGACATAAGAAAGGAGTTTTGAAATGTCAACCCAAGAAGTTCTAACCCAAGTTCAAGTCACCCAGGCAGATGAGGCCCACCAGCGCTTCATCGAGCTGCAACAAAAGCTACTGGACCACTACGGTGTTCAGGCCAGATCACGCTACGTACACTTAAAAGAGCCTCGCCTCAGGGCGCACGTCCTCGAAGCGGGCCAGGGCCAGCCGGTGGTGATTTTTCACGGGGGCGACGGTGAGGCGGTCAATTGGGCCCCGCTGATGGCCCCGTTACAACAACGTTTGCGCCTTTTGCCACTGACCGTCCCGGCTTTGGTCTGAGCGATCCTTTCGATTACCGCCAGGTTGATCTCCGCAGTCACGCAGCCGACTTTGTGCGGTCGTTGCTTGATGCCTTAGAGCTTGAGAGCGCCACTCTTATGGGCGGTTCCATGGGCGGATTTTTCGCCCTGGCTGCGGCGCTGGCCTATCCCCAAATTGGCCATTTTCCCTTCCTCGAACAGCCGGACAATTGCGCCGAGTTGATCTTCGACTTCCTGGCCCAATAAGGTGAAAAAAGGTAGTTGTGTGGACATTAGACCGGGGTAAATCCAACCCGGGCGGGATAGCTGGGGTCAGGTTGAGAGTGCGGGGGTTTCATCAGACTTTGGGTCACTTGCTGTAACACATTTGGGGTCACTACCTGGGGCAGCCGGTGACCCCAAATCAGGTTGGAGGTGTGGTTTAATCCTATTGAAACAAAACAAGGAGGCTCATCGTGAAACCAAACCATTCTCATCATTTGATGCTGCGCCTGATAATGTCGGTCTGCATGTTTGGTTTGACCCTCTTGGCGCTGCTCCTCTCAGGGAGAACCGGCCCGGCCGCGCTGGCGCAATCGCCCACGGCTACCCCGGCCGCCCGCATTTTTTTGCCCGTGCTGCTCAAATCCCCGGTACAAAATCCACCACCCCCTCCACCTCCTCCCTCCCAAACGGGCGCTTTCTGGCTGCCTTACATCGGCGGGAATAACATCCTCTCGACCTACGGCACCAGCGTTGCCATTGACAGCGCCGGCGGCATCCACGTTGGTTATGCGCTTTACACCGGCCTCGATAACGGCCAAAAACCGGCTTATTACGCCTACTGCGCCGCTACCTGCGCCAATCTGGCCAACTGGTCCCTCACCCGCCTGGGCAACAATGTTCAGGATGTACGGCTGGTTCTTGACCCACTGACCGGTCGCCCCCGGCTGATGCTTTACACCTCAGATACCAGCACCGACGGGCATGACTATCAGTACGCCGCCTGCGAGGGCGGCTGTACCAATAGCGCCAACTGGATGGTGACCCCACTCATTACCGTCTATGAAACCCCCAGCCGGAGAAGCTATCACAACAACCGTTATTTCGCCCTTGACCCCCAAGGGGGGCCAGCCTTTATCTACACCGACTCGGCCAACGGGCACAGCGGTACTTTTTATGCCCACTGCAACTCGGCCTGCACTAATCCGGCTAATTGGTCGGAGCTGAAGCTGTTCGATCAAGGGCTGATCAAGCCCGCCCTGGCCTTTACCCCTGCCGGGCAACCTCGCTTTGCCGCCAGCTATTATGTGCCGGACGACCCTGACTATGACGTTCCCTTGTGGAAGCTGCTGTATGGGGGCTGTTATAGCAACTGCAATGACCTTTGGCAATCGCAGTGGGACGGGGTATTTGTCTACCCCACCATCGGCGACGGCGCTTTCAGTTTGCGGGTGGACAGCGGCGGCCGGCCCCGGCTGGCGCTTTATCCTACCCAGGCCGACCTGTCGCAGATGCAACCAGGCCAGTTATACTACGTTTGGTGTAACCATACCACCTGCCTCAACGCCAATGACTGGTTCAAAGTTAGCGTCGGCACCCCCATCGCCTATGGCGATGGCGTTGACCTGGCGCTTGACCCGGCCAATCGACCCCGGTTGGCTTACCAGATGGGAGACGACGGCCTGGGCTATGCCCGGTGTGATGCCAATTGTGAGTCGACTTCAAACTGGCAGAGCCGGACCCTCGAGTCAACGGCGGCCATTATGGCCCAGTATCCTCCCGGCCTGCCCCAACATCAGAACTGCCCGATTCTAACCTGGTTGAATGGCGTCCGCCCCTCTCTGGCCCTGGACTCGGCCGGCAACCCGCGGCTGGGCTACGATACTGAACTCTGGTGGGGCGGCTCCAGCCCGTACATCAGATGCGATATTGACGTTCCGGTGGCCCGGTTCGGCCTGTTTCACTAATGAGGAGTGTGACAGTAGGTTGGGTTTCTCTAACGCTCAACCCAACCTACCTAAGTTATTTTCGGAGGAGCAAGCCATGATGTTGTATAAATTCCTACAAAAAAACTGTGTTCTGGGCCTAAAATTGGGGATCGTCGCCGCCCTGCTGCTGTATGCGCCTCCTGTCCGGGCCGGTGACTTCCAGTGGACCGCCATTGGCCCGGCCGGTGGTCAGATTTACGCTCTGGCCATCGACCCAACCACACCCGACACGCTCTATGTTGGCAGGTATGGCGGGGTGTCCAAGAGTATCAATGGCGGCGACAGTTGGACGCCGGTTAACACCGGCTTAACCAATACGGATGTGCGCGCTCTGGCCATCGACCCAAGCACCCCCACGACCTTCTATGCCGGGACATATGGCGGGGTGTTCAAAAGCACTAATGGGGGCGGCAATTGGACCGCGGTCAACACCGGCTTAACCAATCGTCAAGTTTGGGCCCTGGCCATCAATCCAGCCACACCTGATACGGTCTATGCCGGGACATGGGGCGGCGGCGTTTTTGTTATAACGTTTAAACCAGTCTTCCTGCCGATTATCATTAAGAACTGATCGGTTTACCATGATAAGGTTCACTATTTTCACCGGGAACCTCACGAGGCGTTCAGGAGTTTTGTGACGGTAGCATCAAACATCTCGACCTCGGCCTCCTGAGACTGAAAGGCTTCAAGCTGCTCTGGCGTCAATTGAGGCTCCAGTTCCGCGATCAATTGCTCGGCCCGCTCTTTGGCCTCTTGGGTGCTGGCCGGGTGGCACAAGACGCACATGGAGAGTTCCACCGCCTGTTCAGCCTGGCCGGCCTGGGCAGCTAGATAAGCCAGCCCGACCAGCACATCCAGCGCCAGCGGGATAGCCTGGAATTTGAGCGCCATCGGCAAGGTTTCAAGAAAGATTCGTCTGGCTTCCAGAAAATCGCCTGCCGCCGCTTTGATCTCGCCTAAATAAACCAGCGACAGGACGATATCCCAACGCGTCACAAAATCCTTGAAAACGTCCAGGCTCTTGTGGATGAAGGCTTCAGCTTCAGCGAGTTTGCCCTGGGCCAGGGCGGCTAGCCCCAAAAAACGATAAGCCGTACCCAGGCCCCACCGGTTGCCCAACTCCGTACAGAGAATAACACTTTCTTGCAGGTAAGCTTCGGCCTCCTCATAATATCCCAGTTTTATAACAGTGGGCGTGATAAAATTCAGGCCCAGCGTTAAGGCGTGGGGATCGCCAATGGCCCGCATTGAGGCCAAACTGGCCCGCATTTGCTCGTACCCCTCCTCATATCGACCTAACAGACTGGCGATGTAACCCTGGTTTAGGCGGGCATAGGCCGCAAACCAGTCGTCTCCTACCGCCTCGGCGCAGGCAAGTCCCTCGCTCAGGCGCACTTGCGCCTGAGCGATCTCCCCGTTCAGGTGCAAAATGATCCCGCTATAGATCAGCGAATGGGTCAGGAGGGCCGGGTCGTTGAGGGGACGAAGAAACGAGAGACTTTCGTCGAACAAGGTCAGCGCCTGGTCAAACTTGCCCCAGCGAAAGTAGAGTAACGCCTGATACCCCAGCGCTTGCCCCAATACTTTTTGCCGTTCCTCATCTACTGGCCTGGCCCGCAGCGCTTGAACAATAGGTTCCAGGTGCTCGATGCCATCGCGCAGCCAGCCGCCCAATTCAAACAGACGGCCGAAAGCGGTCAAATTTTGCCCAATCAAACCAAACTTCTCCCGCTCGATGGCCCAAACCCAGGCGGCGCGCACATTTTCTATTTCATCGGTCAATGTTCGCAGGGCCTCGCGCAGAGCCGCACGCTTGAGAGCCTGCTCTCGATCTCGCAACATGGCCAGATAAAAATCGCAGTGCCGGTCGCGGGTCGCCTGGCGCAGCGGACCATCAGTCAGATGAGTCTGGGCATACTGCCGCACCACCTCGTGCAGATCATAGCGTCCCTCCTTCGTCCGGCGCACCAGCGACTTGGCGACCAGCGCCGAGAGAGAGTGCAGGGTTGCGCCGGCTATCTGTTCTGCAGCTTCGCGCTCAAAACCACCCTGGAAGATAGCCAGCCGGCACAGCACACCACGTTCTTCCTCCGTAAGCAAGCGCCACGAATGGTCAAAGGTAGCCCGCAAACTCTGTTGCCGCTTGGGCACGCCGCGCATCGAGCCGGCCAGAAAATCCAGGCTGCGTTCGATCTCCCGGGCGATCTCCCGGCAGGTCAACACCGAAACCCAGGCCGCGGCCAGTTCGATCCCCAGCGGCATGCCTTCGACCATCTGGCAGATGAGCCCGACCGCCGGCTGCTCCTCAGCCTGCAACTCAAAGTCTGCCTGGGCCCGCCGGGCGCTCTGGACGAATAAAGCAACCGCGCTGTACTCATCAGCGCATTCGAACTGATCGGTGGGTGGTACAGGTAGACCCTGTATTTCAAATGTCCATTCACCAGGCAGGTTCAGGCGCTCGCGGGAGGTGACCAGCAGCTTTACTTCTGGCGCATACTGCAATAACTCGGCCAGCAGGTTCACGCCTGCCACCAAATGTTCGATGTTATCCAGCACCAGGAGCAGCCGTTTTTCGCGCAAATAATTTAGCAACTGCCGTTGGGGTTCAGCCGTGCCGGAGAAGGTAAACTCCAGGGCATCGGCGATAGCCGGAACGATGAACTGAGCTGAATTGAGGGAGGCCAGCGGCACAAAACAGACCCCATCGGGGAAAAGCTGATGTTGAGCCGCGGCCACTTCGAGGGCCAGGCGGGTCTTGCCGATGCCGCCCGGGCCGGTCAGGGTCAATAGCCGGCACTGCGGGTCACGCAACAACCGGGCCAACGCCGCCAATTCAGCTTCTCGGCCAATCAAGGGTGTGGGCGGGGTGGGCAAGTTCAAGGGCGGTGCGGGCGGGGTGGGGCGGCCCCGAACTGGCGCCGGCAGCGGCGCAGCCGCCTTCAGCCGGTCGACGCGCTCGAGGCCGCGGGCCACTTTTATGAACGTGGGGTATTCTTCTGGCGGGATTTGCAGGCATTCGGCCAGTAATTCGGCGATCTGTCGCGAGGGTCGCCGCTCGTCGGTCTCGATCTTGCGCAGACCCGACACGGAACAACCGACACATCTGGCCAGTTGGGCGCGGGTCAGGTCAAGGGCCTGGCGTTGTTTGCTAACCCACGCCCCAAATGAAACCTCGATGTCCATCCTCACCTCCCCTGCCTCCAAACCAGTAGAGTAAATAATAACCCCATTATAGCACAATTTGGGTCACTTGCTGTAACACCTTTAGGGTCACCGGGTGGGGCAGCCGGTGCCCCCACATCGAGTCGATTGTGTGGTTTAATATCAGCAACATTGAGGCAAGGGCAGAGGATGACATCAGACAATACCGTCCCACCCAACCGGATATCTCACGAGCAGCAGTGGCAGACATGGATCGAATTTGCGCCGGCCAGTGACTCCGACAGCGTCCAGCTGGCCATTGACCTGGTTATTGGGACTGTGCAAACGCTGCGCTGGCCGACAGCCCACCTGGAACAGCTCAAGGTAACGTTGGTCAAAGCCAGCCAAAACATACTGGAGCAGGGTCTTCTAAGCGGCTCGGCTACACCGCTGATTATTCGGGTCCTAATTTCAGAAAACAACGGAATGCTACAGGAGACCGGGCCAGCCGGCCACAAGCCAACCGAAACCCGGCCAACCGACAAGCCAGTTCAAGGAGTCCAGCGGCTGCCAGCTCGGGGCTGGGGATTTTTTCTGGTGCAAAAGCCGAGGGAGGCCCCACCAGCCGGGGCTGGTGAGGCGCATCACCTGATTGAATTATTCTTATACCAGGAGAGGGCGCGCCATCGAAAATTGAGACATAGAAAGAAAGGAGGAAACTATGGTTGATTATTCTCTTTTAGAGGTCGCCTTTTTGCGGCAGCAAGAGATGTTAAAGGAAGCCGAAGCCAGGCGACTATACCAGCAGCTACAGAAAAATCACTTTGGTGTGGTTCAGCAAATCGGTGGTTGGTTGGCCGATGCTGTTGGACAATTGAAAACTCACTCTCAATCAAACCTGGTTATGCCTATGCTTAGGCAGAAGTAGTTAAGAGAAAATAACAGGAGGTTCCCTATGAGCGCTTTCTTAATCTATCTAATTTTTCTGCGCCTTGTCCACATTGTCGCCGGGGCGCTATGGGTCGGCAGCGCCATCTTTTATTTTGTTTTTGTTGAGCCAACGGTCAAATCGCTGGGACCGGCTGGTCCCAAATTTATGCAGGATCTCATCGAAAAACGGCGCTATCCCCTCTTTATGAATACCGTCAGCGCGTTGACCATTGTCAGTGGGGCCTTGCTCTTTTGGACGGCGTCGGGCGGTTTGCAGCCAGCCTGGCTCACGTCGGGGCCTGGCTTAGGTTTCACCATTGGTTCGGTCGTGGCGATTGTGGTTTATGGCATTGGCTTTTTCATGATCAGGCCACGGGCCGATCGTTTGGGCGAACTGGGCAAAACCATCGGTATAGCCGGCGGCCCGCCCACCCCGGAGCAAGCCGCCGAATTGCATCAACTGAGCGAAGAGATGACCAAGTTTGGCCGCATTGACGCCATTCTGTTGACCACCTCACTGATTACGATGGCGACAGCCCGCTACTGGTATTTCTAAAAGCTGGTTTCGAGTTCGGAGTTTCCCGATTGCCTGGCCAGCAACACAAAACTCATTTTACCAACTTGTCCAGCAATTCTCATTTTGACAGGATCGTGGTGAGCAGTTGATAAATAGTTCTCGAAACAAAGTAGGTGCGTTTCTTGTCCATAGCGTTTATCATGAGATCTTTTGGCTACCTTTACAAGTGTGTATCACCTTCCCTCATTTTCGACCTGCTGGACGCGGCCATTGCTCTGGTCGGCGTGGCCGTCATGATGTGGGGACGGTGCTGGTTTTAGCCATTTGATAACATGTCTCTTTAAGTTGGCGTTGGGCAAACTGTAAACGGCTCGCGATATTTTGACAAATAGCCTGTTGACACTTATAATCCATATATTCAAAATTTGAGTAATCATACTTTAAGCAATGTGTCCAATGACCCGCTTACAATTAACCGTTGAAACTGCCCTGCTCGGCTTTTTGTACCGGCAGCCCAGGCACGGCTATGAAATATACCAGCAACTGCTGGCCGATGATGGCCTCGGTCTGGTCTGGCAGCTCAAGCAAAGCCAGCTCTATGCCCTGCTGACAAAATTAGAACAGCAGGACTATATCACCGCCACCCTGGAGCCACAAGAGGCCCGCCCGCCGCGCAAAGTCTTGCAGCTCACGGCCGCCGGACGAGAGGCGTTTCTGAGCTGGCTGCGGTCGCCGGTGCCGCAGGGTCGCCAAATGCGCCTGGAATTCATGGCCAAGCTCTATTTCGCCCGCCAGGTAGAACCGGCGGCAGTCGCCTGCCTGATTGATGGGCAGCGTGACGTCTGCCGGGCGTGGCAGGCTTCCCTTCAGGCGCAGGCCGACGCCTTATCTTCAGAGCGCCCGTTTGAATGGCTGGTCTATCAATTCCGCCTGGGCCAGATCGAAGCGATGCTCAACTGGCTTAATGTTTGCGAGCAGGCGCCGGTGGCAACCGTATGAACCTGGCGCCATCCATTTTTCTTACTTCCACGATGACAATTTAGACGAGTTTAAAAAGGAGGATCATCCTTATCTTAAATCTTCGTTTTATACTCAAAAATTGAATATTTATTATCTGAATAATATGATATGGAGGAAAAATATATGATACCCCGTTTGCAAAGTTTCAAGCTGTTGGCCTGGTTGACTGTTTTGGTAAGCCTGTGGCTTGCCGCTTTGACCTCTGCCTCGGTGTTGGCTGCGCCGCTGACGCAGGCAAATAATTGTGCAGAAGTGTATACGGTGCAGGCTGATGATTGGCTGAGTAAAATTGCCGACAAGTTTTTAGGCGACGCGTTGGCCTACCCGGCTATTTTTGAGGCTACCAACCAACAACACACTGCAGACCTGGCTTTTGCCCAAATTGCCAATCCAGATTTAATCGAGATTGGCTGGCAACTTTGTATCCCCACGGCGGAACAGGCTCAGGCGCTGCTGGCTGACCCGACCGGTGTTTCGACCAGCCAGAACGACCTCATCGTTATTACCGACGCCCTGGGACGTGAAGTTACGCTGGCTAGCCCGCCGCAACGCATCGTCATTACCGGCAGAGCGTTGTTTATGATTGCCGATGCCGTTTACCTTTTCCCTGGCGCCGCCGAGAAAATCGTCGGCATAGGCGATACCGGTCAGGGTGGCTTTAACTTCATCTCCCTGATTGATCCGAACTACGCCGCAAAAGCCACGCTAGACCGTGATGCCGGCGCCGAGCAAGTGGCCGCCCTCCGGCCCGATCTGGTCATCTTGAAAAGTTTCCTGGCCGAGACGGTCGGCGCGCCCATCGAGGCCCTGGGCATCCCGGTAATATACCTGGATTTGGAGACGCCCGAACAGTATGTCCGCGACCTGGCCATTTTAGGCAAAGTTTTTCAAGATGAACCCCGCGCCCAGGAAGTGGCTGCCTTTTACCAATCCAGAGTGGCGCAAATTGAGCAAACCGTCAGTGGCGCAGTGAACAAACCGCGCGTACTGATGCTGTACTACAATGATCGAGACGGCAATGTGGCCTTCAACGTGCCGCCCAGGAACTGGATACAAACCCAAATGGTGGAAATTGCCGGCGGTGAACCGGTCTGGGCAGACGCCAACCCCGGCAGTGGTTGGGCGCAGATTACGCTGGAGCAGATTGCGGCCTGGGACGCCGACCAGATCTTTATCATTGCTTATTTCAATAACCCTTCAGTAGTGATTCACGGCTTAAAAACTGATCCAAACTGGCAAACCCTGCGCGCCGTCAAAGAAGGCCAACTCTACGCTTTCCCCGCCGACCTGTACAGTTGGGGTCAGCCTGATCCGCGCTGGATTCTCGGCTTGACCTGGCTGGCGGGCCGTATCCATCCCGAACAGTTTAGCGACCTCGACATCATCGCCGAAGCCCAGGCTTTTTACGAGTTGCTTTACGGCCTGGACGCCGCTTTCTTTGTCCAAAATATTCAGCCCACGTTTCAGGGTGATTTACCTTAAATGACGACGCCTAAAGGTCTAAGCGCCGTTTTGGCAAGAAACCACCGCCGCCAGCGCATTTTGCTGGCCCTGGCGGTAGGCTTGTTCCTGTTTGCGCTGTTTTCAGCTTTGCTAGGGCGCTACCCAGCCCCCGGCCTGCTTTCATGGCAACAGCTTGCCGGCGACGAACTGGCCGGGCGGCTGGTCTTCAATTTACGCCTGCCGCGCCTGCTGACCGCCCTGCTGCTAGGGATGACGCTGGCAGCGGCCGGTATGGTCTTTCAACTACTGTTTAGCAACCCGCTGGTCGAGCCAGGCTTTCTGGGCGTCTCGCAGGGAGCGGCTTTTGGCGCGGCTGTGGCCATTGTTTTACTGGGCGGCTCGGCGCTGGTAACGCAATTTTCGGCCGTGTTCTTTGCCTTGGCCGGGCTATCGTTTTCTACGCTGCTGGCGCGCCGACTGCGTTACGGCGGTTGGGTACTGCGCCTGGTGCTGGCCGGCATTGCCGTCTCGGCCCTCTTCTCCGCCGGGTTGGGGCTGCTCAAATATCTGGCCGACCCGCTCAGCCAACTACCCGAACTCACCTTCTGGTTGTTGGGCGGCCTGGCCAGCATCACCTGGCCGCGGCTGCTGAGCGTGTTGCCGGCCGTTTTAATCGGTCTGCCGGTGATATACCTCTTTCGCTGGCGGCTCAACCTGCTCTCTCTCAGCGAGGAAACTGCTTTTTCATTGGGGGCGGCGCCCACCCGTGAGCGCTGGCTGTTGATTTTTGCCGCTGTCTTGCCCACCGCCGCCCTTATCTCTATTACGGGTATGGTCGGCTGGGTGGGGTTGATTATGCCGCATATTGCCCGCCGCCTGTTCAAGACCGACACTCGGTTCAGCCTGCCTGCGGCGATGCTGCTGGGCGGGCTGTTTACCATCCTCTGCGACAACCTGGCGCGCACCTTGCTGGCCGGGGAAATCCCGCTGGGTATTCTGACCTCACTCTTTGGGGCGCTGATTTTCCTGGGTCTGATGATGTTGCCCCAGAAGCAGGTTAAAATATGAACGAAACAATCCTTTCTTTTCACAACGTTACCTTTGGCTATAACCGCGCCAGGCCGCCTGTTTTGCAAAACGTCACCTTCCAATTGCGTCCTGGACGGATCACCGCCATTGTTGGCCCTAATGGCGTAGGCAAAACGACGTTGCTCTATTTGACCCTGGGTTGGCTGGCAGCGTGGACAGGAGAAATTTGCCTTGATCAACGGGCGTTGTATGCCCATTCCCGTTTTGAACGTGGACGCCGGATGGCGCTTGTCCCCCAGAGCGAACACACCCCTTTTGATTACACGGTGCTGGAATACGTGCTGTTGGGTCGCGCTCCCCATTTGCCGCCGCTGGGTCTACCCACGGCCGCCGACTATGAAGTCGCTCTGACCGCCCTGGAACAGGTGGGGTTGGCCGCCCTAGCGCACCAGCCCGTGCCGCAGTTGAGCGGCGGCGAACGCCAGCTCATGCTCCTGGCGCGCGCCATTGCCCAGAGTCCACGCCTGTTTTTGCTGGATGAACCCACCGCCCACCTCGATCTGCACAATAAAGCTCGCCTGCTTGATATGATGCGCGCCCTGCGCGTCCAGGGCGTCACCCTGCTGATGACCAATCACGAGCCGGACGTGGTGTTGGCTGTGGCCGATGAGGTGCTCTTGATGGAGTCAGGCGCCGCGCCAACCTTTGGGCCTGTGGAACAGGTCTTCACGGCCGAAGCCCTCAGCCGCATTTACCGGTTGCCCATTCGCCTGGTGAACCTGGACGGACGCCGGCAGGTGTTGTGGACGTGACCACGCCCCCGCTTTGGCTGCTGACCGCCCCTCGCGGCGCCGGTAAATCCACCTTTTGTCGCGCCCTGGCCGACGCCGCCCGCGCCGCCGGTTGGGACGTGGCCGGGCTGCTCTCGCCGGCTGTTTTCTCCGCCGGCGTCAAGGTGGGCATAGCCGTGCAGGCGCTCCGAACCGGGGAAACGCGCCAGCTCGCCCGTTCCACTTCTGCGCCCGCCTTTGACTTCAAAATGGGTCACTGGCATTTTGACCGTTCGGTTTTAGGGTGGGGCAACCAAATTTTGGAGGCCAGCCTGCCCTGCGACCTCTTCATCGTGGATGAACTCGGCCCGTTAGAACTACAGCGTAACGCGGGGTGGGTGGCGGCCCTGCCCGCTCTGCGCCGCGCCCAATACAACCTCGGCCTTGTTGTCATCCGTCCTGAACTGGTCGCCGTCGCCCGTACGCTACTGCCGATTCGGGATATTCTCCCTCTGCCGGAAACACTCCCGCCCGACGATAATGGGCTTGCCTATATTCAGCAATTAGCCGAACGTAGCCGCATAGAAATCCCGCCCGGAATCATAAGATGTCTATCAGATAGTCTGAAAGGAAGAGAGCAATGATAACAAACTTGGACCTCAAAATATGGGGAGCGCTAAGCGCTTTACTAACCCTGTTTCTGGCGGCTTGCACGGCAGTACCGAATGGACCGGTGGTCGCAACGGGTGCATCGAATGACCGGGCAGCACAGACCGTTCCGGACGAGGTGCTGCTGGTGGCTGCCGCCGCCGATCTGCAATTTGCCTTTACCGACATCGGCGAAAAGTTCAAGGAACAGACCGGCCAGGAGATCGAATTTACCTTTGGCTCGACCGGCAACCTGGCGACCCAAATTGAAAACGGCGCGCCGTTCGATATTCTGGCCGCGGCCAATATCGCCTTTGTGGACCGCCTCAAGGAACAGGGTCTCATCATTGCGGATACGCAGCAGCTTTACGCTCAGGGCCGCATTGTGCTGGCCGTCAATCGAGAAGCCGGGGTGCAGGCGGCCGAATTACAAGATTTGCTTGACCCTTCCATTAGCCGCATTGCCATTGCCAACCCAGAACACGCGCCCTATGGCAAAGCCGCCCAGGAAGCGCTGCAAAGCGTTGGAATTTGGGAGGAAATTCAGCCCAAACTGGTGCTGGGCGAGAACGTGCGCCAGACCCTGCAATTTGTCCAGACCGGCGATGCGCCGGTTGGCATTGTGGCTCTATCGGTGGCTGACGTACCCGAAGTGACCTACACCCTGCTGGACGGCAATCTGCACAATCCGCTCAATCAGGCTTTGGCGGTGATTAAGTCTACCCCTCATGAGGCGGCAGCCCGCGCCTTTATTGATTTTGTCAACGGGCCGGAGGGCCGGCCGATTATGAAACAGTATGGCTTTCTGCTGCCCGGCGAGTTTTAATGGCAAATTTTGATTGGTTTCCCCTCTGGCTGTCGCTGCGGGTAGCTTCGCTGGCTACGTTATTGGTGCTGCTGGCCGGTATCCCACTGGCCTGGCTGTTGGCTCGCCATAATTTTCCGGGCAAAGAGTTACTGGCGGCGCTGGCCTCGCTGCCGCTGGTGCTGCCGCCGACGGTGCTGGGCTACTATCTGCTGGTCGCTCTGGGTAACCAAAGCCCGGTCGGTCGCTGGCTAGCGCAGATGGGTTGGCCGCTGGTTTTTACCTGGCGGGGCGCGGCGATAGCAGCCAGCGTAGCCGCCTTTCCCCTGCTGCTCCAAACAGCCCGGGCCGGTTTTGAAAGCGTTGACCCCCGGCTAGAAGCGGTAGCCCGGACCCTGGGCCGTTCTAACTTTTACATCTTCTGGCGCGTCACCTTGCCGCTGGCCTGGCCCGGCCTCCTGGCCGGCGTCGCCTTGACCTTTGCCCGCGCCCTGGGCGATTTTGGGGCCACCCTGATGGTGGCCGGCAACATCCCTAATCGCACCCAAACCATGCCGATTTACATTTACGACCTGGTGCAGGCCAATAAAATGGGCGAGGCTAACCTGATGGTGCTGCTGATGACGGCGGTGGCCGTGACGATGCTGGTGGCGGCCCGGCGGCTGTCGCAGCGCGTGCTGAGATAAACAGCGATGTTGAACATCCGGCTTCGCAAACGTTTGGAGAATTTTACCCTGGAACTCGAACTGGCCGCGCCGCCGGGTGTTACGGCCTTGTTTGGTCCTTCCGGCGCAGGCAAAAGTATGACCCTGGCCTGCCTGGCCGGGCTGACTCGGCCCGACGCCGGCCGGATTGCCTTGAATGGCGCTATCCTCTTTGATTCCGAGCAGAATATCAACCTGCCGCCGCAGCGCCGGGCCGTGGGCTACGTGATGCAGGATTACCTGCTTTTTCCCCATCTCAGTGTCGCCCAGAATATTGCTTTTGGGTTGACCGGCCTCTCCCGGTCGGAAAAGAGCAGGGTCGTTGAGGAGTCCCTGCAGCGGGTGGGTCTGGCCGGCTTTGAGCAGCGACGGCCCAATGAATTGAGCGGCGGCCAGCAGCAGCGGGTGGCCCTGGCCCGCGCCCTGGTTACCCGGCCCCGGGTGTTGCTGCTGGACGAGCCGTTTTCCGCCCTGGATAGCCCCACCCGCGCCCTATTGCGCCGCGACCTGCTGCGGCTGCGGGCCGAGCTGGGTATCCCGGCCCTGTTTGTGACCCACGACCTGGCCGAAGCCTACCTCCTGGCCGACCAGATTGCCGTGATCGAGGCGGGTCGATTACTGCAACTTGGCCCGCCGGAAGCGGTGGTCTACCACCCGGCCAGCCGCACTGTGGCCGAACTGACCGGCGGCGGGAATTTTTTTAGCGGCCAGGTCATCGCCCAAAATTCAGCCGAGACGGTGATTCAGGTGGGACCGGTGCGGCTGACGGCCCCGCCCGCTCCGGTTAAGGCGGGCGACCAAGTGCAACTATCTATCCGCGCTGAACGGATGATGCTCATTCGCAAAGACGCGCCGGTTGGCCGCCGCGAAAATCAGGTAGAGGGTTGCATCGTCAACGAACTGACCGATGGTTTCAACCACACCCTCTTCTTTCGGCTGGCTGAGGGGCAGCGCCTCGGGCCAGGTGGTTACGATCTGGAGATTATGCTGCCCACCTACGTTTACGAACGGTTAGGCGTGGCCAACGACAAGAGCTGGTCGGCCACCATCAAGCGAGAAGCCATTCATATCTTCCAAGGGGACGATTTTCACAATGGAACATCCTGAAGCCACCACTCATCATCGAATGCGGCTGTCCTTTTTGTATGCCGCGCCCATTGGTCTGTTGGGCGGACTGATTGGCCTGGGCGGGGCCGAGTTTCGGCTGCCGGTGCTGGCCGGTCCCTTGCGCTATTCAGCCCGTCAGGCCGTCCCTCTGAACCTGGCTGTCAGCCTGGTGACGCTGGCGGCAGCCCTGGCGATCCGTGGCCGTACCCTCTCCTTTGACTCTCTTTCACCTTTTTGGCCGGCTGTTTTGGCCCTCATCGCCGGGGCGGTGGTAGCCGCTTTTTTTGGCACAGCCTTGGTGGGGCGTTTTTCAGATAAATTGCTAGAGCAGATTATTCTGGTGCTGTTGGTAGCAATTGGCACAGCGCTCATTATCGAAGGTTTTTTGCCCCAAGAGACGCCGGGCCTTCTGCCCACCGGCTTATCCTGGCGAATTGGGGCAGGTATTCTCTTCGGGTTAGCCATTGGCCTGGTCAGCAGTTTGTTAGGGGTAGCGGGGGGTGAACTTATCATTCCTACGCTCGTTTTTGCCTTCGGCGCAGACATCAAAACGGCCGGCACGGCCAGTCTGTTGATCAGCCTGCCGACGGTGCTGGTCGGCGTCATCCGTTACGCCCGCCAGGGAGCTTTTGCTGAGCGGCGAACGCTTTCTGAAACGGTTGCGCCAATGGGCCTGGGATCGGTCATTGGGGCCGTGGCCGGGGGACTGCTGGTTGGCCTCATCCCGGCCGGGTTGCTTAAAATTGTCCTCGGCGTAATCCTGAACATCTCCGCATTTCGCATCTTTTATAAAACGAGGTAAGCATGGCGTGTCGGGTTCTGGTGCGGGGCAGCGGTGATATTGGCTCGGCGGTGGCGCATGTTCTTTTCCAGGCCGGTTACGCCGCGGCCATCCACGACATCCCTCAACCCACAGCCACTCGGCGTAAAATGGCCTTCGCCGACGCTATTTTTGATCGCTGTGCTCATCTGGAGGCCGTCGAGGCCCGACGGGTGGATGACCTGAAACAGTTGCCCCCGCTGCTGGCGGCGCATCAAATTATTCCGGTGTTGGTGATTGACCTGGCAATACTTTTGGAAGTTCTTCGGCCTGATGTGTTGGTTGATGCGCGCATGCGGAAACATCAGCAGCCCGAAGTCCAACGCGGGCTGGCCCAATTGACCATTGGGTTGGGGCCTAATTTTGTGGCCGGTGAAACCACCGATCTGGCGGTAGAAACCCGGTGGGGGGACTCGCTTGGTCAGGTGTTGGCGGCAGGCGCCACCCAACCTCTTCAGGGAGAACCTCGCCCTCTCGGCGGGCACAGCCGCGACCGTTACGTGTATGCGCTGGTTGCTGGGATGTTTCACACGGCCTTCGAGGTTGGCGATTTGGTTGAACAGGGACAGAAAGTGGCCTGCATTGGTTCAACCCCGCTCTACGCGCCCCTGACCGGTATTCTGCGTGGTTTGACCAAAAATGGCGTGCCGGTGAGTGTTGGCACAAAAGTCATCGAGGTAGACCCACGTGGATTGGCGGCCCAAATTGTGGGCATTAGCGAACGGCCGGGCCACATTACTCAGAGCGTTCTGCAGGCGGTACAGTTCTGGGAAAATAGTCTGAGAAAACAAAATCCGGCAACTATGCCTTATTATGGCCCGGATTTGGCAATCCAGGCCGAGCGAAAAGTGTTCAGAATGTTGTTGACCTCTACAGTTCATTTTGAAAAGTGATGGTCTGTTTCGAAAATCCTCTGATACAAATCTTCACCAAAGCTGGTTTGCAAGGGTTCTCCTTTGATTAATTTAAAGGTTCGTCTGCCGTCGGTTTGCCTTTCGGCCCGCAGGAAAATAGCGTTTTCCATTCTTTTGTCATAAAAACCGTGCGCAAACTCATATAAATGGGTCACAAAGAAAACTTTGATGCGCTTCTCCATTAGTGCGCTGATGATCTGCCCGGCAATCTCCGAGCCTTCTCTTTCATTGGTCGCGGCAAATGATTCGTTAAACAACACCAGGGAATTCGAGGTTATATTGTCGGTGATATCGCTCATCCGGCTGAGTTCTTCATCAAATTTCCCACTTTTCATAGCAACGTCTTCTTCCCGTCTGTAGTGAGTAAAAAGGTTGTCGCAGACATTGGCGCAGAACGACTCAGCCGGCGCAAACATGCCGCATTGCATCATCAACTGGGCCACCCCGATGCTGCGCAAAAAAGTCGATTTGCCGCCCTGGTTGGCGCCGGTGATCATCACCAGGTTTTTATGGTCAGCCTCCACATCGTTGCCCACCACTCTTTGCTTCATAGTTAAGGCCAGGCAGGCATCGTATAATCCGCTAAACGAATGGCAGCGTTCGTCGGCAGCCGCAGGTAGGGGAAAAGAGAGGGGCGCCCCCATTTGTGTAAGCTGCCCATGTAAATTCAAACAACCCACGTAAAAGGCCAGTTCGGTCCGCAACATAGTAAAAAAACTGAGAATATGATCGTTGGACTGAGCGAGCGCATTGGCCACCAGGTTAAGCCCCCTGTCTTTTAATTCCGACAAGGCCCGGGCGCCGTTTTGATCCCGGTCGGCGATATAAAAGGTGTAAGCGGACGGTTTTTTGGCCTTAAGCCACTCCAGCCAACTCTCTAAAAGCCACTGCAACCAATTCTGTTTTTTGTCTAGTTTACGCAGGGTGTAATGAGTACCTTTATTGCCTTTGCCCAAGGCCGCGCTGATCAAGACGCCGTGGCGGAAATGCAGGACCCTGAGATGGTCTTGGATGCTGGCGAAATATTCATCGTCAAGTTCCTGATTGAGCATAGTGAAAAACGTGGTAAAACCCTCTGAATCAAAGTTGTCGGCATATTCAGCGGCGATCCTCTTCAGTTTTTTAAGCATACCCACAAACATCTGCAACGCTTCTATCGATCTATGCAGGATCCTGCTGGGATAATCACTTAAAAAGCCCCAATAAATCTTTTTCTCTCGTTCAATTGTTGTTACGGCGATATCGTACATCTCTTTGACAATGGTTGAGTTTTTCAGGCAATCCTTAAGGATATCTTGACGATACCGGATGGTATCAAGATCATTGCTCAAACCCGACAAAACAACTTTCCTGGCCACTTCAAATAGAAAGTCATCGCCAAGCGCCATAGCGTTGAACAGGGTATTTAGTTCCAGGTCCTGGGTTAGGGCCTGTTCATTCCACGGTAATTTCCGCTGCAGGTCAAAATCCTGATCTCGGTACAGAAGAAAAGCCTTCATAATTTTAGGCGCTCCTTTAAGCAATCGTAGGTAAGCCGGTGCTTTTTGGCAATGGCGATGGCGTAGGCCAGGCCGTCGGCGGGCCTTCTGACAATTTTGTAGGTTCGCAAGGCCGGGTTTTCGGGCACGACTGTACTGACCATACTGACCGTTTTCTCGCTGGCAGAAGCCAATTCATCGATGAACGTGACGTAAACGCCCAGCAAGTCCAGTTGGATTAATTTTTGCATAATCTTTTTGCCCAAAAAAAGGGCGTCTTGGGAGGTGGTGGAAGTGAAAATTTCATTCAAGATGACAATACTGTTTGCGGTGGCCTGGTTGAGAATATGGTAAATTCTGACCAGGTCATCCTGTAGTTTGCCCCGGAGATTTTGGATATTTTCTTCCTTTTCAAAATGGGTAAAGAGCCGGTCGAACAGAAAGAGCTGCGCCTCCCGGCCGGGCACGGGACAGCCCAGGCTGGCCAGATAATGCAACTGTCCGAAGGCGCGGGCAAAGGTAGTTTTACCCCCCTGGTTTGGACCGGATATCACAAAGATGCGTTCCTGGCCGGTCAGGTAAAAATCATTGCAGACAACGGGCGACTTTCCGGTCAGTAGTTTATTGGCCAGGGCTAAATCAAAGCCTTCATAATTGTAAATTTCCTTGACTTGATTGGAAATTTGCGGATAACAAAAGTTTAATCCGGCCCGTTTCAATCTGGCCACAAACTCCAGATAGGCCACGTAAAATTGTATTTCCCGGTCAAAAACAGCTATCGTTTCATCCAGATAATCGCCATTTTTGGCGCAAAAATTATCGAGGGCCAGAAATGTTTCAGGATACAATTGGGCGACCAAATCCAGTATTTTGGCTTCAATATGGTTCATATCCCGCCCGTCGGAAAATTTTACCCGGTAATCTTTCACGTCGCCCTGCTTGAATTTGGCGAATGTTTCTTCCACAGCCGCGCTGTAATCAATTTCAGCCTCATATTGGCGAACCGTGATGCGATTACCCTTGATGAGCAGGCAATATTTTACAGCGGACAAATCGGCTTTAAGTTTTTTGGTTTCCGCCAGCAGCAACGTAAAACGGTCGGAGTTGGCATAGGTGGTCAAATATTCGCGAAAGGCCAAAAAGCCGCCCGACCGAAGCTCTGCCAGCGATAAATCGTGGAGCAGGCCATTCACGGCCTCGCCATAGATTTCCACCGCGTCCAAGAACCAGCTCTCCTTCTGGTAGCGGTAGTAAAGCTTGTCGGCCTGGGCCAGATGTTCGCGCATCGCCCGCATTTTTTGGGCAAATGATTTTATCTGCTCAAACAGACTTTCCTTTTCAAGGTCCTGCATGATTTCATGCCGATACTGGATGGCCTGGCTATCGTTCAAGGCAATGTAAAAAAACGGTTTTAAATTATATTCATGCTTACCGGCCGTGATAGAGTCGATTACTTGATCAAGATTTAAATCAATAAGAAAATCAGGCGGGGCAACAGTTTCTTTTTTTAGGCTGTCTTCAGTTTTTTTGAATAGGATGCTGTGGAAAGTCATTAGACAAACGTCTCCTTCCGCTGAATCCACCCAGGCCAAGCCGGAGATATTGGGCCAGCTATCTTCCTGAAAAATGATCTTGGTTTTGAAATAAGGGTGTCAGCTCTCATTTGACTCGGCTTTACTACTATTCTGAGGCGCAAACATCGTTTGCAGTTCAGCCCAGGCCAGCCGCGTTTGTTCTACCTGGGCCGGGGCCGGCTCGTCGGCCCCATAACGAGCCTGGAGGTAATGGGCGGTGATGGTGTTTAGGGCTGCCTGGCTATCCGGCCAACTCTCGGCCAGGGCGCGCTCATACTCAAGCGGGGTCTGGCTGGATTGCCGGGATTGGCCCTGCGCTCTGGCCGCCGCCAGCAGGGCCTGGTAGATGGCCCGCACGGCCCGCCGCGAGTCAGGCTCACCGCCCAGGGCCAGGAACAGATTCAACTGGGCATAAGTTGCCCCGGATTTGAACCTTCGCAGCCAGCACCGCCACAAATTTGCCAGTTGCTCCCGGAGCAATGCCCGCGACAGGATCAGATCGCGGGTTTCCTCGATCTCCTCATCCGACCCTAACCAGAAGCGCCGCAGGGCCAGGGCAAAGAGCAGACCCAGCCCCAGAAACAAAAGCGCCAGGCCCAGCCAGGGCAGGCTCTCGGTGAGCAGCGGCGGGAGGGTGACCGGGTTTCTGTTGGCCGGCTCGGTCGGCCAGGCCGGGTTGAACGGCTGGATTGGCTCACGGTCTACCTCAGAGCTGCGCAGCGCCCGAATCAGGTAGATCAACGGCTCCAGGATCAGGAAGACGAGATAGCTAAAGACCAACAGCAGATACAACAGCGCCTGTCCCAGAATATCCAGCACTACGGAAGTCCAGTGCAACGAGCGGGCGACCAGCTCCGGCGTTACCAGCACGCTCAACGCCACGCCAATCCCTAACAGGGCAATAATAACCGACGCCACGCTGATCAACCAGTAACGATTGGGATTGAGTTCGGTTTTAACCTCCCGTCCCCGCCACTCCCGGCTGGTTTTAAGGCTAGAGAGGGCCAGCGCGGCCAACCCGGCCGCAAAGAACGGCAAGATCAACCCGCTGGCCGGCGAGCCGCCCGGCGCAGCCGTGCCCACAGCTACCGCCAGGGCCAATATCACAAAGCCGATAGCGAAAGCCGTCCACACTTCTTCGTGATGGCGCGGTTTAAGGCCATCCAGGAGGCCCTGCCACCACAGGTAGGCCGCGGCCAGCAGGGTGATGAAGGGAGCCGGGACACCCTGACTCCAATCGACCAGGCTCAGCCCCAGGGCAGCCAGCCAGCGCCAGTCCACCAGTGTATAATCGACCTGATAGAACTGCCACCAGAGCGCCAACACAATCGCCGCCAGGCCGGTTCCGGCCACGATCAGGCGCGCCCAACTCAGCCGGTGTGGTTTTCGCAGGGCTTGGTGGGCCATCATCGCGCCGCCTAGCATCAACCCTATCATCACCGGCAGCGATAGCAGCGGCCCCGCCTGCGCCGACGTTAACCCGCGCCGGCTCAACTCCAGCCACGGCCACAACCAGCAGCCGCGCAGCAGCGCCAGGAGCAGCAGCACCACCCGATCAAGCCAGCGCCAGCGATCCCAATTCATTCCAAACCTCGCGTCCGCCAATGTGGTAATATTGCACGCCCGGCAGCGCTTCATCTAAACGGGCCTGGCCCAACGCCACAAGCGCCACGCCGTAGCCGCGCCGGGGCAGTTCGACCAGCGTCCGGCGCAGGCGGTCGGTTACGACAGCCGTAACGACCACAATGGTGGCCCCGTACGGCAGGCTGCTCGCTTCCATCTCGACAATCATCTCGATGGGCCAGCCGCCAAAACAGACTACCTTAGCCAGCGCTTCCAGCATCTGCAGCAGTTGGTCTGGGCGGCGGCTGGGCCGCAGGCTGATCCGCCGGCCGCCGGGCTGGACCACCGCGTTCACGTACAGCCCCACTTGATATTTTTCCTCCCAGGTGTGACGAGCAATGGAGGCAGCCGTGGTGATGGCCAGCTCCTGGAGCATGGGGTCCAATCCTTCATAGATATAGTTGAAGGTATTGATGTTGAGAAAGATGGCCAGGGGCCGGCTGGCCGAGGGTTCAAACAGCCTGGTTTGCAGAGCCTGCCGGCGGGCCGTAGCTTTCCAGTGGATGTGCCGGAAACTATCGCCGGGCAAATATTCCCTGGCCCCCCTCAGTTGAATGGGGTCATCGATGATCCGGCGGGCCGTTCTAAAGTCGCCAAAAGGATGGTGGGCCGGCAATCCCAGCGCCGTCAGGGGCACCAGCCGGGGATAGACCAACAGGAGCTGCGTATCAGGCAGGACTGTCTGACGGGTGTTAAAGCCAAATAGATCGCCCGAAGCCAGTTCGACCGGCCCAAACTTCCAGGCGCCCCGCTGACTGCCGCGCAGCCGGTAGCGGCGGGTGACCCGTTCATACCAGCGCAGCGACAACAGGTTGACCAGCCGCCGCCGGCGAGGCCGGTAGCTATAGCCCAACTGCCCGGTCAGCAGCTCAACGTCGGCGGGGAATTCATCGTCGGCGCTGAGCCAGGCCAGCGGCAGCGGTTTGGCGTTGACGATCTCCACATAAAGGTCGGTTTCCTCGCCATAGAACAGCCGGGTAGTCCCAAACCGTCGCCGGTAGCTAACCCCGGCCAGGCAGGTGCGCGTCCACAGCAGCGACGCGCCGCCAATCAGCGCCAGGAGCAGGCTCATCAAAAATAACAGGTTGTGCCGCCACAGCACACTAACCAGGGCCAGCAGGCCAATCAGCCACCACCAGGCTGCCCCCATCAGGCCGTGCTCTCCACCGGCCAGATCTCTTCCACCGGCACCGGCACTCGCTCGACCAATTGGGCCAGCACTTGCCGGGCGGATAGACCGCGCAGCCGGGCGTCGGCGCTCAGGATCAACCGGTGAGCCAACACCGGTTCAACCAGCCGCTTCAGGTCATCCGGGATGACGTAGCTCCGCCCGCGGCTGGCGGCCAATGCCTGACCGGTTCGATACAGGGCCAGGCTGCCGCGGGGACTGGCCCCCAGGCTGATCTTAGGCTCAACCCGCGAGGCCCGCACCAGATCGAGCAGGTAATCCTCCAGCGCCGGATGGACATATACCTGGCGACAGGCCCGCCCGGCCTCCTGAATCTCGGCGCGGCTGGCCACCGCGGCCAACTCGGTCAGCGGATTGTCTTCAGCCGGACCAAAGCGATGCAGGATTTGGCGCTCTTCTTCCCGGTCAGGATACCCCAATTCCACACGCATCAAGAAACGGTCTACCTGGGCCTCCGGCAAGGGAAACGTGCCTTCCAGTTCAACCGGATTCTGGGTGGCCAGCACCAAAAATGGCCGCGGCAAGGCGTGCGTGACGCCGTCGACCGTGACCTGGCGTTCCTCCATGGCTTCCAACAGAGCCGACTGGGTGCGCGGCCCGGCCCGGTTGATCTCATCGGCCAGGATAATTTGGGCCAACAGCGGCCCGGGCCGGTATTCGAACTCGTTGCTCTTCTGGTTGAACACATTCACCCCGGTGATATCGGCCGGCAGCAGGTCGGGAGTGAACTGGATGCGCTGAAAGCTGCAGCCCAGCGAGCGAGCCAGAGCCTTGGCCAGGGTGGTCTTGCCGATGCCGGGCACATCTTCAAGCAGCACATGTCCTTCACAGAAGAGCGCCGCCAGCAGTAGTTCAACTACACTATCCTTGCCGATGATGACTTTGGCTACGTTGTCCTTAACCGTTTGGGCAATTCGCTGAACGAGGGTTGTCATAATCTATTTGTTAGCTCCTGGTTAACCTGATCACGGAATTATCGCTTGACTAACTCATCTTTGGTAACGATAGCCGGCAGTGAAAACACCAGCCCGGCGAGGCGATCAAGGTGCGGGTCGAGCACCGCGGCCAGCCGCGGATCGACCGGGCCACACCGGTTCAATTTGTCGGCATACCTGTCGCCCAAATAACACCAATCCAGATGCATCATCGCCCCAATCGCCGCGGCTAAATCTTCGTCCTCGCCTGGCAACTCCAACCGGCGAGCCAGTTCGGCGATCTCAGCCAGGGCGGCCGCAACTTGCTGCCGGGCCGTGGCTCGCCGTTCCGGTGAGAGGCGCAACTGCTGGCGATAGAGAATGCCCGTCTCCTCGTTCCCTTGCAGCCAGCCATCTATCTGACGTAGATGCTTCTCCAGCAGACGCATCATACTTGTCAGGGAGCGACGTTGGGGTTCGTTGAGCAAATCGTTCACGTTCAGATCATCACCCTTGTCCGGACAAAACTATATTGTCGCCATAATTCTGTCCAGGCCTGGATCGCATCCGGCTCAAGTATTATCCGGCGCTCTTGGGCAACGTTGTCTTTGCGAAGTAATAGGGTTAACTCTGGCCAATCCTCAATCGTTTTAATCTCTATGTTGGCCAGGCAGGCCAGGGGGCAATAGGTAAAGATCCAACCGTAGGTGGTGCGCTGTTCTAGCTCTTCTTGAACCAGGATGATTTGGCGGTCTGTCAGGGCCAGCAAGGTGGTGGCCGACACTTGCCGCCAAAAAAAGCGCCAGCGGCGGACCCAAATGGCCGGCTGAAATACAAAGCCCAACAATCGTTCGGCCGGTTGTAAGCCGCGGTGGCGCAAACCGTTGTTGAATTTGAGCGGCAACCCGGTCAACTGCGCCAGGGTGGCCTTCAATTGCGACTCAGGGGGAAGATCGAGTTTGGTTTGACCCCAGGTCAATTGCAGCAGCTGTTCTAAAGCCGGCCGCAAGAGGTATTCGCCCACGGTGTTGAACTCCACTTCTACCCGAGTAAGGTTCCCGTCCACTGACCCAATTAACTCTAACCGGCCGTATAACAGCAGCAGGCTTAGCCGGGTATACAATAAGTCGGCTGCCTGGAAGTAGGTGGTTGACGGCGGCTGATCCGGCTCGACCGGCGCCTGCACGTGCAGCACGCCCTGGGAGGTAAAGAGCAGCGCCTGTTCGGGTACGTAACGTAGACCAAACCAGGTTCGTAGAAACGTTTGGGCCGGGACGAAAAAGATCGACCTGACTTCAGCCTGAGGAGGTAACCCTCGCTCGGCCAATGGCCCAAGCGTTGCCGGCAAATCGGCCAGCGTTGGAAGCAGGTCAGGAAACCTTTCTCGGCCGGGACGGTGCAGGCTTCTGTCGGCCAGAACCGCCCGCACGTAACTGGCCAGGCGCGCCCTGAGAGAATCGGACCGGTCAATCATCGCGCCTCCGTCGCCCCATTTTTTTGAAGAAGCTGACCAGCTTGTCGCACCAGGAGGGTTCCGGCAGCCCGGCTTCCAGCGCCAGCAGCCGCTCTTGACAGATGACCAGCTCTGCCTGTAATCGCTCCACTTCAGCCTTTAAGGCGTCTCGTTCCGGCTGCAAGCGCCTGACCACGTGCTCCAGGCCGTTGGCAGAATTGCGCAGGGCGCCCATGCGCATTTCCAATGTTTGGTTATCTTGCATGAAACTATAGGTGCGAAATTTCATCACGGCTAATTGAGACTCCATATTGGTCAGCCGGTTGGCCAGGGAAGCCAGAGTCTCGTCATCGGCCGCCAGCAGCCGTTGGCCCTGGAGGTAACCCAGGCCCAGGGTCAATACAATCAAGGGGCCTTCCTCTGGCTGCCAGCCGTTCCGTTCGATGGCCGCCTGAAGGTCAGCATACGTTTCCTTGAGCAGCTCGATCTCCAGCGTCACTTTGCCGGCGCCGGCAAAGAACTCCTGCTCAAACTCGGCGCTGGTCAGTTTCATCGGCTCATCAGACATCGTTTTCTCTTTCTTTTAGGTGACAGGTGTCATTGGCGGTCGCCAGCACAGCCCGGCCTCCATCCAGCTCAAAAACGGTCAGCGAAGCCGGCTCTACCCGGAAGTGGTTGAAGTAGCCGTTGTGAATCCCTAGCAGGCTGCACAACAATATCCGGCAAACGACCAGATGGGTCACCAGAACAACCTGCTCATTGGCGTAAACCGTCTTCAACCTGCTCACCAAATCGGTGACCCGCTGCCGCACATCGTCCAGCGACTCGCCCTGGGGAAAGCGGACAATGTGGGGCGCATTGACCCAGGAACGATAGAGTTCCGGGTAGCACGCTTCCGCCTCGGCCGGGCTGAGGCCGGCGAAGTCGCCGTAATCCAGATCGAGCAAACTGTCTGCCGAGGTCACGTCCAACCCCAGCGGCCGGGCGATGGCCGCGCCGGTTTGCATGGTTCTTTGCAGGGGACTGGCCAGGATAGCGACCGGTTGGTAGGTCGCGGCAATGCGCCGGGCTGCCGCTTCAGCCTGGCGCCGGCCGGTCTCATCCAGCGGCAGGTCGGTTCGTCCGCGAAAACGCTCCTCTTTGTTCCAGGCCGTCTGGCCATGCCGAACGATCAATAAGGTCGTGGTCATAAATTTGCTATCTCCTCAGCTTGATTCAGGATTTGCTGAACCCGCGCCCGCACCGAGTCGTTGGGCGCGGCCAGCGCAGCGTGTAAGGCTGCCTCAGCCGTCTCTCCACCCAGGTGGGCCAGCGCGTCAACGGCCTCCAGCCGGGCCATAAACGAAACCTCAGGATCGGCCAGCAAAGCAGCCAACTCCGGCGCAACCCGCCGGTCGCCGATTTGAGCCAGGCTTTTGACCGCGGCGCTAAGCAGGTAAGGATCGCGGTCGGCCTGACCGCGCCCCCTCACGATGGCCAGCAGAGCAGGTACAGCCCGGTCAGCCTGCATCCGGCCTAACAGCCAGGCTACCCGCAGCCGGGTTTCGGGCTGGGGATGGCGCAACGCGGCGATATATTTGGCAATTATATCGACCTCAGCGTCCTCGATGACCGCGCCGCAAGCCGGGCAGCTTTCTGCTTCGGACGGCGCAGTGGCCCAGCAATGCGGACAATAATAGACTAAATCTCGTCCCACCCTGGCTACACTCCCCGGCTGGTTAAATCCTGGATGTCTTGCACCAGTTGGATGAGCCGGGCTAAAGACGGCTCCAGGGTGTCCATTAAGGCCGGATCGACAAATCCGAAACGTTTTAATTTGCGCGGCCGGACCTCTTCCAGGTTGACCCAGGCCGAACTCAACTCGCCCATGATGATCTGGCGGATAAAGCGTTGCTGGCGCGGCAAGCCAAAGGCCCTGGCCAGGGCGCTGATTTGCGCCCGAATATCAGCGCATTTGGTTCGAATTTGGTCAACTGTGGCCGGCCCAACATTCAATTCGGTGGCATACATGATCCCGGCTGCAGAGCCATTCAGCAGCCGTTCGATCTCATCCAGCGATTGTTCCAGGTGGAGCAGAGTCGTGCTCACGGCAGTTTGTTGGGGTTGACTGAGGCTCATCTCAAGCTCCATAACGCTTATTAATCCAGAGGAACAACGGGATCGAGGCCAGTTGCATCGCCATCGAGAAGACAACCAGCGCCCGCAGGTCGATATCGTACAGCAGCCCCATCAAGGCGCTGCCCAGGAACCAGGCCAGACCGTAACCGGCGTTCAACAAGCCATAGGCGGTCCCTCGCTTATCCGCCGAAACCAAGCCGCCAACAGCCGCTCGCATGACCGATTCCTGCGCGCCCATACCAATACCCCATAACACCATCCCGGCCAGGGCCGCATAAAAGCCGCCCCAAAAAACCAGCGGGGCAAAAAAGGCCGACAGCAAGGCGGCCAAGGCTAAAATAACCAGCCCTCGTTGGTCAAACCAGCGCCCAAAGAGCAGGGCCGCTAACGCATCTACCCCCATCGCCACCGCATACAACACCGGAATCCAGGGCTGGGGCATCAGGGACAACTGCCCAAAATGATAAGCAATCAGCGGAAAATCGGCGTAACCGGCGGCAATCAAAGCCGCGCCCGCCAGGTAAAACCAGAAGATCGTTGAAAATCCCCTGGTTTTCAATTCAGGCGTGGCAATTTCCAGGTCGCGGGGATGGGGGTAAAGCAGGCGAGCCACTACCAGCACCGCCAGCGCCAGCAGGGCCGGGATGAGCAAAACGGCAAACCCGGCCTGGTACGTGCCCCGGAAATAGAGGACGGCGGCCACGATCAATGGTCCCAGCACCGCTCCAATTTGGTCCATGGCTTCATGCAGGCCAAAACCCCAGCCTCGTCCCATCTGTTGAGTGGCATGAGAGAGCATAGCGTCGCGGGCCGGCGTGCGGATGGCTTTGCCCAGCCGTTCTATTATCATAAGCAGGGCGGCTATCTCCCAATGGCCGGCCAGGGCCAGCAGCGGCACAGCCAGCAGGTTAAGGCCGTAGCCCAACAGGGTAATGGCCCAGTAGCGGCCGGTGCGGTCGCTGAGGTAGCCAAAAACCAGGCGCAGGCTCAGGCCGATGAGTTCACCAAAGCCGGCTACAAAGCCGACTACTGTCGCGCTGGCCCCTAACAGGGCCAAATAAGGGCCGGTAATGCTGCGCGCCCCTTCATAGGTCGTATCCCCCAGCAGACTAACCACACCCAACAGCACCACAAAACCCAATGCGGTTCTTTTTGAAAGATGAATTTTGCCAGGGGTTATGGGGTAATTATCTTGGCTGATCATTTTTGTTTGACTTTGGCCGGCGGCGCGCCGGAAATGGCTTCGATGGCCCGTCGCCAGGAATTTCCTTCGACACCAAATTCTTCTTTAACGTTAAAATCGTTCTTGCGAATGAACTCGCCCAGCTCGCTCCGCAATCGCTGCCAAACCGTTCTTTGAACCTCAACCAGATGCTCAAACGTCTCCGGGTCGGAGACGCGGCTGAGCGCCAGCCGGAAGTGGGGCAAACATAGCCCATCCGAGCGGCGATACAGCGAGGCCAGCTCATCCGGCCCGGTCAGATGCTTCAGCAGCGCCGACAGGTAATAGTCCTGGGAAGTTTGGAGACTGGCGCAAACCGGGCAAGGCGACTGCGGCGAGAGGCTGGTCACCAAATCAGCCGTGGCCCCATTTGGGTGGCCCTGGCGGCGAGCCGGCCAGAGTTGGGCCAGGGCAGCCGGCTGGGCCGCAAAGCTGCCTTCCTCCAACACTTTCAGCACAGTTTCCAACACGTCCAGCATCAAGATAGCCACCCCCAGCGAGGCCCCGTGACGAACCAGCAGCCAGGCATGTTCCCGGCAATAGCCGCGCGCCCGGTTCAGCTCTTGCCGGGTCTCGCCATCGAGCACCAATTCCCACAGCACCGTATCGATCAGGCGGTCGGCGTGATGGTTTTGCAAACGGCAGAAGGGACAGCCCGGCTCGGTTAAGGCGCGCCGTAACTCGTAATATCCGGCAGATTTCATCCAATTAACCTCTTACCAACTGCTAAGAATTGAATAATCTTTGTAGCGCGGCCAGCATCCCTTCAAATTCCCTGACCGCAGCTTCCAGCTCGGCCACTGTTTCGGCTATAGTTTCACCCTGCTCCCGCCGCTTGAGGCTGGCCGCCTGAATCGCGCCCTGGGTCGCCGCCACAGTTTCTTGCAGGCGCTGTTCCAGAGTTGTATTAAAGCGCCGGAAGGCCTGGTCCAGATTCTGCAAGGTGGCCCAGCGCAGATTTTCGACATTGCGGATGACCAGAGTTTTGATCTGTTGGTTGAGCCGGTCGGTGACTCTGGCCCGCCTGGCGCTGATGGGCAGGAACCGGTCGATGAGCCGGGGCGGGATGGGGCTGAGGCTGGCGCTCCACTGGTGGGTGACCCAGTAGGGTTCGTGGCTGAGGACAAAAAGTTCCGTTCCGGCCAGGGGGTGATACGGGATCTCGAACAACTCGGCCGCGCCTCGCCGCACCGTTTCAATCAACTCGTCGGCCCGCTGCTGGTGGGGCTGCAACACCCCGGCGACTCGCTGCTCAAAGGTTTGAGCGACCGCCCCCAACTTATGTTCAAAAAAGCCGGGGATGGCCTCGGCTACGGCCTCTTGCAGGATTGCCTCATCCGGCAAGCCGGGATGGGCCTGAGCTACAATCTCCCGAACAAGCTGCTCTAAATGACGCCGGGCTTCCTGGCGCAACTGTTCAGCCTGCTCTTCGAGAAACGCGGCTAAGCGCTTGTGGTCGCCGGCCAGTAAATCACCGGCCACCAGCCGCTGCTGTTCGGCTTCAGTCAATTTGTGCTCAAAGAGGCGCCGGCGTTCCTCAAGGGTGGCCAACGGCAGTTGGAGGGAACGAATAGCGAGCTGCAAATGCAGCATTACCTCGGTGAGCACAGCATAGGCTTTATGGGCCAGAGCGCGGTGTAACACCTCGCTTTTGTCGGTTACCAGGAAATTGAGTAGATGGTTTTCGATCTCGGCCAGGCCGCTCTGGAGCCACAACTCGGCGTCGTTGCTTTGCCGGGCCTGGATCCCTTGCCGGGCCGACACGCAGAAGATCGGCTCAAACCGGTCAAACCCAATCTGTTCCTCGAGCACTTTTTGCAGGAAAGAGAGGGTGGTCTGCCGCTCTGCCGGGGTGAGATAATCGGCTTTATTGAGAATGAAAAAGAGACGGGTTACCCGGCTGCGTACCTCGCGCAGAAACTCGACCTCGACTTCGGTAATCGGCGGGTCGGCCGATATCAGAAAGAGGGCCGCGTCGCATTGGGGCAAGAAGTTGAGGGTGGCTTCGGTGTTGTGGCGAAAGGTAGAACCGATGCCGGGCGTATCGATTAGCACCACGCCCCGACGCAGTAACGGGGCCGGGTGAAGCAGTTCCACATAGGCGACGCCGCGTTGATTGTGCGGGTTGCCTTCTTCAGTCACAAACTCGGCCAGATAATCGGTCAAAGTTTCGGCTGACCGGCCGGTCAATGTGTCGGCCGGGCGGCCGTTTTGATAAGTGACCCGCACGGCCAATTTGGGGCCGGAACGGATAAAGGTGGGCATAGCCGTCAGCGGGACGACCGAGGTCGGCAGCAAGTCATCGCCCAAAAGTGCGTTGAGCAGCGTGCTTTTGCCCCGCTTAAATTGTCCCAGAATGGCCAGGTGAAACCGCTCTTCGGCCAGGCGTTGGCGCAACTCCTGTAGTTTTTGGCCGTCGCCAGCGTATTCCGGTCCAAATCGAGTGACCCGTTCAATCGCCTGGTTTAACAGCTCCGGCAACGTCGCTACACCTTCGGCCGGCGGGGATGGGTGGAGTTTGGTATCGGTCTGGGGTGGCAGAATTGATGCTATCAAGAAAAAAACTCCTTCCAAAATTATCACATCTGGTTGGAGTTTTTTGTCATCCAGCCGGAACTCCTACCAGTAAGTGAAAAGTTCACCTCGGCAGGAGTCATTAGCCGTAAAGGGCGGTTTGGGGGGTGGACTCCATCACCGCAAAGAATAATTTTGCTTAATAGAAATAATACCAGCAGGGTCGAAGGTTGTCAAAATCCCCGCTGGCGTGCCAAAGGTTCGTCAACACCTCCCTTGAAAATAGCCCTCACCCCGTCGCTGAGCGACTCCCCTCTCCCAAACCTGTCCTGAGCGAAGCCGAAGGATTGGGAGAGGGGTTGGGGGAGAGGGCCGCTACCTCACCCCCATTTTCATTCATCGTTGCCGTGCCGCAGGCTGGGTCCGTCTCCTCAGTTTATTTTTGAGAGGGTACAACATAACTGTATTGCCGGGCCAGGATTAGCATGGTGCTGGCTGCCACCACAAAGCGTAAGCCATTGAACACCAGGGGCGGAATCTCGGCCAGGGCAAACTTGACCACCGCAAAATTTACTCCCCAGAAAAAGGCGGTAAGCAGCAGCCCATCAGCCCAACTCAGGTTACTCCAATGACTGTTCCGGTTCAAGTTACCCAACGATTGCTCTGGACATAGCGTTTTTTGGTCTGCTCAATCGGTCCATTAGCCCGTTCCAAATTGGCGGTCGCCGGCATCGCCCAAACCAGGGACAATGTAGCCGATCTCGTTCAAATGGTCATCAACGACGCCCACGTGAATGTCTACATCCGGGTGGGCGTCGTGCAGCACTTTGATCCCCTCCGGCGCGGCAATGATCCCCATAAATTTGATCCGCGGCGCCCCCCAGCGTTTGAGAATGTCAACCGTGGCCTTGGCCGAGCCGCCGGTAGCCAGCATCGGGTCGAGCACGATGCAAAGCTGAACCGAGGGCGAAGTCGGCAGTTTGTTGTAATATTCCACCGGTTTCAGGGTCCGTTCATCGCGAAACAGGCCGATGTGCCAGACTTCGCTGCCCGGCATCATCTCCCAAACCCCTTCGACCATGCCCAGCCCGGCCCGCAGGATCGGCACCAGCCCAATCTGCTCACGTAATAAAGCCCCCGAGGTGGTGGCCAGTGGGGTTTCAACCGGCGTTGGCTCGAGGGCTAAATCCTGGGTCGTTTCGTAAGCCAGCAAAATGGCTATTTCCCGGATCAAGGCTCGAAACTTTTTGGGTTTCGTCTCCTTGTCTCGCAAAATGGTGAGCTTGTGTCTCACCAGGGGATGGGTTGACTCATAAACGTTTCTCATGGCTACCTCACTTTTTTAAATTTTTGGCGGCCAATACTTCCTGCTCACCGGCCAGCCAAATTGCCCCATTATAGACTCGGCCTATTGAAATGACAAGAGCCGTCGCTGCTGCATTTCTATTTTGCCACAGCTTTTTGCCGATGCTATAATATTCTTACTTATAAACTTTAAAGTTGTGCCTTAGTAAGGAGAAGACTATGAGATTTGGTGGATTGGGCGGCTGGGAATGGCTCATCATCCTGGTGATTGTGATCATCCTCTTTGGCGGCAGCAGGCTGGCCGGGGTCGGGTCCGCCTTGGGGCAATCGATTCGAGAATTTCGGGAGGCCGTGTCAAGCTCCAAAGATGGCGACAAAAAAGAGGGTGATGCTTCCGGTGAGGGTGAAACGAAGGCCGGTTGAGACCCCGGCCAGATTCGTCATCACTGAGCCAACAACGTCTTGCTAACTTAGCCAGCCGGATGATAACAAAGTGCAGCCATTTTGGCTGCCTTTTGTTTTTAAAGGCTACCGGCCTGCTTGAAAGCTCCGCACAAATTCCCCGGTCATCTGCAAGTATTGGTCGCCATACTGTACGCCAGGCTCGATGTAACTGCCTTCGACCCACTCATTGAAACTGCTGACAATGAGCCAATCAGGCTGGCTGGCTATGGCTGCTTGAAACGAGGCTTCATAAACCGCCCCATCGGCCCGGTTTAAGCGGTGCGGGGTGTTGGCGACCCGTACATCCGCCCGGCAGGTCGAGCGTAAATCATCCCAACCCGGGCTGATGGTAGCCAACCAGAGCTTGGGCTGGCCGGTTTGGGCCGCCCAGGCCCGGACTTGGTTGCCCCAGTGCGAACTTTTTAGATAATCGTGCAGCGAGTTGGCATGGCTTACTTTGAATACATACAGCCCGTCGAACACACTCAGATATGAGGCATCCAGCCCTTCGGCCATCCACCAGCTTTGCCGCCGTGGGTCCACCTGCTGGCGCAGTTCGGCCCAAAACTGCGGCGGCGCCTGGCCGGCCGCGGTGGGGACGCGATAAACGTCGATGAAGAAAAGCACCGGTTTGTCTTCCAACCGCAAAAAATTGGGGTGAGCGCCGTATTGGTCAAGAATGTATTGCAGCGCCGCGGCGATATTTTGGCGATTGGCCGCGGGTGAGCCAGGCCAGAAGTGACGGGAAAAAACAACAGTCGAGGCAAACGGCTGGCCCACCGAAGCGGCCAACAACGCCCTGAAATTCCGGTCGGTGCGGTCGCCGCGGGTAAACCAGTGCAGGGTGAAGCCGTTCAAACCGGCCTGGCGGGCCAACTGGATGTGGCGGGCAATCGCAGCCGGATCGTCGGAATCGTACGGTTCCAGCGGCTTGTCGCCGGCGCTGATGTTGCAATCGTCCCAACCGTTACCGTCGTACCAGGCAAAATAATGAGCCAGCGCCAGCCGGTCGCCGCGGCGGTAAGCGATCGGGGTGATGGCCGGCTTGGGCCTGGCCGGCAGGCTCCGCGAGCCGATCTGGCCGGGTGTTTGTAATTGGGCGATAGTTGTAGCCAACTGCTCGGCCTGGCGGGTGGCTCGAGCGGCGTAGCCGGCGGCGGCCTGGTGGTAAACTTCCTCGGCCACTACCCGGGTGGCGGTGGCTGTCGGCGGTGGGGGGATCGAGATGAGGGTGGGGCTGGGCGACGGGGTGGAAGTGGGAGTGAAGGTCGGTACGGGCGTGGGGATTGACATCCGCACCACCAGCTTGACCTCCGGCGTTGGCGCGACCGGGCCGCTGAGCCGATACGCCACAAGCGCCGCCAGGCAGAGGGCGACTCCAATAAGGGGGAGAAAATACCACAGACGTTTGCGGTAGAGGTTGCTAAGCGCTAATTTGGAGGGCACTGTGGTGGTTCACTGAGATTAGTAGTAAGGGTAAAACTTTTCTGTAAATCACCTTGAAAAGTAAGATTTGGGAACGTGCGCCAAAACTATAGCTTCGAGTATATCAAGATTTTGCAGGTTGAGGAAGTAATGGCATTCTTCGACCAATCGTTCCAGGTCTCGCTTGCGGGCTAACCAACCGCCGCCATCCACAAAGTTTACAAAGGCTCTATTTTCCCTTCGGCGACTGTTTGACTCATTGATACGAGTATATGCCGCCAGCATATCCCGCGCTTTTGTGGTTTGTCCACTGCTGGTTGTTTCTTGAAAGCTGCTCATAATGGTAATCCAGGGGTCTTGTAGCGTCGGTATGGCAAAATCCATATCAACGTTGACGATCCAAGAACTCCCCTTTTCATAGCCAACGCCGTATTTGGCTTTGATTTCTTCCAGTTTTTCTTTTATCCTCGCCTCAACCCTGTGCCCTTTTCGCGCCCCGTAAGTGCCAATGGTGGACTCTTTGTACTGCACTTCTCGAAGGGCTTGAGGAAGAGCCCCTATATCACGATAATTGAGTTTATCCAAATAGAAACGCGGAATTTATGCTGATAATGCCTTGTCGCGCTTGCCATCGAATAATAATTCTGCAACTAATTTCACAAAAGATGCTTCCGTGATCAACTGACGCTTGATCTTGGCAATACTCCATTCGCTGTCAAATTCACCAGAAATTCGACCTATCTTGCGCAACAGAGAGATAATACGCATAAATTTTTCATCAGAAAGTCCGATATCGCGCAAGATAACATCAAGGCCATCGGGGTCTTCTTTCAGAAAAGCGACGATATCCTCTGAAGTTCGTTTTGGACTACCTGAAAGATGTGAACTTTGCGAAAGTCGCCATAACTCCGCTACTTTTTCATCAATTTCATTCTCAAGTTCCTCGTCTACAAAGAAGATAGTTGAACTGTCCCATGCTTCCTGAAAAGTCAACTTGCGAGCTTGCATTAAGATTGGATCTCCAATTTGGCAGCTTTAAGGGCTTTGCCCCAAGACGGAAATGTTTCTAAGAATAAGTCCAGGTCATATTGGCTTTTTTCTTTTACATCTTCAGGCGTCGGTAATCTTCCCAAAGCCAATGTCAATTGGCGTAATTCTAATTGCAAGGCTTTCTTGGTGACAGATCGTGAGGCATGTTTGACGCTCTGGCGTTGTACCTGGCCTAAATTTTCGAGTTGGGCAATTTTATCTCGCATAATGTTGACATAATTGGGGTCGAGATCAATAGCCACATACCGGCGCCCTAATTGTAACGCTGTAAGTGGAGTTGTACCCGTACCCCCAAAAGCATCTAACACCACATCGCCTGGATTCGTGGTTAACCGGATAATTCGATCCATCAACGACTCTGGTAACTGGCAGGGGTGATAATCACGATCTCGCCGATGTTTAATCCGGTGAACGTCCCACCAAATGTCATTGAGAGGAGTTTTTTCATCATCCCCTATTTGCTTACGATTGCGGATGCAGGAGGCGCGTAAACAGTAATGTCGAGCGTCAATTGGGCTGATTGTTTCATAATTAAATGTAAAATCAGTAGGATGTTTGGTGTAAAACAGCAAAGCGTAGTGAGCCGGCATTATCTTGCCGCGAGGTTCTGACAAAGCATCCCAAACTATCCAATTTTGGAAATAAAGATGCCGGTTAAGAAAATTAGCGTGATATAGGCCCCAACGAGGCAAGTTCAGTACAAAAAGGGAACCGGTTGGCTTTAGGAGTCTGATATATTCAGCCAACCAGGTATTACACCACTCAATATATTTGTGGTCAGCTTGCTCATCGTCATAAATTGTGTAGCTTTTATCAAGATTGTAGGGTGGGTCGGCAAAAACTAAATCTATCGACTCATCAGGATATTGTTGTAGAATTTCAACAGCATCACCTTGATGAATAGTGTTAAATAACTTGTCTTTATCAATAACTGGTGCGATTACAGGGTGAGACTGTTTACCATTTTTAGCTGGAGCCGATAAGGGAAAGTTGGGTAAAACATATTGCGTGTAGGTTTCAGCCAGAAGATTGTATTTCCAGGGAAGACTTTCTACCGGGCCAACTATTCCACTAATTTCTGATAATGATGTGTCAACAAGTTTATCTTGCTGAACATACTTGTCAGGAGGAAAATTAAGCATTTCTATTAGAATATCAAACAAAGGTTTGGAAATCTGGGTGTAGTTGTTGGCTGGTGGTAAGTCTTTGACCACATCAGAAATTACGTAACCAGCCGGATGCATTAAATGCGCCTTACCCCCCCAATCTTTTAAAGTGCGTTTACAAGCTCGGCAATATTGATGAGGCAAGCGCACTCGGCTGATGTTGAATTTGTCATTACCTTTTGTAAATAACATCACCGCGGCGTGGACAGATGGTAAACGGCTAGTTCCATCAGGAGTCGACTCAACAGCAAACCAATATTTAAAAGTGAGCTGTTTGTCCAAAAATACCCCCAATTCAGGCAAAACTCTTGGTATACCTTGAACAAAAAGGATGCCGCCGTTTTTTAAGGCACGTGTAGCTTCCCGCAACAGTGAAAACAATGATTGCTTATCACGGGTATCTAAAGCCCCTGTGATCAGAATGATAAACTCAAGAGAGTTTGAGTTTTGCCGGCTCAGTTCGGCCAACAACTCAATATGTCGTACATAGGAAATGTTCATAATACTATATCCAGTTGTTATTATTTTGCTTCAGCTAAATTTTAACCGGATTTGTTTATCAATACAAATGTTCGATTTGAATCTTGTGAAATCAGACCTTATGGCAAAATGTGAGTTCTGATCACAACAGCGTCACCGGGTCGATATCCACCTTCCAGCCCGGCGGCAGCGGCATGAGCGGGCGCAGCACCGCCGCCGGATCGTAGGCCCGCACCAGCACGTGCCAGCGATACTGGTTGCGCACACGGCGGACGTAGCTGGGCGTCGGCCCAATGATCTCCACCGCCGGTAAGCCCTGCCGGTCAACGTGGCGGCGCAGTCGCTCGGTGAATTGGCCGGCTTCGGCGGCGCTCCGCTCCGGGCCGGGGCCGGCGTAGAGCAACAAGGCCAGCCGTTTGAAGGGGGGATAGCGCTGCTCCTGCCGAAAGGCCAGCTCCAGCCGGTAAAAGCCTTCGTAGTCGTGATTGGCCGCGGCTTCAATGGCTACCTGGTCGGGGTTGTAAGTTTGAACGATCACTTTGCCGCCCAGGGGGCTGCGCCCGGCTCGCCCGGCCACCTGCATCAGCAGTTGAAAAGTGCGCTCGGCCGCTCGAAAGTCGGGCAGGTAGAGGGCCGTGTCGGCCGAGATCACGCCGACCAGGGTGACCAGCGGCAGGTCCAACCCTTTGGCCACCATTTGCGTACCGACCATCACGTTGGCCCGGCCGGCCACAAAGTGTTGCAAAAAAATATCGTGGCTGCCTTTTTGGCGGGTGGTATCCCAATCCCAGCGAATGGTTTGGGCTTTGGGAAACATAGCCGCCACGGCCTCTTCGACCCGCTGCGTGCCCAGGCCAAAATAGCGAATGCGCTGGCTGCGGCATTGGGGGCAGTTTTCCGGCGTGGCGCTGCGGTAGCCGCAGTAGTGGCAGACCATCAACTCGCCGCTGGTGTGGAAGGTCAGCGTGGTTTCGCAGCGCGGGCAGGTCATCACAAAGCCGCAATCCCGGCAAATCACAAAGCTGGCCGCGCCGCGGCGATTGAGAAACAGGATCACCTGTTCTTCCCGGTTGAGCGTCTCACGGATGCCGTCTTGCAGCGCCCGGCTGAAAATGGTCCGATTGCCGGCTTTAAGCTCCTCGCGCATATCGACTACTTCCACCGGCGGCAACGGCAAGGCAATGAGAGCGGCAGAAGGAGGGTTGAGGGCTGAGGGGGTTGGTGAGATTTCGCGACTTCTGAGTTGTTTGATCAGCCGCTGTTGCACGGCCAGGTGTTTGGTATGGGCCAGAATCCGGCTGGGCAGCGACAGCAAGTGAAATTCACCCCGCTCGGCCCGGCGGTAGGTAGCCACATCGGGCGTGGCGCTGCCCATGATGACCAGAGCCTGGCTCAAGCGGCCTAATTCCAGGGCGGCGTCGCGGGCGTGAAAGAGCGGGGCCCGGTCGCGCTGTTTGTAGACCGGCTCGTGCTCTTCGTCCACAATGATCACCCCCAGCTTTTTGATCGGGGCAAACAGGGCGGAGCGCGGTCCAACCACAATCGGCAGTTCGCCGGCCCGGACTCGTTCCCAGGTGTCGTACCGCTCACCGGGCGACAGGGCCGAGTGCCAGACGGCTACCTGGCCCGGAAAACGGGCCGCCACCCGCTCAACCGTTTGGGTGGCCAGGGTGATTTCCGGCACCAGCATCAGCGCCCCCTGCCCGGCCCGGCGCGCCGCGGCGATGGCTCGCAGGTAGATTTCGGTTTTGCCGGAACCGGTCACACCGTGGAGCAAAAACGGTCGCGGCGCAGGTCGGCCCGGCTGCCACTGGGCCGTAATCGTCTGCCAGACGGCCTGCTGCTCGGCGGTCAGTTGGGGTGGGGTGTCCAGCGTAAAACTTTTACCGGCCAGCGGATCGCGCCAGCGCCGGGCTTCGGCAAAGTCAATGAGACCGGCCTCGGCCAGATCGCGCAGAATTGGCCAGGTAGCCCCGGTTTGGGCGTAGACCCAGCCAATCCAGACCGGCCCATCTTCCGCCGCCAACAATCTCAGCACATCGGCCTGCTTCTGGCTGCCGCGCAGTTCGATGACAGCCTCGGTGAGTTGGTCGGGCGGCAGGGTAAGGGTGAGGCGCTCAGGCTCGTCAAAGCGGCTGATTAGTTCTTTCTCAAGGAGGTTATCGAGAATTGCCCGATCACTACCGATGGCGGTCAGAATCTCAGCCCGGGTCGCGGGTCGTCCCTGGCTAAGGAGATAACTCAGCACTTTCTGCTCGGCGGCCGCGTCGGTGAGAGTCTCAAGCGGCTGAGCGGCGCGGCGCAGGCCGGGTGGGAGATCGAAGCGGGTTTGTTTAGGCAAAAGCTCGACCCAGCCCTTATCGATGAGCGCCTTGACCGGCGCTCGCGAACAGCCGACCTGAGCCAGTACGTCGGCCAGAGGCGGCAGAGGGTCCTCCAGGTCGGCCAGATGCAGCAGCAGGTCGGCTTGTTTGGAGGGGCGGCCAAGCGTGGGCAAAACGGCTTCGACTTCATCGAGTGGGATGAGCAACTCGACCGTCCGCTCGATTTTGGGGCCGACGCGGGGCTTGCCCAGGCTCGCTTCTTTGTAGGCCAGGCCCTGTTCGATCAGAGCTTCGGCCGCGGCTGGCTCGATCTCGTCCAGCCGGGCCGCTCCGTGTTGGCGCAGATAAGTCAACAAAATCTGCTCGGGGGCGCTGAGACTTACCGCCGTTGTGGCGGTAGCCGGACTCGGTTTCAGCACAAATTCCGGTTGGCGACCCGAGCCGGGCGGAAGAAAATATCTCAAACATGTAGCCAGCGGAGCCAGATATTCCCGGGATAACCAGCCGGCCAGGTTGATTTGGGCCGGGGACAGGATCGGCTCAGGATCGAGGAGGGCGGCAACCGGTTTGGTCTCCTCTACCGGAGAATGCTTGGTCAAGCGCAGCACCACGGCCGTTAATTGTTGGTTTCGGAAGGAGACGGCGACCAGGTGGCCGGGCCGGAGCCGGTCGGCCAGATGGGCCGGTAGATGATAGTGAAAGGTCAGGGCCAGCGGATTGTCTTCATCGTCGCGCTGGATTTCGATTTCCGGGGTGGCGAACTCCTCGTCTCCCGGCGCGTCGACAAAGCTGCGTTTATTGCGTTTGATAATTGGGCGGTCGACTACAACTTCAACGTACATAATAAATGGGACGCGGATCGGATGGATTGAACAGATTTAACGGTTTGTTACCAGAACTCATAAAATTGACACCCATTATTACTCAGGCATGTCATTTCGAGCGACAGCGAGAAATCCCTGAAACCTTTGCCATAAAGCTTGGCGTCTGGTAAAAAGTGAGTTGAGTATGCCAAGTAACCTTGAATTTGAATCAACCTGGTCAGGGATTTCTCGGCCTACGGCCTCGAAATGACATGGGGCTGAGTAGTAGCTAATTCCCGATCAACACCGCGGCGTAACCGACGACGCTGCTCTTGTCGGGATAGACGTCGGCGCTGGTGGCATATTTGAGGAGGCGAGTTTGATTGGCTCCCAGCGCAGTGGCGGCATAGATGATCGCCGCAATGGGGCCGGCGCCGCAGGCCAGCGGCTCACCGCGGCGGCGGCCGGCCTCGACGTGTTCGATCAAACCGGCGGCATCCAGATCGAGTACAAATTGCAGGGTGGCCTGATCCAGCCGGCGGGCGGTTTCGTCGGCAAAAAAGTGGCTCAGGTCGCTGCTGGCCACCAGCAGAGCGGGGCCATTCGCCCGAATGGCTCTGGCCAGCGCCTCGCCCACCCGGCGGCAGGTATGGAGGGACTGGTCGCCCATAAGCAGCGGGACCAGCCTGAATTCCGGGAGAGCTACCTGCAGGAAAGGCAGTTCAATCTCCAGCGAATGTTCATAATCGGTTAGCAGCAGCTTGATCTTCAATTCGGTCTGCAGGGTAGCCAGCATCTCCCCATCGACCGGAATATCGCCCAGCGGGGTACGCCAGGCCGTCACCTCGGGCGTGGAAATTTGACCCGGCGCGGCGCCGCGATGGTCCGGGCCAAGCAGGATAACAGTCTTGTACTGGTGGGGTGACAGGCAGGCAAAGGCGGCCCCGGCCACTTGGCCGCTGAAGAAATGGCCGGCGTGAGGCGCGACCAGCCCAACTATATTTTCCAGGTCAGGCGGTGGGGGCGCGTCGGCCAGATATCCCCGGATGTCAGCTTGGAGTTGGGCCGCCGAGGCGCTGTACCATTGGCCGTCGGCAAAGCGAGGCTGGCGAATTTTTGAATAAATGTTAGACATAGTTCACCCTCCTTCATAAATGCCCCCTCCCCCGATCGATTCTTCGACTTCGCTCAGGACAGGTTCGGGGAGGGATGGGGGAGGGGGTAGATTTTTAACTCGACCAGAACGACAGCGACAGGAAAATGCCTCCAGCTAAAATGATGATGGCCAGAGCCGGCAGCCACCAGCGTTTGAAAAGCGAAACCTGATCGATTACCCGGGGTGAAAGCGTATATTCATCAACCAGTTGGTAGCGGGGGGTCAAGCCGTAACCCATAGCCAGACCGGCCAGCAAACCGCCGATGTGGGCAAAATTGTCGATGCCGGGTACGGTAAAGCCAAACAGTAAATTGATGCCGATGATGAAAAGCGTGTTGAACATCCGCTGGCGGCCAAATTGACCGAATGTTTCCCGGTGCAGGGTGAAGTAAGCCAGGTTCATCCCAATCACTCCAAAGATGGCCCCCGAGGCCCCGGCGGAAAATACTTCTGGACCGCGCCAGGCAAAGCTGGCCAGGCTGCCGTAGAGACCGGCCAAAATGTAGATGGTGATAAAACGATCCGGGCCATACAGCCGCTCCATCTCCAGGCCAAAAATAAAGAGGGCATAGCTGTTGAAAAACAGGTGCATCAGGCCAATATGTAGAAACATCGAGGTAAACAAACGCCAGGTTTGTCCGGCCAGGATCAGCGGTCCATAATTAGCCCCAAATCTGATGAGCACCAGGTTATTGGTTGAGCCGCCGACCAGCGTCATCATAATAAAAATAACAATAATTGCGCCGAGCAACACGTAAGTGACAAACGGCCTACTTACCGGCAACGGTAGCCGCCGCGGTTGGGGCGAAGGCGGTGGTTCAAATTCTGAATAATTGGTCATTGTTCAACCTCAAGTCTCAAATTGTAATTTGTAAATCTCTACAAACTAATCTCTCTTTGTTGCACCCGGCACTTTTCAGCGGTGATGATGGCGGCGATTTTATAGCAGGTCTCGTCCAGTTGATTCTCGGCGTTGATCACCAGGTAGTCAAACCAGCCCAGCTCTTTGAGTTCCTGGCGGGCGGTAGCAATACGCAGCTTGAGTTGGTCTTCCGGCTCGGTTTTGCGCTCCCGCAGTCGCCGCACCAGGGCCTCTTCAGACTCGGCTGAAAGATAAATCAAAACCGCTGCCGGTACCAATTTACGAATAGTAGCTGCCCCCTGCACGTCGATCCGCATAACGACATCCCGGCCGCTGGCCAGGGCCTGCCGCACCTGCTGCTTGGGAATGCCTTTGTAATCGCCGTAGACCACGGCGTACTCCAGCAGCTCTTCCTGTTCAATCATTTCGGCAAATTCACTTTTGGAGATGAAAAAGTAATCAACCCCGTGGCGTTCGTCGGGCCGTTTGGGTCGGGTGGTGGCCGTCACCACGAAGTGAAAGGGGTAGCCTAACTCCTGCAGCCGCTTCAGGGCCATATCTTTGCCCACTCCTGAAGGACCGGAAATGACGACCAGCAGCGGCTTCTCCTGGTGATTGTAGGGGTCAATGCGGTGACTCAAGTTTTGGCTCCTTTTAAAATATGGAGATTGGGAGACTGGTTAATTGGGAGATTCGATCAATCGCCTAATCTCCCAATCTCTAATCTCCCGCCGTTTTCATCTTTTGGGGTAAATCGTTTGGTTCGTAACAAACCCTATTTCATGATGCCGTCAAATAGGCGATGTGGCAATTTTAGGGACGGAACTTGGGCTGACGGGTTGATTCCCCAATCTGATCGGGGTATAATACGGACAACCAGAGCTAACCGGAGCACTGATATGCCAATCTACGAATACGGTTGTTATGATTGCCGCAAGCGAGTGAATGTTTTCTTCCGCACCTTTAGCGATGCCGCCACCAAACCGGCTGTTTGTCCACGCTGTGGGGGAGCAAACCTGAAGCGACTTGTATCCAAAGTAGCTATGGTTCGTTCTGAGGAGAGTCGCCTGGATGATTTGGCCGATCCCAGCAGCCTGGCCGGCCTCGATGAGAATGATCCCAAGTCCATTGCCCGCTGGATGCGCAAAATGAGCAATGAAATAGGCGAGGATTTGGGGGATGAGTTCAAAGAGGTCGTTGACCGGTTGGAAGCCGGGGAGGACCCGGAGTCAATTGAGCAATCGATGCCGGAGTTGGCCGGCGGCGGCGAGGCCGATGACTGGTTGGGCGATTAACTCAATAATTCGCCAGAGCTAATCCCGGCCAGCACCTCATTCAAACGCCGGCAGATCAGGCGATGGGTCGCCTCGACTGAACCGGCGGCATCGACTACCAGCCAGCGCTCCGGCTCCAGCCGGGCCATCTCCAAATACCCGGCCCTGACCCGGTGGTGAAATTCCAACTGCAGCCGGTCCATTCGATTCCATTCCCCCTGGCCGCTAGTGTTGGCTTGCGCTTTGCGCCGCAGCCCCTCTTCTACCGCCAAATCCAGGTAGATGGTCAAATCCGGCCTTAAATTCTGCGTGGCAAAGCGGGTTATCAGCCGGAGCGTTTCAAAATCAAGCTGGCGGCCGTAGCCCTGGTAAGCATAGGTGCTGTCGGCATAGCGGTCGCACAACACCATCTCCCCCTGGGCCAGGCGGGGTAAAATCACCTCTTCCACCAACTGGGCCCGGCTGGCCGAATAGAGCAAGATTTCGGCCCGGGCGGTCATAGCCGTATTTTCAACGTCGTGCAGAATCTGCCGAATCTGGTCGCCGATCGCGGTGCCGCCCGGCTCGCGGGTACAATACACCCGGTAGCCTTGCTGCTCCAGATAGCCGGCGACCAGTCCGATTTGGGTGCTCTTGCCCGACCCGTCTGGCCCCTCAAAGGTGATGAAAAAAGCCACTACTGGTCGCTCCTGCTCGATCCACCGCGGTAAATACGCACCCGCCGGTTTGGTTCACGACCCAGGCTGTGAGACAGCAGATTGGCCTGCCGGACCAGCTGGTGCTGTTCCCGTCGAATACTGGCTTTTTGCGGCGACAACTCCACGTTTCTGGCCCCGGATAGCACTTTTTGGATAGCGTCCTGGGTTTCGCGCATGGCGATGGAGACCGGGTCAACATCTTGCGAGCCTAACGAAAAAATGTCGGCCAAACATGCCTCCATTTGAATGACGGTATTAGAGCGCAGGATATAGACCGGCTTACCCAATCGCTCGGCCAGGGTGATCGGTTGAGGATGTTTGCGATAGTAACTCTTGAGCGTCATCAACACATCCGCATCCTCGATATCATCTACCAGGGTGATGGGCAGTCGCAATGTTCTGGCTGCTTGCCGCAAGCGATTCTGGCCGATCCCGTAGGGAAAGATTTTGATGGGCTGCAGGTGAGCCCGGCTACTTTGCAACTCCAGCGGCTCACCGCTGGCGGCCCTGCGCCCGCGAAAGTCGCCATAATCGCCGTTTCTCAGCCGGGGCGAAATAGCTTGTGCCTCGGCTGCCGGAACAGGCGCCTGTTCGATTTTGATCTCACCGGCTTCATCGCGATAGCGAATCTCAGGCGCCAGGGGCTTCTGCCGTAGCAGCATATCGACCGCCCGGGCCACGTCGTGGTGGACGGCAAAGGTCTGCCGGTCCTGAATCTCTACCAGCACATCAAACGTTGGCGGGGCGCGGCGCTCCAGCACCGTTTTTTGGGTGCCCCGGCGGCGAGCTTCTTCGTCCGACAGGGTGACGCTGTCGATGCCGCCGACCAGGTCGGCCAAAGTGGGGTTGATCAACAGGTTTTCCAGGGTATTGCCGTGGGCCGTGCCAACCAACTGCACGCCCCGTTCGGCAATCGTCCGGGCGGCCTCGGCTTCCAGTTGGCGGCCAATCTCGTCGATGATGATGACCTCCGGCATATGGTTTTCCACCGCCTCGATCATCACCTCGTGCTGCAAACTGGGGCGAGCCACCTGCATGCGCCTGGCCCGGCCAATAGCCGGGTGGGGAATGTCGCCATCGCCGGCGATTTCATTGGAGGTATCGACAATCACCACCCGTTTCTTTTCGGCCAGCACCCGGGCGGCCTCGCGCAAAAGGGTGGTTTTGCCCACGCCCGGCCGGCCCAGCAGGAGCAAACTCTGGCCGGATTCCAGAATATCCTGCACAATGTCAACCGTCCCAAAGACGGCCCGGCCAACCCGGCAGGTCAAGCCGATGACTTTGCCCAGCCGGTTGCGAATGCCGGAAATCCGGTGCAGGGTGCGCTCAATGCCGGCCCGGTTGTCGCCCATAAAATCCCCAATCCGATCCGTCACGTAATTCAACTCAGCCTGGCTGACTTCGGTGTCGCTCAGGATCATTTCGCGGTCGGTAAAGCGGGCTTCCGGCAGCCGGCCCAAATCCATAATAATTTCGATCAGTTTTTCACCCTCGTTGACGGCTTCCAGCCTCTTTTTGATGTGCGGCGGCAGGACATTCAACAGGGCCTCGAGGTCATCGGTAATTTTTATTTGGGTTGATCTGGCAGGGATCTCAATTTTCTCGTTTGTCACTTTTGTCATAGCAAGATATAAGTTTTATGGCGATAATGTTGCGCCTGATTATGATGATGGGCGCCTTCTACCGGCGCCGTATTTGCCTGCGACATTACGCTTGTGGCAGCTCCTTCCGGCGGACTCTTTTCCAGGGCAGGCATCAGCACAGGTGATTTCTGGCGAACCCGCACGGCCATATGCTTAACCACCAACGCCTGGCTGGTGAGTGGAGCAAAGCCCAGCCCCGGCAGCACATTCTGCCAGCCGGCTTCGTACTGCCGGAAGGCAAAGAAAACCGGCAGATTGGGTTTCACACCGGTCAAACTCAGAGCTGCCTTGGCCAGCTCTTCGGCCTGTTCCAGGGCCTCTGGATGGAGCAGGGTGCGGATGAGATAGCCGCATTTGCCGGTCCGAATGTGCAGGGCCGCCAATATTTCTCCGTTGGCCTCCCACACGTAGCCGATCCGGCGACCCTGCTCGCCCCAACGCCAGGGAGTCAGGTCCCATTGGGCCTGGGCCAATCCTTCGGCATTCTGCACAGCTCGCGGGGCCAGGGTGGCGTACAATTTTTGCAGCCCCCAGCCATCGCTGGGCTGCTGCGGTCGAAGCTCTAGAGCCGATTGCCGCGCCTCGGGGTTGACTGGTTGGCCCAGTTGGTAAATTTCCTCCTGGCCATACTCAAGAAAGCCAACGGCTTTGAAAAGCTGCAATTCGTCGCTCTGTAGCGGCAGCCGGGCATAAATGCGCAGACTGCCTCGCTCCGCTGTTTGAACGCACAGGTGTGCCAGGAGTCGCTGCCAGGTGGCGTGGCTGCCGTTCCCGGCGTCCAAAGTTGGCGACATAAAAACCACATCCTGTTCCGGGCGACCGGGCCGGTTGCGCATTTGGGCTAAACCCAGTTGCCGGCCATTTTCATCCTGCTGATCAAGAATAAAGGTGGATGGCCCGGTGCGTGGCTTGAGCATCGTGTTTATGAGCACCGAACGCAACGGAGAGCGCGGGTGAGTCAATTGCTCTTCAATGTCCAGAGGAGTTCCCCCCCGCTGGAGGCGCGCTACCAGAAGCGAGTCGCGCAATCGGAAGGATCTGATCAAGCTTGACTTCTCTTAAGGTTTTGACTAATAATTGACGGTTAGGACTGGCGGCTAAATCTACAATATTATGTCTTGCTGGTCATAAATAGCCGACTATGATATAATTGTACTCTGGATAGAATGGCTTGGCAAGTAAAAAATCTTTGCATTTTGCCTACATTTGTTAATAAACCTTAACGTTGTTCCTAAAAATTTATTAGTTATGGTATACTTGACATATCAATCCCGGTAACTCCATGCGGGTGATGTATTAAATTTTGAGGGAGGCGCAGTTATGGCTCTGGTCAAGATTGCAGCAGATAAACGCCATTTGGTAAATCGAGATGGTCAGCCATTTTTCGCCTTGGGGGTCAATTATGCCGGCTATTTTGACCGGGCCTGGCAAATGTGGGAACCAACCCTATATGACCCCAATTTGATTGGCCGCGATTTCCAGAAAGCCAAAAATAGCGGCTTCAATACCATTCGGCTATTCGTTCATGCGGCCTTGATGGACCAGATTCGCCGGAACGATTTTGCCCGGCTCGATCAAACCCTTTCCCTGGCTCAGGATCATCACCTGTTGGTTTTGCTGACCCTCAACGATGCTCACTACCTCGATTTGCAGCGAGCCAGCGAAATCGACGCCAAAATTGCCGGGCGCTTCAAAGATGTCTCCACGGTTTTTGCCTACGATCTGGAAAATGAGCCGGTCTTTTATAATCTGGCTGCCGCCATTTACCCGCCGGGCTACCCGGCCCCGATCCAAACCAGCCAGCTCGTCGACCAGTATGGGGTGCGGGTCAGCCGCCAGGAAGCGGCCGACCTGCAAAGTCAACGCCGTATCCCGGCTCACCTGGATGCCGATAAGGCGTTTTATTACATCAATGCTTTGCGCCTCTTTTTGGAATATGACGCCGCGGTCAACAACTTCACCAAGCAAGGTAAAGGCACGCTGATTGATTTTATGCTCTCCGGTGAGGCCAAACCCTGGTATCCCCTCATTACGGTTTTGGATGGCACGGTGGAAGCCTGGCTGCGCGCCCGCATCGACCCAATCCGGGCCAGCGGCTGTCGCCAGTTGTTAACCGTCGGTTGGAACTGGCTGCATTTTGCCGGTCTGCCGGCCAATCGACGGCTCGATTTTCAAGAATATCATAACTACGCCAGCCTGACCTATCAGGGTTTTAATACCAATCTGGCTCATCTGGAAAGCCTGCGCCGGGCCTTCCCTGGCCACCCAATAATTTTCGGCGAGTTCGGCTGGAGCAACCAAACCAGCTCCAACCCGGCCAATAGTAGCCCCGTCCAGCCGGCCCTGACCGCTCTCTATGAAGCCGCCACCTATGCTTACCTGCGGGCCAATGATTTTGCCGGCGGCTTCAAATGGGTGCTGAACGATGTGCAAATCACCCACAATCCCTACGAGGCCAGTTTTGGTGTTTTTAGCCTGGGGGACCAGCCCAAACCGATCCGCGATTTGATCCTGCGCTTTAGCCAGGATTGGCCCGCGGCCGACCAAGCGGGGAACTACGTTAGCTTGCGGGACATTGAAAGTGGTCTGGCTTACCGGCTCAACCTGCCCGGCCAGACGGCCATCGGCGGTCACATCTATCAAGACGAGGCGGTTAGCTGGCAGGCCAACGGTGTTGGCCATTGTTTCATCAAAATCGGCAACCAGGAATTGGTTGTCGACGCCCAGGGGAGCGGCCGGCTTTCGGTTGATCCCTGGGATTTATTACCCGGCTGGCATCGCGGCCGCGAAACCAATCTGTACCGAGTTTACAGCGAACAGCAGCGCACCCGGCAGCACACCTTTGGGGTGGGGCAAACGGTTGAGTTCGAGGTGTTGCCCGGCGCCCAATACGTGATTGCGATGGGCGCCGAAATACCCCACTATCCGCCCCCTGACGGCGCCCCCCAGGTGGAACCAAAACCAGGCGAGCACGTTCTGCTCCTGGCCGACTCGGACCATTATTTACCGGCGGCGCTCAAATATATCCGCCGCTTTGGCCCTGACTTCACCTTTGCCGCCGGGGAAGTGGCCGGGCGGTGGGCTTTTGTCAGCGTCATCGCCCCACCTGAGCAGGTTTCGGAAACGTTGCTGGATACCATCCGTGGCTCAGGCGCGCAACTGGTGGAACGGGTGGTAGGCAATACCCTGGCGGAAACCCAAAAAATATTGGACGATATGGCCCAGCGCGGGCAGCGCTTCTTGACCGTAGTCGCCCCGGCCCCGCCCCAGGAGGAGCCGTCTCCGGCGCCCGGTGAAGATGAGCCTCTGCCCCCGTCCGATGGCGTCGAACAAACTTATGTCGTCCAACCCGGCGATACGTTGAGTAAAATCGCCAAACAAATCTATGGCGACTTCCGCCTGTGGACTTTGATCTATGAAGCCAACCAGGATAAAATTTCTAACCCCAGCGTTATCCGGGTGGGGCTGGAGTTGATTATCCCAAAACGACCTTGATCGAGGTGGATTTAGTTTATGGCCGGCAACGTCTTTGATACCTTACAAGAACGCGGCTTCATTGCCCAGGCCACCGACGAAGCGGCCCTACGCCAGAAATTGGCTGAGGAGCAGGTCACTTTTTACATTGGCTTTGACGGCACCGCCGACAGCTTTCACGCCGGTAACCTGGTCACCATTATGGCTATGATGCACCTGCAACGGGCTGGTCACCGTCCCATCGGTCTCATCGGCGGCGGCACCACCATGATTGGCGACCCCAGCGGTAAAACCGAGATGCGCCAACTGCTCTCGCTTGAAACCATCCAGGCCAACGCTCAAAAACTGCATGCTCAGCTCAACCACTACCTCCATTTTGACCAGGGTCAGGCCATCGCCGAGAACAACGCCAACTGGCTGCTCGAGCTCAATTACATCCAGTTCCTGCGGCAGATTGGCCGCCACTTTAGCGTCAACCGCATGCTGGCCGCCGAGGCCTACAAGCAGCGTCTCGAAAAAGGCTTGAGTTTCATTGAATTCAACTATCAGGTGCTGCAAGCCTACGACTACCTGGAACTGTACCGCCGCTATGGCTGCACCCTGCAAATGGGCGGCGACGACCAGTGGGGCAACATCCTGGCTGGGGTCGATCTGGTCCGCCGGGTTGAGGGGGTCACCGTTCACGCCATCACCTACCCCTTGTTGACCACCGCCAGTGGGGTCAAAATGGGCAAAACTGCTGCCGGCGCGGTCTGGCTCGATCCGGCCAAAGTCAGCCCGTACGACTATTATCAATACTGGATCAACTGTGATGATCGCGACGTGGCCAAATTGCTGAAGATCTTTACTTTTTTGCCCCTGGCTGAGATCGAGCGTCTGACCACGGTCGAGGGGGCCGAATTGCGGGAGGCCAAGCGGGTGCTGGCTTACGAAGCCACGGTCATTACTCATGGTGAAGCCGAGGCCCAGGCCGCCGCAGAAGCAGCCAGAGCCGTCTTCGCTACCGGCGGCGACCTCGACGCCATGCCGACTACCGTCCTCCCCTACGCCCGGCTGGAGGCCGGCCTGGGGGTGCTGGAAATCTTTGCCGAAGTTGGCCTCACTCAATCCCGCGGCGAAGCCCGGCGCATGGTCCAGCAGGGCGGTCTCTACGTCAACGATGATCGCATTGATGAGGCGGAAGCCGTTGTGACCCCCGCGCACCTCACCCCTAACGGTATTTTGTTACGCGCTGGTAAGAAACGGTATCACCGCTTGATGATTGAGTAGTAGCCTCCCTGCCTCCCCCAGAGCCTGCTGGAAACAAAAATTGACCGCGGTCGGCTGTCAGCCGTCGGCGGTCTTTTTTTACAACACGTTTGATTTGGCGTTTAAAAAGATTACCCCGGCCAGGGACAGGGCCGGGGTAATCGTAAAGGAAAGGAGGCAACCAACAAGAAAGGAGAGAAACACCTTGTGAATTATCGTACAATAATTTCGGGCGTTTGTCAAGCCCAATTTAGCCAAAATTCCACGGTCTGACCAACCCCTTCCCAACCCGGCTATTGTGTGTTAAAATCAAACCAACCAACCAACTAACCAACTAACCAACCAACCATCTACCAAAAAATGTCCGTTACCTTCGTCACCGGCCCGGCCGGAACCGGCAAAACAACCTACGCGGTGGCGCGGCTGCGTGATTGGCTAACCGGTCACATTCCGCCCAGCCGTATCCTGGTGTTGCTGCCCCAGTTGACCCTGGCCCAACCTTACCAGCAGCTACTCCGCGATCCCAGCTTGCCCGCGGCCGGTGAAGTTGATATCCTCACTCTCAACGGCCTGGCTCTCAAAATTATCGATCTTTTCTGGCCGTTGGGCGCGGTCTCGTCCGGTTTTGGCCGGCCCCACGCCCGGCCGATTTTTCTGAACATCGAGCAGGCCCAATATTACCTGCGCCAGGCCATCGAGCCGCTACTCCAACAGGGCTACTTTGACCCCAACGTAGTGCCGGTTACCATCTCCCTGCCCCGGCTGATGAGCCAAATTTTGGACAACCTCAATAAAGCCGCCCTGATCGGCCTGCCGCATACTCAGGTTGGCGAGCGTCTGGCTGCCTCGATTGCGGTCGACCCCAGCAGCCGGGTGGCCCTGGAACACACCCAGGTCTGCGTCAATCAATTTCGGCAGTTTTGCCTGGAGCGTAACTTGCTCGATTTCTCGCTGCGGGTCGAGACTTTCTACCAGCATTTGTGGCAGGTTGAAGGCGTGCGGCGCTATTTGACCGAGCATTATCGCTACCTCATCGTCGACAACATCGAAGAGGACACCCCCTTTGCCCATACCGTTCTGCGTGACTGGCTGCCCCATACTCAAGAAGCACTGTTAGTGAACGATGAAGAGGCCGGCTACCGTATTTTTCTGGGGGCTAACTGGCAAACCGCTGCCGAGTTGCAGGCATTGGCCGATGAGACCATCCACCTGAGCGAGTCCCACGTCACCTCACCCGACATGCTCGCCCTGGGCGAACACCTCGGCCAGATCATCCTCGGTCGCACCAACCAGCCCCCCAGCCAATCAACTACCCCCCCAGCCAACCAACCAACTAACCAACCAACCATTCACCATTCACCATTCCCCGACCCTCGTCGAGTTATCACCTTCGAACAGACCCGTTTTTACCCGCAGATGATCGACTGGGTGGTCAATCAAATTGCCACGCTTTTGGAGCAGGGTGTGTCGCCCAACCAGATTGTGGTGCTGGCCCCCTTTGTCAGCGATGCGTTGCGTTTTGCCTTCGTCAATCGCATGGCCCGGCGTGGTCTGCCGGCCCGCTCCCATCGCCCGTCCCGGCCGCTTAATGAGGAGCCTGCCGCCAAAACTATGCTGACTCTGGCCCGTTTGGCCTTTCCGAACTGGCGACTGTTGCCGGAGCCGTTCGATGTGGCCCAGGCTCTGCACCAGGCCATCGCCGACCTGGACTTGATCCGGGCCAACTTGTTGACCCAGGTGGTTTATCGCCAATTGCAGCCTGACCGGAACCAGCCCATTCTGACTGCCTTCGAAGATATCGAAGGCGATGTGCGCGACCGCATCTCCTACCAGGCCGGCGTTAAGTTTGACCATCTGCGGCGCTGGCTGCTCAATTTCCAGTCCGACTCGGCCGCGCCGCCGGTGCTCGATCATTTTTTCAGCCGGCTGTTTGGCGAGCTGCTGTCGCAGCCCGGTTTTGGTTTTCACAGCCAGCCGGAGGCCGGCGAAGTGTCGGCCCGGCTGATCGAGTCGGCCCGCCAATTCCGCCGGGTGGCCGAACGGGTGCCCGCCCGGGTCACGGCAGCTCACCCTGGCGCTCAAGTCGAGGTTCAATTTGCGGATATCGACACGCTGAATCGGGCTTACCTGGAGAATATCGAGCAGGGCCTCATGGCCGCCCAATATGTGCGCAGTTGGACGCCCAGCCCGGCCGAGGCTGTTTTGATTACTCCGGCCACCACTTTTTTAATGGCGAACCGGCCGGTCGATTACCAATTTTGGTTGGATGCCGGCAGCAGTGGCTGGTGGGAGCGCATTGCCCAGCCGCTAACTCACCCCTACGTCCTGTCTGCCAGTTGGGCCGCGGGCCGGCCCTGGACCGACGAGGACGAAGTGACCGCCCAGCGCGACCGGCTCTACCGGCTGGTTCTGGGTTTGACTCGTCGCTGCCGCAAACAGGTCATTATCGTCAATGCCGAAATTGGCGAGCAAGGCTATGAGCAGCGCGGCCAGTTGCTGATTGCCTTGCAACAACTGTTGCGTCACCTGCAAAAATCCTCCCAATCCGCCTAACTTTTCCAGCAAATAGGAAAATAGGCCCAATTTCAAACCCGATTCAAACTTTTGCCAGATAAAATTAATATTGTTAAAATTAACAGTGTTAAGTTAGTTTAGCCGGTTATTGTAACCAAAAGGTCCACTTGATGAGTTGGGCCTGGAATTTCTTCAGTCATAACCGTCGGAATTAAGCGTGGTATGACCGTGACTGCTATCTCGCTAGACAGCCAGATTCGTTTGCGTCCCTTATCCAGGCAACTGGAGAATGGCGTGGCGATTGTTGGTCGTGGGGATCAGTTCCTGGAACTCCCGCCGGAAGGACTGCACTTTCTAGCCTGGCTGGACGAAGGGCTGAGCCTGGCCGAAGCCAGGCAGCGCTTTGAGGCCCACTACAATCCTTTCCCCGATACCGAACTTTTTGAGGTTCTCGAGGCGTTTCTGGCCTGTGATTTTGTCGCCGCGGTCGATAACCAGGCGATTTCGCCCCGTTTAGCCTTGCCTCCGGCTCAGGCCGGGTGGCTGCCTCAAAGCTGGGCCAGATACATTTTTTCCAAACCCGTTTTGCTAGGCTGGTTGCTTTTGGTCGTTCCGGCCACGCTGCTTTGGGTTCAGACTCCGGCCCTCTGGCCCCGGCGAGCCGACTATTTTTGGCTTGAGTACAACTTTTTGATCATTTTGGTTGGTTTGTTGCTGTGGCTGGTCGATATGTTCTGCCATGAGCTGGCTCATCTGGTAGCCTGTCGAGCCAAAGGGATTGACGCCTCCATCACCTGGACGCAGCGGCTGGGCTTCATCCCGATGAGCCAGACGGTGATGCACAATATTTGGGCGGTATCCCGCCCGGCCCGCTTTTTGCCCATCGCCGCGGGTCTGCTTGTCGATGCGCTGCGGATCAGCCTGCTGGTCTACCTGCTCTATTTTCACCTGGTTGGCCTGCTGCTCTGGCCGCCGCTGCTGATCAAGTTCTTGAAATTCTACCTGTTGATTTCTACACTGGCTCTAGTGGCCCAATTTTGGCTTTTCTCCCGGATGGACGGCTACTTTCTGCTCTCGGCCTTGTTGGGCCAGCGAAATCTACAGGCCGATACGTGGGCCTGGCTGAAGTCACGGCTGTTCCGGCCGGGCCGGTTTGAGCCGCCGGCTGCCGGCATGAAATTTATCTACGCGTATGCTTTGATTATGCTGGTGGGGGGCGGTCTTTTACTGGGGCAATTCTTGCTGGTGCAACTGCCCATCAAGTTGCGTTTGCTGTGGGAGTCGCTGCTCAAAATTAGCCTGGGGGTAACGCCGGCCCCGCTTGCTTTTGCCGATGGGGTGGCCGTACTGGCCAGCCAGGCCATTGACCTGGGCTTACTGGCCTATGCCTACTGGCGGGATACCCGGCCTAATTGGCGCTCAACCTGATGTTCCAAGGCCGGTCAGTGAGGTGACGGGCCTTGTTACAAATCTATCAAGAAAGGAGTCTGACCGATGAAAGTCCGCAAAGTCGAAAAGGTCAAGCCGACAGGCACGCATCGCGGCGGTATGTGAGCCTACTCGTCGTCCAGGAAGATCATTAATTCAAGTCTAATCTAATTTAATCTTTACATCAGGCGCAGTTAACCAGTAACTGCGCCATTTTTTTGAATTGAGGCCGACCCCAACTTCTTCAACAGGCCTCCTGCGAGCCGGTGGTTCTGGCCAGGCTTTTAGCTGAAGGTAGCGCAGTTGGATTGGTCGGTGAGGCGACCAACTGAGCGCTGCCTGCTAATGTCTGTAAGCCAGGCTGACCTCAAAGTCCGCAAAGTCGAAAAGGCCAAGCCACCGGCTCGGAGGAACTCTGTTGACTATCTACAGATCTCAATTTTGAACCGAGGCCGTTACAACAGCCTGATATGCCTCAATAATGGTTCGATTCAGCGTGACCCGTTCCAGGAACGATTGGCGCAGGTATGGGTCGATGATCTTATCAGCTCGGGCCATCACCAGCCGGTGGGCCGATTCCAACGCTCGTTCGGCTCGTTTAAACTGGCCGGCTGCGGTTAGAACTTGATAAATAAAATAGTAATCCTGTTGGGGAAACTCCGGCCCTTCGCCGGCACATTCCGTTAATACCTGTTCGGCCTGGGTGGCCCGTTCAACCGCTTCGGCCAGATCTCCCAACGCCAGATAACTACGGGCCAGGATGGTCAGGTTATCGGGCGTGGCGTAGTGCATTTTGAGTTCTCGCCGTAAGATGAGGGAGGCTTTGGCCTGGGTAATGGCTTGTTCCGGTTGGCCAATTTGCAGGCTGACTGAACTCAAGTAGTTTAGAAAGCTCGAGGCCAGATATTGGTCGTGCTGGCCACGGGCCAGAATCAGCCCGGTCGTAAACAAATTCTCGGCAGTTTCTAATTTGCCTTTATCGCGGGCTACCAGCCCCAAATTGGCCAGCAGATAAGCCTGCCCGGCCTGATCCCCAATCTCTTGCGCCAGCGCCAGGCCTTGCTGCAAACAGGCTTCGGCTTTGGACCAATCCCCAAGTTCTTGGTAGAGAATGCCCAGGTCATTGAGTACATTGATCTCGTCCCAACGGTTGCCGGTCGTCCGCAAAATTCGCAAGGCTTCACTCAACTGCTGTTGAGCCTGGCCATAATCGCCGGCATCGTGGGTGATCTGGGCCAGATTGTATAAACTAATCCCCTCGCCAGCTCGATCACCAATGGCCCGCCGGATATCCAGAGCCTGCTGATGATAGACCGCCGCCTCGTCCAACTGCCGCTGATAAAAGGTAGTCACCCCCAGGGCATTACAGGCCTGGGCCTCACCGGACCGGTTCCCGTACCGGCGACTCAAGCGCAGCGCCTCTCCATGCCAACGGCGAGATTGCTCGAATTCACCCTGTTGGCCATAAACCGCGCCCAAGCCATTGTATATCTGAATTAACCAGCGCGTTTCCGGCTCAGTCGGATTGGGCACATCCTGTAATTTGACCAGCGCCTGTTGATACCAGGCCTGGGCCTGCTGGTAGTTGCCTTGCCGCCGCGCAATCAGCCCCAGGTAGGCCAGACAGCGGCTCTCGCCAATCAGATCTTCCTTGTCTCGGCTGTCGGCCAGGGCCAGTTCAACGGCTTCCTGGGCCTTGGGGTAGTCGGCGATGGCTTCGTAATATTGGCCCCACAGAAAGGCCAGCTCAACGGTGGGCGTCTCCAGGTTGGTGGCCAGCGCCTCCAGATTGGCTCTCTCCTCCTCGCGGCGGCCCAGGACGTGTAAGGTGCGGACCTGGCTGCTGCGCCAGGGCCAGCGTTCTTCGATGGCCAGGGCCTGGCTGTAGCAAGCGAGCACCGTTTCATTGGCAAAGAGCCGCTGCGCTCGCCCGGCGGCCTGTTCGAGATAAAAGAGGTGCTTATCCTGCGCCTCACTCCGGCCAAAATGGTAAGCCAGCCGTTCCACTGCCTCCGGCTGCCGGCGTTCCAGGGCCTCGGCCACAGCCCGGTGACTGGCCTGCTTTTGCCGGTTGGGCAGGCCGGCATAGATGATCTCCTGGCCCAGACTGGGGATGAAGCGGTATATCGACCACCTGGTCGGCTGCTCCGGCTGGATGAGTTCAACTTTTTGCAGCTGCTCCAACTGGTTCAACAGCGTCTCGTCGTCGAGCTGGGCCGGATGGACTGCGGCCAGCAGTTCGACTTCAAAACGCGGCCCGATCACGCTGGCGGCCGCCAGGGTCTCACGCAGGGGCGCCGGCAAGCGTTCCAACCGGCGGGCGAGCGCCTCCTGGAGAGAGTCCGGCAATTCGATCCCGGCTTCCGCCAACCGCGGCAACTCGACCAGTCGCCATTGCCCGGCGGCATCTTTGGTCAAACAGTTGGCCCGCTCCAGCGCCTCGACCCGTGACTCGGCCAGTTGCCAGGCGCCGTTAGCCTGCTGTTGCAACTGCCCGGCGTCGCGCCAGGCCATTATGAGCTCTTTCACCATCAGGGGATTGCCCTGGCTCTGCATCTGAACCAGCTCAACCAGCAGCGGGGCAACCTGCCCCCCCAACTGCTGGTTGGCCAACTCGGCTACGGCCGGGGCGGCCAGCCGGTTCAGCTTTAACCGGTGGATTTGGGACGACTCCGGGGGTCTGCCCGACCAGCCCTCCATAGCCGGGAGCGGCCGGCCCAGCGCCACAATCAGCAGCCGCAGCTCGGCCTGCAGCCGGCTCAGCGACAGCAGCAGGGCTTGAGAAGCCTCATCCAGCCATTGGCAATCATCCAGCAGCAGGAGCAACGGCTGTTGTTGGGCTAAAGTTTGCAGCAGATCGGCCACCAGGCCAAAGAGGGCGTCTTGCCGCAGATGCGGCTCAAACGCGGCCGTGGTAGCGTTATCGGGGATGGGCCAGCCCAGCAGGTCGCCCAGCAGCGGTAGCCGGATCAACCAGGTGGGATTGAGCGCGGTGATGGTCGTTTCCAACTTGGTGATGCGGGTAGCCAGCCATTCCTCATGGTTCAGACCGGTCGGCCGTTCCTCGGCCAAATCCAGCAAATCGGCCGCGATTTGCTGCCAGGGAGAGTAACTCACCATTTGTTGGGTGCTATCGCCGCAGCCCCAGCAGACGCGGCCGCCCTGCCGGCGCGCCCGTTCGGCCAGGGCCGCGGCCAATTGGCTTTTGCCGCTGCCAGTGGCCCCCTCCAGCCAGACAAATTGGGGTTGGCCGGCCAGGCTATTAGCCAGAATTTGCTCCAATTCGACCAATTCCTCAACGCGACCGACCCGGGAGTCGGGAACATTGAGATATTTATTTGGGGTTGCCGAAGGTCCGGACTCTGCCATCAGGGCAATTGTGATTCCTTAAGCCCATCGTCTTTAAGACGTTTGGGCGCTTCAACTCTTGTAATTAGACCATTTCTATACTATCATAACCGTGGCATTATTGGCAATGAGTCAGGATGTACCTTTTGGGCTACCTGGTCAATTTTTGACATAAAATGAGGCGGTATGGCTGAAACGGTTTTTAGCCCTCGTCCCTCCCAACAAAGAATTGTCGAGACCCTGCTTCAGGCCGCCGGTCCGGTGCGCATGGGCGTGTCGGCTGTGCCGGGCAGCGGCAAAACCCACATCCTCTCCTACCTGGCCGCCGAGCTGGTCGAGCGGGTAGAGGCGGAGCAGGAGGTACTGATCGTCACCCTGGTCAACGCCGCGGTCGATAACTTCCGCCGCCGGGTGGATGGCTTTGTCAGGGCCAAAGGCTTGCTGCCCGGTTTCAACTATCGCGTCTGCACCCTCCATTCCCTGGCCCACGAGATCGTCCGCCAGCGCCCCTCGCTGGTCGGCTTGAGCCAGGATTTCGACATCGTCGACGACCGCACCGCTCAACTCATTCTGCGCGAGGTGGTGGATAGCTGGCTGACAACTAAACTGGAGCTGATCCGCGCCTACTTGCTGCCCACGCTCAACCTGGAGCCGTTGTTGCGCCAGGAGTTGCCGGAGCTGGTGCTGGCCATCGCCCAGAACTTCATCAAGCGGGCCAAAGATTTGCGGCTGGCCCCGTTCCAGTTGGCCGAGCTGTACGAGCAACAGGGCCAGTCGCTACCCCTGGCCCGCCTGGGCATCGACATCTATCGCGACTATCAGAACCGCCTGGCCCGCACCGGGGTCGATTTTGACGATTTGATCCGGCTGGCCGCCCAGGCCATCGACCTGGACCCCGATTTTTTGCAGCGCCTGCGCCAGCGCTGGCCCTACATTCTGGAAGACGAAGCCCAGGATAGCAGCCTGTTGCAGCAGCAGATTCTGGAGGCGTTGGCCGGGTCGAGCGGGACCTGGGTGCGGGTCGGCGACCCGAACCAGGCCATCTATGAGACGTTCACCACGGCCAACCCGGCCCATTTGCGCAATTTTTTGCGCCGGCCCACGGTCATCGACCTGCCCATGCCCGAATCGGGCCGCTCGTCGCCCAGCATTATTCGCCTGGCCAATCGCCTGATCGACTGGACGATGGCCGAGCACCCCCAGCCGGCGGTCCGCAACGCCCTGGGTCCGCCCCACATCGAGCCAACCCCGCCCGGCGACCCACAGCCCAACCCGGCCGACCGGCCCGAGCTGATCCATTTCCGGCCGGAAAAGTTCAAGCCGCCGCAGGAAATCCAGATGTTGGTCGCCTCGGTGCAGCAGTGGCTGGAGCGGAACCCCGCCAAAACCGTGGCCATTCTGGATCCGCGCAACAAGCGCGGCGTCGATATCGCCAATGCTTTACGCCGTAAAAACGTGCCGTATGTAGAGCTGCTCAACAGCACCGCGGCCACTCGCAGCGCCGCCGGTGTGCTCAGCAACGTGCTCCGATACCTGGCTCGCCCGGCCGACTCCCGCCAGTTGGCGACCGTTTTTCACGTCTGGAAGCGCCACGATTGGGATCTGGAGGATTTGCAGCCCGTGTTTGAGTGGGTGGAGCGGGCGCTGCAAAATTGTACCCAGTTGGAGAGTTACCTGTGGCCGCGGCCCGGCCAGGCCTGGCTGGAGCAGCAGTTGGTTACCCTGAGCGAGCAACTCCTGGCCAATGACCCGGCTGAAGTCGAGGCTGACGAGGCCGTTGCCCTGGTCCGCACCTTGCTGCTGGATTTCAGGGAGCTGGTGCGCCGCTGGCAAGAGGCGGCCATTTTGCCGATTGACCAGCTTATTTTGGTCCTGGCCCAGGATTTGTTCGACAACCCGGCCGACCTGGCCTTGTCTCACAAATTTGCGGTGGTGCTCCGCCAACTGGCCGGGGAGGAGCCTGGCTACCGGCTGCCCCAATTTGTGGAGGCTTTGGCCGAAATTGCCCGCAACCAGCGCCGCTTTTTGGGCTTCGACGAGGAGTCCACCGGTTTTGAGCCGCCCCCCGGCAAAGTGACCGTCTCGACGATGCACCGGGCCAAGGGGCTGGAGTGGGACCGGGTCTACCTGATGGGGGTGAACAACTATGGCTTTCCCTCGGCTCAGCCGCAGGATAGCTACTATTCCGAAAAATGGTTTGTGCGCGATTCGCTCAACCTGGAGGCCGAAATTCTGGCCCAGCTTGAGACTTTGGCCGGCGAACGCGACTACGTCGAAGGCGTCGCCACCGACCAGGCCCGGCTCGATCTGGTGCGCGAGCGGCTGCGCCTCTTCTTTGTCGGCCTGACCCGCGCCCGCCAGGAGTTGATCGTCACCTGGAATCGCGGCCAGCAGTACGCCAATCGCCTCGACAACCAGCCGGCTCTGCCCTTTGTGGCCCTGCAAACGTGGTGGGAGGAGAAGGGCGAATGATGAATTGTGAATGATGAATGATGAATAGTGAATGGTTAACATACCGTTGAGAAACACTTTGTAGCATTCATTTACAATTTACAATTCGCTATTCACAATTCACAATTTTTCATAGGAGTCACCATGTCTTTACCGCCTGAATTTCAATTCAGCCAGGCCAGCTTGCAAGATTATGAAACCTGTCCCCGGCGCTTTGAACTGCGTTATTTGCGCCAGTTAAGCTGGCCGGCTGTCGAGTCTGAGCCAATTCAAGAGGCCGAACGGCTGGCCCAACTGGGCGTCGATTTTCACCGGCTGGTGCACCAACACCTGGTTGGACTTGACGAGGCTATGTTGGCCAACTCGCTGCCGGCCGACCAGCCGGAATTGAAGCTGTGGTGGCAAAGTTATCTGGATCACCGGCCGGCCACCCTGACCGGGGCTGAAACGTGGCCCGAGTTGACCCTCTCCACGCCCCTGCGCGGTTATCGCCTGCTGGCCCGTTTTGATTTGTTGGCAGTTGCCCCGGATGGCGCCTTTGTGATCGTCGATTGGAAGACGGCCCGGCGCAAACCGGCTCGCGAGGCGCTGGCCCGGCGTTTACAGAGCCGGGTCTACCCCTACGTGTTGGCTCGGGCTGGAGCGGCCTACAACCACGGCCAGCCCATCGACCTGGCCAGGATCAAACTGGTCTACTGGTATCCGACCGCGCCCCAGCAGCCGGAACAATTCGACTACAGCCCGCAGATAATGCAACGAGACGAACAATATCTGAGCGAATTGGTCGAACGGATTAAAAACGCCGCCCACCAGGCTGATTTCCCCCTGACCGCCGAGGTCGAACCGTGCCGGTATTGCGTATACCGCTCCTTTTGTGATCGGGGCGACCAGGCCGGGCCGCTGCTGGAATTGCCCGAAGAGCCGCTGGCGACCCTGGATGTGACCGCCCTGGACTGGGACCAGATTGCCGAGATTCAGTTCTAATTCGCCTGGAATAGTCTGAAGATGAGCCGCTGGCATATTTTGCCCCAACCCCATATCCCCGCCGACCTGCTTGAATTTACCGGCGACCCTCTGTTAGCTCAACTCCTGCTCCAGCGCGGCCTGACTACCGTGGCCCAGGCCCAGGCCTTTCTCGACCCGGCTTGCTACCAACCCGCGCCTCCGGACGCCCTGCCTGGTTTGACTGCCGCTGTGACCCGTCTCAACCAGGCCATCGAGCGGCAGGAGCTTATCTGCGTGTGGGGCGACTTCGACGTCGATGGGCAGACGGCCACCACGCTGCTGGTCTCGACCCTGCAAGATTTGGGGGCCAACGTCACCTACTACATTCCCCACCGGCTGACCGAGTCCCACGGGATCAAGCTCCCGGCGTTGGAGAACCAATTGGCCGTCGGGGTCAAGCTGATTTTGACCTGCGATACCGGCGTCACCGAGCATCAGGCGGTGCTCACGGCCCAGGCTGCCGGCGTTGACGTGATCATCACCGACCATCACGATCTGCCGGAGCGGCTGCCTCCGGCCCAGGCGGTGGTCAATCCCAAGCGGTTGCCCCCGGAGCACCCGTTGCGCGAGCTGCCGGGGGTGGGGGTGGCCTTCAAAGTAGCCGAGGCGCTCTACCAAAGCGCCGGTCGCGCCGCCGACAGTGAGGCGCTGCTGGATTTGGTGGCCCTGGGCATTGTGGCCGACGTGGCCCAACAAATCGGCGAAACCCGCTATTTGCTCCAAAAGGGCCTGGCCGTTTTGCAGGAGGGAGCGCGGCTCGGTTTGCAGGCTTTAATTGATAATAGCCGGCTCAAGGTGGACCGGCTCACCGAAACCCATATCGGCTTCTGGCTGGCCCCTCGCCTCAACGCCCTGGGCCGTCTGGGCGACGCTAACCTGGCCGTCGAGCTACTCACCACCACCGATCTTACCCGCGCCCGGACCATTGCCTTGCAATTGGAGGCGTTCAATGACCGCCGCAAGCTGCTGGTCGACCGGGTGGTGGTGCAGGCGCTTAGCCAGCTCGAGGATACTCCCTCGCTGGCCGAATATAACGCCGTGGTGCTGGCGGCGGAAGATTGGCATCCGGGAGTGATCGGCCTGGCGGCCAGTCGCCTGGTCGATCAGTATGGCAAGCCGGCGGTGCTGATTGCCCTGCGTCCCGGCGGCCGCGGTCACGGTTCGGCCCGTTCCGTGCCCGGCTGCGACATCCACCAGGCCCTCAAAAGCCAGGCCCACCTGTTAGCCACCTTTGGCGGTCACCCGCTGGCGGCCGGGTTGTCGATCCAGCCGGAAAATATTGGCCCGTTGCGCCAGGGGTTGTCGCTTGCCCTGGCCGGTTGCCCGCTGGCCCCCGAAAAAACAATCACCATCGATGCGGTGGTGGAATTGTCCCAACTGACGCCAGAGCTGCTGGCCACTATCCAACGACTGGCCCCTTTTGGCGCGGGTAACCTGCCGGTGCAGTTGGGCTGCCGCGGTCTACGGCTGGTCGAAGAGGCTGTTTTTGGCCAGAGCGGCCAGCATAAGCGGCTGCTGGTGCAGGATGAGGCCGGCCGGCAGCAGGAGGTTATCTGGTGGGGCAGCGCGGCCGAACGCTCGCCTCGTGGCCCATTCGATCTAGCCCTGACCCTCAGCCCGGACGATTACCGGGGCGGCGACGCCATCCAACTTACCTGGCTCGAGGCCCGCGAATGGCAGCCCGCCCCGCCGCCAGCCCTACCCGACTTCATCGATTGGCGTCAACTGCCGCAGCCGCTGCTCAGTTTGCAGAAGCTCGTCCCCGTCCAAACAACTCAACACTCAAAACACAGCACTCAAAACTCAATGTTCATCATCTGGTCTGAAGCGGTTTCGCTGGCCGGTTTCTCCACTCTGGCCCGCCACCAGCTCCATCCCGCCGAAACGTTGGTCATCTGGACCGCGCCGCCGGGCCACGATATTTTTCAGCAGGCGCTGGCCCTGGTCAAGCCGCAGCAGGTCTATCTGGTGGGGCAGTCGCCGCCTTTTGACACGTTTCCTGCCTTTGTGGGGCAGTTGGTGGGGCTGGTCAAGTATGCCTTCACTCGCCAGGCCGGCGAGATCAATCTGGAGGCGCTGGCCGCGGCGCTGGGCCAGCGCCCGACGACAGTTCGCTTGGGATTGGATTGGCTGGCGGCTCAAGGCAAATTGACCATCGAGGTCGAAGAAGATGAGTTGGTGGTCGTCCGCCCGGCCCGCCAGACGCCGGCGAAAGAGGTTGAAACTATCGAGCAAATGCTCAAAGCCGCGCTGGCCGAAACGGCCGCCTATCGCCAATTTTTCCGCAGGGCCGGTCTGAGTACGCTGCAAAAGGTCATCGAGTCGCCGGCATAGCGACCACTGACCGCCGACTGCCGACCACTGACTACTGACCACCGACTACTGACTGCGGTCAGCCGTCGGCAACAGCGGTCCGCTGTAAGCGGCCAGGCTGTCCAATTACTGCGATAAATATCGAGGTGGAGCCTTGAATACCCAAGAAATTCTGACCTTGTTTGATAAGGAACAACGGCGGGAAGTAACCTATTTCGGGTTGAGCCGCGAGGAAACCCCTGAAGTTGTCCGCCATATTTCCCGCCAGGCCGACCGGGGAGAAAGTATGGTGATACATTCGCATCTGAATTCGGCCAACGCCAATGCCGTCATTCAGGCTGAGATTGCTTATTTTGAAAAGTTGGGGCATAACTTTGAGTGGAAGGTTTACGATTACGACCGCCCGCCCGATCTCAAAGCGCGGCTACTGGCCCATGGCTTTGAAGCTGAGGAGCCGGAGGCGGTGCTGGTGCTGGACTTGGAGGCAGTCCCAGCTACCTTGCTCCAGCCGGTTACCCACGATGTCCGGGGCTTGACCCGGCCGGACCAACTCGACGATGTGGCGGCGGTGCAGCGGGCAGTCTGGCCGGAGGCAGATTATCTCCCCTGGTTGCAGCAACGATTGGCCGATGATCTAACGCTTGACCCGGACCATATTAGTATTTACGTGGCTTACGTGGAGGGCAAACCCGCTTCCTGCGCCTGGATTACTTTCCATGAGGGTAGTCAGTTTGCCGGATTGTGGGGCGGTTCAACCCTGCCAGAGTATCGCCAGCAGGGACTCTACACGGCGCTGGTCGCCACTCGCTTGCAGGAAGCTCAGCGGCGCGGGGTGCGATTCTTGACCATCGATGCCAGTCCAATGAGCCGGGCAGTTTTGGAGAAGTACGGTTTTCGGCTACTCACCTATACCCAACCCTACAAATGGCGAGTCAAAGCGGCTCAGCAATAATCATTTAAACCTCGGCTTCAGAGTTCTCGGCTGGAGGTGTGACAGCGCTGGTTGTATCTGTTTCCACCAGCTTTTTCAGATTTTCCAGCGAACCGGCGATCATCTCGGTAAAGGCGTTGTTGGCCGAAAATCTGAGTAGTAATTTGCCCAGCGAGAAGCCGGCCGTTAGCTCCCACGTAACCGTCCATGTGATTTTTGTCGCCTCGCCAACCGGTTCAAGCGCAAAGGTGTTGCTTTGACTCATGGGCAATGGGGCATGTTCCATCGCTACCAGTTCGTAGCCTAACTTCTGATGGGGTTCCCACAAGGTGATCTTCTGGGTGGCGATTTGCCCATCGGCGGCTACGCCAATCCAAATTGTACCCGGCCCTTCGTGTTGTTCACTGCCATATTTACCCTCAACCGGATAGGGAAAACGGCCTTCTTTGTAGGCCCAGTCCGGCAGGCGAGTAACATCGGTTAAAACGGCCCACACCTGTTCCGGGCTGGCTTCAATCTGTTCAGAATGGCTAACCTGTCCCATAATTTTGCCCTTGTTTCATGTGGATTTTAGCTGATGATAGCCTGATTATAAGGCCAGGTCAAGAAAGAGAGGGCAGTACTATGGCTGCCCTCTCTTAAACTCTTATTGGATAAAGCTGGAATCGACCGCCCGGTTGTAAGGCACGGTTTCCTCCAAGAGGCCTTTGCTCATAGCCCAGTCGATCACATCGTTCCACTCAGCCTCACTGGTGATTTCACCGGCCGGAAAGTGAGGCACATTGTATGTGCCCTGGATATTGGGTGGAACGCGGGTCGTCTCGATAAGGACATCGCGATAGGTGTTGGGCGCCTGATTAATGTCGGCTACAGCCTTGTTCCAGGCCCGCAGAAAGGCCCGAATTGTCCCCGGCTTTTGCTCCAGGGAGTCGGTTTTGAAGGCCAGCACGCTCTGGGAATATTGGGGAAACTGGGTATCGTCCACAATCAGAGTCGCGCCCGAGGCAATGGCCGCCTGGCCCATTGGATCGGGCAGCAGCGCTGCTTTGAGCTGTCCCGCCATCAATAATTCAAAGCGAACTGGAATCGCGCTGACTTCCTCGCCGGCAATTTGATCGGCCGGCAACCCCCAGGCGGTCAACAGCCGGTCATTCAGATACTCGATGGTCGTGTTGTGACTGATGCCGACCGGCACATTGGCCAGATCGGCCGGCCCCGTAACCTCAAAGCCGGGCGCGGCCACAATCCGGAAATGGGGCGAGTCGGGATAGGCTTTGCGGGCCTTGATCACCACCTTCAGCTCCGGCGCTTCCCGGTCAAAAATGGCCACGCCTTGCAGATCGGTCAGAGCGCCGTCGATTTCCCCGGCCTGAATGAGCGCATCACGCTCCTGGGCGCTTTTGACCGGCACCAATTCCACTTGCAAACCTTCGGCTTCAAAATAGCCCTTATTCTGAGCCACATAGAAAGGCAGCACGTCCAAAATGGGCAATAACCCGACCTTGAGCGTTTTGTCTTCAGCCGACTGTGGCCCCACTGCACACGAGGCCAGCACCACACCCAAGATTGCGACTAATAAATAACATAGCAGACCTGGCAACTTCATCAGATTATCTCTTTCTTTAGCGATACAGAACTTTCAGAATTTATTGAAATTATATAAAAATGTATCCAGTTTGTTCCATATTGTCAAGTTTTGTATAGCGCCGAAACCATTTTATCTGCCTAAAATTCTGAACAAATCGCGGGTTTTAGAACAACTTGACGTAATATTGGAGATATGATATTATGTAATGTAATTGTTTATTATGTCTAGTGATCAGCCTGTTGATGGCAGAGGAGGCCCGACATGATGAGATCTTGGAAAGTTTTATATGTGCTTGGACTACTGACACTGATGATTGCCCTGACCGGCTGCGAATTACGGCGAAGCGATGGCGTGGCTTCCGATTTAGCGCCGGTGAGCGAGTTGCCGCCGACGCTGGCCCCATTGGGAGCAGATAGTGATGAACTGACCGGAGAAGCTACGCCTATCCCCACTGTCATCAATGTGCAGCCTACGGCCACAGAGTCCACGTTAGGACCGGGTCAGGCGGCCGAAAATCCGGCTGAACCGGCGGCTCCAACCAATCAGCCGACCAGTCTGGGTGAGTCAACCGCAACAGAGGCCGGTCAGGCCGCCGCCTCCGTCGCGCCCGAAACCTTTACCGCCCCGGCCATTGAGACGGCTTCCCAGGGGTCGATTGTGGTCGATGCCAATACCTCCGATTTACCCACAGGGGGACCGGTAGCGGCCAATCCCCCGGTCAGCCAAACCGCCCCGACCAGCTCCAGCGGTAATAGTTACACGGTCCGGCCGGGTGATACGTTGTTTAGCATCGGTCAGGCTTACGGCCTGACGGCTCAGGCAATTATGTTGGCCAATGGCCTGACCTCTGATGTCATCTACGCCGGTCAAACGCTGACTATTCCAACCGACGGCGCTGTAAACGCTGCGCCTCAGCCAGGGTATGCCCAACAGCCGAGCTATGAGCAACCGGCCTCTGCATCCCAACCCCAGTTTGCCGGCGCTGGCGGCAGCCACGTGGTCGCCCCTGGTGAAACCTTATATCGCATCGCCTTAACCTATGGCACTTCGGTGGATGCCATTGCCGGGGCGAATGGCATCCCTTATCCCTACGTGATCCAGGCTGGACAACAACTGGCTATCCCCGGTCCGGGTGAATATGTCGCGCCTCCACCACCGGCAGGGGGGTATTATCAACAACCCGATTCAGGCTATTACCAACAGCCCGAACAACAGGGTGGTTATTATCAGCCGGGACCCAACGACAATTATTATCCGGCCCCGGATTATAGCAACGCCGCTCCGGCCGGCATCGCCGGAACACATACGGTGGCCCCGGGTGAAACCCTTTTCATGATTGCCCAGCGCTATGGCGTTACCGCCGACATGATCGCCTCCGCCAATGGTTTGGCCAATCCAAACCAGCTCTATGTGGGGCAAGTGCTCTATCTGCCCTAAAGCAAGTCGCGACAAGACGCCAGAAGGGCACACCCGGCCAGGGGGTGTCCTTTTTATTCCTGGTCGAGATTTTGAACTCAATGTCTGAATTAAACCGCGGTAAATTCGTCGTCATTATTTCCGCCGACATCGAATGGCAGATTGTGCTCGATATCTTTGCGGGGGTGCAACTCCAGCCGTCCCCCTTGGGCCAGTGGTTTGAGCTTAACCTGCCTGTCGGCAAGCGATTAGAACCGGTGCTCTTCTTCCACGGCGGCTGGGGTAAGATTGCCGCGGCTGCCTCAGCCCAGTATGTGATCGATCGCTGGTCGCCCCAACTGCTGGTAAATCTGGGGAGTTGTGGCGGCCTGGCCGGGGAGATCGATAAGGGCACGATCGTTTTGGTCGAGCGAACCATCGTCTACGACATCATCGAGCAGATGGGTGATTTCGATGAGCACATCGCCCACTATACCACCCAGATCGATCTGGCCTGGTTGGGCGACCGCTATCCCCAGCCGGTTCGTCGCGCCCTGCTCGTCTCGGCGGATCGGGACCTGTTGACGACCGACATTGCCTGGCTAAAGGCCAAGTATGGAGCCGTGGCTGGTGATTGGGAATCTGGAGCGATGGCCTGGGTGGCGGCTCGGAACCGGACTCGCTGCCTGATTCTGCGAGGCGTGACCGACCTGGTTGGTTCTGACCGCGGCGAAGCCTATGAGGGCAACGTCCAACTTTTCATCGAGGCGGCCGGGCAGGTGATGAAACAACTGATCCAGGCCCTGCCGGATTGGTTGAACCGGGCGCTTTAAATTGTGAGAAATAAAAAAGCCGCACCGGCCGGTGCGGCTTTTATAACGGCGTTATGATCGACTATTCGGTTTCTTCTTCGCCGGCTTCCACCGGCTCAGGCTCAACCACAACTTCTTCAGCCGGAACCTCGGCCGCTTCGTCTGCCAGGGCTTCAGCCTTTACCGTCGCCTGAGGCTCAGGCGCCACCTTCTTGCCGGCTTCTTCCAGACGTTCACGTTCCAGAATGCCACCCAGCGGCAAGACCTCTACTGTGATGGTGGTCACGACATCGATCATCAGTTTGATCGGCACCTCTTGCTCGCCCAGGTTACGGATCGGCTCCGCCAAAGCAACCTTGCGCTTGTCCAATTCGATCCCGGTTTGCTTGGTAACCGCCTCAGCAATGTCGGCCGACGTGACTGAGCCGTACAGTTTCCCTGTTTCTCCGGCCCGCCGTTCGAACAGCAGCTTCAGGCCGGTCAATTGATTGGCAATGGCCCGGGCATCTTCCATCTCGTGGGCGCGACGCTTTTCACCGGCCTGGCGGATGGTTTCAGCCTGTTTCAGCGCGCCCGGCGTCGCCAGCACAGCCAACTGTTGGGGCAGTAAATAGTTTCGACCATAGCCGTCGGCCACCTTTTTAACCTCTCCGGCATAGCCCAAATTGTCGACATCTTCAATCAGTAAGACCTTCATCAGAACTCTCTCCAGTTACAGCAGTATCAAAAGTATTAGGTGTTTGGAAGCACAAACGAATAGTATACGATAAAGTCTGGCAATGTCCAAATTTAACAACAAAATGAATCGACTTTTTTAGATTCTGTTTGAAGCTGTGCTATAATCTGCCGAACCTGTCCCGGACGAAAGGATCTCTACAATGCCTGATCAGGCGCTCGTTTATGCCCAAACCCATGCTGCTACTGCCCTCGACGGCCTGAAGGAGTTGCTGCGTTTGCCCAGCATCAGCACCATGACCGAAAACAAGGCCGATATGACCCGCACGGCCCAATGGTTGGTTGACAAGTTTACCGAAATTGGCCTGCGCCATGCCCAAATGCTCCCAACCCCTACCTTTCCCATCGTTTACGCCGATTGGCTGGAGGCCGGCCCGCAGGCGCCCACCCTGCTGATCTATGGCCATTACGACGTTCAGCCGGTGGATCCGCTGGAGGAATGGTTGACCCCCCCCTTTGAGCCGACCGTACAGGGAGACAATTTATACTGCCGGGGAGCTAATGACAATAAAGGTCAATTATATACCCATTTGATGGCCGTGCAGGCCTACCTGAACTCCACCGGCCGGCTGCCGGTCAACGTCAAATTTATACTCGAAGGTGAGGAGGAGATGGGCAGCCCTCATCTGGGCGAGTTTGTGGTGAACCAGCGCGACCTGCTTCGGGCCGACGCGGCGCTCATTTCCGACACGCCGATTGTCGACGCCAACACCCCGGCCCTGGTCACCGGTTTGCGGGGTCTGGTTTACATGCAAGTGACCCTGCGCGGCTCCAGCCGCGATCTGCACTCCGGCGCTTTTGGCGGGGTGGTGGAAAATCCCCTGAACGCGATGGCCAAGATTTTGGCCGCGCTGCGCGATGATTATGGCCGGGTGACCATTCCCGGCTTCTATGATGACGTGCGGGAATTGACTGCGGCCGAGCGAGCGGCCATCAACACGAGCGGTGTTACCGAACAGGCTGTGCTGGCTGAAACCGGGGCTCCGGCTTTGTGGGGGGAGGCCGGCTATACGGTCGCCGAGCGGATTGGGGTGCGGCCTACGCTGGACGTGCATGGCATCAAAGGCGGTTTTATTGGCGCCGGCCAGAAGACGGTTATCCCGGCCACGGCCAGCGCCAAGGTCAGCATGCGCATTGTGCCGGACCAGCAGCCGCAGCAAATTGCCCGCCTGTTCACCGAGTATATCGAGCGGCTAACGCCCAAAACAATGACCGTAACTGTGGAAACTCTGTCCAGCGGCGACAGCGCCGTGGTTGATTTAACCGACCCGGCCATCGAGGCCGCCGCTGTGGCCTACGAACGAGCTTTCGGCCGGCGGCCGGTTTATCTGCGGGAGGGCGGCTCACTGCCGATTGTGGCCTTGTTGAACAAGGTGCTGCAAATCCCGGTGGTGATGATGGGTTTTGGCCTGCCTGATGATGGCCTGCACGCGCCCAACGAAAAATTCTACCTACCGAACTTTTATCGCGGTATTGAAACGGCCATCCATTTCTACGATGTTTTTGGCCGCCAAAACGCCTGACCGTTCGCTAACCCGGTCATGACTTTCCGGCATGTCTACCTCTCGCCCCATTATGACGACGCGGCGCTCTCCTGCGGCGGGCTGATTCATCAGCAAACTCAGGCCGGCCAGTTGGCGCTGGTGGTGACCGTTTGTGCGGCCCCGCCCGACTCAAACGAGGTGCTATCGCCTTTTGCCCAGAGTCAGCACCGGCAGTGGGGCAATCCCGGCGACGTTATTGCTGCCCGCCAGGCCGAGGACCAGGCCGCTATGCAGCTCTTAGGGGCTGACTACCTGCGGCTGAGATTTAGGGATTGCATCTATCGAAGCGACCCCCGGCAGGAGGAGTGGTTTTATCTCAGCGAGGCCGACCTTTTTGGTCAAGTTCACCCGGCTGAACAGTTTTTGGTTGCGGAAATTGCGGCTGCCATCCTGGAGCTGGTTCCGGCTGAAAACGAGACTCTGCTCTACGCCCCGCTGGCTCTGGGCCATCACGTCGATCACCAACTGGTCAGAGCCGCGGCCTGGCAATTACGAGACTACGGCTACCGGCTGGTTTTCTACGAAGATTACCCCTATGCCGATCCTCATTACGCCGCCAAATATCGCCAGACCGACCCGGTTACGTTGGCGGCCCAGCAGCCTGGGTTGCTGCAAGCCCAGCTATGCTGGCTGGCCGAGGCTGATCTGGTCGCCAAAATCGCCGCTATTGCCGCCTATGCCTCGCAATTAGCGGTGCTGTTTGGCCGTGAGGCAGACATGGCTGGCCGTGTCTACAACTTTGCCCGGCATGTCGGCCAGGGTAAGCCGGCCGAACGCAACTGGGTTTTGGCCTGAGTTCGCTTTAATTCACCCGTGACAATTCGGCCACCACCGGTAGATGGTCCGAGCCGCCGGCATCCGAGAGGGTGCCGGCGCTGTGGGCAAAAAAGTGGTCGCTGTAGAAGATATGATCGATCCGCACCAGGGCCGGCAGGGGCAACTTGCCCCGGAGAGGACGGTCGGTGGAGGGAAAAGAGAAGCCAAAACCCCAGCCTGCTTCCCAATGAGCATTATGCAAATATTGGTTGATCAATCGATAGGTTTCGGATTGATCGGTGGTGTTGAAATCACCGCCAACAATGAGCGGTTGGTCTGTAGCGGCAATATCCTCCACCAGGGCTGAGATCTGCCGATATTGCTGCGACCACGGGACCGGATGGATGGGATGGGTATTCCAGACGGCGATAACCCCATCCGGGGTATCGACCAGCGCCTTTTGGGTGCGTCCTTTCTTAAAACTGCCTTCGACCGGAGTTAGGGGGTAGCGGCTAAGAATGGCCTGGCCGATGTTAGATTCAAAGGCCATATGTAGCTCCCCGTCAGGGTAAAGGTCAGCCAGTTCGCTGCTGAGGATCCGGGCCAGTCGCGGCGTAACCTCCTGGAGTAACAAAATATCCGGTTGCTCCCGCCTGATCAGCTCGACCATAGCCTCAGGCTCCTGATTCCAACCCCAGATGTTGTAACTCATCACTTTGAACGACGCCTGACCGGCCAGAGCTGTGTTCGGCTTGGGCAGAAACAGCGGCGCGAAGGCCAGCCCAATGAACAAGGTTGGTAGAGCCAGGGCGACCGCCAACCGGCGCCGTCCGGCCAGGACGGCCAGCCCTAAGCCGGGGATGAGACCGAGCAGTAACCAGGGCATAAAATAGTTGGTGAATCTCACTGGCCAGAAGCTATCGCCCGGCCACCAGCGCAAGGGGTACCACAGCAGTAAGCCCAGGGCAAACAGCCATAAACCAAGCCAAACCAGATTGGCAGTCGCTTTCCAGATGCGTTTGTAGAATGAGATGGTGGTGTCCATAAAATTCAGCGTTTCCTCCCACAAATTGTGACCGTGTTTGAAAGTCATATTGCAGTAAACCTCGCTACATCATAGACGATAAAGTTTAATGATATCTTAGACCAACCCCTGGCTGGCTGTACTTTATACGCCAATCAGGGTGATTTCCGTGATCTCCGGCGGGCAGTTGAGCCGAACCGGCGGCGGAATAACTCCCAAGCCGCGATTGGTGTAGACCCACACCTGGTTGACGCAGCGCAGCCCCTGGTCATATTTTTGACCCAAGTAAGGTAGCACTGGCGCGCCAAGACCAGGCAGGCGAACCTGGCCGCCATGACTGTGGCCGGATAATTGCAAGTCAACGCGGCCATCTAAAGCCGTGAGGTCGGCAAAATCGGGTTCATGGGCCAACAAAATGGTAGGTACATCTGGCGTTGTCCCGGCCAGGGCGCTTTTCAAGTCGGGTTGACCACTCCAGACGTCATCCAGACCGGCCAAATAGATGGTTGCCTGACCAATCCCCAGCGTTAAGCCTTGATTCCACAGTACGGGTATCCCTGCCTGGACCAAACCGGCCCGAACGACGGCCGCGTCAGTCCACAGATCATGATTGCCCAACACCGCAAAAACACCGTATTTGGCGTTGAGTGAAGCCAGAACCGGGGCTAACTCAAAGATAGATTCGGCCCCCTGGAGGACATAATCTCCGGTGAGAACAATCAAATCCGGCCGTAGAGTATTGACCACCGTGACTGCTTCTTGCACTAACGCGATTTGGGTGTAAGGGTGCAGATGGATGTCGCTGAGCTGAACCAGTCTGAACCCCTCGAGGCCAGGTTTCAACTTTGCGATTGGGACTTGAACCGGCTCGACGATGAGACGGTATGGTTCAAGTTGGGTGCTGTAATAGTAACCACCCACCCCGACTAAACCATAGGTGGCAATAGTCGCGCCTACCAATTTCAAGAAAGATCGCCGGTTGAGTGGCATATCAGGTCTCTTTTTCGTTGTTGTAGGGTTCTGATTAGCTAATATAAATAGACTATCTAGGTAGACTGCCGAAAAAATTCCTGGTCACTTCGGATCGGGAAAAGTTTTCTGAACTGTTGATCAGGCCGGCAGGCCGGGCTGTTGGATACCTCGCTGCCGCAGCCAGCGAGCGGTCAGCCAGACCAACAGTGGATATAAGGTCAGGCCAATGGTCAATAAGCCTAACGGCAATTTATGCAGGATTACGGCGCGGGCAGTCAGCGTGGTGATAAAATAGGCCGGCAGGGTTTTGGCCAGAATGACCATCGACACGATCGCGGCGATGTAAATCAACTGGGTGCCGATCAGGCCGGCCAGAAGATACACCCCCCGCCGGCTGGGCCGGGCCGTACGCAAACTGGCCACCAAAATGGTAATCCACACGATTGAAAAGACCGTTTCTAGCCAGATGATGTTACCGGGATAAATATTGCCGGGACCCCAACCGGTGGTGACCAGTTGTTGGCGGCTGATGAGAGCGGTAAAAGCCAGGTAAGTGGTAAAAGGCAGGGTCATTAAGGTGGCTTGCGGCCAGCTCTCGATGGCCAGCAAGGTTACTAACAGCGGAAAAATGATGAAAAAGGCTAATTGCGTGCCGGGTCCAATCAGTAGGGCCAGGCAAAGCCAACCGAGCCAGGCGTACCACCAGGTGGGCCAGTTGCGGCGCCAGGCCAGCAGCGCGCCCCCACAGAAAATAGCCAGATAAGCCGGGAGGGGGACATATTGCCCAACGAAATACCAGCCCAGACCGCTGATGCCCAGAATCGGCAGGGCCGCCAATAAGATATCGATCCAATCGACCATCCCGGCGGCCTGACGCCATTGGCGGCCGATCTTGCGGGGCGAACCGAACTGTTCCACCGCTTTGAGTTCGGCCTCCAGCCGGGGCAGGCCGCGCTGCTGCCAGTCACGGGTCAATTCTTCCAGGTGATTGCGAACTTCAGCGGTGGCTTCGACCCGCAAGTGAGCCGGTAGAGTTTTTTGGAATTCTTTGAGATATTGCTGAACGGCTGACATCGACCTGTTTGCCTCCTGCTCCTACCTTACCACAAGAGTGTTGGCGAGTAATAGCGTCATTTAGCGAATTCGGGTGACGACTTTTTTCCCACTGTAGGCCATCCGGCTTAGGTAAGACCGGCCCAATCAGGCCAAACCATCCAACAATTTCAATAAATGACGCGAAAAGTCGCTCCACTGCCGGGCCGATTTTGCCAGTTCCATTTGGCCCAGGTCGGTGATATGGTAATATTTGCGGGAGGGTCCTTCGGCGATCACTTCCCACTGGCTGCGCACCAGGCCGTCTTTTTCCAGACGATGGAGGGTTGGGTATAAGGTGCCTTGTTCCAGGTCAAAATAGCCTCCGCTCCGCCGTTGCAATTCTTTGACAATTTGGTAGCCGTACATCGGTTTTTCGGCCAGCAGCCGCAACACCATCACGGCGGTGCTGCCAGTTCGCAAATCGAGTTTAGCCATCGCCTATATCTCCTCCTCCTTTTCTGTCTTTGTACCTAGATATTCTACTATAATTTGCCGGACAAGTCAAGCTACAATCTTGACCGTTCATTGTCAGTCCAATTGATCTGAGGTATAATGAGGCTACTCGCAGGAGTTAGCGAGCGTTCAAAAAACTATGGAAGAGCCCAGAGACGACCAAGAATTCGAATATGAAGAGTACCAGGATGTTGGCATGACCAGCATCGGCTTGCCGCCGAGCCAACTGGCGTTGATCATCGGCGTGAATGCAGTGATCTCGCTGGTCATCAGCATTGCCGTGGTCTTGCTGGCAAACCGGCCGGCGCTGCCGGGGGATATGGATACCTCAGCCGTGGGGTCAACGCTAACTGCGGCCGAGGCTACCGGCCAACCCCTGGAAGCCTTGGCCGAAGTTGCGCCGGGCACGCCGCCAGTGGATTTACCGCCGGCCGGCACGCCGCTTCAATCGGTAACTTATGTGGTCGAAGCTGGTGACACGTTGGGGTTGATAGCCCAGAAATTTGCCGTGTCTATCTCTGACTTGATGATTGCCAATGGCCTGACGAATCAGGATTTCATCCAGATTGGGCAGCAGTTGGTCATTCCCCTGGCCGGCGTGTCGACGGCGACGCCCACTTTTACGCCGATGCCTTTTGCTACCGACACGCCCTTACCGTTTGACCCGCCCACGCCGCTGCCGCCCGGCGCGGACGTTCCGCCGGAGCCGGCGGCAACGGTGGGGCCATCGCCCACCCCAACTGAAACGCCGCTCGCTTTGCCGACGCCAATTCCCACCTCGACCCCGCCGCCTTTTGATGAGATCAACGTGGTTGTCAGCGAAGTGATCAGTCCCGGCGATTTGCTCCGGGAGACGCTGGTCATCCTTAACAAAGGGGCCGGCACCAGTTTGCGAGATTGGAAACTTGAGGGTTCCTCGTTAGGGGTGTTCATCTTCCCCGACATCTTTCTCTTTAGCGGCGGCAGTATTCGCGTCCATACCGCGGCCGGGGAGAATAGTCCCAGTGACCTTTATCTCAATCAGGGTGAACCGGCCTGGCCACCCGGCACGACCATAATCTTGAGCGACGCCAATAATTCCGAAATCTCCAGACACGCCGTACCCTAATTATGGACAAACAACTTGTGATGTATGTCCGCAGTTCTTACTGCCCCAATGTGGCCCTGGCGCGAGACATCTTGAAGCGGTACAACATCCCCTATACCGAAATCAACATTGATCACGATCCGGCCATGGCGGCGCGGGTCAAAGAGTGGACGCACTACCTCAGCGTCCCCACCCTGGTTGTCGCCAGGCCAGGTGAAGATGTGCCTTATACAGATTTCCTGCCCTATCCCACGGACCAGTCCAACCGGGGTTACGACCGGGGAGCGCTCATTACCGAACCCAATAACCAACAATTAGAAGATTGGCTTCATAAGCACGGATTTCTGGCTAAACCTTACCAACGTTGAAGCTGGCGGGAGAAATCCTTAAAGGTTTTTTAAGCCGCGTCGTATAATAATCATGTCTAGGAACGCTTTTTCCAGCCATTTTGGGTCGGGATTGAGAGATTAGGGGATTCTTCCTTTGTTTTCAGCCCATTTTTAATCCCCAAATCCTCTAATCCCGGCGAAAACTTTATTGGAGGATTTAGTTAGCTGAAAAAGTCAGCAGTTTAATTATTTACGGAGGACAAGAATGTCAACGAAAAACTTATTGACAGGAGCCGGTTTGTTGCTGGCGCTTATTCTGACCGTCACTTTTTCAGGGTCCGGTTATGCCCAGGAGGGAACGAGCGCCAATTTTATCCTGGTCAACTATATCGGTCAGACCATCATTCTCGACCTTGATGATACTACCTACACCGTGACCGGGACAGACGTGAACCCGGACGGCGGCCGGTTTGAAATGCAGTTGGGGCCGGGTGACCACAAGTATGCCGTCAATGCGCCCAACGTGGGCGGTTCGGCGGGCGAATTTACCATCGAGCCAGGCAGCACGGTGGCCAAAGGGGTCCGCATCGAGAAAGGCCAGCCGGTTTTAGATAGGAACGGGATTGTCCTGGAAAAGCCGAAAGATGAGGTTTTGGTGTTTGATATCGACCTGACCGCCGGGCCGGTTGCCGATACCGTCCCGGTCGATGCCTGGCAGCCGGTTGCGCCGGCAGCCGGGCAGGCCGGCATCGTTTGGATCAATTACAATGGGGTGGATGAGTTAACGGTTGATCTGGCAGGGCAACTGTACAAGGTTCCCCCTTACACCAACGGTATTCCCGGTCGATTGCAGATTGACGTACCGGCCGGTTTCTACAGTTACACGGCCAGCGTCCCCTTCGGCAGCATCAGTGGTGAGATCGATCTCCAGGTTGGCCAGGTTAGCGGGGTCAATATTATTCCTGAAGTAAGAGAGGCGCCGGAGTATAAGGTGGGCGAGAAAGTTAACTATCCGCCGGTTAAGCTCAACATCTACCAGGAAGATTTGACCGATCAAGTCAGTTCCGCTGAGCCTGCCGCGGTCCCACCTGCTCTACCGCCAACCGGTGATGAGGTTGCTCCCAGCGAGACGCCAACGGCCGTTCAGGTAGAAGGGGTTACGGTCAAGAATTTCACCGGTGACACCCTGATTTTCACAATCAATGAGCAGGCTTACCCCATTCTGACTCATAGTGAGCAGGTGATTGAGCTGCCGGCTGGCAGTTACAACTATACCGCCAGCCTGCCCTTTGTGGCCACAACCGGTACCGTTGATTTGACCCAAACGCCAGGCGTTGAGCTAAGTGTAGCCATCAACATCGCCGGGGATGTTTTGAGCGTGTACCAAAATTAAAGGCGTGATCCTGCTGGCTGATTTCCGCCAGTTCAGCTCTCAAAATAAAAGCCCTCACCGGCTTTCGCGAGGGCTTTTTAGTTGATTGGAACAGGGCTCAACCAGGTTATTGGTCAATGATTCTTACTTCGATCGCCACTTTGCCCAGATACAGCGTGTCGCGATCATTGAGCGGTTCAGGCAGGTAGGGGTCTAATCTTTTGCCGTTGAGAAACGTGCCGTTGACGCTGGCCAGATCTTCCACCACCACGGTGCCGCTTTGGCGCATGATGCGGGCGTGCCGGCGGGAAACGCTCTTGGCCGCGTCATCTTCGTTGCTGATGTAAACTTCTGGAAATACATTGGAGGCCGGATCAACTCGACCCAGGTGGATGGCTTTATCGAGCGGGACTTCAACCTGCCGTTTTTTGGCGCCAATGATAAGCTGAATAGCCTGGGCCTTGCTATCAGCGACAAGAGGATGGGGCAAAGAGATGTCGGCCTCTTCCTCAGCCGGGGTCTCAACCCAGGACATTTCGGTCGTATCCAGGGGATCGGTCTGGCGGCCTTCATCTTGCAGGAGATAATTGCCGCATTCACTACAAAATAGAGTATTGGCTACGTGGGTAGCCTGACAAAACGGGCATTTAATCACAGTTTTTTCCTTGGTTAGAGCAATCAATTAATTATACAATATTTTAGGTGGGTAGTAAATGTCAATTTATCCCCCCTTTTTCCCAATTTGTTAAGACGACACGCTCAGGCAAAACATCACCTGACTGTTTGTTGTCGTTCTAACTTTTTGTTATAATCGACCGGTAATTTTTGACGACCCTAAAGGTTCTTAAAAACCTTCAGGCTCTTGATTAACTCAAAAGGATGTTTTGGGATGACCGATCTAGTTCAGCCAACTTTTACCTCCCAAGATTTCGATGAACTTCAGCGGCTGCGAGCCTTAACTTCTGCTTTCCAGCGGGTCATAGCCAACCTGGACGCCACCGAGCAAAACAACAGTCATAATGAGCAGTTCAACAAAATCCGGGCCGAGACGAAGGCCATTTTCAGTCGTTATGGTCTCAAAGTGAGCGCGCCCAAAGCCGTTACCAGCGCAGTGATAGCCCAGCGAGGCCAGCAAATAAGCACTCGCCTGTCCGGCGTGGTTATTTTTGGAGTGCTGCTGGCGCTGGTTGGTCTGGGGATCAACTCCATCATTTTGGAAGATGTGATTATCAATAGCCTGGGCTGTTTGATTAGCAGCGGGGGAATGCTGCTGGTCATTGGCGCTTTTGCGATCTGGACGTTGACCAGCGTCCGGCGTACTCTGACCAACCTGGGCGATTTATACCTGCGCGCTGAACTTCTGCTGCAGCAGTTGGACGAAATTCTACGGGCCGCCAGAGCTGGCTACGCCAGCCCTGTCCCTGTCGAGACGCCCAAGATTCCCTCGGCCATCGCTTTGACCGTCGATTCGCTGGAAAAACAGGCCGCCGATTGGCAGCAGAAGTTAGCCAACCTGAACCAACAGCGCCGGCTGCTTGGCGCAAACAGCCCGGTCGAGTTGACGACGACCATCAACTATGTGCAGCGGGAACTGGATCGGATCGAGTATGAGTTGGTCAACCTGCGCGAACGAGTCGATCTGCCCCTGTCGCCAGAACCTGAACCTGTCTCCCCGCCGGCTCTCCAGCTCACCCCGGAGGTGATCAGGGTCGCCCAGGCCTTTACCCAGGAAATGCCGGTCCAAAAACCGGCACAACCCGAAGCAACTGAGGCCATCGAGGCAGAGGAAACATTGGCAGAGCCGGCCGCCCCGCTCGTTGAGCCTGAAGAAGAGCTAGATACCCGGCCGCCTCAATAAATTTTGATTGGAGCGCCGGGCGCTTATGGCCGGGAACGGCTCAATACGCCCCGCTGCCAAAAAGAACCCTGGGTACGGTTTGCCACAAAATTTTGGTGTCCAGCCCCAGCGACCAATTTTCAATGTAGTAGATATCGAGCAGAGCCATCTCGTCAAAAGTGAGTTCAGAGCGGCCGCTGACCTGCCACAGTCCGGTAATGCCGGGCGCGATCTCCAGCCGCCGCTTGTGCCACTCCTGATACTGCTCTACTTCGGCCGGCAGCGGCGGGCGGGGGCCGATCAGGCTCATATCCCCGCGCAAAACGTTGTAAAATTGGGGCAGCTCATCCAGACTCAGGCGGCGTAACCACTTGCCCAGCCTGGTCACCCGGGGGTCTGCTTTCATCTTGAAAATTGGGCCATCGGCCTCATTGAAATCTTTGAGAGCCTCCAACTGCTCCTCCGCATCCTCAACCATCGAGCGGAACTTATACAGCTTGAAGCAGCGGCCATTCTTGCCGACCCGCTCCTGCTGGAACAGCACCGGCCCGGGCGATTCCATTTTGATCATAAGAGCCACTAAGCCCATCAATGGGGCGAACAGCCCCAGCGCCGTGGCCGCAAAGACGACATCGATGCCCCGTTTGACCAGTTGATTGAGACCGCTAATCCCTGGCTCTTTAAGGCTAATCATCGGCACCCCGGCCACTTCTTCCACATGCATCCGGTTGAGCGTCATCTGGAACAGGTCGGGCACAATCCGGGTGCGGATGTTTTCGCGCTCGCACTGAGCCATCAAACTGATAATCTTGCGGTGATATTGCCAGGGCAAGGTGATAATCACCTCATCGATCTCTTCCTGCTCCAAAATGTCGGCCAAATTAGTGGTGCTGCCCAGCGCCCTGAACCGGCCGATGTCGGTTTCGCCCTTGGTCGGGTTGTCATCCAAAAAGCCAACAATCTGGAAGCCGCTTTCCGGGTTGGCTACTGTCGCCCGCATCACGGTTCGACCGACCTCACCGGCCCCCACGATCAATACCCGCCGGATGCCGATCCCCTGCCGCCGCAAGCGCCGCTGGAGCAGCACTTTCAGCAATCGACTCAGGCTCAGGAGCGCCACCGCCAGCAGCCCGGCATAGATAAAGATGATCCGGGAGTAGAAAGCCGGCCGGTAGAGAAAGATAATGACAATCATGATGACAATGCTGGTGGTCGTGCCGTTGACGATGGCGTAAAATTCGTCAAGCCAGGAGATTTTGCGACGCAGCTGATAGACCCCGTGCTGGCGATAGACCAGAATGAGCAGCAGGGTAAAGATAGCCACAAAGGGCAAATAGACCTGATAGGGGACATTGAAGGCGGGATCGACAGCCCGGAAAAGCTGCAGATCGTACCGGACCCAATAGGCCAGCACAAAAGCGGTATTGATCAGGAGGATATCGATCAATACCCAGGTAATGGTGGCGAGTCTTTGGTTGGAAAACAGGATTTCTTCCAGACGTTTCACAACGCCAAAACCTTTTGGTAAACGGCTACGGTCTCCCGAGCCGTCCGTTCCCACTGAAACCCGGCCGCTCGTACTCGTCCTTGGGCCGCCATGGCCGCGCGCCGGTCGGGCTGGCTGAGCAATTGAGCCATTGCCTCGGCCAGCATGTCCGGCTGGGTCGGGTCGACGAGTACGGCTGCGCCGTCGGCGCCAGTCACCTCCGGCAGCGATGAAACTGTGCTGGTAATCACCGGTGTTCCGCAGGCCATTGCTTCTAACACCGGCAGACCAAAACCCTCAAAGTGAGAGGGGTAAACAAACAGGCAGGCCGCATTGAACCAGCGCGGCAGATCCTCGTGCGGCACATAGCCGGGAAAGTGGACCGCCCCGGTCAGTCCAAGCGTCTCGACCAGTTGGAATATCTTAGTATAATACCAACCTTTGCCTCCGGCAACAATGAGCGGCGGCGCGGCGGGGTCGAATTGGCGCCAGCGGGCGTAGGCCCGGATCAAGCCATCGACGTTTTTGCGCGGCTCCAGCGTGCCCAAAAACAGGATAAAGGTGTCGGGCAGGCCGCGGGCCGCTTTGAAAGCCGCCACCTCCGCGGCCGGGAGGGGTTGAAAACTCGGCTCTACCCCGCAGTAGATGGTGTGGACTCGCTCCGGCGGCGCGCCCAGTAAGTTGATGACATCCTGGCGGGTGCTCTCGGAGATGGTGATGATCGCTTTGGCCTGTTTCACCGAGCGGGCGGTAAAGCGGCTGAGGTACCAGCGATTGAGCGGGCGGAAAGCTTCGGGGTAACGTAAAAAGCTGAGATCGTAAATGGTGATCACAAAAGGGCAGGGCGCGGCCAGCGGAGCCACAAAGGCCAGGGCGTGCAGCAAATCGACCCCGGCCTGGCGCAGAGCCAGCGGCTGGAGGAGCTGTTCCCAGAAAATACGGACCACAGGTCGATGGGTGGGCAGGCGGCTGCGATGGAGAGTTAGGGCTGGCGCTTGAAAGGCCGGGTCGCTCAAGAAGACATGGTAGCGCAGCCAGTCGGGCGATACTTGGGCCAGGTGGCGCAGCAAGTTGACCTGGTACCAGCTAATCCCCGCGCCCCGGTATGACTGGCTCAGCGAGAGCAGGTGGGCGTTCAAGCCGATGTGGCAGGGTTTGTTCATCGGCCGGATTATAGCATAAGTTGAGGAGGGGGGTGAATCGGGTAGCCCTTTTCCAGAAATTGGGAATTGACAGGCTGCTACAAATTGGTGATAATTGTTGAGGATCGAAAATGACAACATCAAATGTCAGGAGACGATTGAACACGCTGTTGTGATAGGATTGAAAAATGGAACAAATAGTAATTCAAGTAAGAGATAAAGACAAAGCCAAAATATTACTAGAGTTACTGACGGCACTAGATTTTGTTGATTCGGTCAAATCAGGTGGTACAGAAGAAATAGAGGGGGGGGACTCATCAACACCAGCAGAATCACTGGATTTCTTTTCGGTAGCTGGTTTGTGGCAGGATAGAGCCGTAAGTTTAGAGTCGATTCGCCAAAAGGCTTGGCCCAGGCAATACCGATGATCCTGTGCGATACCAACATCCTGATTGAGTTCTACAAGAATAATTCGCAGATTGTCCAAGAATTGCGCCAGATAGGTCAAAACCAACTGGCAATCAGTCCGGTTACCCAGGCCGAACTTTACTTCGGGGCGCTCAATAAGGCGGAATTGAGATATATCAAGCAGTATCTTTCACTGCTTCATCAAATTCCCTTTGATGCGTCCACCTCGAGTATGTTTTTAGAGCTGATGGAAAGTTATTCGCTGAGTCACAAATTGAGTTTACGGACGCCTTGATTGCATCAACAGCATTAGTGCATAACCTGGAACTTTACACATTGAATGTCAACGATTTTCGGTTCATCGCTGACTTGAGGCTCTATCAGCCATCCAGTTATTAACAGCGGCGTTTTGCCGTTTCACTTCCGCCCAAAATCCGCCCGGATCTGCCCCCACTTGTCCGTCTCCCACTCGAGCAGCTTATTCGAATAAACGTTGTGCTCCAGCCAGGCCAGCGCCCGGTCGGCCAGCGCCCAGACGGGCTCCGTTGCGGCGGTGCGGGGGAGTTTGGAATGGACTTGCTTTTGCCTGACCCAACTCAGGGCGGTGCGGGAGTCGGAGTAGATGGGGCTAGTTTGGCCTTCCTTTTGCAGTAGAGCCAGGGCGTGGACAATCGCCAAAAACTCGCCCAGGTTGTTGGTGCCGTTTTCAAGCGGACCGACGTGGAACAGCTCTTGGCCGGTTTTGGTGTGGACGCCGCGGTACTCCAGGTTGCCAGGGCTGCCGTCGCAGGCCGCATCGACCGAGAGGCTGTCGGCGATGACCTCTGGCGGCAGGCTGAACGGGGTCGCTTTGCCGATGAACTGCTCCCAACCTAAGGCCAACGCTTCCCTGGCCTGGGCTTCAGTTTCAAACGCTTTGTATTTGGCCCCGGAAAAGCCGTTGACCTGCTTGGCGCAATCGGCCCAATTATCATAGATGCCCGGCTGCCGGCCTACCCAGACGACGTAGAATTTTTGCCTGGCCATTTGCCCCGCCCTCAAGCTGCCGACCCAGCGACCAGCAGTCGCTGGCACAGCCGTACGCCATCCATCGCATTACGAACCCAGTAATCCGCGCCCACGTAGCGGCCGACCTGCTCCGTGAGGGTGCCACCGCCGATGATGATCGGGGCCCGGGCAATGGCCTGATCTTCAGCCTGGCGTAGCAAGGTGACTGTCTCCCGCATCGAGTCGTATGAGCTGGTCAGCAGCCCGGACAGGCCAATGATGTCGGGCTGAAATTCCCGCGCTTGCCGCAGAAACTCAGCGGCCGGCACATCGACGCCCAAATCCAGCACGGTAAAGCCATAACAACTGAGCAGCATCGCCTGGATATTTTTGCCGATGTCATGGATGTCATTCTGGACGGTGCCCAACAAAATCCGGCCCGACTCGTTGCCCCTGATCCGGTCTTCGATCACCGGTTGGGCCAGTTCCATAACCTCACGAAAGATTTCGCCGGCCATAATCAGGGCCGAGAGGTAATACTCGCCCTGCTCGTAGCGTTGCCCCACCTGGCGCATCCCCTCCTCGCAGGCCTCCACAATGGCCAGAGGGTCCTCGCCTTGTTGCAGGCGTTCCTGCACCAGAGCCAGCACCTCCGCCTCTTTCAACTCCAGCACCTCGGCAATCAGGCGGTCCGGCTGTGGCTGACTATTTTGACTCATCGGTTATCCCTACCCTGGTGGTAAAATGGAGATAATCACTCCGGCAGATGAACCAGCCCCAACTGACCGGCCGATCCTCAAAATCATAAAAAAGGTGTTCCAGGTAAAAGGCGGCCGCGGGCAGAGGCGTCTTTAATATTTTGGCTTCTTCTTCATTGAGCAGGCAGGCTTCTACATTTAAGTCGCCTCGTTTGAGGATGGCGCTGCCCGTACCGCCAAACAAGCCCCGCAGAGCCGTGACCTCCATCTCCGCCTCCACAATCGGGCGGGCCGGATCGTAAATCAAATATTCGCGGTGGTAGAAGGCCGGTTCATCGTCCACCGTGAGCAGCCGGCGGATGTAGATGAGGTTTTCACCCACCTGCAGGTTGAGCTTGCGGGCCATCCGGTCGTCGGCCGAGATAATCCGGGCGTCCAGCAGTTTGACCGCCATAGCCGGGTCGTTGAAGAGACCTTGCAGTTCGCGCAAATCGAAGGCGGCCCGGCCCAACTCGAGCGCTTTGACAAAAGTGCCACGTCCTTTGGCGGTGCTGACCACGCCTTCTTCGGCCAGGAGGTTAATGGTGCGGCGGACGGTCATCGGGCTGACATGATAGCTGCGGCACAGCATCGCCTCTGAAGGCAGTTGATCGCCCGGCCGAAACATTCCGTTGGCGACCTGGCGGCGCAGGATGTTGGCTAACTGGGCGTAGGCCGGTTCATAGGAATCCCGGTCAATGACCTCGACCGGGTGACCAAACTGATCGTTCTTTCTCATTCTCATAGGGGGGCAACTCGTTACCACTGTTGCAGCGATGATCTACGATAAGATTATCCATATTTTCAAAAATGTCAACTTTCTTTTGACAGCTTCCCTATATAACTATATAATTGGGGTTATTAGGGGAGCAGAACTCTTCTGTCTTGGCTAACGTTTCTACTAACAAGTTCAAGTAACTCAGCGATGTAGCCCCAGCCAATTTGGGAAAACTGCACCAGCGCCAGCGAAAACCGCTGAAACGCTGAAGAGGCTGAACCCGCTGAATGTCTACCTTTTTCTCAGCGTTGTCAGTAAACTCAGCGACTTCAGCGCTTCAAATGAGTGCACCAAACCGTGCCAATTCGAGAGGGTATACGCAATTAGTTTCACGGAATAATCATGCCAAAGTCGCGCACCAAAGTTGTTGCCTGCGCCACGGTCATCGAAGAGATGCTCCCGTTTCTGCCGGCCGGCATCGAGCATGAAATTTTGGATTTTGGACTGCACCTCCGCCCCGAAAAACTCCGCCAAACCCTGCAAGCAACCATTGACGCCGCCAGCGCCACGGCCGATACCATTATCCTCGGCTACGGCCTGTGCTCGATGGCCGTGGTTGGTTTAACCGCTCGCAACTGCACCCTGGTTGTGCCCCGCGTTGACGACTGTATTGCCATCTTCTTGGGTTCCCACGCCGCCTATAAAGCACAATCCAGCCAGGAACCGGGCACCTATTACCTGACCAAAGGCTGGATCGAGGTCAGCGACACCCCCTTTGAAGAGCATGCCCGCCTGGTAGAACGGTACGGGCAGGCCCAGGCCGACCGCATCATGCAGTTGATGCTCAAAAATTACACCCGCCTGGCCTACATCGATACCGGCCAGCACGACCAGGAGCGTTACCGGGAGTATAGTCGCCGCGCCGCGGCCCGATTTGGGCTGCGTTATGAGGAAATTCCGGGCGCCGACACCCTGATCAAAAAGATGATCTATGGGCCGTGGGATGACGATTTTGTGGTGGCCCGGCCCGGCCAAACCATCACGTACGCCGACTTCAAAACCAACGGCACCACTATGTGCCACCTGCCAGGGCTGTCACTCAAGCCCCCAGAGGCAGGCTGATAGCTGATACCCGTCCCCCCCACAATTATTGAAAGGAGACTAACCGAATCTGCAATGCTGCAACGAGTGATGAAAATAGAGTTTATTCGCCATTCGTACATTCGCATATTCGCCTATTTTCAAGGGAGCGCTTATGGAAATTATTGGTGAAAAAATTAACGGAACGCGCCAACGGGTGGCCCAGGCTATTGCCGAGCGGGATACCGCCTTCATTCAGGAGTTGGCCCGCCAACAAGCCGAGGCCGGCGCAACCTGGCTGGATGTCAATGCCGGCACTCATCCCCAGCAGGAGCCGGACGACCTGATCTGGCTGATCGAAACTATTCAGGCGGTGGTCGATACGCCGCTGTGCCTGGACAGCGCCAATCCCAAAGCCCTGGCGGTGGCCATCAAAGCCGTCAATAAAACTCCCATGATTAACTCGATCAGCGGCGAAGCGGAGCGACTGGCCGGCATTACGCCGCTGGTGGCTGAGTCCGGCGGTAAAGTGATTGCCCTGGCGATGGGCGATAAGAAAATTCCCGAAACCAGCGCCGCTCGGCTGGCCGTCATTCACCAGGTTTTGGAGGCTACCCGGGCCGCTACCATCCCCGACGAACATATCTACGTTGACCCGTTGGCGATGACCCTCAGCACCAATATTCACAGCGGCCAAATTTTCTTTGAGACTATGCGGGCCGTCCATGAGGTCTACCCGGCGGTCCATTTTACAGCCGGCTTAAGCAATATCTCCTTTGGTTTGCCGGCCCGCTCCTACATAAACCGGGCTTTCTTGACCCTGGCCCTGGCCGCCGGTCTGGATAGCGCCATTCTTGATCCGCTGGATCGGGAGCTGCGGGCGGCGCTCGTGGCGGCCGAACTGGTGTTGGGCCGCGACCGTCATTGTTTGAACTACACCCGGGCTTATCGGGCCGGGGTATTCAATAAATCTTAATGGGCCGGGGTAGAAGCCCCATTCGGAGCTTTTGCCCCATCTAATTATTCAAGGAGGCTGGTTATGTCACAAAAACTGATTGACGCCATCGCTGACATGCGGGAGGAAGAAGCCCTCAAATTAGTCAGCGAGATGGTCGAGAGTGGTTCTAAGCCGATGGTGATCCTGGATGCCGTCAGGGAGGCCATGGACATCGTTGGCCGGCGCTACGAGGAGGGCGCTTACTTTTTGCCTGAACTGGTGCTGGCGGGCGAGATGATGAACCAGATCACCGATATGATCAAGTCTGAGCTGGTCAAGGCGCCGCCGGTTGAGCGTCGCGGCAAGGTGCTCATCGGCACGGTGGAGGGCGACATCCACAACATCGGCAAGGATATTGTTAGCTTTATGCTCGATGTCAACGGCTTTGAGGTCCTTGATCTGGGCGTCGATGTCACCCCCCAAAAATTCACCGAGGCCGTCCGGGAGTTCCAGCCCCAGGTAGTCGGCCTGAGCGGCTTCCTGACCCTGGCCTTTGACGCGATGAAAGAGACCGTTGAGGCGATCAAAAAAGCCGGTTTCCGCGACAAAGTCAAAATCATGATCGGCGGCGGCCAGATGGACGATCAGGTCAGGGCGCATGCCGGCGCCGATGCCTATGGCAAAGATGCTATGACGGCTGTTAAACTGGCCAAAGATTGGATAGGAGGGTAATACCATGGACAAGAAATGGGCACAAATGTCAGCAGATGAAAAGCAGGCAGCGGTGTTTGAAAAGTTGCTTTCGCCGAAGGACCCGGAGGGGAATGACCTTAAATTCCAAAGCCCGGAGGCAGAGGCTAACTATAAAGCCAGCATCACCAGAATTAAAGATGCTATTCAGTTGAAAGAGCCGGATCGGGTGCCGGTCACGATACTTCCGAGCATGTTCCCTTTTATTAACGCCGGGATGACCATTCAAGAGGCCATGTATGACTACGACAAATGCACCGCGGCCTTTAAGGAATTCATCTTGGAGTTTAAGCCGGATATGCATATCGGCGCGGCCGCGCCGGGTCCAGGCAAATTCTTTGAGATTCTTGACTACAAATTATATGCCTGGCCGGGCCATGGCGTCTCACCTGAACATAGCTACCAGTGCAATGAGGGAGAATACATGACGGCGGACGAATATGATCTCTTGATGATCGACCCGTCGTTTTACTTCAGCAATTTCTACCTGCCGCGTGTATTCGGCGCGTTAGGGGGATTCAAGATGCTCCCACCTCTCACCAGCATCCTCGAAATGTATGGGGTCGCCTTTAATTTTGTACCCTATGGGCTACCCCCCGTTCAAAGCACCTTTCAGGCCCTTTTTGAAGCCGGGGCTGAAGCCCTGAAATGGGCGATAGCTATGGGTGGCTCAAATGGTGAGTTGACCACATTGGGGTTTCCGAATATCCTCGGCGGGTTTACCAAGGCGCCGTTTGATGTCATTGGCGATACCCTCCGCGGCACCAAAGGGATCATGCTGGATATATACCGGCAGCCCAACAAGCTACTCGCCGCCATGGAAACCCTAACGCCCATCATGATCGGGATGGGGGTGGGCGCGGCCCAACAGACCGGGAATCCTTTAATCTTCATCCCGCTCCATAAAGGCGCTGATGGTTTCCTCTCCGATGAGCAATTCAAGAAATTCTACTGGCCTACTCTGAAACAGGTCATCGTCGGCTTAATCGAGAATGGCTGCATCCCATTTCCGGCGCTCGAGGGGCATTGGAGCTCGCGTCTGGAAGTTATTCAAGATATCCCGAAGGGTAAGACAGCCTGGATGGTTGACCAGACAGATATGGTGAAGGTCAAAGAAACATTGGGTCAGAATGCTTGCCTCATCGGCAACGTGTCCTCCTCCATGTTGAGATTAGGCACGCCTGAGGAGGTGAGAGATTACGCCAAGAAACTCATTGATACTGTGGGTAAAGGCGGCGGTTTTATTATGGGCAATGGGGCGTTCTTTGATGAGGCCAGGCCGGAGAATGTCAAGGCGATGGTTGGGACCGCCAAGGAATATGGCGTTTACAAATAGTAAATTGTAGTAACTGCTCAACTTGAACCTTGCGGCCGCCGACCGGGGCCGAAAGCCCCCTATGGGCTGACCGCAGACAGCGGACCGCCGACCGCCGAGAGGATTGTCAGTGTATATTGAGACGGCGGTCGGCGGTCCGCCAGCGGTGGTTGGCGGTCAAGGCGCGAGGTAAGGCAGCACAAACCAAAATGGACTGAGCGCCGCCAGCCCGGCCAGGCCGCCATAGCCAAGCGCCAGCAGCCATCCCGCCGGGACCAGCCAGCGCCGGGCCAGCCAGGCTCGACCTGTAGCCAGGGCAAAGGCCAGCCCGACCAGCAATATGGCCCATTTGTCCGGATTTCCTCCAAGAAGGCCGCTAATCACCAGCCAGGCCAGGGCGATCCCCAACCCGCCGGCCAGCCACCAGCGCCAGCGCGGGCTGACCGCTTCGGCCAATCCCAGGGCAAAGAGTAACCCCAACGGGATCAGAGCTGGAAAGAGATAACGTCCCTGAAATTGAACAAAGGTCAGGTTGTACCAGAGATAGCCCAGTATCGTCAAGCCAATAGTCAAGGCCAGTAATCCCAACGCCCGGCGCGGCCCGGCTGACAGGCGACCGCGAGGTGTGCCACGCCAAATCCTCATAAGCCAACCCACCACCCCGCCCACGGCGACCAGCGTTAGCAGGTTAAGCAGCAGGTAGGTGCGGCCGTCCATCGGCACGGCCATCCAGCCAAATTGACCCCAAAAACTGTGGAAGGTTGTAGTAGCAAAATTACTGAGGTAGGTACTCCAGCCGACCTCGGCCAGAAAATCGGCGGTGCGGAGTTGGCCAACCACCACCTCGTCGTGCCGGCGCAGGCCCAGCAGGTCGAATTGGCCGTAGAGGGCGGCATTACGCAGATACCATGGTAAAGCCAGCAGCAGGGCCAGGCCAAAGACCAGCAGGACCGGCCGGCCCAGGCCGGCCCAGTTTCGCTGCGGCGCGGCCCACCAGAGCGTGACTGCCGTCAGGGGGATGGCGATGTAAACCGTCGTTTTGGTGATGAGGCCCAGCCCCAATAAAAAGCCCAGCAGCAGATCGGCCCGGCTGGAAGGAGGCGTCGCCGCGACCAGGCGGCGGGTCAGCAACAGCAACAGCCCGGCCAGGATCAACTCGGCCAGGGCGTCGTTATTGGCCGAGGCTACTATCGCCAAATGCATCGGCACAAAGGCGACCAGGGCCATCGTCCCCAGGCTGATCTCGGCCCGGTTGGGAAAGATGGTCTGGCCAATCCAGAAAGCCAGCGCCACTACCCCGGCGCCCAGGAGCACCGAGAACAGCCGCAGCGCCGGCAGCGAGCCTTGACTCAAGGTGAAAATGGGTGAGGCCAGCGAGTAGTATAGCGGCGGTTGGTGGAACTCGTAGCAAATGCCGGCTATCGACAATTCGGGGGGAAAACGGCGGGCTTTTAACTCATCCAGATAGACCTGATCGTAGCAGCCCTGAACCAGTTGGGGAAAGCCGCCCTGGCTGGCTACATAATGGACGTAGTTGTAATGAGCCGGTTCGTCCGGGGCCTGCCAGAGGGGGGTTAGGTTGGCGTAGATGCCGCCAATGATCAGATAAGCCAGCAAGATCAGGTAAAACAATGCGCCGCGTAGACCAGACATAGTGCCGCGATTATAGTCTGGCGCGGAGGAGATGGCAAAAAGGTCTAATCCAGGCCACCCTCATCCATCAATTGCCGGATAGCTTGGCTCAGGAATACGACCTTCAATGAGGTCGGCCAGGCGGGCCTGGCTGCGGGACAGACCGGCCCGGACCAGGGTCTGGAGTTGAAAAAGATTGATTTGAGTGCGGGCCAGGCTTATTTCGGCTCGAAAGCGTTGTTGCCGCTGCCGGCGCTGCTCCGGCGTGGGCCGGTCGAAGACATCAACCAGGGTCATAAATTCGTCTTCTACGTCTTTGGCTTGAACAAAAGCGCAGGCGCCCTGCCACAACTTGATTAGCTCGGGCAACGGGATACGGGGAATGACATTGGGGACGGAGATAGCACAGAGCGCCCGGACCACGGCCGGGAAATCCTGGGTCTGCTGGCGGGCCAACTCGTCCAGGGCAGCAAAAGCAGTGCCGGGATGGAGATGTTTGAATTGCAGCCATGTCTCCCGGCGCCACATATGTTTGGAGACCTCATCGACGCAAAGATGGCACAGGTAACCCAGGACAAAGGCCTGGGTAGCGGGCGGCAGGTAGGCAAAGGGGCAGGCTAAAAAATCTGCTTCCTGCCGGAGAAATGCAGCCGAACGATGGGTCGCCATGAAATCGTAATCACTGGTCCGGTCAAAAAAGTGGGTCTCTTTTTGGGTCAGGCTGGCGGAGAGCTTATCCACATCTGGGGCAATGCAGCCAAAGCAGAACTGGCCGTAAAAAGGCTGCCAGGGACTGTCCAGTTCCGGCCAGAGTCTTTCGGCAATCAAAAAGTGAACGTTGAAAGGAGCCATAGGGTGTTAAATGGTGAATGGTGAATAGTGAATGGTGAATAGCGAACCCGCAGGGCTAGTGTAGCGAATTGTGGATGTATGATCTGCCACCTGTAACCTGCCGCTTCGCGTGCCACCTGTCACCAATTACACGACTTCAGGATTCTGCTAAAGTATAGCCAGGTCACTGCCGTTAATCAAGGACAGCAACCTCCCCGGCTGTGACTCGACCTTTTTGGCCCTTCTGTTATAATTGAGGCTGATGAACCAGCTCGCTCAGCCCAGCCAAGTTCGAAATCTGTCCTCGATTGAAGCGCTCCGGGAAGCTACCAAGTGGATCGTTGGACCGGTAGCGCAAACCTTGACCGGCCGGCCCTGGAAACGACTGCGCCGGCGGCTGTTGGCCCAGGCTTCCAAATTGCCCCATCAAACCTACCTTGATACTGCCTTGATGACTCAGGCCGCGGCCGAAATGAGCCGCCTGACCTGGGAGATCCGCATCTTGCTGGAAGCTCACCGCCTGGAACCGGGTTCCAGTCAAATGGCCGGGATTCGCCGGCGAGCCGGCCAATTGGCCGCTTATTTGCTGCGGATTTACCGCCTGGACGCAGCCCAAGCGCCGCAACTACAAAAACTGGCCGCCGGGCGCCTGTCGATCTTTGTCTCTTACAGCCGGGAAGATTGGCAGGAGTACGTCGAGCCGTTGGTGAACCGGTTGCGCCGGGCCGGTTTTGGGGTGTGGGTTGATCAATATTTGATCCGGGGCGGCCAGGATTGGCTCGACGAGATCAACCAGGCCCTTGAAAGTAGCGACGGCCTGGTCTTGTGTGTGTCGCCGGCAGCACTGGAGTCAAAGTATGTCAAAATGGAGTATCGTTATTTCTTGACCGAAGATAAGCCGATCCTGCCCTTGATGTGCCGCCCGGCCAAGCTGCCGGCTGAGCTTCGCCCCCTGCAATATATCCCGTATGCGCAACTGGACACCCTGATCGCCCGGTTGAGGGAGTTGTGAGCAAGACTGAATGAGCCTGCCCCAACTGACCCGGTTCGATGTCAGTTCATTTTTCCATCAAATCAAGCTGAATATCTAAAGATCGTCTTGATGTGCTTGCGCGCAACCGACTCAGGGTAAGCGGCGGCAATTTCAGTGATGGGATATTCGGCCGAAATAAAATCCCAGGGGTTTAATTGGCCGTTGCGGACCCAGTCGCAGAGCTGGGTCTGGGCCTGGCGTTCGCTTGACCGGATTGGCCGCTTAACTACTATAGCAAGCTGCAATGACATCGGCAAGTTGCGCATGCAAATTTTTTACTAATTGTTCATTTTTTTGCACAAAAGACTTGACAACCGTTAAGTTTTGTGTTAGAGTAGTGCAAGATTTTTATAAAAGATTCATATTCTTGAATGGTTACCCCAAGATGGACGAAGACCGTCTGGATTACCTGGCGCAGATTGCCAGTTGGTACTACGAAGACAACCTCAGCCAGGAAGCCATTGCCAAACGCATTGGCCGCTCCCCCTCCATGATCTCCCGCCTGCTGCAAGAAGCCCGAGATAACAATTTGATCGAAATTCGAGTCCGTTTTCCGCTCAAACGCAATGCCGAGTTGGAGGAGCGGCTGCGTGAAACTTTTGGCCTGGCCCAGGCCTGGGTTCTGGCCAATCCGCCCGCTGACCGGGAGGCGTTATTCCACCGCCTGGGCAAATTAGGGGCGCGCTGTTTGCAGCAGCACCTGCAAGACAATGTCAAAATCGGCATCGGTTGGGGTACGGCCGTGTACCACGTGGTCCGGGCGATGCCTACGACTACGGTACAGGGCGCTACCGTCGTTCAGGTGATCGGCTCGATTGGTTCCGGCGACCCAACCGTCGATGGCACGCAAATGACCCGTTGGTTAGCGGAGAAATTAGATGCCACGACCCGCATTTTGCATGCCCCCCTAATTGTGGAAAACAAAGCCATTGTCCAGTCGCTGCTCCAGGATCCGACAATTGCCGAAACGTTACGCTGGAGTACGCAGGTCGATGTCACCGTATTGGGGGTAGGGACCACCGATCCCGTCTCCTCCGGGATGCGCCGGGCTGGCTATATGAGCGAAGCAACTTTGCAGGCGCTGCAGCAGGCCGGCGCAGTGGGCGATATTTTAGGCTTTCACCTGGATATCAACGGCAACGTATTGGATGTTTCACTCAACCAACGGGTAATTGGGGCTTCAATCGAGTCGTTGCGTCGTGTCCCCACGTCGATAGTGGTGGCCAGCGGTGATAACAAAGTCCTGGCCGTTCTGGCTACTTTGCGCGGTGGTTATGCCGATATCCTAATTACCGATGCCGCCACCGCTTCAGCCGTACTAACTCACCATGTTGAACCAGCCGTAACAACCCAACTTGAAACCTTAGCAACCCAATAAGTTTGAACGACGTCGACTCAAATACTATCTCCAATGAAGGAGGCTAACTGTGTACCACTCTTTCCCCCGGCTCTGTTGTTCCTTTGCCGAACGGCCCAGCAAAGTGGGCGTGGCCTATCATAATGCGGCCTATCAAGCCCTGGGCCTCGATTACACCTATGTCGCCTTTGCCGTGCAGGATGTGCCGGCGGCAGTGCAATCCTTACGCATCCTGGGTATTCGCGGCTGTGGAGTAACGATGCCACACAAGCTGACGGTGCTGCCTCACCTGGACCGCTTGGACCCGCACGCCGCCGCGATCAAGGCGGTCAACACGATTGTCAACGATGATGGTATTTTAACCGGCTACAATGCGGACTGGATTGGCGCAACCAAGGCTCTTGAAGAAGTGACCTCGCTGGCGGGCAAGGAGGCCGTGGTCATTGGCGCGGGGGGGGCCAGCCGGGCCATCATCTATGCCCTCATCAAGGCCGGGGCCAGGGTGCGCCTGTACAACCGCACCCTCGCAAACGCCCTTGCTCTGGCTAAAGAGTTTGAGTTGGTGTCGGTGCATCCCTTAGACGAATTGCCTCAGATTGGCCATTACGACATCATCGTCAATACCACCTCGGTGGGCCACCACACCACCGGCGCGTCGATTATCCCGGAGTCGTTGTTACGGCCCGACACGGTGGTCTTTGACATCGTGGCCGAACCGTTGGAAACAACCTTGCTGGCCCAGGCCAGGGCCAGGGGCGCCAAGTGCGCCACCGGCCATCGCATGCGCCTGTTTCAGGCCGCCGAACAGTTCCGGCTGTACACCGGTGTAGAACCGCCGCTCGACGTGATGGAAGCTGCTTTAATCAAAGCTTCAACATCGCATTAACCAAAGCAAAGGACAAGCCTGGCTAATGATGAATGACCACAGGATTTCCCAGGAACCAATTCTATCGCTGCAAGAGATATCAAAGAGTTTTGCCTCGGTCAAGGTGCTGCGCGAGGTCGACCTGGATATTTATCCGGGCGAGATTCTGGCCCTCCTGGGGGAAAACGGCGCCGGCAAATCGACCCTCTTGAAAATCATTGCCGGCATCTATCACCGTGACCAGGGCAGCATCCTCTATCAGGGCCGGCCAGTGGAGATTAATACACCCCGGGCGGCGCAGCAGCTTGGCATCAGCATGATTCACCAAGAGCTGAGTGTGTTGCAGAATCGAACCGTGGCCCAAAATATTTTTCTGGGGCAGGAACCGCACCAACGGGGAGTCCGGCGCTGGCTGGGTGAGATCGACACGCGCACGATTAACCAAAAAGCCAGGGCCGTGCTTGAACAGGTTGGTTCCATTGCCCGACCTGCCCAAATGCTGGCCCAACTGCCCACGGCCCAGCAGCAGTTGGTGGAGATTGCCCGCAGTCTGGTCAGCGAGACGCGCATCCTGCTCATGGATGAACCAACCTCATCCCTGTCTGAGGAGCAATCCCATAACCTGCTTGAATTGATTCGGACGCTCAGCGCCCAGGGCATCGGGATTGTCTTCACCACCCACCGGTTGCAGGAGGCCTTTCAGATCGCGGACCGGTTTGTGGTTTTGCGTGATGGGGAAAAGGCCGGCGCCGCTCCGGCTGCCGGTCTAACCCTTGATCAGGTGATTCAATGGATGGTGGGGCGGCCGGTGAGCCAGCGTTTCCCCAAACGGGACGTTGAGATTGGCGAAACGGTGTTAGAGGTTAGCGGCCTTTGCGGTGGCATCGTCCGGGATGTCGAGTTCAGCCTGCGTAAAGGGGAGATCCTGGGCTTTGGCGGGCTGGTGGGCGCCGGCCGCACCGAGACGGCGCGATTATTGTTTGGGGCGGATAAGCGCGAAGCGGGTCTGCTCAAGTTGAACGGCCAGCCGGTCAAGATTCAGTCGCCGGTGGATGCGGTTAGAGCCGGCATCGGTTTGGTGCCGGAGGATCGCAAGCTGCAAGCCCTGATCCTGCAAATGGCCGTGCGACAAAACATGGTTTTGTCGGCATTGCCGGTGAAGCTCTCCCGTTTCAGCGTCATCGACAACAATGGCGTGGAAGAGAGTCTGCACCATTATATTGACCGGCTCAATATCCGTCTCAGGGCCCCTTCGCAGCAGGTTCGATATCTGAGCGGGGGCAATCAACAGAAGGTCGTTTTGGGCAAATGGCTGATGTTATCGCCCCGTGTGCTGATTCTGGACGAACCAACGCGGGGCATCGATGTTGGGGCCAAACATGAGATCTATCACCTCATCGGCGAATTGGTGGCGGCCGGCATCGGGATCATCTTGATCACGTCGGAATTGCCGGAACTGCTCGGCCTGAGCGACCGGATTGTGGTGATGGCCGAAGGCAAGATCAGGAACATCCTTGACCGCGCTGAGGCTAACCCCGAATTAATTATGAAGTATGCCAGTCTTGGCCAGAGTCACGATATCCAACCTGCTACAGCTAACGAAAATTTATGACCCCCACCCCAACCCCTCCCCCGAATCGGGGGAGGGGCTAGGGGAGGGGGTATTTTTGGAGGAGTCTACGGTATGAGTGAAACAAAGATGGTCGTCTCAGAGCATGAGCTTGGGCGCGAGACCAAACAGGCGGCCAGCAGTGAAGGCAACTGGTTTCAGCGATTCCTGCGCAATCCTGAAGCCGGGGCCTTGTTTGCTGTGTTGGGGTTGGGCATTCTGCTGACCCTGGCCAATGAGAATTTTCTAACGACGAGTAACCTGGCGTTGGTAGCCCGCGGCTTCTCCTTTGTGGCGATTGCCGGCATCGGTGAAGCCCTGGTGATTATGACGGCCGGCATCGACCTGTCGGTTGGTTCGGTGATGGGCCTGGCCGGTATTGTGGCGGCGCTCTTAAGTTCACAAGGCTACGGGACCGTGGTGTCGATCCTGGGGGCCGTAGTCGTCGGGGTTGTTTTCGGGCTATTCAACGGCACCCTGGTGGCCCGGGCCAAGATGGCCCCCTTTATTGTAACGTTGGGCACGCTGGGGATTGGCCGGGGCTTTGTCTACGTCATCACCGGCGGCTGGCCGCTGCAGGGCTATTCCAAGAGCGCCCTGTTCATGGGCCAGGGTTACATGCTGGGCATTCCCACGCCGGTCTGGATTATGATAATTTTGCTCATTGTCTGGCACTGGATTCTCCGGCGAACTACCTTTGGTTGGTATATTTACTCGATTGGCGGTAATGAGGAGGCGGCCCGGCTGTCGGGCGTGCCGGTCAATCGAGTCAAAACCCTGGTGTACGTGATGGCCGGCTTAATGGCCGCGATCGGGGGGTTCTTGCTCACCGCCCGGTTGGGGCTGGGCGAAGCGACGGCCGGCCTGGGCTATGAACTCGATGTGATTGCCGCCTGCGTGATTGGCGGGGTCAGCCTCTCAGGGGGCGAGGGCAATGTGCTGGGGGTGGTGCTCGGCGCGGCCCTGATGGGGTTGCTCCGCAACGGCCTGGCGCTGCTGGGAGTTAGCGGTTACTGGCAGCAGATTGTCATCGGCGGGGTGATTGTTTTGGCCGTACTTATTGACCGGATTCGGATTGCCCGGTCGCAAGAGTGACCGGTTCAACCTGTTAACCGTAGCTAAAGAAAGGAGGCGCAGATATTATGAAGTGTCTTGTTGTCGGCGGGGCCGGCTATATCGGCCGAGAGTTATGTCGCCAATTAGCCGCTCGCGGTGATGATTTGTATGTGTTGGCCAGATCGAGTCCACCCAAAGACGCGCCGGGAGTCTGGTTGCAGGCTGATATCCGGCGCCTTGAGTCGATTCAAGCCGGGCTTGGCGGCCACAAGTTTGATATCATCTTTCACACGGCTTCACACGCCAATGATTATGGCGACCCGGTCGACATGGTGGCGACAAACCTGCAAGGGTTAGTCAATATGTTGACCTACGCCCGTGATACCAAAGCCGGGCGGTTTGTCCTCACTAGCAGCGTTTCGGCCCACGGCTGGTATCCGGGCGCTCGCTTTCACCCGGCCGATTACCTGCCGGTTGATGAAGAGCACCCGACCCGGCCGGAAGACATGTATTCATCAACCAAACGGATGCAAGAAATTCTGGGCTTGACTTTTTACCACCAGTATGGCCTGCCGGTGACGGCCCTGCGGCTGACCGTGGTCGCCGGCCCGGCCGGGCATGGCGGGAGTAAAGCCTGGCGCACCTTTGCCGAAAAGTTGCACGAGGGCAAGAGCGTCCAAATCTTCCACTTCTCGCCGGAGGAGATTTGTCACTACGTTGATGTCAGAGATGTGGCCCGAATGCACCTTGTGGCCGGGGAACACCCGAATGCTCCCGGCGAGATCTTCAACTGCTGCGGCCCGACGCCGACCCGTGGTTCTGAATTTGCGGCCATAGTCGAGCGGCTAGTTCCGGGTATCAAGGTAGAGTACGGCTTCCCCTGGAGCCTGGCTCAAGGGGGTGAAATCTATTTTACCATGGCCAAAGCCAAAGAACTGTTGGCTTACGAACCGGAGTACAGCTTTGAGGAGACGTTGGGTCGCATCAAGCAGTGGGTGGACGAGGGAGGATTGGCTAAAGATTGAAATTCAGCAAAGTGCTGGGTAGAGCCGAATGTAGCTCGAAGTCCCAAGCTATCGCTTAAGACACCTGAACGACGCATTGACCAACATAAAGACAGGAACCTCAGATGGTTTGGCAGCCCCGGAGGTTCCTGTCGCAGGCCACAGAATCCATCTTGACGGCGCGGATTGGCCATCAAGCGGTTTCCGCCTGTCTTTTGAGTGTAACACAGAACGGGACGAATAGCCAAACACGGCGATTTTTCTTGGTGAGACCTTCTTGGACTTGCGAGCCGGCTCAAGGTAGAAGGGAGGTGACGAGGACAAAACGATTTTACGCAGATATCGAGCACTATTAAAGTGACGAGGAAGAGTAATCACCAATCAATATTTCAAAAAGGAGATACAAAGATGTTTAACAAAAAATATGGCAAATGGTGGGCTATCGGCGCACTGGTCCTGCTCATTTTGGCCCTACTTGTCACTGCCTGTACCGGTCTGCCACAGCCGGCAACTTCAGAGCAGCCGGCGGCGCCGGCCGAACCGCCCGCAGCCGAGCAACCGGCCGCCGCAGCCGAAGAGGGCAAAACCTACACCTACGTGGCCATTTCGAAGAGTCTGGACAACCCGGCCTTTGCGGTGGCGGAAGCGGGGGCCAAAGACCGGCTGAAGGAATTGGAAGCGGAAGGGTACAAGATCAATCTGGAGTGGACCGCGCCGTTAGGGGCTGACCCGGCCAAAGAGGTGGAGATGATCGAGAGCCTGATCCAGCGGAAGGTGGACGGTCTGTTGATCAACAGTCTGGGGCCGAGCGTCTGCCAGGCGGTGGATCAGGCGATGGATGCCGGCATCCCGGTGGTGATGTGGGACTCTGACTGCCCGGAGAGCAAGCGGTTGAGCTATGTCGGCACCGACAACTACCAGGGCGGGATCGAGAGCGCCAAGTTGTACGCCGAGGCGGTTGAGGGCAAAGGGCCGCAGAAGATTTTCATTCTGACGGGGCAGCCGGGGGCGTTCAACCTGCAAGAGCGGAGCCGGGGCTTCAAGGATGGGTTGGACCAGTTGGGGGTGGATTACGAGATTGTGACCGAGGTGCCGGGCTTTGACGATCTGTCGAAGTCGGTGGAAGCGGTGGAGAGCACGTTGCGGGGCGATCCGAGCATCAACGGCTTTTTCAGCAACGGGCCGTGGCCATTTCTGGTGGAAGCCAGCAACCTGCCGACGTTGATCGAAAAGGTCAAGGCGGGTGAGTTGACGGTGGTCTCGTTTGACACGTTAGCGCCGGAGATGTGGTATGTGGAGAACGACATTGTGATTGGCATGTTCGGCCAGAAATATTATGGTTGGGGTTATCACGGGCTGTCGGTGCTGCACGATATCGTGGCCAATGGAGCTGAATACCCGCCGATAGTGCAGACGGGCGGCGACATTGTGACGAAGGATGGTCGGAACAATTCCTACACGGCGGCCGAGTTCAAGAAGTTCTGGGATGAGTTCTCCTTCAAGGAGACCCCCATCGGGGCTGAGGAAGCCTGGAAACGGTATGAGGCCGGCCAGGC
>CAYNLK010000006.1:146625-203811 GCA_964398055.1 uncultured Caldilineaceae bacterium
AGGAGACCCCCATCGGGGCTGAGGAAGCCTGGAAACGGTATGAGGCCGGCCAGGCTGTAACGCAGTAGGATCTCAAGTAAGCAGGTGACTGGCGCGTTATGAAAAGCGCCAGTCACCCGAATTGAAGACCCTAAAGGTTTTTTAAATCTTTAGGGTCTGGATTAGCTAGTAAAGAAGGAGTGGCTTGGGTGAAAGCACTATTGACGGCAAATTACCAGCATGAATACTTGGCTCAACTTTCCCAATATATGGACATTCACCCCGCCGGCTTTGCGACCGGTGGTAGTCTTCTCACTGAAGACGAGCTGATCCAGCAATTGACCGGGACGGATATTTTCATTATAAGTTATGACGAATTGACCGAAGCAGTCATCCGGCAGTCACCCGATCTCAAGCTGATTGCCAGTATCCGGGGTGGCCCGGAAGCCAATATTGATATCGACGCGGCGACGGCGGCCGGTGTACCGGTATTGTACACGATTGGCCGCACCGAGCACGCCGCCTCGGAGTACGTGCTAACTTTTATGCTGGCGATGGCCCGCCCGCTTTACCAGGCCGATCGGCAGATGCGTGACGGTACGCTGATGGACCTGGGTACAACTGCCACCCGCGACTCCACAGAGATCAAGCTTAAAACTGCGGAACGGGATGTGGTCTGGCCGCTTGAACCTGACACGCCTGCTTACCAGGCCCATCAGAAACTGTTTGGGACCGAGTTGTATGCCAAAACGTTGGGCATTGTCGGTTTTGGCAATATTGGGCAGGCGGTCGCCCGGTTGGCCCAGGGCTTTGGCATGCGTATTTTGGTGTACGATCCCTACCTTGAAGCGCAAAAAGTGACCGCTTTGGGGGCTGAGCCGGTGGACCTGCCAACGCTGATGGCTAACGCCGATTATATTACGCTGCACGCCCGGATTACGCCGGCCTCGATTGGGATTATTGGCCGCAACGAATTGAGGCTGATGAAACCAACGGCCTGCCTGATCAATACCGCCCGGGCGGCTCTGGTTGATGAGCAGGCTCTACTTGAAGCCCTGAGCGACGGCTGGTTTCGCATGGCCGGGTTAGATGTCCACCACCAGGAGCCGTTACCTCTGGATCATCCCATTTTCTCAATCGATCCAAACCGGGTCATCCTGAGCCCACACCTGGCCGGCAGCACCCGTGAAGTCGAAAACCACCACTCCCGCTTACTGACCCAGACGATCATTACCTACTTAAAAGGTGAGCGACCCAGGGCCGTGGCGAATCCGGCCGTTTTTGAATCGACCAACTTTAATAGCCGAGGTGGCTTACTGTTTGGGGTGGTGAATTGAAAGGAGATTGATCCATGGGACGTTACTTGATGGCTTTGGACGCCGGTATCGGCGGCGGCCGCTGTGTTGTCTTCGATACGCAGGGACAGTACATCTGCTCAAACTATCGTGAGTGGAGTTATAACCGGCCGGATAAGATTCCCGGGGCGGTTGAATTCGAAGCCGCCGACTTCTGGCAAATGATGTGTGATGTCACCCGCCAGACGCTAACCGAACTGCCCGGCGGCGCAGCCGAGATTGCCGCAATCAGTGCCACCTGTATGCGGGAAGGTTTTGTGCTGTTGGACCAGGCCGGCCAGGAAATCTATGCCGCCCCTTCGTTTGATGAGCGGGGCCGGCCCTACAACGCCGCTTTGGGCCAGGAAATGGGTCAGCAAATCTACGAGACTACCGGCCACTGGCCGGCCAGCCTGCACGCGCCCGGCCGGATTATGTGTCTTCAGGAACGTGAACCGGAACGATGGGCCAGGGCCAAATCCCTCTTGATGATTGGCGATTGGCTCTTGTATCGCCTGACCGGCGAAAAGGCCGGCGAACCCTCTAATCTCTGCTCCACCGTCCTGTTCGACGCCCATCGCCGCGACTGGGCCGACGATATCCTGCAGCGCATCAACTTGCCCCGCCCTATGCTGCCCTCAATTCGTAACGCCGGGGAACTCCTGGGCCAGGTTTCGGCCAAAGCGGCCGCAGAAACCGGGCTGCGGGCGGGCACGCCCGTGGTCATCGGCGGCGGCGACTCGCAAAGTGGCCTGATCGGCACCGGCGCTACCCGGCCCGGCCGGGTCACGGCGGTGGCCGGTACTACGACCCCGATCCTGCTGGTGATTGAGCGGGCGGCAATTGACCAGGAAATGCGCCCCTGGACGCGTTGCCACGCCGTGCCCAAGCTGTGGTGTTTGGAGGCCAATGCCGGCATGACCGGCATCGTCTATCGCTGGGTGCGGGATGGCCTGTGCGAGCTGGAAAAAGCGACCGGCGAGAAGGTTGGCCTCGACCCGTATGTACTGATGAACGAACGGGCCGCCCGGGTGCCTGTTGGCGCCAATGGGGTGGTGGTGATGGCTTCCAGCCGGATGAATGCCAAGCGCATCGATCGGTTATTCGCGCCGGGCGGCATTATGGGGCTGGACCCGATGCAGCCGGCCCGGACCCGGCTGGATGAAATCATCCGGGCCACGATGGAGAACATCTGCTATGCCGTGCGGGCCAACATCGAGTTATTTGAGCAGGTCTCTGGCGAGCGGGTCACAGAAATGCGTCTCTGCGGCGGCCAGGCTCGCAGCCAGTTCTGGGTGCAGATGCAGGCTGATATCCTGGGCATTCCGGTCCTGGTTTCCAAAAATGAAGAGGCAACCGCCCTGGGCGCGGCGGTCTGCGCCGGCGTCGGGGTGGGGATATTCGCGGATCTGGACGCTGGTGGTGAAGTTGTCTCCGCCTTTACCCCCATTGAACCTCAACCCAAGAAACAGGCTGAATACGAACCCCATTATCAACGTTGGTTGCGGCTGTTTGAAATGCGGAGTCAACTGCCGGATGATCTGACCTGGCCGCCGGCATAAAAGATTGTCTTGCCGGGGAGGCTAAGTAGTTATGTTGCGCCTTACTTTTCTTTGATCAAGCCGGCCCGGTAAGCGCCCAGTAGAGCTTGCAGGTCGTCAATCTGGCGCTGGAGTTCCACTCCAATGTCCGTGTCCCGGATGCGAATGCGCGTGTAATTTCGCTCCAGAATCTGGGTTTTGGAGTCGATATCTCGCTCGGCTTCGACGGCTTGCTGCGTTGACTCAAAGGGCAGGTGCGAAGCCAACAGCAGCCCGTACGAGTTAAAAATCAGGGTGTAACCGGCAATGCCGGTTTCTTTCTGATAGGCTTTGGAAAAACCCCCGTCGATCACCAATAATTTGCCGTCGGCTTTGATGGGACTTTCCCCTTTTTTGACCTTGACCGGTACGTGGCCGTTGACGATATGGCCGGTGTCCGGGTCTACCCCAAACTCGGCCAGGATTTGCCGGGCTGTTTCTGGTCGGTCCCGGAACTCATAGTAGGGGTCCTTGGTTTCGACGTGAGTACTCTTATCGGCGATGAAGTACCGTTCAAAGGTGGCCATCTTGTCCTTGCCAAACAGCGGCGACTGGGCGCCGCTCCACAGGTACCACAGCGTATCCAGCCCCTCCTGCTTTTGGGCCGGATCGTTGGCAAAATAGGCCTGGCGGGCCAGCCGTTCCACCCGGTCCATAAAGGCTTTGGCGGTTAACTCCTGGTCGCCAAACCTGAAGGGCTTAAAAGTCCCATCCTCGTTCATCGGGATGCAGCCGTGATAGAGTAGATTGCCGTTGAACACCAGGTACATACTGCCCCTGGCGTACAGAAAACGGACGTGCTGCTGTAGTTTTTCGCTGTGCTCAAATGAAAGCCGCAGCTTCTCCACCACCAACTTCTCCGCCTCGGTCAATTCATACGGTCGTTCAGGGTTTATCGTGGGGAAGTGGGCGTCAATGAGCGGATAGCTCTGGCCGTTCAGGTTAACCACCCCTTTTTGGCAGTCGATTTTATCCAGCAGCAGCCTATCCTCCATATGATAATAGGGTTGTCGCTGGATCAGTTGGCCTTCCAGTTTCAACTGGATAATGGTAATGGCTTTGTGCATTTGGGCCATCAGCCGGATTTCATTCTCGGTGAACTCCTCCTGGCCGCTTACCTTTGGCTTGAACTGGGCGCACGGGTCAGTGCCGTAGACCTCCAGTGCCAATGAAGCCAGCGGCAGCAGGCTGATGGCATAGCCATTTTCCAGCGTTTCCATATTGGCATAGCGTAGACAGATGCGGATGACATTGGCCAGGCAGGCTTCGCTGCCGGCCGCGGCGCCCATCCAGACAATATCGTGGTTGCCCCATTGGAAATCGAGCGAGTGATACTCCAGCAGCCGGTCCATGATGATGTGAGCGCCGGGACCGCGGTCATAAACATCGCCAATGATGTGGAGATGGTCGATAGCCAGCCGCTGGATCAGCTCCGACATCGCCACAATGAATTCCCTGGCCCGGCCGATGGAGCTGATGGTGTCGATGATGCTCTGGTAATATTCGTGTTTGTTAACGATACTTTCCTGCTCGTGCAGCAACTCCTCGATGATGTAGGCAAAATCCGGAGGCAGGGCCTTGCGCACTTTGGAGCGGGTATATTTTGATGAGACCACCCGGGCCAGTTTGATCAGCCGGAACAGGGTGATCCGGTACCATTCCTCGGCGTTGTCCACATTTTTCAAAACTAGCGGCAATTTTTGTTCCGGGTAATATATCAGGGTAGCCAGGCTTTGTTTTTCCTTGTCCAGCAGGGTATCGGCAAAGGTCTCATCAATTTTGCGCTTGATCGAGCCGGAGCCATTCTTGATGACGTGTAAAAAAGCTTCGTACTCGCCGTGGATGTCGGTTAGAAAATGCTCGGTGCCTTTGGGCAGGTTGAGAATGGCGTTCAGGTTGATGATCTCAGTCGACGCCGCCTGAATAGTGGGGTACTGCTTTGATAGTAGTTTCAAATAATTCAGATCTTTTTCGGTAATATTTTCCATGTCATTCTCCCATTAACCCAATTTCTATTTTCGTGTTTCGCCAGAGCTTCTAAAGCCGGGCGATATTGCTCAATAAAATCTGAAACTTGCCGGGCAAAATCCTCGTCTATCCCTGCCAGGGGGAGTGAGGCCGGGGTGATAATAATTTGTCCAAGTTCCTGCTTTAGCGTGACTGAAACTTCGGTATCCAGAGATAATCCTAACCTCTGCAACATATCTTCAGGGAGTAATACAGCCAACCCGTATTGAGTTTGCAGCAACTTACCAACCATGATATCCTCACTTGCTTAAAGTGTCATTCGGATTTTGAGCGATAGTGTAATGGGGATAAATTATCATGTCAAACAAAACCACATATTAGGGGGATATACAACAGGGGGAACGATGTCAACCCAAATCATCCACGGGGCCTGTCCCCACGACTGCCCGGATACCTGCGGGATCATCGCCGAAGTCGACAATGGCCGGGCCATCAATTTCTACGCCGATCCCGACCATCCCATTACGCAAGGCTGGCTGTGCGCCAAAGTGCGGCTCTACCTGGAGCATGTGTACCACCCGGAGCGGTTGCCATACCCGCTGCGGCGAGTTGGTCCCAAGGGCGGCGGCCAGTGGGAGCGGATCAGTTGGGCAACTGCCCTCGAGGAGATCGCCGGTCGCTGGCAACAGATTATCGACCGCTACGGCGCGGCGGCCATTCTGCCCTACAGCTACAGCGGCACGCTGGGGCTGGTGCAAATGAGCGCGGCCAGCGCCCGCCTCTGGAATCGATTGGGCGCCAGCCAGCTCGAGCGGAGCATTTGCGGCGCGGCGGCCGAATATGCTGTGGAAGCCACCCTGGGGGTGCGCCGCAGCCAGCCCTATGCCGATGTAGCTCACAGCCGGCTGGTCATCATCTGGGGCCACAATCCGGCCAGCACCGCGCCCCACTTTATGCCCCATTTGAAGCAGGCCCAGCGGAATGGTACGCAGGTGGTGGTCATCGACCCGCGCCGCACCCGCACCGCCCGCGGGGCCGATCTGCACCTGGCCCCCCGGCCCAATACCGACGGGGCGTTGGCCCTGGGGCTGGCCCACGTGATGGTGGCTGAAGGCTGGCACGATGAAGCCTGGCTTGAGGCTTATACCATCGGCTGGCCGCAGTTGCGGGCGCGGCTGGCCGAATACGAGCCGGGCCGGGTGGCGGCCATCACCGGTTTGCCGGAACCGGCCATCATCGACCTGGCCCGCCGGTACGCTGCGGCCCGGCCCAGCCTGATCAAGATTGCCGACGGCTTGCAGCGCCACCTGAATGGTGGCCAGACCGTGCGGGCCATCTGCGCCCTGCCGGCCATCACCGGCCAGTATGGCCAGCGGGGCGGCGGCTTGGCTTACAGTACCAGCGGTTATCTCAAATGGGACAAAGGCGCGCTGCACCACTGGGACGAATGTCCGCCGCCGGCTCGAAGCGTCAATATGAACCGGCTGGGCGCGGCCCTGTTGGGTGAAGTTACTGACCCGCCGGTTATGTCGCTCTACGTGTTTGGGGCCAATCCGGCCACCTCTTCGCCCAACGCCGGTAAAATTGTGCAGGGTTTGCAGCAGGAGGATCTCTTCACGGTGGTGCACGAACTCTTTATGACCGATACGGCTTTGTATGCCGATATCGTACTGCCGGCCACCTCCCAACTGGAGCAAACCGACCTGCACAAGGCTTACGGCCACACCTGGCTGAGTTACAACCACCCGGCTATCCCACCCTTCGGAGAAAGTAAAAGCAACTGGGAGGTGATGATGCTGTTAGCCCAGATGATGGGCTTCACCGAACCGTGGCTCCGGCAAAGCCCGGACGAGGTGATCGACGAGATTTTGACCGCCACCGCCGCTCACAATCCGGCCCTACGGGGAATTTCGTTGGCCCAACTCAAGGTCAATGGGTCTATCCCCTTGCGTCTGGAGTCGGCCACGCCCTTTGCCGACCTGCGCTTCCCGACCCCCAGCGGCAAAGTTGAACTTTATTGCCAGGCTCTGGCCGAGCTTAGTCTTGACCCGCTGCCGGGCTGGGTTGAGCCAGGTGACGACACCCGGCCGGGACCCCAGCTCACCTCACCGGCTCTGGCGCCGTTGACGCTCATCAGCGGGGCGGCGCATCACTTTGTCAGCAGCAGCTTGGCCGGCCAGGCCGGTTTGTTGGCGCGGGAGGGCATCCCGTTTGTCGAAATTCACCCAACTGACGCGGCCGCCCGGCATATCGCCGACGGCGACCGGGTGATTGTCGAGAATGAACGGGGCTGGTGCCAGCTCCACGCCGTCGTCACCGATGCGGTCCGGCCGGGCGTGTTGGCCTCGCCCAAAGGACGCTGGGCCAGGCTCGATCCGTTTCAGAACGGCCAGCCGGGCCGAAATGTCAATTGGACCACACCTGATACGCTCGGCGATATGGCCGGGCAGAGTACCTTTCACAGTAATCGGGTCTGGCTACGTTTAGCGGAGTGATCGGAATGCCGCAAGCCCAGTTTCGCTTTTACGCCGAGCTAAATGACTTCTTGCCGGCTGAGAAAAGACAACGCACCTTTGTCCATCGCTTTGAGCTGAGCGGCTCGGTCAAAGATATGATCGAGTCGCTTGGCGCGCCCCATACTGAAATCGACCTGATTCTGGTCAATGGCGAGTCGGTCGATTTTTCTTACCTGGTGCGGGATGGCGACCGGGTCAGCGTCTATCCGGTGTTCGAGTCGATCGATATTGGCCCGGCGCTGCGGGTTCGGCCCGAGCCGCTGCGCGAGCCGCGTTTTGTGCTGGATGTTCACCTGGGCCAGTTGGCCGTTTATCTGCGCATGCTCGGCTTCGACACCCTCTACCGGAACGATTACGATGACGCCGAATTGGCCCGCATCTCCAGCCAGGAGGGGCGAACCCTGCTCACCCGCGACCGGGGTCTGCTCAAGCGCAACATCGTCACCCACGGTTATTGCTTGCGCGCCACCCAGCCCCGCCGGCAGTTGGTCGAGGTGTTGCGCCGGTTTGACCTGTTTGGCTCGATTTCACCTTTCCGGCGCTGTTTGCACTGCAACGCCCTGTTGCAGGCCGTTGATAAAGCCGAGATCAGCCACCATTTGCCGCCTAAAACCGGGCAATATTATGACTACTTTCGCCGTTGCCCCAGTTGTGACCGGATTTACTGGCAAGGCTCCCACTTTAAAAGGATGCAACAGTTTGTTGAGAGTGTGCTACAAAATCAGGAGTGACTCTAGCATCTGCGGTGACCAGCTTACTTAATTGATCCTCCCCCTAAATCCCTAAATTATTAGGGTTGACCTTGGCTTGATTTTTTTAATATAATGAAAGTGTTACCCTTTCTGTCGTTGGCTCTGGAATAACGAACTTGATACGGTGGCTGGAATCAGGTCGGTATTGGCCTTTTGAGCCAACTGTTAACTGTTGAACATAGCCGCAGACGCAATCAAAAATTTCGCACGCAGGAAATCATGACTATGCCAACCGGAGTTATCGCCTTTAGCTTGTTGTCTTGCCTTGTCAGTCTTGGTTTGATCATTGCCGGAATGGTTATGTCTGCCCGTAAGGATAAGCTCCGGCTGCTGTTGGTTCTGCTGACCGGGATGGGAATTGTTTTGTCGCTTTTCGTCCCTCTGCTCCAAAAGTTCAGAGATCCCGTCACCGGCCCAGCCGACCCAATGGCGACCCTCGCCGCTCAGTCAAGCTTCGATGATCAAACCCTCACCGTTCAGCCAACCCGCACTGAATTGCAAGCGGCCACAGCTGGAATCGAACTGGAGCTGGCCGAAGCCGCCGCCAGGGGCCTGGTTCAATTCACTGTTAGCGGCAATGACCTGGCCAATATCAAGCTTACTTTGGAATCGCGCCACGATGATCCTTTAGTCGTGGTCATTCCCGCCGGCGCTATCTTTATGGCCGAATCGTCCAACTTACAGAATATGATGGTCAGGACTGAGCAACGAGTATGGCTGGATAGCTCTGACCGGGAGGTATCTTTGACCATTCCCGTAGCTTGCGTGAATATGGAACGGCAGGTCCCGGCAGCGAGTGATCAGTTGCGGCTCAGTACGGCAGCCGCCGGCGGCGACCTGATCAAGCTGGTGCGGCTGCCCGACTTCCAGAGCCAATCTTTTCGGGTCCAACAGTTTGCCATTTGGACGATTACGGATAACCCTGCTCGCACCGAGTATGTGGGTATCAGCTCTTTTGACGTTGGCAGTGGGCCGAATGACCAGGAGATCCAAAGCATCCGCCGCCTGTTTAACCAGGCCGGGATCGAGTCAAGCAAATACCGGGCGCTGCGATAAATTCTGGCTGCTTTATGACTGATTCCCCCCATCGGAAAATCAAGCTACAATCTGTTCTCGAGTACATTTTTGGGAGTAAAACTTTGCCAATTGCTTGCAATTTGGCTTATGTTGATGTACACTAGCTCTGTTAAGCGTATTTCATTAAATGGGAGTCCATCATTTTCTATGGCCGATAACGGACAGGCCAAGGCTCTGGAAAGCGCCATCGTCAACCTGAAGAAGCGGTTTGGCGAGGGTTCTATTATGAAGCTGGGTGAAGCCCAGCATTTGCATGTGGCGTCAATCCCAACTGGCTCGCTGGCGCTGGATATCGCCCTGGGAGTCGGTGGTGTGCCTAAAGGACGGGTGGTTGAAATCTATGGCCCGGAGAGTTCGGGCAAAACAACCCTGTGCCAGCACATCATTGCCGAAGCTCAGAAGATGGGCGGGGTGGCTGCTTTTGTCGACACCGAGCACGCTCTCGACCCGGTTTATGCCCAAAAGTGCGGGGTTAGCATTGATGATTTGTATATTTCTCAACCCGATACCGGCGAACAGGCCCTGGAGATTACCGAGGCCCTGGTGCGCTCCGGGGCGTTGGCGGTGGTCGTAGTTGACTCGGTGGCGGCATTGGTGCCCCGGGCCGAAATTGAAGGGGACATGGGCGACTCGCACGTTGGGCTGCAGGCTCGCCTGATGAGCCAGGCCCTGCGGAAGCTATCGGGCGCTATCAAAACCAGCAACACGGTGGTCATCTTTACCAATCAGTTGCGCCAGAAGATTGGGGTCATGTTTGGCAATCCCGAAACTACGCCGGGTGGATTGGCGCTACGCTTTTATGCGTCGGTTCGACTAGATATCCGCCGGGTCGAGGCCATCAAAGATGGCGCCGAAGTAGTGGGTAACCGCACCAAAGTCACCGTTAAAAAGAATAAAGTCGCTCCGCCGTTTAAGGTCGCCGAATTCGATATAATGTACAACCAGGGTATCTCCAAAAGTGGCGATGTTTTGGATATGGCCGTGGCCCAAGATATCGTGACCAAACGGGGTTCTTTTTATACCTATGGCGAAACACGGTTGGCGCAGGGGCGGGAGAACGCCAAATTATTTATGGAAGAAAATCCGGAACTGGCCCTGGAAATTGAAAATAAGGTCAGAGAACAGTATGGACTGCCCGTTAGAACAATGTCTCAACGTAATGATAGCCAGGCCGAAACAGCCTAGCCGGCGAGGCCAATTACGTTAACATGAATTAAGTTTAAAAACTGTTCGACTAAATTCAGACACCGGGGAATTGTTAAGACTGAATGGATTAATTTAGATTTCTTTCAATTTGTCACAGCTTTAAAAATTCGATTTCTTGAAACAAACTGGAGACCTGGTTGGATACAAGGGTCGTTTGACTACCATGATGGTTTTACCAACTCACTTGGCACGATTTTTGGGGTGCTGTTTTATTTTATCCCGTGCCTGATGATGAAGATGGTACCTGAAGCAGATCTTATCGGTTGAATTAGTTGTACGACTGGTAACGAAAATTGGCGGGATCGAAATGAATGAAAAGTTCAATGGCCAGAAAAAAATTTTTCTTACCAGAAAACTTTGAACCGGGCATGAATTACCGCTGGGCTACTATTCCGCCAATCCGTATCAAAACATCCGCTAGGATTTGTGCTTGTTGGGGCAGGCCTAATGCAATTGACTATCTTGGCAAGGCGTGGTTATGGCCAATCGAGGTATTATCGACAGTTTAACCCGTTGGTTGATGGTCATTACCACTACTTGTTATAATTCTTTTGAGTTTTGCGCAAAGATGGTCGTTTAATTTTAGACCTGGAAATATACGCTTAGTTTGTTTCAATTTATCTTTTGCTAATGAAAAGCTGTGACGCTGGGCGCACAGCTTTCTTTTTTTTGGAATGAGGGTCATGATGGCCGGTCAAATCACGGCCTTGAAAGTTCAAAATCGAAACAAGGAGCGGATCAACGTATACCTGGACGATAACTACGCCTTCCCCGTAACGGTAGCGGTAGCCTTGACGCTGAAAAAAGGTCAATATTTGACCGACAAGGAGATCGAGCAGTTAAAAAGCCAGGATGAGCAGGACAAAGCGTATCAGCATGCCATCCGTTATTTGGGCTTTCGGGCGCGTAGCCGGCAGGAACTGGAACAGTACTTGGGTGAAAAGGGTTACTCAGCCGCAATGGCCGCGGCGACAATCCAGCGGCTGCTTGACCAAAATTATCTGGATGATGAGGCTTTTGCTCGCTGGTGGCTGGAAAATAGAGAGCGTTTTCGACCTCGCAGCCAACGGGCTTTGCGTTATGAGTTGCGGCAAAAGGGGATTGCCAACGAGGTAATAGAAACCGTTTTGGCCGATCTGGATGACGAGGAATTGGCCTGGGCAGCCGTGTCGCCAAAGCTGACCCACTGGCAAAATTTTGAGGCAGAGAAATTAAAGCAAAAAATATTAAGTTTTTTGAGCCGGCGTGGCTTTACCTACGAGGTTGCCCACCGAATTTTTGAACGGGCTTGGACCGACTTGAACTCAATAGAGTAATCAGGCTGGTTGCCCCACTGCTACTTGAAAAGTCGAAGGGGGAAAGACGATTGCTATGGATAATACGATTCTATTCTTAACGATTGATGCAATTCTTGGCCTGGTGATCGGTTTTGCCATTGGCTATTACTACCACCGGATCGTTGGTCAAGGCAAGATAAAATCGGCCCAACAACAGGCTGAAGAGATTATCGCCCAGGCCGAGGCGCGCAGTCGCGAGCTGGATGTCCAGTCAAAGGAAGAAGCTATTCAACTGCGCCAGGAAGTTGAGAACGAGGTTAACCGCAAACGCCAGGATCTCGAGCGCCAGGAAGAAAGATTGCAGAAACGGCAAGAGAGTCTGGATCGACGTTTTGAAAATATGGAAAAGCGGGAACGTATCTTGAACAAACGTCAAAGCCAGATCGATAAACGGACCAATGAGCTGGAGAAACTGAACGAGCAAAGATTGGCCGAATTGGAACGGGTGTCGAGTCTGACTCGGGACGAGGCCAAAGAAGAGCTGATAAAAATGGTCGAGGTCGAGGCCCGCCAGGATATGGCCCGGGTCATCCGGCAGGTTGAGGCCGACATCAAGCAGGAGGCCGACCGCAAGGCCCGCGAAATCGTGACCATGGCCATTCAACGGATTGCCACGGAGCAGGTGTCGGAAACGGTCGTATCGGCGGTGCCGTTGCCCAGCGACGATATGAAGGGCCGGATCATTGGCCGCCAGGGGCGCAATATTCGCGCTTTTGAGAACACCACCGGCGTTGATGTGATCGTTGATGACACCCCGGAAGCGATCATCCTGAGCGGCTTCGACCCGGTTCGCCGTGAAATTGCTCGCCTGGCTATGAGCCGCCTGATCACCGATGGGCGTATCCACCCCGCGCGCATTGAAAAGCTGGTGGCCAAAGCCCGCGAGGAGGTTGAACAAACGATCATCGAGGAAGGTGAGCAGGCTGTCTACGAAGCCGGCGTGCATCGCCTCCATCCCGATCTGGTCAAATTGTTGGGCCGGTTGAAGTATCGCACCAGCTATGGCCAGAACCAGCACGCTCACGCCATCGAGGCGTCGCGGCTGGCCGTGATTATTGCCAATGAAGTGGGGGCCGATGTGGAGATTTGCCGGGAGGGCGCTTTGTTGCACGACATCGGCAAAGCGGTTGACCATGAAATCGAAGGGCCGCACGCCATCATTGGGGCCGATATTGCCAAACGGTGTGGGATCAAGCCGGAAGTGATCAACTGTATCGCCTCGCACCACCACGAAGTGGAGCAAGAGTCGCTGGAAGCGGTCATCGTTGAAATTGCCGATGCCATCTCCGGGGCCAGACCCGGCGCTCGCCGCGAGAGCCTGGAAAACTACGTCAAACGGATCAAGGCGCTGGAAGATGTGGCCCACTCTTTCAAAGGCGTGGAAGAAGCCTTTGCCATTCAGGCCGGCCGGGAAATCCGGATCATTGTGCGGCCGGAAGACGTGGACGATTACGCCGCCATCAAGATGTCCAAGGATATCGCCCGCCAGGTTGAAGAAAGTCTGGAATATCCCGGCCAGATCAAAGTGACCGTTATTCGTGAAACCCGGGCCGTGGACTACGCCAAATAGCGACACGGTGAAAGGCGACGGCGTTAAACCGTCGCCATTTTTTTACAGCCGCCCCTGCATACTGCTGGCGTAGCCGGTCAACTCGACGTAGCCATACCCCTGCTGCGTTCCCTCGATTTCAACCGCGCCTTCCCAATAGGTGGTCGAAAGTCGCAGTTCTTGCTGCGGCAGCAACGGCTTGATCTGTAACTCGATGCCTTCACTGGGAATGGCCAAGTTCCAGGCGGCCGGATACGTGGCCCCGCTGGCCGGGCTGGTCCACGTAGCCAGAGTGGTGATTGCCACGTCGGCCAGCGATAGAGGGCGGATTGTGCCGTCGGGATAGACCAGGCTGCCGCCCGAAACCTGTTCGGCGCTGTTGTCTTCTTTGCGCAAGAAGGCGTACATGATTTCTCGCCCGTCCGCTAATTGCAGGGAGAACCAATCCCAGCCCACCACATCTTCACCCAAACTGGAGGTGCTCCACTCGTGATCCTTCCAGGCCGCGCCGGTCACCCTAAATGTTCCCCGCGGGGTGGTGATGACACCGCCGGCTTTAAGATTCGTCATTGAGTAGTAGTAGCTGGCGTTGCCGGGGGTGCTGCTTTTCCGGCTGAGTCCCTGCTCACCGTGCAAAACAATCGGCTTGGCCTGTTCCAGAGTCAACTCCAGGGCGATGTCGTCCGCCTGAGCCTTGAGCTTGACCTGTCCAGGCGCGATTTCTCTGGCCTGCCAATCGTCCAGCCAAACGTGGTACGGCTCGCTCTCGGCGCCGGCCAAACCGGGGCTGCCCCGGCTGAACCGTTCGTGAAAAGTGAAACTCTGGCCGGTCACGTCGGTAACGGTGAAGTGGGCAAAATAGATTTGATTACTGCCCCACTCGGACTCCCGCTCGGCCAGGCTCGGAGTCAACCCCCGCCGGAAAAAGGTCAATTGAAAGCCGTAGCGGTTGCCCACAGCATCGGCCAGGTTGCCGGTGTAGTACCACCATTCCAGTTGGTACTCCGGGTGTTGTCCCAGGTCAGCCGGGAAGTTGATCGGGATGACCTTATCGGCCCGGGCATATTGGCTGGTACCTTCAGCCGTTACCAGGCTGTCAACATTGGCCCTGATTTCCGCACCCGTTCCCACCCGGTCAAAGCGAGCAATGACAAAACCGGAGGCAATCAATAAAATCAAAATAACCGCGATTAAACGCATTCTATCACCTCAACGAGGGGGGTAGTTTTGAGTGTTAAGTGTTGAGTGTTACGTGTTGCGTACCATCTGACCATTTGTTACACTTGCCCTGCGGGTTCGCTATTCGCTATTCGCTTATTCCTCCCGCAGCGCCGCCGCAATCTCCATTTTAGCCAATCTCAGCACCGGATAAACCCCGGCCAGCAGCGCCGCTACCAGGGCGACCAGCAGGGCCATCAGGAAAATGGCCGGATTGAGGCTTAACTGGAGCGACCAGCCGAAGGAGCGCAGGTTGATGACATAGATCAGGATGATTGCCAGAGCCAGGCCCACCGGCAGCGACATCAGACCGGCGGTCAGCCCCATCAGGGCCGTCTCCAGCAGCGTCTTGTTCCACAGTTGGGGAATGCTCATGCCGTTGGCCCGCAGCGTCCCGAGTTCCCGCGTTCGTTCCAGTTGCAGCGCCATCAGGGTGCTTAACACGCCGATGAAGGCGACGACCGTCGCCAGCAGCCGCAGCGCCGCAGTGATGGTAAACGTCCGGTCGAACACCTCCAGGGCATTCTCTTTGATGCCCCGATTCGAGTCGACGGCCAGGCTGTAGCGGCCGGCAAATTCAGCTTGCAAGCGGCGGGCCATCTCGTCGGCTTGGGGCGCCAGCCCGGGCGCCAGGAACAAGCCAATGTTCGACACGCCCTCATCTTGCCAGTGGCGGCGATAGGCGGCCAGCCGCATCAACACATAGCCTGTTTCCGGGGCGGCGTAGTCGTAAAAGATGCCGGCGACCGGAAAAGATTGCGGCCCCCGGTCGGTGACCAGAGTCAATTCGGAGGGCTGGTCAAGGGGCAGACCATTGCGCCGGGCAAATACCTCCGAAACCATCACCGCGCCCTGATCGAGAGCGGCATATAGCTCAGCCGGGTTGCCCATAGCCCACAGCAGCGGCCGATTTGCTTCATTGGGTTGGGGGCTAAAGGCCCGCACCTCGACCTCGCCGTAGTTGGCCGAAAATACCTGGGCAGTGCGCAACAACGAGACGTAGGTCACGCCCTCGATTTGGCGGGCCTCCTCGATGAAGGCCGGGTCGATCTCGCCGGCCAGGCGCAATTCCTGGCCGGCCGGACTGACGTAGATGTCGGCGACCAGTACCTGGTCCAGCCAGATGACAATGGTGTGGCGGAAGGAGTCGATCATCACGCTCACGCCGATGATGACCGTGACGGCCAGCATCAGCGCGGCGATGGTCACCGAGGTGCGGCTGAGCGACCGGGTGATGTCCCGCGGGGCCATCGTACCGACCAGGCCAAAACTCCGGCCGGTCAGGGGGCGGAGCAGCCCCATCAGCCGTTGGGTCGCCAGGGGAGTCAGCAGGGCCGCGCCCAGCAGGATGATGAACAGCGCCGTAAAACTAAGGCCCAGCGCCTGGCTGGAGTAACGGAGTAATAACCAGCCGCCCGCGATCATCACCACTCCGGCAATGGATAAACCGGGGATCAATTTTTGCAGCCGGCTTTCCTGCTCGGAGCGCTTGAGGGTGCTGCTGGGCGGTGTTGTGGTCGCTTCCAGGGCCGGGATGAACGCGGCCAGCAGGCTGGCAGCCAGGCCGGCCAGCAGCCCCTTGTAAAGCGTCCACGGCGAGAGCGACACGGCCCGGACGGTCAGGGTAAAGTAGAGGTCATTGATCGTTTGGGTCACCAGGCCAACCAGCCCGCGCCCCAGCAGGATGCCCAACCCCAGGCCGATGACCGCGCCCAGGGCGCCCAGCGCCAGCGCCTCGGTCAGCACCAGGCCAAAGATTTCGCCGCGGGTCACGCCCAGGCAGCGCAGCGTGCCCAGCACCGGTCGCCGTTGCACCACCGAGAAGCTGATGGTGTTGTAGATCAAAAATATGCCCACGATCAAGGCCAACAGGCTCAGGGCAGTGAGATTCAGCTCAAAGGCGGCGGTCATCTGGTTGACCGTTTCGTTGCGCAGGGTCGCCGGCTGCAAGCGGACTCCGGTGGGCAGGCGGTCGATGATGGGTTGGGGGTCAACTTCGGCTGGCAAAATCAGGTCGATATGGCTGAGATAGCCAACCTGCCCCAACAGCTCCTGGGCCGTGCTGATGTCGCTGAGGATGAGGCCGTTCAAAGCCCGGCGACTGAGGTCATCGCTGGTTTGCAGCAGGCCGACCAGCTTGACCGGTTTCTGTTGACCATCGGCCAACAAGGTTAGGGTCTGGCCCGGGGTCAGTTGGTATTGCTCGCCGAGGCTTTGGGAGAGCAAGATGGTGTTGGGTTGGCTGAGTAGTTCAATCAGCGCTTCGGTAGACAGGCCGCCGGCCCCATCGCCCAGGTAGTTTCTGAAAGGCGCTTCGGCAAACGGATCGACGCCCAGCAGTTGGAGCGGCAGCTCGCCGGCCTCTGCCAACACTACCAGGCCGGTCACCACCGGAGCAACTTCCGCTAGCCCCAATTCCAGGCGTAACTCCCGGTACAATGACGACGGCAGCCGGTTTGAGGCCGAGACAAGCTGGTGGGTGGCCTTGCCGACGATGCTGTCGGTGGAGAGGGCAAAGGCCTGGCTGGCGCTGCTGTTAGCCAGGTCAATAGCTACGATCATGGCCACCCCCAGCGCCACACCCAAAACCAGCAACAGACTCTGCAAGGGATGTTTGGCGCTGTGGCGCAGGGCCATCAGGGTGAAATGAGACGGTTTTGTCATCTTTCGCTCAAAATCAAATCACCGTTTTTGATCCGATAGACTTTGTTGGCCAGGGGGATGATCTCCGGGTTGTGGCTGGCCATAATCAACGTTTTGCCGGTCTGGCGGGTCAAATCGAGCAGGAGTTGCAGGATAGTCTGGCCGGTCTCTTCATCCAGATTGCCGGTCGGCTCGTCGGCCAGGAGCAGGGTGGGGTGGTGAGCGACGGCCCGCAGAATGGCGACCCGCTGCTGCTCGCCGCCGGAGAGGCGGTCAGGAAAGGCCTGCTGGCGGTGGCTCAAGCCAACTTGTTGCAGTAGTTGTTCGATCTCCTGCGCTTTAACCGGCGTTACCCCGCCATTGAGTTGCAGGGCCAGGGTCACATTCTCGTAGACGGTCAGGGTGGGGATGAGGTTGAAGAATTGGAAGATGAAGCCGATATGTTCGCGGCGGAACAGGGTCCGCTGGCGCTCGCTCAGCCGGTTGATGGCGACGTTATTGACGAAAATGTCGCCGTGGTCGGGCGCGTCGATGCCGCTGATCAGGTTGAGCAGGGTGCTCTTGCCGGAACCGCTATGGCCGAGCAGGAGGATGAATTCGCCGCGGTTAAACGAGACGTTGAGATTATCCAGAATAATCCGGCTCTGTTTGCCCTCGGTGTAAGATTTGGTGACGTTTTCCAGCCGGACCAGGGCCGAGCCGGGCAAAGTTGCCGGCTCATGGTCAGCCTGTTTCAAGGGTGAGGCGAATAGCTCCATAAGGGCCTCCTCAGTTTGTTGGTTGCGTGGTTTGACCAAGTGATTGTTCGCAAAATCACTATATCATATTGTCTATAATTTGTCAATGTATTGTACGTATTAATTCTATAAACTTGGGATGAATGTGGTGGCGGGTGGGTTGAGGACTATTCTAAGCGCAAGTTGGGGTCAATAATCCAACCTTCGGCGAGATCACAATCGAGTGGAATGCCGTAGCGCCGGTCTGACTGCAAATAGGCCCAGGCAGCTTGCAGGGCGCACAGGAGCGCATCGAGCCGGTCGCCGGTAGAGTTTTGGCCGATCACCTGCTCCGACTAGCTCTGCCGGTTGGGCGATGAAAATTCTCGTTCCAGTAACGGCCAAACAAAAGCCACCACACCGAAACCAAATAGAAGGCCGCTCGCCAGCCGCAGCAGCGAGTTGAGCGAACCGAACATGTCGCCGGCGGAGAAACTGGCCGGCAAGAGGCCGCCGGTCAGCGTGACCGCCCACTGGTTGGTTTGGCGAAAATCCAGGCGCAAGGCGTCGTTGATCAGGTGGGTGGTCCCATCAAGGCCCATCGGCAGAATGAAGATGACGAAGAGCCGCCAGGTTATCCCTTTTATGGCGCTGCCGCGCTGCCGCAGCAGGGCATAAATTAGCCCAAAAATAAAGATGCTGGTGTACATCGCCACCATCCGGTCAGACCAGGCCACCTTCCAGCCCAGTTCGGTTGTGCCGATGAATTGACGGCGAATCAACTCATTGCTGATGGTCTCCAGGGGCACACCCAAAGCCGCGGCGATTTGGGCCTGGGTGTAGCTAAAGTGCGGTCCGAACAGAAACCAGGAGCGCTCCGGCAGTTGGTGACAGAAAAAGTTGTAGATGAAATAGAGCGCCCGGCCTGGCCAGGTGAGACCCAGAACCATAAAAACGGGGGCAAACCAGGGCAAGATCACAAAAATTCCCCAGGCCGCGTTGAGCGTAAACAGCCAGTGGCGCTCAAACCAGCGATTAATTCCGGCCGAAGTTGACGATTTGGCCGGTGTAAGCGATTCGGCCATCTGGGTCGAGGAGGCCCCCGCCGGATGGGGCCGACTGTCGATAGTCATAATTTGCTCCTTGGTTTGGGTGGCAGCACGGATCGAGTTATCTATAAAGACGATATCATAGCCGCGGTGGAGGATGATGTCAATCATCCTTGCAGGTGCGGTGAGCGGTCTATCCTCAGCGGTCAGCGGACCGGAAAATAAAAGAAGCCAGGCGACTCCCCGGCCTCTTTCATCATCAAAACCCACAACCCGCTATTTCTCGTTGCGCAGGGCCTCCAGGTCGGCCTCGACCATCATGGCAATTAAACTTTCAAAATTTACTTGCGGCTCCCACCCTAGCTTGGTCCGGGCTTTGCTGGCGTCACCGATCAGCAAATCGACTTCGGCCGGGCGATAGAAGCGCTCATCGACGACCACGTAATCTTCGTAATTCAACCCCAGATAAGTAAAGGCCACTTCGCACAGGCGGCGAACCGAGTGGGTTTCACCCGTGGCGATGACGTAATCGTCCGGCTCATCCTGCTGCAGCATCAGCCACATAGCCCGCACATAGTCACCGGCATAGCCCCAATCTCGCCGGGCTGACAGATTGCCCAGCCGTAGCTCGTCGGCCAGGCCCATCTTGATGCGGGCCGCGCCATAGGTAACTTTGTGGGTAACGAACTCTAAGCCGCGGCGGGGGCTTTCGTGGTTGAAAAGGATGCCGGAGCAGGCAAACAGATTGTAACTTTCGCGGTAATTGACCGTAATCCAATGGCCGTAAACCTTGGCCACCCCGTAAGGGCTGCGTGGATAGAAGGGGGTATTCTCATTTTGGGGCACTTCGCGCACTTTGCCAAACATCTCGCTGCTGGAAGCCTGGTAGAAGCGGATCTCCGGGTTGACGATGCGGATGGCATCGAGCATCCGGGTGACGCCCAGAGCGGTAAATTCACCGGTCAGCACCGGCTGCCGCCACGAGGTCGGCACAAAGGATTGGGCGGCCAGGTTGTAGACTTCGTCCGGCTTGGTTTCGCGCAAAATATCAATGAGCGACATCTGATCCAACAGATCGCCCTGGACAATTTCCAGGGCTTCCATTTCCTGCAGATGGGCAATCCGGTCAAAATTGACGGTGCTGCTGCGCCGGACCATGCCGACTACTTTGTAACCTTGCTCCAACAAAAAGTCGGCCAGATAAGAACCATCCTGGCCGGTAATGCCCGTAATCAGGGCTGTTTTCTGGCTCATAAACCAAATCTCCGTAGCTTATTGCTGAACTTCGGCGCGCCAATAATCCAGAACGCGCTTCAAACTCTCTTCGAAGGGTACGGTTGGCGCCCAACCGGTTTTCGACTTCAATTTGCTGTTATCGGCATAGATGATGGAGATGTCAGACGGCCGCATCCGGCTTTCATCCGGCTCAATGCTGATATCAACATTGGTGTAGCTGAGCAGCACCTCGAGCAGATAGCGAATCGAGTGAGCCTGGCCAGTGCCGACATTGTAAGCCTCCCCCGGCTCGCCATATTCGACCAACAAGGCGTAGGCCCGCATCACGTCGACGACGTCGGTGAAATCCCGTTTGGCCGCCAGGTTGCCCACCCGGATGACCGGTTCGGTCAGCCCGGCTTCAATCTGGGCAATTTGCCGGGCGAAGGAGGCCGCCACAAACACCGGATTTTGGCGCGGGCCGATATGGTTGAAGGCGCGCACGCGCAGCACGTCAACGCCGTGACTCAGAAAGTATTGCAGTCCCAAAATGTCTTGAACAACCTTGCTGACGCCGTAAGGATTGTCCGGCCGCAGCGGGGTCTCTTCTTTTACCGGCAACTGGTCCTGGGTCACCGGCCCGTACACCTGGTTGGAAGCAACAATCAAGAGACGAGCTCTGGATTTTTGTTTGACCATAGCCTGCAAGATATTAAGCTGGGGCCGGATATTATTCTCCAGCGTAGCCCACGGGTTAGCCCAGGCAGTGGGGACAAAAGCTTGCCCGGCCAGGTGGTAGATGGCCTCCGGGCAATAGTCGGCCAATAAACCGTTGACGACTTCGGCATCTTGCAGGTCGGCGATAACCGGGGTGATTTCTTGATTGAGATGCGACAGGCCGACTCCCTGGTCGCGCGCCACGCCAAAGACCTCGTCACCACGGTCCAATAGAGTCTGGGCCAGATGGCCGCCGGCAAAACCGGTGATGCCAGTGATTAATGCTCGCACGCAGTTTCTCCTGTAAATGGACCTTGTCCTCTGGCCCCAATTTGGGCGCAATTCCGGGCAAGAGTTGGGACGGAAAATTAGATGGTCAACCGCGCTAGTTTGCCCTGGCGCGTGCCCACTCCTTACATAAAAAAGAGGGTGGCAGTGTTTGCACCCCCGTGCTGGCTCATTATAGCCCACTTCGATTTCAGCCGCAAAGTGGGGTTCAGATAAGCAGGTTGAATAACCGCCAGGCAACCTGAACAAAACCCAACCTTAAAAATTTCCTTACCCGACTAGACAGGTGGGAGAAAGTACGCTATAATGTGGTAGATTGTGGGTTAAAGTGGGGAGAAGTGGTGATAGAACACCTGTTCTATACCCCCAAGTGGGGCACTTTTACCCACCCCGGCCAATGGCACGCTGATCATGTTTTTAGGCGCATTTGAACACACCCTTGATAGTAAAGGCCGCCTGACTATCCCGTCCAAATTTCGCGATGAATTGGAGAGCGGGGTGGTCATCACCCGCGGCCTTGACGGCTGTCTGTGGGCCTTTGGCCGGTCAGAGTGGGAAAAGCTGACCGAGAAGATCTCCCAATTACCCACAACAAACCGGAATGCCCGCAACTTTACCCGCTTCATGTTTTCAAGCGCATACGACTCGATTCCTGACCGGCAGGGCCGGATTTTGATCCCCCAGAACTTACGGGCCTATGCCGGAATTGATAGTGATACCGTTGTCACCGGGACCAATAACCGGGTTGAAATCTGGAGTCCGGATCGGTGGGGTGCGATTCTGGCTGAAGTTGAGGGGGATCCTGATGCCTTCGTGTCCCAGTTGGAAGAACTGGGCATCTAAGTGCATCAAGCTGTTCTTTTAAACGAAGTCATAGAGTTGTTGCAGCCCAGTCCTGGCGGGATTTATATCGACGGCACTGTCGGCGCAGGCGGGCACGCCGCAGCCATTCTAAAGGCTACCTCGCCGGATGGCGAGTTATTCGGTTTAGATCAGGATCAACACGCTTTAGAAGTCGCCAAACATTCCTTAGCCGAGTTCGGCGACCGGGTTCACCTCCTGCATGCCAATTTTGACCGGTTAAGTCAGGTAGCCAGCCAATCTCAACTCCCGCCCGCCGATGGCATTTTACTTGACCTGGGCGTCTCGTCAATGCAACTGGATCAGGCCGAGCGAGGCTTCTCTTTTCAGGTTGACGGCCCGCTCGATATGCGGATGGATGATACCGGCGGTGTCACGGCCGCCGATCTGGTGAACCGGCTTGGCGAGACGGAGCTGGCCGACTTGATCTTTCGGTACGGTGAAGAACGCTACAGCCGGCGGATCGCCCGGGCCATTGTCAAAGCTCGCCCAATCCGGCGCACCGGCCAGTTGGCCGAGATAATCCAAAAAGCCGTTCCGTTTGCCCCCGGCAAGGGGAGGGGAGGTCGTCAAGCTAAAATCCATCCGGCCACCAGAACTTTTCAGGCGCTGCGGATTGCGGTGAATGATGAACTGGGCGCTCTGGAACGGGCCTTACCCCAGGCAATCCAATTACTGAAGCCGGGCGGCCGGCTGGCCGTCATCACTTTTCATTCGCTAGAAGATCGGATTGTTAAACAATATTTCAGGCAAGAAGCTCAAGATTGTATCTGTCCGCCGGACCAACCCGTTTGTACGTGTAGACATAAAGCTACTATACGTATTATAACCAAAAGACCAATAATGCCTAGTTTGGCTGAGGTGAATGCAAATCCAAGGGCCCGCAGCGCAAAGCTGCGGGTCGTTGAGTCAATAGAGGTATAATATTATGTCAAGTAATACGATGATTAGTCTGCGACCGGCCAATGTCATCCGCCGGCTGCCGTGGCAGCTTGATAGCAAGGCTGCGTTAGGGTTCCTACTGATTTTGGGTACGTTTAGCCTGGTCGGTTGGCTATACCTGACGCAAGCCAGCGCTGTCACTGCGACTAGTTATCGTATTGACGAACTTCGCCTGGAGTTGGACCATCTCAGAAATCAAAACGCGACGTTGGGCTTGCAGATTGCCCAGTTGGAGGCTCTACCCCGGGTTGAGCAGCGGGCACGCGAACTGGGTTTTCAACCCACCAATGATGTTCGTTATCTGGCGATTCCGAATTATCCGCTGGCGTTAGCGGAGGAAGATTTCGCAACCAATAACATTTTTCATAGTCGAGAGCCATTAGAAGTTTTTCCCAGCAAACCCGTTTCCTCGGCCTGGTGGGTAGATTTGTTGGATAGTTTTGCGGCCTGGCTGGAAGGGCGGACGGTAGTGGTGAAGGATTAAGGCTGAATAGTGAATGATGAATTGTGAAGAAGGGCGATGGTTATCTGGGTTGAGGCTCAGTGGTTTTCATCGAAGGGTTTCGCTATTCGCTATTCGCTATTCGCTATTCGTTATTCGCTATTCGCTATTCGCTATTCGCTATTCGTTATTCGCTATTCGCAGATTGACTGATTTATTATGGTGAAGACGGCAGATCGTTCCCATTATAGAATATATACGGTGATGGCTATTCTATGTGCGGCCGGGGTGGTATTGATCAGCCAGCTAATTCGCTGGCAGATTATCGAACATTACCAATTTGTGGCTCTGGCCGAAGCCGAGCACCAGGATGAATTGATCATTCCGCCGCGGCGTGGTGAAATCCGAGACCGTCATGGGCATTTGTTGGCGGCGGATATCATCGAATACGATCTATCGGCCAGCCCCAAAATCATCAGTGATCCTTATGCTACCGCCGACCGTCTCTCAGGGCTGCTGGATATTTCGCGCGACAAATTGGCGGCAACTCTGGCCAGCAAGACCGCCTGGACTCCGATTGCGCGGAGACTGTCCCAGGCGACGGCGGAAAAGTTGCTAGAGTGGGACATTGTGGGACTCCAGGTGGAGCCGCGGCCCCGTCGAGTCTACCCGGAAGGAGATATGGCTGCCCACTTGTTGGGGTTTGTTAACAGCAACGGTAATGGTTTCTATGGGGTAGAAGGCTATTACGATAGTTTGCTGCGCGGTAAAGCCGGTTTGCGTACCGGAGAGCGCAGCCCCTTTGGCGAGATTATTCCGTTGGGGGTAAGCCATTTTGTGCCGCCGGTGAGCGGCGCCATCCTCTACCTGACCATCGATCGAAACATTCAATATCTGCTTGAGTCCGAGGTTGAACAGGCGGTCATTAAGTACGGGGCGCAGCGAGGATCGGTTGTTGTGTTAGATCCGAGAACCGGGGCCATATTGGGGATGGCCAATTACCCTAGGTATGACCCCAATAACTACAGCGCCAGTCCTGAAAGTCTATTCTTTGACCCGAACGTGAGTGAGCAGTATGAACCCGGTTCGGTTTTTAAGATCATCACCATGGCTGCCGGTCTGGATGCCGGGGTAGTCAGCCCCGGTACGATCATCTATGACGCCGGTTACATGGAAGTAGGCGGCCGGGTTATCTACAACTGGGACCGGCAGGGACACGGCAATGTGGATATGACCGAGGTGCTGGCCAAAAGTCTGAACGTTGGGATTGCTCAGGTGGCCACGGCGCTGGGCAAGGACCGGTTTTATACCTATGTCAAACGCTTTGGTTTTGGCCATTTGACCGAAATCGATTTGGGTAGTGAAGGTCCCGGCACATTGAAAACGCCTCGAGACGCCAACTGGTACCAAAGTGATCTGGGTACCAACTCATTTGGGCAAGGCATTGCGGTAACGCCCGTGCAGATTGCGATTGCCGTAGGCGCTGTGGCTAACGATGGCCTGTTGATGAAACCCTATGTGGTGCAGCGGCTGGTTGAGGGTGAGCGTGAGGTTGAGGTGCAGCCCACCGTGGTCCGGCGAGCCATCTCGAGTGAAACAGCCAGAACGTTGACCGATATGCTGGTGGCGGCCCAGGAACGAGCCAATTCAGAGGCCCTTTTGCCCGGGTATCGCATCGCCGCCAAAACCGGTACGGCCGAAATCCCGGTACCGGGCGGCTACCACCCCACCCTGACCCTGGCTTCTATTGTGGGCTATTTCCCCGCAGATAACCCGCAGGTGCTTGTACTGGTTATTATTGACCGGCCAACCAGCTCGCGTTGGGGCAATACCACGGCTGGCCCCACCTTTCGACGGATTGCCGAACGATTGGTGGTGCTGCTGGATATCCCGCCCGATGAGGTTCGCTTAGCGCAGAATCAGTGAGGAGTGATCAGTGATCAGTGATCAGTAGTCGGTAGTCGGTAGTCGGTAGTCGATGGTCACTGATAACTCATATCTGAAAAGTCAAAATTCAAAACTCATCTTTACTATGACTGATTTAACTCTGGCCGACGTAATTGAAGGTCTCACCGGTAAACGTATCGAAGCGCCCCAGGCAATCAAGGCGGTCGTCATCGACTCCCGGCAGGCCGGCCCAGGTTCGCTATTTGTGGCCCTGCCCGGCGGTCGGGTAGACGGCCATGATTTTGTGGCGGAGGCATTTCAGCGGGGCGCGATTGCGGTGTTGGTCCATCGACCAGTCGAGGTTTGCCCGCCTGAACGGACGATTCAGATTGACAATCGGGTGGTCGAGCAATTGGCCCAAGTTATCTCAGACTCGCAACTGCCAATTTGTTTGCATGTAGCCGATAGCCTGGCCGGGTTGCAGCAGTTGGCCGCGTTTTGGCGGCAAAAGTTCAAGCCCCGCGTCATCGGCATTACCGGTAGTGTGGGCAAAAGCACCACCAAAGAGTTGATCTGGAACGTGCTCTCAACCCGCTATAACACGCTCAAAAACGAGGGCAACCTTAACAACGAAATCGGCCTGCCGCTGACCTTGTTGGCGCTCAACGAGGCTCATGAGCAAGTTGTGCTGGAGATGGGCATGTACGATGTCGGTGAGATCGCCCTGTTGTGCCGGTTGGCCCAACCTCAGGTCGGGGTTGTCACCAATATCGGGCCAACCCATCTGGAACGCCTGGGCACGATGGAGCGGATAGTGCAGGCCAAAACCGAGCTGGTTCAGGCTTTGCCGGCGGCGGCTGCCACCATGGACCAGGGCGGCGTGGCAGTGCTCAATTACGATGATCCGCTGGTACGACCGATGGCCCGGCAAACCAAAGCCCGGGTGATGACCTACGGTTTGTCGCCGGAAGCGGATTTATGGGCCAGCGACGTTGAAAGCGCCGGCCTGGAAGGTATCCGCTTTGTCTTCCATTATCAGGACGAGGAAATTCACGCCCGGGTGCCGCTGCTGGGACGGCACAGTGTTCATACCGCCTTACGGGCGGCGCTGGTCGGTTTGATCGAGGGGTTAGCCTGGGAAGAGATTGTGACCGGTTTGCAAACGCTGCCGGGTCGAACCCAGTTGCGGCTGGTGGCGGTACCGGGGCCACACGGCTCGACCCTGCTGGACGACACCTACAATGCCAGTCCCGTCTCAACTATTGCCGCGCTGAACTTACTGGATGATCTCAATGTTCCGCGCAAGATTGCCGTGCTGGGTGATATGCTGGAACTGGGCAGCTACGAGGAAGAGGGCCATCGCAAGGTGGGCTGCCGGGCCGCGGCCGTGGTTGACCTGTTGATTGTGATCGGCCAACGGGCCAAATTTGTGGCCGAGGAAGCCCGGGCCTGTGGCCTGCCGCCGACCTCGATTCTGGAGATGGCCGATAATCAGGCCACCATCGCTTATCTTGAAACTGCCTTGGGGCCGGATGATGTGGTGCTCATCAAAGGTTCCAATGCCCAGAAGTTGGATGAAATTGTGTCGGCTCTGGCCCTGATTGGCCGGGCGGCTACGCCTGAGCGTAGTCGCAAATGAAAGCGAACCCATCTTAGATTGGCCCAAAGGCAGACTCGCGGACTCGGTCTATGGCTTACTCGCTGGCATTAGGTACCATTACATTTTTACTGGCCGTTATTTGGGGACGCCCATTAATTAATTTATTGAGAAGCTTAAAAATTGGCAAAGGGATTCGCATTGAAGGGCCAAGTACGCATCAGGTCAAAACAGGGACGCCCACCATGGGAGGGTTGATGATTTTGATCCCAGTCTTGTTGATCACCGGTATTCTGAATATTGCCAATTTGTTGGGCTTCAACCTGATTGGGCGTTCCATTTTGGTCCCAATGGCGGCGATGATTGCTTTTGGCACGCTCGGCGCAATCGACGACTTGATGGGGGTTAAGGTGATTACAACCGGCTTATTAGGGCGTTACAAGTTTCTCTGGCAGTTCATATTTTCGCTCATTACCGCCCTTTTTCTGCACTATGCGCTTGAATTGCGGAGTATCGCTATTCCGGGCGTCGCCGAGAAAATCGACATCGGCTGGCTCTATATTCCGATTGCGATGTTCATCATCGTTGGTACATCGAATGCGGTGAATCTGACCGATGGCCTGGATGGCCTGGCCGGCAGTATCGCCGCGGTGGCTTTTAGCGCCTACGGCGTCATCGCCTTGTTGCAGGGTCAAATCTGGCTGGTGGCCTTTGCTTTCACGGTTGTTGGCGCTATTCTGGCCTTTTTGTGGTACAACGCCTACCCGGCTGAGCTGTTTATGGGCGATACCGGCTCGCTGGCTCTGGGAGCAACGCTGGCGGTCGTTGCCTTGATGACCGGGCAGTGGTTATTATTACCCGTGGTAGGCTTTGTTTTTATGGCCGAGGCCCTTTCGGTTATTCTGCAGGTCGGTTATTTTAAGTTAACCGGCGGCAAACGACTGTTCAAGATGAGTCCGCTGCACCATCATTTTGAACTGTTGGGTTGGTCTGAAACCCACGTAACTCAACGTTTTTGGCTGGTGGGTATTTTGTCGGCTATGTTGGGGATTGCGCTGGCGATGATTTGAGGAAGGAGGTGTCGGTCTGCTGATACCGTTGCGATTGTTCCAGAAGGTCACTATCTATGAACAAGGCTTAATTCTTATTTACAATTATGAGGAGGTTTACCAAAATGGCACACCCTAAGAAACATACTAAAATCCGCAGCAACAATGGTCGTGTCTACCCGGAGTTAGTGATGGCGCCGTCGGCAAACGAGCGAGAAACCACCTACTATGCTGCTCTGGAACTGGTGGCCCAGATCGACGAGGCCCTGACCAGGGGTACCCGCCACTACCGCAACAAGGCCGGTGAGCTGTTGACAACCCTGGATGAGGTAGTCCGGGCTATTTTGGCCAACGATTTGCTCCTGCCTGAGGTGGTGGAAGAAAAAACGGAAAGGCGTTGGCTTCAGCCGCAGGAATTGGCTGCCTAACCGTAGCGAGGGCCGATCAATAACCAGATATGGTGGATATTAGCGCATTATCAGGCTTACGGGTGCTGGTGGTGGGCCTGGGGCGCGAAGGCTCTGCCCTGGCTACCTACCTGGCCGGGCACGGCCTGGCCGTCACCGCCACCGACTTGCAAACTGCCCCCAAATTGGGCGCGCTGCCGGCTATGCTCGAGCAGGCTGGGGTAACCCTGGTGTTAGGTGAGCACCCGCTTGGGCTTCTGGAACAAACCGATATCCTGTTTGTTAGCCCTGGTATTCCCCTGGAAAGCCCTTTTCTGAACCAGGCCAGAGCTCGCCGCCTGCCCTTGAGCACGGAAAGCCGTTTGTTTTGCCATCTTTGTCCGGCCCCAATTGTGGGGATTACCGGCTCCAGCGGCAAAACCACCACCACGACCCTGGTTGGCCGGATTCTACAAGCCGACCGCTCCGACCGAACCACCTGGGTTGGCGGCAATATTGGCCAGCCCCTGATTGGGTTGGTTGACCAGATCAAGCCTGACGATATTGTGGTGATGGAGTTGAGCAGTTTTCAATTGGAATATTTTCATGCCCAACTTAATCAGGCGGCCAGCCTCGATCACCTGGCCGGTGCTACCAGGGCTGCCATAGCGGAGTTATTGGCCAGTTGGAGTCCACCGATTAGCGCCATTCTCAACATCACGCCCAATCATCTGGACCGCCATCCGACGATGAAGCATTATGTGCGGGCCAAACGAGCCTTGATTGATTATCAGAACGATCAGGATGTGCTCGTGATGAACCTTGACAACGATTTGACCCGGACCATCGGCTACCAATTTCGGGGCAAGACCCGCTGGTTCAGCCTGGAGGCGCAAATGCCGGGTGGGGCCAGTCTGGCGGATGAGCAGGTGGTGTTATTGGACCAGGATGGTCGCTACCGGCCGGTGGTTGGCCGGTCGGAAATAAGATTGAGAGGACGCCATAATCTCTACAATGTCCTGGCGGCCTGCTTAATTGCCTGGCAAGCCGGCGCCTCGATTACGGCTATGCGCCAGGTGGTCGCTACCTTCAGCGGGGTGGCGCACCGCCTGCAGCTAGTCCGGGAACGTCATGGGGTCAGCTTCTACAACGACAGCATTGCCACCAGTCCGGAGCGACTGATGGCGGCACTCCACTCTTTTGACGAGCCGATTGTGCTGTTGGCCGGGGGACGTGACAAACATCTCCCCTGGGACGAAGCCGCCCGCCTGATTTGGCGAAAGACGCGCCAGGTGATCTTGTTTGGCGAAGCAGCCGAGCTTATCGCCAGGGCGCTCAAGCGGGTCAAGCCGGAAATTGCCACAACCGGCAGTGTCCTTCATCGCTGTACCGACCTGGCCGCAGCCGTGAAACTGGCGGCAGAAGTGGCCCGGCCGGGTGAGGTTGTGCTGCTCGCGCCGGGTTGCGCCAGCTACGATACTTTTCAGGATTTTGCCGAACGGGGCGAACGGTTCAAAGAATTAGTTTTACAGTTGCCAGATGAGTAAGTCCAAAGCTGAAGAGCTGCACAAATATGATTATTTGCTCATCATCACCACGGCCGCGCTGGCTACGGTGGGTCTGATGATGATTTATAGCGCCACGTTTGCCCTGGGCTATCAACTGCACGGGCAGCCGACTTATTACTTCATCCGCCAACTGCTATGGCTGGGGGTTGGTACATTGGCCCTGATCATTTTTGCCCGGATCGAGTACCACACCTGGCGGCGTTTTTCCATCCCGTTGCTGGCCTTGACCCTGCTCTTGTTGGTGCTGGTGCTGGTCTTTGGCGATGAACGCTTTGGCGGTCAGCGTTGGTTGTTTAACGGTTCCATTCAACCGTCAGAATTGAGCAAACTGGCGATTATCATCTATATTGCCGATTGGCTGTCGTCAAAAGGGGAGCAAATTCGGAAGGTGAGTTATGGGCTTATTCCGTTTGCCATTCTGCTGGGAGTGATTACCGGCCTGATTGTGCTGCAACGAGACCTGGGCACCGCGGTTTTGATTGCATCGACCGCTTTGGCCATGTTCTTTATTGCCGGCGGAAATCTGTGGCAGATTTTGCTCAGCGGGATTTTGGGCGGCGCCACCCTTTATCTGCTGATTACGCGCTCATCCTACCGCATGGCTCGCCTGACGGCCTTTCTTGACCCGCTCAATAGCGACCCGTTAGGCAATGGTTACCAGATCCGCCAGATTTTGATCGCCCTGGGGTCAGGCGGATTGACCGGCCTGGGACTGGGGGCCAGCCGCCAGAAATTTGGATACATTCCGGCCTCTCACACCGATGGCATTTTTGCCATTTTGGGTGAGGAACTGGGCTTGATTGGGGCGCTGGTGGTGATTGGATTATTTGCCTTTCTGGCCTATCGTGGTTTTCGGATTGCTCTGACCGCGCCCGATGCTTTTGGGACGGTGCTGGCTTCCGGGATCACCTGTAACCTGATTTTTCAAACGATCATCAACATCGGAGTCGTAACGGCCAGTTTACCTTTTACCGGCATTCCCTTGCCGTTTATCAGTTTTGGTGGTTCATCCCTGGTGATCAGCCTGGCCGGCGTTGGTCTGCTGCTGGCCGTGTCGCGGCGCACCATGCCGGATGACTCCCAGGAGAAGGAGCAAGGTGAGGTTGATCATCTCCGGCGGCGGAACCGGGGGGCACGTCTATCCGGCTCTGGCCGTCGTAGCCGAGCTAAGGCGACAGCCTGAGCCGATGGAAATCCGCTGGGTTGGTAGCGTGGGCGGAATGGAGCAAGCCCTGGTCGAACGGGCCGGTTTAACCTTTGAGTCAATTGCGGCCGTGGGGTTGCGCGGCAAAAATCCGCTGGCAGCGTTGTACAGCCTCTGGACGCTGGGACGAGGCTATTGGCAAAGCCGGCGGATAATGGCCGGCTTCAAGCCTGATGCGCTCTTTGTGACCGGTGGTTACGTTTGTGTGCCGGTGGCCTTGGCCGCCAGCCGAGCCGGAGTGCCGATTGTCATCTATTTGCCCGACATCCGGCCGGGCCTGGCCATCAAATTTTTGGCTCGCCTGGCCGAGCGGGTCGCGGTAACGGCGGTGGAGGCTCAGGCTTTTTTCAAGCCCGGCTTGACCGTGGTGACCGGTTATCCGGTCAGGCCGGAGCTGGCCAGGCCGGCCAACGGCCAGAGTCAGGTTGAAGTGAAGGCGGCCGCCCGGCAGCAGTTAGGTTTAACCGACGAGTTGCCGGTGCTGCTGGTTTTTGGCGGCAGCCGGGGGGCGCGCAGTCTCAACCGGGCGGTAGCCGGCCGGCTTGAAGCCTACCTGGCGGTGAGCCAGGTGGTGCATGTCAGCGGCAACCTGGATGTTGACTGGGTGCAGGCCCGGCGAGCCGAGCTGCCCCCGCAGCTACAGGACCGCTATCACCTGTCGGCCTATTTGCACGAAGAGATGGTCGCCGCGTTGTGGGCGGCCGATCTGGTCGTTTCAAGGGCCGGGGCCAGTACCCTGGGCGAGTTTCCAGCAGTGGGTCTGCCGGCCATTTTAGTGCCTTACCCGTATGCCGGCGCTCATCAGTATGTGAACGCCGATTTTCTGGCCCGCCGGCAGGCCGCTGTTGTGATCAACGATGCCGATGTGGAGACGCAGTTGTCAGAAACAGTGATTGACTTGCTGACCAATCCAGACAAATTGCAGGTTATGCGTCGAGCTGCCCAAAGCCTGGCTAAACCGGACGCGGCCGCCCGGTTGGCTCGAGAAATCTTGGAGGTACGTTGCCGTGGTCGAAGTTAATTGGACCTTATTATCATTTATATTTGTGGCTATTTTTGCCCTGGTCGGTTTTATGAAAGGGTGGTGGAAAGAGGCGATTACGACCTTTTTTCTGGGAATTTTGGTGTTATTTTTACAGATGCCCGATATAGCCGTTGCCTTCACCGACAGTATCAACTGGGTGTTGGACAAAATCTGGGGAATTCTACCCGCTTCCCTGGCCGCCACTCTCGTCGATTTTATGGAACAATCGTTGGCTTTGAACATCCCCCCAGAGGGGCCTCGACTTGATCCCACCAACCCCAATACCTGGCTGGCTATTTTACTTATTTTTGTGGGCCTGGCCATCCTGATCAGCCGGGCCAGTTTGCGTCGGGATATCAGCAGATCCCCAGCGCGTTATTATGCCCCGACCGTTTTAGGCAGCCTTTTAGGCGGACTTTTGGGCGCGTTCAATGGTTTTTTGATTATCAACCTGATCCGGGAATATCTGGATGGCCGGGCCTTGCCCGGGGGGGTAGCCACAGCTTCGGTCAGCGAGTTGACTTTACCTGGTACGAGCAACTTCGGCGCCTCGGCCGCCAATCTGTCGATCCAGGCGACCGATCTGCCCAGCATTACCATCTTGGATACGGCGATTCCGTGGGGGGTCATTCTGGTCAGTATTATTCTTGTAGTAGCCGCCCTCGTCACCAGACTCAGTCTTGTCGCCAAATTTCGTGATGGCTTTAATATAAGCGCAAGTAAAAAAATACCTTATGGATATTCTGCTTATAACATTAAAGATATAGAGCCCCTTGGGCCGGTTTTTGTGGAAAAGAGGTCTGACAAGAAATAGTCTCTTGCGGTAAATAGCATAAGATAAAGAAACCGAAAACTGGTCATGAGACTTGAAGTCTAAGTTTGGTGGATCCAAGATTTAACGTGAATCAATGATTATGTCACACGTCCATCTCATCGGCATTGGCGGCGCGGGTTTATCGGCCATTGCTACCGTACTTTTACAACAAGGGTATGCGATCTCCGGCTCGGATGTGCAGGCGTCGCCGGCTACGGAGCGACTGGCTGAATTGGGGGCGACCGTCTACATCGGCCACCGGCCTGAGAATTTACCCGCCAATGTGGACGCCGTCATCATTTCGTCGGCGATTCCGGCCGGCAACCCGGAACTGTTGGCGGCCCAACAGCGGGGCTTGCGGGTGGTGAAGCGGGCCGAATGGCTGGGCCAGATGATACAGGGGCGGGTTGGGATTGCTATGGCCGGCACGCACGGCAAAACCACCACCACCGCCCTGACTGCCTTTCTGCTGCAACAGGCCGGGCTTGAGCCGACCTATATTGTGGGTGGTTTTGTGCCCCAATTGGGCAGCAATGCCGCCGCCGGTTCGGGCCAGGCTTTTGTGATCGAGGCGGATGAGTATGACTATATGTTTCTGGGCCTCCGGCCCCAGGTGGCAGTGGTCACCGTGGTGGAGTGGGATCATCCCGATATTTTCCCCACGCCCCAGGCGTTGGAGCAGGCATTTGTGGATTTTGTGCGCCTGGTTCCAACTGATGGCCTCGTTATCGGCTGCGGTGATGAGCCTAAAGTCCGCCAGCTGTTGGTCCAGGCTCAGGCCAGGGTGATTACCTACGGCTTGCAGGCCGGCAACGACTGGCAGGCGATTGAGCTGCAACCAAACCGGCAAGGTGGGCACGATTTCAAGGTGAAGCAGCGTGCGTCGGCTCAAGTGGACTCGAAAAGGTCAAATTCAGCCTTCAGCCCCGCGAAGCGTCCTTCAGCCTTCTCGCTGTCCCTGCCCGGCGTCCACAATGTGCTCAATGCCCTGGCCGGGCTGATTGTGGCCCACCAGCAGGGCATCCCGTTGGACCGGGCCGCTGAAATTCTGAGCCGCTTCAAGGGCGTGCGCCGGCGTTTTGAGTTGAAAGGGGAAGTCAACGGGATAACGGTGATTGACGACTATGCTCACCACCCGACCGAAGTTCGAGCGACCCTGGCCGCGGCCCGGAGCCGTTTTGGGGATAGGCCAATTTGGGCTGTGTTTCAGCCCCATACCTTCAGCCGGACCGCGGCCTTGCTGGACGATTTTGCCGCCGCCTTTGACCTGGCCGATCACGTAATTATTGTTGACATCTTTCCCTCACGGGAGGTCGATGAGGGGCGAGTCCACAGCCGTGAGTTGGTGCAGCGGATGACGCACCCGGACGCTCGCTACCTGGGGCCGCTGCGTGAGGCGGCGGCTTATCTGGTCGAACAGCTCGCCCCCCCGGCCGTCTTGCTGACCCTGGGCGCCGGCGACGGCTATCATGTTGGCGAGTGGGTTTTGGAAAAAATTGAATGTTGATAAGAATGATTTGTTGGTTTGAGAGTTGATTAGTGGGTTAGTTGGCTAGATGGTTAGATTGGATGAATAGCCAACCAACTAACCAACCAGTCAACCAACCAACTATTCTTAGAGGAGAGTTCAATGGCAGAAAGACAATTAAAACTGGTCAAATTCGAAAGAAAGCGGACACAACCGCTGAGTCAGAGTCACCCATCCGGCCCGCTGACCGCGGCCGAAGAGGCTGAGGCAGCCTATTTCAGGCGATTGGTCGAAGAACGGGCGGCGCGGCAGATGATGCTCCAGCGGATTATGGCCGAGTTGGCCGAATTGGACGAGATTTCTTCGGCGGCCTGAGCATGACTGCCGACCCGCGACCGCCGGCCGAGCTTGACCAGCTTTGGGCCGATTTGGCGATCACATTTGGGGGTCGCGCCCGGCGTAACGAAGCGTTGGCCGGCCATACCACCTTTCGGATCGGTGGGCCGGCCGAGGTGTGGCTGGCTGTTGAGAGCGCCCCAGAGTTGGTCCAGGCGGTTACGTTGGCTCGCCGGCATGGGGCGCCGGTGTTGGTGCTGGGTAGCGGGGCCAATGTGCTGGTCAGCGACGCCGGGGTCAGGGGGTTGGTCATCGAGAACCGGGCCAGCCGGGTCGATTTTCCGCCTGTGGCGCAGGTCGAAACCGGGGCCGAGGTGTTGTTGACGGTTGAAAGTGGGGTTGCCTTACCCAGTTTGGCCCGGCGTTGCGCCCGTCGCGGTTTGAGCGGACTGGAGTGGGCCGTTGGAGTGCCGGGAACAGTGGGCGGCGCGGTGGTCAACAACGCCGGGGCGTACGGCAGTGACCTGGCCCACAACCTGGCCCAGGTGGAACTACTCTCGCCCGGTGGTGAGCAGTTGTGGCAAGCGGTGGAATGGTTGGCGTACGATTACCGGAGTTCCCGCCTGAAGCGGCAGGCCGGTCGAGACCGTTGGGTTGTGTTGCAAGCCCGGTTGAAATTGCAGGTAGCTCCACCGGCAGAGATTGAGGCCCGGATGGCCGCCTTCAACCAGCGACGCAAGGCCAGCCAGCCGCCCGGCGCCACGATTGGTAGTATGTTCAAGAATCCGCCGGGAGATTACGCCGGTCGCTTGATCGAGGCGGCGGGCTTGAAAGGATATCGCCAGGGACAGGCGCAAATTTCGCCGGTTCACGCCAATTTCTTTCAAAATCTGGGGGGGGCCACGGCAGCGGAGGTTTTGGCTCTCATTCAAACCGTTCGGACAGCCGTCAAGCAGAAGTTTGGGATCGAGTTGGAGTTAGAGATTGAGTTGGTGGGGGAGTTTGGTAGTTAGTTAGTTAGTTAGTTAGTTAGTTGGTTGGTTGGTTGGATGGTTGGTTGGAAGATTAGATTGGTTGGTTTATGGTGGGTTATTCTGAAGGACACGGTAAAAAATTACGGGTTGGGCTTATCTTTGGTGGCCGCAGCGGTGAGCATGAGGTCAGTCTGACTTCGGCCAGGGGCATTATGCAGGCCATTGACCGCGCCAAATATGAGGTGGTTCAGATTGGGATCACCAAAGCGGGGCAGTGGCTGGTGGGTGGGGATATCCACCAGCAGTTGACGGCGGCCGCGGCCGGCCATCCGGTCATCGAACAAAGCCTGGCGCAAGTTGACGCGGTGGTTGACACTCACGAGGTGATGTCGAACCTGGTTTTGTGGGCGGAGCAGGCCGGTCCGCTGGACGTGATCTTTCCGGTGCTGCACGGCCCCTTTGGCGAAGATGGGACGGTGCAGGGCTTTTTGGAATTGATCGGCCTGCCTTATGTTGGGGCGGGGGTAACGGCCAGCGCCGCCGGCATGGATAAGGCCATCTGCAAAGATATTTTTCGGGCGCATGGCCTGCCCATCGTCATTCACCGAGTCTTTCTGCGCCGGGAGTGGCAGGCTGAGCCGGACGCGGTCATCACCGAGTGTGAGGCGGCCATGCCCTACCCGATGTTTGTTAAACCGGCTAACCTGGGCAGCAGCGTGGGCATTCACAAAGCCAGAAATCGAGCCCAACTGCAAGCCGGCCTGGCCGACGCGGCCCGTTACGACCGCAAGCTGATTGTGGAGCAGGGCTTGGAGGCGCGCGAGATCGAGGTGAGTGTATTGGGCAACGATGAGCCGCTGGCCTCGCTGCCGGGGGAGATCATCCCATCACGTGAGTTTTATAGCTACGCTGCCAAATACATCGATGCCAGCTCGGAATTGTTGATCCCGGCGCCGCTAAGCCAGGAGCACACCGAGTTGATCCAGCAATTGGCGATTATGGCCTTTAAGGCCCTGGATTGCGCCGGGCTGGCTCGCTGTGACTTTCTGCTGGAGAAAGAGACTGGCGAGGTCTTTATCAATGAACTCAATACCATGCCTGGCTTCACGCCGATCAGTATGTATCCCAAATTATGGGCGGCCAGTGGTCTCTCTTATCCTGACTTGATTGACCGGTTGATTGAGTTGGCCCTGGAACGGCACCGGGACAAGCAACAGTCGCAAACTACCTTTGATGTAACCACCGCCGAGTAGGGAGATGTTCAAGCCAAAACGCCGTCGTCGCCGTCGCTCTGAACTACGGTTGGGGATCAAGAGCATTGATTATCAGAGTACCCCGTCCGGCCCGGCTATCTCGCTTATACCGGTGTTTAACTTCTGGCCGAGGTACGGGGCCAGGCTGGCCGGGCTGTTGACGTTACTCTTGTTGCTTTGGCTGACCTATTTTCTGTTTAGTACGCCGGCGTTTTTTGTGTACGGGGCCGAAATCGAGGGCAATATGGCGGTTTCAACCGGCGAGATTTATGCGGCCAGCGGCATCGACAGCCAGAGTATTTTCTGGATTAGTTCGGCTGAGGTCGTCAATAGGATTATGGCTGTGCCCAATATCAAATCAGCCTCGGTGACCGTCGCCCTGCCGGCCCGGGTGAAGATTGAAGTGGTCGAGCGCCAGCCGGAGTTGTTGTGGCAAACGGGTGAGTCGGTCTGGTGGGTTGACCACGAGGGCACCATTGTGCCGCCCAAAGAAAATATTGAGGGTATGCTACGTATCATCGATGACGACCAGCAGCCGGTGACGCCGGGGCAGCACATCGACCCGAATATCATCAAAGGAACCCAGCGGCTGCGCCGGTTTGCGCCCAATATCTCGCTTATTCGATACTCGCGGGTCAACGGTTTAACGGTGGCCACGCCTGAAGGTTGGCCGGTTTTTTTGGGCAATGGTCAAGAGATTGAAGCCAAATTGGTAGTGTTGACCGCAGTTCTGGCTGATTTGAAGGCGCGCAATATTACCCCGGCCTATCTCGATATGCGCAACCCGCTTAGACCGGTTTACCGGCCCAATGCAGTTATCCGAATAGAGGAACCGGTCTCAACAGCCGTGGCCCGGCCGGCGCCGCCGTCCGATACCGTGGTGCCATAAGCCAAGATGGGCATTGTGGCCAGCCAGGGTAAAAAGAGCTGCCAAACTGGCCGAAGGAATTTTTGAATTTTAAGGAAAAACACAAGATGTTGTGGTATAAAGGCTTGCAAAATACTACATATTGTGTTAAACTAAAGTTTACACCTTACCTGAATTATGCCAGGGTGGGGCAGTGTAGCTTCATCAGTAGACAAACACAGGGAGGCCAGGTGTGGATCAGACAGTCGTCGCCCTCGATATAGGCACTACCAAAATCTGCACCCTGGTGGCCGAAGTAGGACCTGCCCCACAATATGCCACCCGCATCGTTGGGGTCGGGACGATGCCCTCCAAAGGTATCCGGCGGGGTGTGGTGGTGGATGTGACCGAGGTGACCAATGTTGTCCTGGAGTCGATCCACCTGGCCGAGCGGACTTCCGGTTATGAGATTGCCAGCGCCTACGTGGGCTTAGCCGGGGCGCACATCAGCGCAGTTAATAGCCGGGGGGTGGTCGCAATCAGTCGGGGGGAGCGCGGCGTGCGGGCCTTGGATGTGGAGCGGGTTTTAGAAGCCGCCCGGGCCATCGACATTCCGCAGAATCGGGAGATTTTGCACGTCATTCCGCGGAGTTATTCGGTTGATGGCGAGGACGGGGTGCGTGACCCGCTGGGCATGCAGGCTTATCGGCTGGAGGTAGAAGCGCACATCGTCACCGGTTCTACCTCATCCATTCGCAATCTGGTGAGTTGCGTGCAAAACGCCGGCATCCAGATCGACGCCCTGGTGTTAGAGCCGCTGGCCTCCGGTGAAACGGCTCTAACCGACATCGAGCGGGAAATGGGCGTGGCTTTGGTTGATATTGGCGGCGGCACTACCGACATTGCTCTCTTCATCGAAGGTAGTATCTGGCATACGGTGGTCCTGCCGACCGGCGGGGAGCAAATCAGCCGGGATATTGCTGTTGGGCTGCGGACGCCGTTTGATGTGGCGGAAGAGGTCAAGATAAAGTATGGTCATGCCCTGTCGCAGCCGATCATGCCGGAAGAAATGATCAAGATCAACGTGTTTGGTGAAGATGGCCAGCAGCAGGTTTCGCGCCAATTCTTGGCTGAAATTATTGAAGCTCGGGTTGAAGAGATTTTTGAGCTGATCTTGAAGGAGATTAAACGGAGCGGCTACGATGGGTTGTTGCCGGCCGGGGTGGTACTGTGCGGCGGTACAGCCGAGTTATCGGGCATACGGGATCTGGCCCGTGAGGTTTTGGGTTTGCCGGTGCGGATTGGAGCGCCGCAAAATTTGCAGGGATTGGTTGACACGCTGCAAAGCCCGGCTTTTGCTACCAGCGTGGGTTTGTTGAATTGGGGTGTTAAGCACGACCTGACCCGGATAGCCCGGCAGCCAACCAATCATTCCCTTAAGATGCCAGCCTGGTTGAAAGTTTTTCTACCGGGGTGATGAGGCCACCTAAGTTTTATAAGGTCAGGCTTTACTCTGACAAGGAGAGAACAAAATGTCGAAAAACGGAAATCCAAATTATGGGATGCAGCCGGAAAATTTTGCCCAAATTAAAGTAGTCGGCGTGGGCGGGGGCGGCAGTAATGCGGTGGATCGGATGATTGCCGAAGGACTGCGCGGGGTCGAGTTTGTGGCGGTCAATACCGACGCCCAGGCCCTGCTGATGAGCGCCGCCTCGCAGCGAATCCGCATTGGGGATAAGCTGACCCGCGGCCTGGGCGCCGGCGGTAACCCGGAAATCGGCATGAAAGCGGCCGAAGAGTCCTCTCAGGAGCTGGAAGAGGTGCTGCGCGGCGCCGATATGGTCTTTGTGACCTGCGGTATGGGTGGCGGCACCGGTACCGGCGCCGCCCCGGTAATTGCTGAGATTATCAAAAAGTCCGGGGCGTTGACCATTGGGGTGGTCACCCGGCCCTTTAACTTTGAAGGCAGCCGCCGGCAGAACATTGCGATGGAGGGCATCGAGAAACTCAAGGAAAGCGTCGATACGCTGATTGTCATCCCCAACGATCGCCTGCTGGAGATTGTTGACAAGAAAGCCAGTATGACCCAGGCCTTCCGCACGGCGGATGATGTGCTGCGCCAGGGTATCCAGGGCATTTCTGAATTGATTACGGTGCCCGGCCTGATTAACCTTGACTTTGCCGATGTCCGCTCGATTATGAGCGGCGGCGGCAGCGCCTTGATGGCGGTTGGCGTGGGCCGGGGCGACAACCGGGCCGTCCAGGCCGCCGAAAGCGCCGTGGCTTCCGCGCTGCTGGATGTTACCATCGAGGGGGCGCAAGGTATTCTATTTAATCTTACCGGCGGGCCTGATTTAAGTCTGTTTGAGGTCAATGAAGCGGCCGAAATCATCAAGCGTAAGGCTCATCCCGAAGCCAACATCATCTTTGGGGCGGTGATTGACGAAAGTTTGACCGATGAGTTGCGGATCACCCTGATTGCAACCGGTTTTGAAACGGCGGCGCAGCGCAAAACTTACGTTACCGGCAAACGCCGCGAAAGTACCGAAACTAATACCAATACCAAGACGATTGTTTTTCCTCAAACCAAAGTCAGGGAAATTCGCCCCCGCGAAGAGCAGCCGCGCCGTGAACCGGTATACGACCCCGAAGATTTGGAAGTGCCGACTTTCTTACGCAAACGGATGCAAGACCGGCGGGTTTCTTAATAATGCTTACTACGTTTGTTTGCTCCTATTGACCGGGAACAAGCGTTTCCTCCTATGACCCGGGTGTGGCGGGTCAAAGAAATACCACACACCGCATCCCCACTGCGCCTCTGGTCCTCTCACCAGAGGCGCTCTTTTTTCATAACTATTTTTCAATCTTTGATTGTTGTGCTAAAATTTATAGCCTTATGTTTGTGAGTCTCTTTTCTCCCCTGGCGCCGGCGGCGGTATTGCTGTTGGGCGCTTTCATTTTGTCTGTGATGTTCCCCCGCCTGCCGGACCGCTGGCGTTCTCACCGGTTGGGGGGCAGTTTTGGCGCGCCAGCCCTGGTTGGCCTGGCGATATTGACAGTATTGGGCACGCGCCTGGCGGTTGAAACCGACACTTTAGCTCAGGAGTTGGAACTGGTATCGGGCTGGAATTTTTCTTCCGTCGACTCCGTGGCCGCCTTGACTGTCCGGGCCGATCTCCTCAGCCTGGCCTTTTTAACCCTGACTCTCCTGATTTTACTGGCCTTGACCCTGGCCAACTCGGCCAGTCCGGCTAAGCCAGCCAATATGTCGGCCTGGCTGGCTTTGGGCGCGGCCGCCTGTTTGCTGTTTGTGTCGGCCAACGGCTTGACGATTGGCTACGCGGTCCTTCTCTTTGATCTTGTGGCGATGATCTTCTGGTGGCAGCGCGGCCAGGCCAACCTGGGCGTGGCCCGTCTGTTCTTGGGTGTTTTTACCGCCAGTGGTTTAGCTTTGGTTTCTTTGGATGTAACCACTGGCAACGCTCTGTTGGGGGTGGCCCTGTGGTTGCGGTTAGGTTTGTACCCCCTCATCGAGACTGTACAGCCGGCGTTGGGTAAAGCGAACGGTTATTTGGTTCAACTTGCCTTATCGCTGACCGTGGGCACGTATTTGGTCATCAGAGTTTGGCCCGGACCGTTACCGGAACTCTTATTGTGGTTGACCGGCCTAACTATGTTGCTGGCCGGTTTGTTGGCCTGGTTGGCAAACGAACGTCCAACCCTGCTGGTTCCACTCATAATTGTTGAAACGCTCTTGCTTCTGCTGGCTGAGGGATTGGCGGAGGGGGTCGCCGTAGCTTATGTTTTGGGACTTATGCTCAGTTTGGTGGCGTTATGGGTAACGCCTGCGCGGGGGAAGCCCCAAATTACTGAGCGTGGCTGGCTGTGGCCCTATCTGCCGGCTGCGGCGGCGACGCTAACCGTCATTGGTGTTCCTTTTTCGTTGAGCTGGCCGGCCCGCAGCCACATTTATCAGGGCTTAAGCAGTTCTCAGCCCTCTGCTTTTGTCATTTTGGTCATTCTGGCTGAAGGGTTAGCCTTAAGTAGTTTGGTGAGTTATTGGTTGTTGCTGTGGCAGCAAAAGTCTGAGAATGGCCTTCAAGCGGTCGCCGCTATCGTCATTATGGTGCCTTTTTTGGTCCCTGGCCTGGCCCCATTTATCCTATCAACCTTAACTAAAACAGAGCTGCCCGCGGCCCATTTAGCCCAGTCGCCCGCTGTATTATTAATTTTGATGATTATCCTGGGGTTGACCGTTGGCTTTGGTTATTACAAGCGCCAGATCATGAACCGGTTAGGGCTGGCCCCGGATAGTTTAGCCGAATTTGCCGAATTGATGGTAGCCGCCTGGCTGGGGGGAACAGCCTGGCTGGATAGAGTGGGAAAATTAATCTTGCGCGTGGAAGTTCTATTGCAAGGACAACACTACATAGGTTGGGCCCTATTTACCGCCCTGGTAGGTTTTGTTATCATCCTGTTGGGAACATAAGCTCTGCTCACCTCAGAGTAGCCGAATATCTGCCCTGCCGGAGGCCAACAATCGATTTTTGATGCCGACACTCCCGCAAATATTAAGTCAGCTCCAATTTATCAGCCAGGAAGCGGCTTTGCTGGGCCTGTTTGTAACCGCCAGCCTTATTTTAGTTGGACGGGATTGGCGTTCATTGATCCTGGCCTTGCTGATCCAATATATTTTGGTTGGATTGGTCCTGGCGCGGCTGGTGCGCCCCGACATTGCCACGTTGAAAGTGATGATTGGAGCCTTTATTTGTCCCATCCTCTTTCTGTCAGCCCGGCAGGTTTCCGCCAGGGGGTTGTCGATGGGTTTGTTAATGGACAGCTCTCAAGTAGCCAAACATCTTGGCCGGGCAAGTTGGTGGCGTCAAAGTCTGGCCTTGATGGCTTCATTGGTCAAAGGCCAGGATCGACGTCAATCACCCGCGGCCACCGGCTTTGTTTTTAGAATTTTTGTGGCGCTTCTGATGATGTTGGTGGCTATTAACTTAAGCCAGACAGTTGCTCTGCCTGGATTGCCGCCTAGCGTGAATACGGCTGTTTTTTGGTTGATCCTGGCCGGTCTGACCACGCTGGCTCTAACTGAAGAGCCTATCAAGGTCGGTCACGGTCTATTCACCGCCCTGGTTGGTTTTGAATTGTTCTACACCACCCTGGAAAGTGGGCTGTTGCTGACTGGTTTGTGGGGCGTGATCAATTTGCTGATTGCGCTGGCGATTGGCTATTTGACCGTAGTGAAAGGCACCAGTTTGGAGGAGGAGATATAATGCCGGCGGCATTGTGGTTGGTGCTGTTACCCATTGGAACAGTGCCTGTAGTTTATCTGTTACGGCGAGTCAAGCTGGCCGCGATTCTGGCCGCCGTGATGGCCTTGCTCCTGGGCTGGTTGGCCGTGCAACTGCCTACCGGCGTCGTTCTGAATCTGTTGGGCCGCACCATTGAACTGGACACTCTCTCGCAGGTAACGCTGTCGTTGCTGTTTGTGTCAACCGCGTTCTTATTCCTGATCCCCCTGCTGTGCCCACCCTACACCGGTGGAATGGTCCATAGCGGGCTTAAAGGTCGGGAAGAAAAGATATTTTATCCGGCCGGGCTGGCGATCTTGGCTATCTTTGTCGCCGCCAGCCTGTCGCGCCACCTGGGTATTACGGCCATTTTGATCGAGGCCGCGGCCATTTTGGCTGTTTTTGTAATCCAGGGCGAACGGCTGGACTCAACCAGAGCCTCCTTGCGCTTTTTGACGTTGATGTCCCTGGCAACGCCCCTTTTTCTGTTAGCTGCCTGGCGCATCGATCTATATCAACTTAGCGGTGGACAGGTTTCGGCCGCCAGTTTGGGTCAGACTGTCTTCTTTGTGGGCTTTGGTTTTGCCTTGTGGCTGGCGGTAGTGCCGTTTCACAGTTGGCTGACCACCACCGCGGCCGAGTCTGCTCCGGCCACGGCGGCCTTTGTGCTGATTGCTTTTCCAATTGTGGCCCTGGCTACTCTGATCCATCTCCTGGTCGACTGGCCCTGGTTGGCCGGTTCTGTGCAATTGGTGCGAGCGATTATTCTGGCCGGAGTCCTGACCATTGTGGTGGGCGGTGGTTTGGCCAGTGTGCAGCGCGGTTTCAGCCAGCTCACCGGTTATGCCGCTCTTTATGATCTGGGCTGTACGCTGATGGTTTTGGGTATCGGTGGGCAGGCCGTCGTCGTAACGATTCTGGTGACCCTGATCATACGGGCTTTGGCCTTGACCTTGATTGCGATTGGGATATCGGCCATCCGGATGCGGGTGGCCGGCGATGGCTTTGCCCAGGTAACCGGGGTGGCCCGCCAACTCCCGGCTGCGGTCACCGGCTTGATCATCGGCGGGTTGACCCTGGCCGGAGCGCCATTGTTGGCCGGCTTTGCCCCCCGCTGGCAACTGATCCATTCCAGCGCCGAGATAGCCCCAGTTTTACCTGCCCTGCTGGTGCTGGCTGGTTTGGGTGTGGCTATTGGCTACTTGCGGGGCTTGAGCGCCGCGTTGACTCCGGAAAAATCCACAAAAAATGGGCGCCGTCTTAAAGCGCCCCTCATTTTTGCTGAACCTCACCTGCTATTAGTATTGATTAGTCTCCTGGTGGTTATCACCATCCTCTTGGGCCTTTTCCCATCACTCCTCATTGAACCATTACAATCGTGGACAGAGGCGGTCTCGTTCCCAATTCAATGAGCAAGTGGGCTTGAGCTATATCGGTGGATAAGGAATATTCCGGCCAGGGTGGATATCCGGGAAATGGCCTCTAGACACCAAAAGGTCAACGCGTCGCTTGAGCGCCTTTATTTCCCGGTAATTGAGATAATATCTCATTGTTTCCACCAAGAAAGAATCATTTTTCAATAATTGCTGAAAATGGGCTAAATCCTCCAGTAGCGAGGCGGGAATAGACTCATTGCAAAAATCCCAAATTACGGTGCGGAGCTTGAAGTCCGTATGAAAAGTCAAACCGTGATCGATGGCCCACAGGTAACCGTACTTGTCTTTCAGGCAGTGCCCACCCTTGCGGTCGGCGTTGTTGACAATATAATCGAACAGGGCAATTTGCCTGAACTGGGGGGTAAAGACCGAGGTGTCGCGCATATTAAAGTAATGGGCCTCATACTCTGCCTCAATAAAGAGTTGAACGGAGCCTTCTCCGTGGGGACCCTGCCGCAAGATGGTCGGCGGGATGTTGGGCCAGCCCAATACCTGGCTGATCAGATAGCTGGCAAATTCACGGTGGCACAGGCTCCCTTCGGGAAAATCCCACAAAGGCCGCTCGCCGGCGCATGGTTTATAAACGGCCAGAAGCTGGGCCTGGTCGCTGGCGCGTGTCAGGCTGACCAGAAAAGTGTAGTTGGAACTCCACGGCATCAGTCCGTGTGGTTCCATATCCGCTTGCAGCATCAGCTGCAAAACCAATTCCACGTTTGGAATGACCGGCCCGGCCTGAGGCTTGGTTTTAGCCAGTTGGCGGATGCGGTTCAGGGTAGCTAACAAACCATTGTTATTCTCTTTTTGACTCTTGCTCAGGTCCATTTTACCTTATCGTGCCCATTGCTCTTGGGGCAAAAATGTCCCTCCGGATCCATCGGGGAATTGCACAATGGACAAATCGGGCGACCCTGCTCTATTACTTCCAGAGCGTGCTCACACAAGGCTTCCATCTGTGGCCGGGTGGCCCAAAATCGAGCGGTGGCCAGGTCAGTTTTGCCCTCAAACTCGATTTCCTGGATAACCAGCACCACCAAATCTTGACTTCGCTCATAGCCCAGGCCAATCTGGCCTACCGCAAAGACCGGTTCCAGCGGCTCCTTTAGCATCAAGTCGGAACTGAGCGGTTGGTCCAGGGTAGAGTGCGGGCGAGGGTATTTCTCTTCCAAATCCTCTAAAAGCTCGATCAGGCTAATTGCCAGAATCTTGGCCTGCTCCTTTTCCAATTTGAGGGTGATGGTCGATCTGCCTTTACTGGCCTGCAATAGAAAGGTGCGTTGACCAGGGGGGCCAACCGCATCGATGGTGATCCGTGTAACCGGATTGAAATCGATGAATTCGCCTGACATAATCTAAGTCCTTTGTTTTTGGTTATTTGACTCAGGCCGGGGCGGATTGTGCTGGGTGTCATTGACGGCCACGATCCGTGGCCCCATTGCGGTAAAGGTAATGGTCGTGATCGAGGCCGTACTGATGACAATCCGCTGAAACAGGTCAAAGTGAACTCCCAGGTAGTGGGCGACCGCGGCTTTAATCAGGTCGGCGTGCCCAACGATGGCGATAATCTGGCCGGGATGTTTACCAACGAGTTTGTTGATCTCCTGGACCATGCGGGTTTGCATCTGGTACATTGTTTCACCCCCCGGGAATCCGGCGCCGCTGGGATAAAACTGGACCACCGGCCAGCTCTTTTTTTTAGCCAACGTTTTAATGGATTCGCCGGTCCATTCCCCATAATCGACTTCCACCACGCCGGGGCGCGTTTTGACCTTCAGTTGGTGGCGTTTGGCAATAACCTCGGCCGTTTCCACGGTTCGTTCCAGGGGACTGGCATAAATGGCGCTCAACTTGACTTCGGCCAAACGTTGGCTCAAGGCCTCGGCCTGTAGCCGGCCGTAATCGTTTAGATGAACGCCCGGAGTCCGCCCGGCCAATTTGTGGCTTTCGGTCCACTCATTTTCGCCGTGTCGAATCAATAGAACCGTAGTTGCTTTGTGCTGTTGCTTGGGCTTTTTCGATTTCTTGGGCATGCAATTTGATCGACCGGGTGGTAATCCAAACGTAGGGGGTAATATAGCTTAACCCTGGGTTATAGTCAAGCAGTTTAATATCTAGCTTTTTGGTGAGATGTCAGCCTGAATTTCTTCTGCCACTGTTGGCGTAGCCTCGTCTTTGCGCCCCTGAAATATTTGCTGCAACCTGCTGGCCAGTAACCTGGCCCTTTCCGGCCACGACCGGGCCTCTTGTTCCGGTTCCTCTGTTTCAGGCGGAAAAGGCTCTTCGCCTAAGATTTTGGCGTATAGATAGCTTACGATTTCCCGGACCGAAGCAATGACCGGAGCGGCCAGTAAGGCTCCCAGGATACCGGCCACACTGGCGCCGACAATAACTCCAATCAAAACTACTAAAGGATGCAGGTCCACTGCTTCGCCCAATATCCGGGGCACCAGAAAGGTGTTTTCGATTTGTTGAATCAGGAAATACAACCCAATCACAATCAACACAAACACCAGATTATTAACCGGCAGATAGGTTGATCCTTGAATGAGAGCCACGATTACGGCCGGTATGGCCGCTAAAACAGGGCCTAAATTGGGGATGAGTTCTAACACCCCGGCAATCACGGCCAGGGCAAAAGCGCCGGGTAACCCTATCGCTGTGGCGCCTAGCCAGGTAAGCACCCCGATGATGACCATCAGGTAGAGTTGGCCGCGCAGATAGGCTCGCCAGGTGCGGTTCAGGCGCTTCAGCAAAACGGCCATTTCTGGTCGATAGGGGGCAGGGACTACGTTCAGGAAGCGCTGGGCAAATTTGGGCGCATCCAAAGTCATGTAAATTGCCGAGAGCAACGTGACGATAAAAGTTAGGATCGTGGTAAAGACCGCTCCGGCCACATTGGTGGCAAAACCGTAGGTCAGATCGGCTGCGGAGCGGATGGAGCGGATGACCGTTTCTAATGAAGGCAGCGACACGCTGATACCGGCCTCGGTATCGTGCATCAGCTCCAGGGCCGGTGTGACCACAGTTCCAAGATCAAGGGAAAAGTTTAGCAGTTCTAAATCGACATCCTGCAGGTGCAGCAGAGTTTGTTCCATCCATTCCTGCACCGCGATGACCAGACTGGCATAATCAATATTCAGTAAAAAATTAAAACCATTAATGATCGGCGGCAGAAAGATTAAGGGAGACAACAGCACCACTATCGCCACAATCAGGTAGGTGAGTAATACCGCCAGACCGCGCGGTACCTTCAACCGGCTATTGAAAAAGTTGACGATTGGCATTACCAAAAAAGCGAGCAGCGCCGCAATGATTACCATCGGCAGGACCGGGCCGCTCAGATACAGCACATAAAGCCCAAATAGAACCAACCCAATCCCAACCAGATATTTGGTTGTTTTGTTCCACGTCGTACTCATAAAGCTTTTACCCCTCTTAGCGATGTGAGCTTGCTGAGGCTGTTGTTGATATTATAGCATAGCATTGCAGATCGATGTAGCTGCTGATAATGGTGGTTATAAGGTATGGTTAAACCGACCAGACTATAATCAAGTCATCCACTGGAACAAGAAGTTGTGGCTTCAACCTGATTGTGCTAAATTGGTGAGCATCTTGCCGATCTCCACTTTTATTTAGTTGAAACTTGGACTGCAATGTCGCTGAAAAAAATTCTCCAAAAAGGCGCAGCCCAATTTGATCTGGCTTTGAGCCAGGCTCAACTGAGCGCCTTTGACTGTTACTGTCAAGAGTTGATCGCCTGGAATCAACGGCTCAACTTGACTCGCATTGTTGAGCCGGACGAAATCGCAGTCAAACATTTCCTCGACTCGTTGTCGCTGGCCCCGTTATTGCCAGTTGCAGCCGGGCCGCTGGCGGTGATTGATGTCGGCAGCGGGGCCGGTTTTCCCGGTTTGCCGCTAAAAATTGCTCTGCCCGGGCTGCGCCTGACCCTGCTGGAAGCAACCGGCAAAAAAACGGCCTTTCTCCGGCACCTCCTTGACCTGCTGCAACTGCAGGATGTCGCCGTGCTGACGGCTCGGGCTGAGGAAGCCGGACGCCTGCCGGCCCACCGGCAGCAGTATGACGTGGCCGTGGCCCGGGCCGTCGCCGGGTTGCCGGTGTTAGCTGAATACACTCTCCCTCTGGTCAAAATTGGCGGCCTGGTCATTGCCCAGAAGGGTCAGCCGCCCCAGGCCGAGGTCAAAGAGGCGGCCAATGCCCTGGGGATTCTGGGCGGCGCAGTCAAAGAGATTGTGCCCGTGGCCGTGCCCGGCCTGGACGCCGCTCGCCACCTGCTGGTCATCAGCAAAGTCAAACCCACACCGCCCCAATACCCTCGCCGGCCTGGGCTGCCGGCCCAAAAACCGATTCGGTGACGGGGGTGCGTGCATTTTGAGTTAAAGCGCCGGTCGTTTACAAAGAATTATCAGGTTGCGCTGCCATACGCCGGCCCCTGCCACCGTTTGAACAGCTCTTCCTCCAACTCGATGTCGAACAGGTCCAATACCCGGTTGACCGATTGGTTGATAATATCATCGACAGTTTGGGGGCGGTGATAGAAGGCCGGCATCGGCGGCATGATGATTGCCCCCATTTCGATGGCCTGGGCCATCAGCCGGACGTGGCCCAGATGGAGAGGCGTCTCGCGCAGCACCAGGACTAGCTTGCGCCGGTCTTTCAGCACCACGTCGGCGGCGCGCAGGATCAGGTTGTCGCTGTAAGAGCTGGCAATGCCCGACAGGGTTTTAATGGCGCAGGGAATAACGACCATGCCCATCGTTTTGTACGAACCGGACGAGATGGCCGCTGCGATATCCTTAAAATTGTACAGTTGGTCGGCCAGAGATTCTACCTGAGCTACGGTGTAAGCTGTTTCCAGCAGAATGGTCTGTTTGGCCGCATTGCTAATGATAAGGTGCGTTTCTACATCCTCAACACCCCGCAATACCTCTAACAAGCGGATGCCGTAGATCACCCCACTTGAGCCTGAAAAACCGACGATCAGTTTTTTTACCATGAAACCTCGAGCTGCTCCAAGATCAAGCCTGATTGGCTAACTATACTTGCCCTATGAAAGAAGTCAAAAAATTTGGCCGCAATAATCGTGACCGTTCACCCGGTAGGCCGAATAGTGACACTGCTTTGACGTAAGCTGAAACTCAAGATATACTCACCTAGCAGCTGGTGAAGCGATTGAATTGGCTGAAGGGAGAACTATGATGGTTGCCGTGATGACGAAAAGTGAAACACAGATGACCACGACATCCAGCCCGATGACCGCGACCGAGTTGCTGAACTTGCCGCGGGCTGGGCTTCGCTACGAATTGGTCAAAGGAGAATTACTTGAGATGAGTCCCACTGGTTCGCGACATGGACGAATTGCGATGCGTCTTGGCGCATTGCTTGAGCAATATGCGCGTCAACAAAAGTTAGGCGTAGTCTACGCCGCCGAAACCGGCTTCAAATTGCAGGAGAATCCCGATACTGTCCGGGCCGCTGATGCTGCTTTTGTGGCCCAAGAGCGCATTCCCCCGGAAGGTGAGCCGGAGGGCTATTGGGCTATCGCCCCTGATTTGGTGGTAGAAGTTGTTTCGCCGTCAGACTCGGCCTTGTTGGTGCAGGCCAAAGTAACCGATTGGCTAGAGGCTGGCTGCCGGTTGGTTTGGGTGGTCTATCCCGATACCCGCACCGTCACCGAGTACCGTTCTCTGAAAGAAGCCCAGGTGTTGAGGGTCGACCAGAATTTGACCGGCGGCGATGTGCTGCCGGGTTTTAGCTGCGCCATTGCCGAGATTCTTGAATAGCTGCTATTCGCTTCCTCCAACCCTACCACATCATGGCTCTCACCCCTCTTCAAATCCAAAATCCTTGAACTTCAACGTGTAGGCGTTTTCACTGACGGTTCGGACAACGTCGTCTGGCGCGCCTGCCGGTAACTCAGCGTGGATTTCGAGGGTGATGGTTACGCTGGCAGAGGGCAGGCCGTTGAGGTGTTGGATCACGGCCTCGGCAATCTGGCCGGCATCCCGGCCGATCCGGGTGGCGTTCAGTTCAACGGTGCCGTAAAAGCGGCGGTGCTTTTTCTGGGTTATCTCTGTAACACCAACGATTTCCAATCCTTCGTCGCTTGGTTTCTCCGCACCTCTGTCATCAGCAGTTTTATCTAATTCCTTTCTGGCTGCCTCTTCTTTACGCCGCTGTTCTTCTTTATCTTGATCTATTTGTCGCCGGGCGGCTTCCGGCTTAACGATCAGACTGTGCCCATCAAGCACCACTGCACCTAGCTGCCCGGCACACAGCCCAAGATAGCGACCGCTCGTCTCATCCCAGCCGCCGGCATAAGCAAAATAATCTTGCCAGGTGAGTTGACCGATCCCATCTCGCACGGCATTTAACAGAACCTGTTGATCTTTCAGCCGAGATAAATACGGGTAACGGGCCATATACTCCCATAGTTGCTTCAAATTTAGGTGATCGGCGCCCTGCCACAGGTTGAATTTATCCAACTCCATTCGAATCAGGATAGCCGAAAATTCAGTAATGAGTTGGTCATCGTTCCTGAGCTTACGGCTGGCCTGGACCGCCAGCGCCTCCTGCACTTGCAGGCGACTTTCGCTCCATTCTAACTGGGGATCACGCGGATCTGGTTGCTCTGGCGCCAATAGCCAAATATAAGTCTCCTTGATTCGGTTGTTGACGGTGGTATTGGCTTGATCCATTTTGGTTTTAGCCTGGCTGCTTTGAAAGGCATCCAGATTGAGCCGCTGTTGCTCGTCGTTGATCGACTGCCAGGCCAAATATTGCCGAATAGCTTCTTCAAGCTCGGTTAAACGGTTCCGGTCCGGCGCTAAGAAGACCAGCATGTTTTGATATAACCGGGGGGCGGGGCCACGTTGAGCCAACATCTCTTGGGCTGTTTGGCGAGCCGGGCTGGCCGCATCTCGAGCCAGGTGGGGGTCCTGGGGTCCCAGAATAACCAAGCGGGCCGCCATCTCGTCCGGGACATCGGCGCTGGAAGCCGGGGCCACATGGACGGCGGCCAAATCACCCCGCATTTTCTGCTCGGTGGCCAGGCGGCGACGTAGTTCTTGCCAAACGGTCTCAAGCTCAAACTGGGCCGCCCGTTCCTGAGCCAGCCGGGTGACGCTGGGCTGGACACTGAACCAATAGCGGCTGCGATCCACGTACAGATGGGTGGCCTGGTCGGTCAGGCGACGTAGGGCGTCACCAAAGGTAGCCACGGTTTCACCCGGTTGGACACAACCCAACTTGATGTTGCGTTCATCGATACCGGGATTCTTGGCCTTGGCGGTAGGCGCCGACCCCAAGTAGATGGTCCGGCTGACCCGGCGGCAGGCCGAATAACGGCCCAGGTTGGGATTTTCTCGATCCAGGGCTAACGGCAAAGAGTGGGGACCGTCCACATCGCGTTCAATGACCGGCACCCAGTTATCTTCCAGGTAGCGAGATAATTCAAACTGCACCGACCCGGCATCGACCGGGACATTAGCCGGTAAAATCAGCAGGCTGCTGTCGTTGCGTTCCCACAAGGCGTGGATCACGGCGGCCATCAGCCGCAGCACGCCCCGGGTGCGCTGGAATTTTTCCAGGCTCGACCAGTCGCCGTACAGCCGGTCAAACAGCTCCGGGTGGATGGGATAGGCGGCCTGCATACGGCGCTCGTAGTCGCCTTCGCGGCAGGGGCCGGGGAATTCCTGGGATTGATCCCGATAAAGCCGGGCAAAGGCATTGACCACCGCGTCTCGCTCGGCGAATTTGCGGGCATCGGTGAGCGGTTGGAACAGCCGGCGGCGGACAATTTCAAAGCCTTCCTCGGTGCTGGCCGGCCGCCAGGCCGACTCGATCCGGCTGAAGGTGTTTTTCAATTGGGCCAGGGCTTCCCGGCCGCCCTCGCCGCCGGTTTCGATGTCGGAGGCGGGCAGGCTGGCTACCACCATCGCCGTGAGCACCTGTTTGGCCGCTTCGGTCAGGGCCTGGGCAAAGCTCATATTGGCTTCAAACGTGCCGGCCGGATAGTTGCGCTTGACCGACTTGTCTTTGTCATCGGGGTGAACATAGAGCTGGCGCACAAAGGCGACCCACTCGTCGATCAAGATGAGGCAGGGACTGTAACGCTGGAACAGGTCGCGCAGCTGCTTGGAACCTGGACTGGTACCGCGCTGGTCCGATTCGGCAATCATCTGGTAACCTTCGGCCCCGCCCAGTTGCCAGGCCAGTTCGCCCCACAGGGTGTTGGTGACCGTCCCATCGGGATGGGGATGGGGTTGGCCGGGTGGGAGGGCCGTGCCAACCAGCACCACCCGCTTAACGCCTGTAGGAATGACGGCAACCTCGAGTTCGTTCAGAATGCTGTCGATACCGGCCAATTCCGCCGCCGGGATGCCGGTAAATAGATGGTACAAGGCCAGCATCGAGTGCGTTTTGCCGCCGCCAAAGTTAGTTTGCAGTTCCACTACGGGGTCGCCGCCGCGACCACTCAAGCGCAGCAGGGCGGTGCGCAGCAGGTGGCGCAGCCCCTCGGTGAGATAGGTGCGCTGAAAAAATTCGCGGGGGTCGCTGTACTCGCCGGCGGTTGCGGCGGGATGGCGGTAGACTGCGTCGAGGTCGGCCGCAAACTCAGCCTGCTGGTAACGGCCGGAAGCGACATCGGGATGAGGGGTCACAATTTCTCGCCAGGGTAACAAGCCGCCGGCCGGTTTGCCTTGAATCGGTACACTGGCGGCCTTGCGCAGTTCGTGGCGGGCCTGTTCGGCAAAACGAACCCGTAACACCTCCTGTTTCTGCTGGGCCACTTCGCGAGCTTCCGGGGCAGAAACCGCTGTCAACAACCGCTCGATGCTGTCCAGGGCGCGGTAGGTGTCGTCAGTGGAAAAGGCTGCCTGGTGCGCCCAACGATTGCGCACCTCCCGCAGTTCGCTGACCATGCTGCGCTCGGCATGGCCCAGGGTGTTGCGAAAAACGTTGTTCCAGTTATGCCACATGATCAGCAGTAACGCTTGGACGTCCAGATGCGGTTCCGGCGCGTCTTCCGGCCAGTCTGGGTCGCGGGGCAGGGCTTCCAGGGCGGTACTGAGCCAGTATTTACCCAGAGCGGCTTCCATTTCTCGCTCGATAAAGGGTTTCAAGCCCTGGCGGAGCAGGTCTAAAGCTTTGCCAACCCGGTCGTAATTGGTGGTAGCCATATTCTTCTCCTGATCCAAAGTTCCCAATAAATCTAAAACCCCAGGCGTTTGAACCAACCTGTAGGCTTTGGCCGCTTGTGCCAGCGAACCTGCTGCTGCCAGTAGTGCAAATCGGCGTCAGCAGGGTCCATCCCGGCCCACATATCAAGCCAATGTTGGGCGGCCTCCGGCGCATCTTTAGCCAGGTAAAGCTGAATATACGCTACGGCCAGGGCTGTAAACTCGGTGATGTGCATCCGCTCTTGCGAAAGCAACGGATAGAGCAACTCCGTGGCCTGGTCAAGGTCGCCTTGCCGGATACATAGATTAGCCATACCCACCCGGCCAAAGAAATAATCGGGGTGGTCGCGGTGAATTTGGCGCAGCAAGCGTTCCGCTTCCGCCGGCCGCCCCTGTTGGCTGTAAGCCATCGCCAGGTTATTCATCAAATCCGGCGCGCCCGGCGACAGTTCCAGGGCCTGGTTGAGCAACTGCTCGGCTTTAAGCCCAGCCTTGTTCCGCAGCGCCTTCGCCGCCTCGGCGGCCAAAGCCGTAACCTGAGGTGAATGTTTCTCAACCGGCTCAGTATAAATCTCAAAGTTGAACAGGATTAGCTCTTGCTCCCGGCCTTGCTGCCACATGCGCACAGTACCCGCCGGGATTAAGCCGGCCTCTTTGGCCAGATTCAGCGCCTTGAAACGCAGTTGATCAGGACCATACCGGCTTAAGGCAAAATCCGGCAGCAGCGCCAGTAATTCCGGCGTTTCGGCCAGGTAGATCAGGTCGAAGGCAAATTGACGCCCCAATGGGTCGCCCCGCTCAAGCAAAATGGGCAACAGGGGCAGCACCTGCGGATGTTGTTTCAGGTAGCGGTGAGCGGCCCGAGTGATGGCTCCATCGCTGTTACGCTGAATGGTTGCCTGCCATTGGGTGACCAAATCGGCCGTAGCCCGGCTGGAAAGCCACTGGCGCAGGTCAAAAGGCCAGGGGGCGTGGCGTTCGGACACGGGCTTTTGCAGATCGGCCAGGTTGTTCTGGGCCAGCTCAAAGTGAGGGTCTAATTTGAGCGCGCTTTGCCAATGTTGCCTGGCCTGTTTTTCATCGCCCAGGCGCATGGCCGCCACGGCCACAAAATGATACAGCATTGGACTGACCAGCGGCGGCTCTACATGCCCGGCCTCTTGGGCGGCTTGCCAGGTTGCCAGCACGGCCTGATCGTCGCCCAAATAGGAGAAGGCTTCGGCCTGTTTGAGCCAGAGATCGAGCGAATCACCGGCCTTGACCTGTTTGAGTTGTTCGCCGGCCAGCCGGGCCGACTCAAAATCGCCTTGCAAAACGTGATAGCGCACCAGGTTGCCCAGGGCCTGAAAGTTGGCCGGCTCAAGGGCCAGCACCCGCTGGATGGGCTTGATCGCCTGGGCCAGGTTACCGTCCATTATTTCAATCAGGCTTAGATTATTGAGCACCGAGACAAAGTCGGGATCATGCCGGAGTAATTGATTGGCGATTTGCCGCGCCGCTGTAAACTGTCCCTGGATCATCCGCAGCCGGATCTCATCGTGCCGGGCCGCCACCTCATACGGGTTTTTATGCTTCGATTCAATCTCTTGCAAAAATTTGTGCAGCCCGCTTTCCAGCCTGGCTACAGTCTGGCGGACCTCATCGGCCCGCTCATGGTGGGGATATTGGGCGATAAACCGTTGAAAGGTTTGCCGGGCCAGGGCGGGATACATATTGCTGAGATAAGCGCCGCCCAGACCCAGCAGGGTCTCCGGCTCAGGGGGAGTGATTTGGGCCAGTTGCTCGATGTAATGGAGGTATTTGGCCAGATCGTGCAACTCGTAGCACACATTGACCAGTTCAGTCAGGATGGCCGGTTGCAAGGGATAAGCCTGGTCAAGCTCCTGCAATTTGGCCAGGGCGGCGGCCCATTTTTTACGACCGGTCAACCGGTCAACCTCATCCATGTCGGCGAGGAGTTTTTGGGGTGGATTGGCCCAAACTTTGCGCGCTTGGGGTGGGCGTTGTGAGCGGGCTGAGCGTTGTTTTTTCTTTTTAGCCACTTTAATTGAGACCTTCTGGGGTAAATTTGCGTTTCAACATCACATCAACCGCCCCTGCACCGGCCGCGACTGCCGCACCTCGCGGGCTAACCGGGCCACCTCCGGCCAGGCGACGACCAGGCTGTTGTAGGGCAGGGCCTCGGCGGCCCAGCCTTTGCGCTCGCACAGGGTGTAGAGCCGATAGGCCAGGTCACGGGCCGCTTCCGCCGGACTAGCCGGAACGCGGGCCAGCAACGCCGCCGCGCCGGACTCGCCTTTTTTGTCCAGGGTGTGGATGAGGTGCTGGACCACCTCCCACACCGTCAGGCGCGGGTCTTCCGCCGGGTTCCAATCCGATTTGAGTTCGCTACGTTTGAGCAGGCGCACTTTGCCGCCGCCGGATTTGAGCAAGCCGGCCTCGACCATGCCCTGCACGCTGGTGTTTTTGGCTTTGCTGAGCGTTTCGGCGTCGCCGAAGGGACCCTCTTTGAAGGCGAACTGCTCGTACCAGGCCAAAGCCCAGCGGGTATCGGCGTCGAATTCCCCTTCCTGCTCGGCCAGGTATTCGTCGAGGGCCTGGTTGATGAGGGCTAAAGCGGTGCGCACCCGCATCGCCGAGCCGTCCGACTCCAGTACCCGGCTGTGGCGAGAGAAGATAGCCATACCCGGCCCGATGCTGGCCTGGGCCAGGTCCACCGGAGCGATGTTGCCCCTTTGTAACTGCCGCAGCGCCGCCGGGAGTTCTTGCCGCAGGGCCTTGAGAAAGTCGCGACGGGTGGTCAGGGGCGCATCCTCCGGCCGGGGGCGGCAGACGAGGACGATGGAGGAGGCGAGGGCATTAAATCGTTTTTTCAATCCTCTTTCAAACTCAGTCCGCATCGGCCACGTTCCTGTAACTGAAAAACCTGCCTTGATGAGCCCCTCTAGCATTGTCTCCCAACCAGTTGAGGCCATATCAGTTTTATTGGTTATTTCGGCCTGCTTAAAGGCGTAGTACACAGTCAATGGAAAACGAGAATTAGTATTTTTGCGCATTTGTACGAAGGCTCGTCCCAATCCTTCTTCAAAGAATTCTTGTGCCTTCTCTTTACTGCCATCAAAGCGATAAGGTACAGCTACTAGTTCTTGTGTTTTTGGGACGAGCAAAGTGGCAAATAGACTCGGATAAATCTGATTTAGTGATCGTCGTAGCCAAATGTAAAAAAAGTCAGACAGATCAGCATAACCAATGTTATCATAATATGGCGGATCTGTTGCGATGATATATGAATTTATGCCATCTATTATTGAAGAAGCCGCATCTACTTGTTCCACTTGCCCAACAAGAGATGAAAACGGTGCTGTTTCAATACTCTTGGCAGGGAATATTAACTGTCCAAGCCCTGATTGACTGACAAATTTAACATTGCGGCAAGGCCGAAGTTTGCCAAAAA
>CAYNLK010000007.1:0-116780 GCA_964398055.1 uncultured Caldilineaceae bacterium
TCCGTGAGCCATATCAAACTTGTCAGGCCATCAATCCTATTTCCAATAATGTTTAATCAGTGATCGGTGATCGGTGATCAGTTGAACTGTTCACTGACGACTGTTCACTAAATAACACCTTCTGCTTGAAGTGAGGCTGTGATCATCGAGTCATACCCCAATTCTAGCAAAATTTCGGTGGTGTGTTGGCCCAACATAGGCGGGGCCAGGCGATAACTGGTCGGAGTGTTGCTCAGGCGGATTGGATTGCCCATTGATTTGACTGTTCCGCCCGTTGGGTGTGGCAAACTCACAATAAAATTCCGGGCCTGGTGCTGGGGATGAGCCAGGGTGTCGGCCACCGTATTAAGCGGGCCGCTGGGCACGTCGGCCGCAGCGAGTTTTTCCAACCAGTAGCCGGCCGGTTTCGTGGCAAATAACTCGCTCAGAATCCCGGTCATCTCAGCCCGGTGCTTGACCCGAGCGGCGTTGGTGGCAAAACGCTCATCACTTTTGAGATGCGTTAATCCCAAAGAATCACAAAAATTCGACCAGATTTTTTCCGTGCCAACAGTGACAATGATATATTTATCCTGCGTTTTGTAAACATCATAGGGTACGATATTGGGGTGAGCATTGCCCAGCCGGCGTGGTTCCTGGCCTCCATTTAGCATCGCCGAAGCCCAATTCGTCAGCCAGGCCGATTGGCTCTCCAGCAGGGTCATATCTAACATCTGGCCGCAGCCGGTTTTCGTTCGATGAAACAGCGCTGCCAGGATGCCCATCGTCGCGTACATGCCGGTGGCGATATCGGCCAGTGAGACCGGATATTTGACCGGTTGGCCCTCCGGCTCCCCGGTCAGGCTCATAACACCGGCTTCACCCTGGGCGATCATATCATAGCCGGGTCGTTCGGCGTAAGGGCCCGTGCTGCCATACCCACTGATCAGGCAATAGATCAGCCCTGGATTGAGAGCCTGGAGCGTTTCAAAATCAATCCTGGCCCGTTGGCGGGAACTCTGTTTGGGGATATTGCAGATGAAAACATCGGCAGTTTTCACCAGTTTGTGCAGTATCTCCTGACCTTGGGCCGATTTGATGTTGATGGTAACGCTGCGTTTATTCCGGTTGATACTCAGAAAGTAGGTGCTTTCGCCCTTCACAAATGGAGGGCCCCAGCCGCGACTCTGATCCCCTGTCTTGGGTGGTTCCACTTTGATCACGTCAGCGCCCAAATCACCTAAAAGCATTGTGCAGTAGGGGCCGGCCAGGGCCTGGGTCAAATCAACCACGCGGATATTTTCTAATACATCAGACATAGCAATTCCGTTCAATAAGGTAGCAGGGTAATAAGGTAGCAGAGTTGCAGAGAGCGGTTTTATTGCGACCGTGCAACTCTGCTACCTGAAATGAGTGGGTAAGAGGCAAATCTGCAAGCCAAAATGAAGCGTGTCTGTTAGTGAGTTTCTATTTTACAACCCCGGCATCGAGCATAGCCAGATAGATTTTTTCAGCCGAGAAGGGTGGGCCGACCAGCCGCACGCCGACAGCATCGTAGATGGCATTGCCCAGGGCCGCAATCGTCGGCACCATGGGATGCTCGCCAACACCGCGGGCCCCAAACGGTCCATCGTCTTGCGGAACTTCCACAATGATGGCTTCGTGTCTAACCGGCACATCCGCTGTGGTGGCAATCCGGTAATCCACAAAGCTGGGATTCTGCATTACTCCTTTTTCCAGTTTCATCTCCTCAAAGATGGCCGAACTCATCCCCTGGACGAAGCCGCCTTCAATTTGAGCCTTGACCAGATCGGGGTTGATCGCCTTGCCCACATCAAAGGCCGAGGCTGCCCGGATGATCTCGATCTTGCCGGTATCCATGTCCACTTCGATTTCAAAAGCCTGGGCGCCGGTGGTGTAGTGGACTACGGCCCGGTCACCCTGGCCGGTCTCAGCATCCAGACCGGTAACATAGGTCGGCATAAAGTTGCCCCGGCCAACAATAGGGCCGCCAATCCAGCCTTCAAAGCCCGGTTTGGGAATGCCATACACCACGATATCTTTCAACGACATTTCCCGCTCACTCTCGTAGGAAATCACGGTGCCATTGACGATATCCAGATTCTCCGGCTCTTCCTCCCAGGCTTCAGCCACCAATCTCAGCACCTGCTGGCGGGCGTCTGTGGCGGCGTTGACCACGGCATTGCCCATACTCCAGGTCAGGCGGCTGGCGACGGTTTGCCATTCGTACGGGCTATATTGGGTATCGATGGGACCCTGGACGCGCACCCAGTCCACCGGCACGCCCATCGCGGCCGCAGCCATCTGGGCCATCACCGTAAAGGTGCCCTGGCCAATCTCCTGCCCGCCCACACTGACGGTCAATGTGCCATCTTCGTTCAGTTCGATCACAGCGCTGGAGCCGGCATTGGGCGGCATGGCCGGCGCCTTCCACATCGGCGCCAGGCCCTTACCGCGGCGCTTGTTGGGCGCGCTGGGCGGGGACTTTTTACCCCAGTCAATGGCCTCGGCTGCCTTTTCGATACACTCTTTCAGGCCGGTGGGGTGCATTTTCATGCCGGTGGCCAGAATATCGCCGCCCTGCACACAGTTACGGGTGAGGAACTCGACCCTGTCCATACCGATTTTTTCGGCCAGCTCATCCATTACCTGGCCGATGCCGGCGTGCAGTTCCGACATGCCAAAGCCGCGATAGGCCCCGCCAATCGGGTGGTTGGTGTACACGCACAGGCTGTCGACCTTGACATTGGGAATGTCAAAGGGGCCGCTGCCGCTATAGCCGCCGGCCCGGGTAATGTTCACCCCATACTCGGTCGAGGCGCCGCCGTCCCAGTACATCGTGTTTTCCAGAGCCAGCAGGTTGCCTTCAGCATCGCAGCCAACTTTAAGCTTGATCACCAGTCCCTGGCGCACAAAGTTGGTGTAGAACTCTTCCTCGCGGGTCAACAGCAGTTTGACCGGCCGCCCCTTAGCCTTGGTGGCGATGGCGACCGGCAGAGCTTCCATAGTGACGCCGGCCTTGCAGCCAAAGCCGCCGCCAACATAGGGGGCAATCACCCGCATATCGCTCTGGGAAATATCCAGGGCGTAGGCGATCAGATTGCGTTGGGCAAAGGGCGATTGTGAGGCCGCCCAGACCGTGGCCTGCCCATTCTCGTCGACTTTGGCGATGGCCACATGAGGCTCAATCGGCACGTGTTGCACGTGAGGGATACGAAAAGTACGTTCGACAATCGCCGCGCACTTGGGCCAGGCTGCGGCGGTGTCGCCTTTGCGGATTTTGAAATGGTTGGCGATGTTGGTCCCCGGTTTAGGAAAGATGAAGTTCGGCACTTCGTAATTTTCCAGGTCGGGGTGAATCAGCGGCGCTTCAGGTGAGGCGCCGTATTCAGGATCAAAGACCGGTTCCAGCGGTTCATACTCCACTTCAATCAACTCCACCGCTTTCTCGGCAATTTCCTCGGAAACGGCGGCCACGCCCGCTACCGGTTCACCGATAAACCGGACCCGATCGCGGGCAAAGATGTATTTATCTTTCAGGTACAAGCCAATGTGGTTGGGGAAATCTGCGCCGGTGACAATAACTTTCACCCCCGGCAGAGCCTCTGCCTGGCTGGTATCGATGGCTTTGATGAGCGCGTGCGGATGCGGGCTGCGTTTGATGCGGGCGTGTAACAACTGGGGGCCAAATTGAATATCATCGGTATAGATTGCAGCCCCAATTACTTTTTCGTACACGTCGACGCGTTTGACATCTTCGCCAATGGGGCTGGGAAATTTCGTTGTATCAGTCATAACCATGAGCCATCTCCTTTGGGCGTATCTGCAATTCCGTTCATTCTTTCGATGTTCGATCCAAACTATCTCGCCAACTGCTTAAGGCTGCATTTTGGCGGCTTTCTTGACGCCTTCGATAATCCGGAAATAACCGGTACAACGGCAAAGGTTGCCGACCAGCGCATCACGAATGTCATAATCGCTGGGCTGGGGGTTACGGTCTAGCAAAGCCCGGGCAGAAATTAGCACGCCCGGAGTACAAAAACCGCACTGTACTCCACCCGCCTCAACAATGGCGGCTTGAACCGGGTCCAATTGGCCATCGTGCGCCAGACCTTCGACCGTGATAATCTTGGCCCCGTCACATTCAACCGCCAGCATCATACAGCTATTGACCGGTTCCCCGTTCACCATCACCGTACAAGCGCCACATTCGCCGGCGGCGCAGCCGTTTTTGGTGCCGGTCAAAGCCAGTTTTTCACGGAGCATTTGCAGGAGAGTCATATGAGATCGGACGTCAACCAATTCAACTTCACCATTAACGGTGACCGTAATTCTGTGTATGGCCATGCTTGTCTTATCCTCCGGGATCAATAGTTATCAGTTATCAGTTATCAGTGGTTACCGATTCTGACTCACTGATGAGGTAGAATTCAGTAGCTTCACGTATTGTCATCGGCAGAGTTCCACAAAACAAATCAGCCTTCGCTATTATTCCACCAAGCAAGCGACCAATTTCTGCACACCTGTCTTTGAAAATTAAAGTCTGACTTTCAGTCAAGTAACCACAATCGGCTGCCATATTAATCCAGTGCTGTGTTTCTTGTTGTTCTCCATCGGCATCGGTTAATTTACTGACAAAATGCTTCTCGTAACGCCTTTTGGCCCACGCTTCCGCAATTTGGGCGCCAATCGATCGTGAAGACCTCCGAATCTGGTCGGTCAAAGAAAACATCTCTTCTCTGGGAAAGGATTTTGTAATTGTAAACATTTCCAGAGACAACTGCCGCGCTTTCTTATATACTACAAGATCACCAAAACTATCCACATGCGGTAGCTTGCTCATTTGACTTCAGTCTTGTCTCCCTGATCACTGTTTACTGATCACTGTTTACTAAGTACTCCAAAGATTTCACTCAAAGCTCGTTGAGTCAAATTCCTCACCATATATTTCCGGTAGCGGGCGCTGCCGCGCACATCATCGATAGGGTTGCACGAGTCCATCGCCGCCTGGGCTGCCTCGGCGATCCTCTCGGGTGTGATCGGTTTTTCGGCCAGAATTTCTTCCGCCTTGACCGGTACCAGCGGCGTAGGGGCCACTGAAGCCAGGGCCAGCCGGAAGCGGTAACCGGAAGCAGCCTCACCATCGGGATAGCCCAGGACGGTGACACCCACAATTGCCAGGTCGCTTAGGGCATTGCGGCCCAATTTGACATATTTACCCGCGCTTCTTGCCGGGGGTAGCGGAAATCTAATGGCGGTGACGATATCGCCTGGTTTCAGTACGGTCTGGCCGGGACCAACAAAAAATGTACTGAGTGGTTCTTCACGCTCACCGGCAACACCGTGGACTCGCAGCACCCCCCCAAATACAATGCATGCGCCGATGGTGTCGCCGGCCGGAGAGGCGTTGCAGATGTTACCGGCAATGGTGGCTCGAGAGCGTAGTTGATAGCTGGCCACACTGTGAGCCGCCTCGGCCAGCAAGGGGTAATGCTTTTGCACCTCCATTGAGGCTACCACTCGATTCATATTGACTGAGGCGCCGATGATCAGGCCAGCGGCTGGATTGAATGAGATTTCACCCATTCCGGCCAGATTTTTAACATCAACAATAAATTTTTCTTTCCAGAAACCATCGCGCATCCGCACGAAGGTATCAGTACCACCCATAAACAGCCGAGCCTCACCGCTGTGGCTGGCCAGAAATTGGCTGGCTTCGGTCAATGAGGCCGGTTTGATGTAATCGAATTCAGGAAGTCCGGGTGTTGGGTTATGCACAAGCGATCACCTCCTATAAAAATAGTTGCATGCGGCGATATTGTTTCTACTCTGTACTACGTATTGCGTGCTGCGTACTGCGTAAAATGGGTTAAGCAATTGGAATTGATACGAAATACGCAATAGGCAAGGCGTAGTAAAATTTTGGCAGGGGGCGTCGGGAATTTTCACCCCCTGCCGATTACTACTGGTTATACTGTATTAGTAAACCCATCCAGAGCTCTGGTCCGGCTAATCAAGACTGATTTGGATTGCCTCTCGCTCAGGCGCTTTGACGAATAAGAAGAGCAGGTTGAGTAGAATGCCTGCTACCGCGCCCGTGGCAATTGCCGGCCAACCGAAGGGGAAGATTCCTTGCAGCAATGGAATGGGCAGGAAGCCGCCCGGATAGCCGATGTTGCCGCCGATGCCCACAATCAGAATGACCGCCCCAATGGCCAACTGCTTGGGATCAAACAGGTTGACTTTTTCGGCCATCATCAGCGCGATACCTTGCATCCCAATGACCCCAAACAGGTAAATGGCCAGACCGCCGGATACGGCTGTCGGCACCGTCGCCACGATGTCTTTGAGCGGGCCGATGAAACCCAGGACCATAGCAATAGCCCCGGCCATAATCAAGACCGGTCCGGAGTAGTTGCGGGTGATCACCATCAGCGAGTTGTTCTCACCGTAGTTGGTGCCGGCGGTGCTGCCAAAGAGTCCATTCACAAAGTCGTTGAGCCCGTCGACCACCAGGTTGAGGCCGATGTATTGGCCCAGCCGGTAGCGATCCCGCTTCTGTTCTACTGCCAGGGCGTCCACATACAGGCTGATCTGGTAGAGGTGGGCGGTCGACTCGGGGATGGTGGCAATGGCCATAATCCCAACGCTGAAAATGGCCGTGATCGTGAGCGGATGGAAGAAATTAGGGAAGGTGATTCGAGGCGCCGTGATGACGCTGGAGGTGCCGATGATGGAGAAATCGACCAGGCCAAAAGGAATGGCCACGATGTAACCCACAATGGCCCCAAGCAGAATCGGGATCAGGCCAATGAAACCTTTGCCCTGCAAATAGACGGAAAAGGCAATCGTTACTACCAGGGTAATCAAGGAGACGATCCACCAGCTTAAAGAGCTAGCTCCTTCGGGCAGACAGCAGGTACCTGAGGCCATCCCCAGGGCGGCAAAGCCCAAACCGATACCGATGACGGCTGCGACCGGACCGGTCACAATTGGCGGCAAAACTTTATCCAGTGATTTCTTGCCGCCGGCGCTGCGGATGATGAAGCCGACCACAATGTTGATGATCGCTGTGGCAATGAAGCCGGTCTGAACCACACTCAGGATCTCAGGGGAGGCTTCTACGCCATATTGGGCCTGGGTAATGGCTACCGCCGCCGCAATATAGCTAAAGCTGGAGCCATAGTAGAGCGGGATAAAGGTGCCGATGAGTAGTTTGGAGGCAATCAAAGCCACTACTGTGCCCAGACCGGTGATCGTCAGCACCGTGTTAACCGGGAAGCCCATCAGCAGGGCGCACAGCACTGTTGCCGGGAACATGGTAATGACGTGCTGGAAGCCCAGAATGACCATCTGGCTCCATGGCGGCCGATCTTCTGGCAAATAGCCCATAATTCTGTCTTTTGCAGCAGTTGCAGTACTCATATCTATCTTTCCCTCCTATAACGTTGCTATACCTCAATTTAGAAATTTGACCTGCTTGGGCCTAAATATTCAATTTGCTGTAATTTGTTTATGGCCGGTTCACCTCCTTTCTGCGCCGCCGGGCGGTATAGCGAAGGACCAGTGACTAAAGATATTAAACATTTTCATCCTTGGTCCCTGGTCTTTCACAGTTCAGCGTTGGCTGAGAACTAACGTCGTCCGCTCCGGCCCAACGAGTAGCCAATCAGCAGAGCCAAGATGGCAATCCCAATTGTGGTCCAGAGGTTCTTGTATTCGGGTGAAAAGAATTGGGCGGCCATATCTTTAGCTACTCCGGCGGCAAACTGAAGTTCCGAGGGGGCTTGATACTCAACGGCAACGCCCTCAACCTCGCCTTTGAGCCGCGCTTGCAGTGATCGATTGAGGGACTCGAAAGCCTGCTTGGCCATACTGTTGGCCACAGTCTCGATAAGTCGTTGGCCCACATTGGCAATGGTCCCGCCCACCTGTAAGTCGCCCTCATATTTCATCAGGGTGGTCCCGTCACCCTGGTCGATCAACTGCACGTCGCCGGTGCCCTTGCCGAAGCCGGGACCGCCTTTGCCCTCAACGGTCAGGGTATAGCTTTCGGGCGGCGCTTCGTTGGAGACAACCAGTTTGCCCGAAAAAAGCCCGGCCACCGGTCCGATCCGTACATTCATTTTGCCCTCATAAACGTTTTCCCCAACCTTTTCCAGGCTTTGCGTGCCAGGCAGGGCTTTGGCTAACACCTCTGGGTCGCGCACAATCTCCCAGACCGCTTCACGCGGCCCCTCAAACAAATACTCGCCTTGCAGTTTCACAGTTGAATCTCCTTGTGTTATGGAGATCGGAAAACTCTAATCTCCAATCTCAAATCTCTATTTCTTGTGCAACAACTCAAACAACTTGTTTGGACTTAACGGCATCTCCAGAATTTCCAGATTGTAATCGACCAGGGCGTTTTCTAAGGCCTGGGCAAACAGCGACGGCACCGGAATAGCCCCGGCTTCGCCGGCCCCTTTGCTGCCCAAAGCATTCAGCGGCGATCTGGTTTCTTCGTGGCCCAGCTCTATCTGCTGGGGCATATCCGTGGCCCGGGGAAGCAGGTAATCCATAAATGAGGCATTGAGCAATTGGCCGTTTTCGTCGTAGATAAGCTGTTCGTAGTAAGCGTTGCCCAACCCCATTGAAAGCCCGCCCTGGATTTGGCCTTCCAAAATGAGCGGATTGATGACGGTGCCGCAATCTTCAACCGCTACATATTTTTTGATTTCGACCAGCATGGTTTCCGGGTCGACTTCTAAAATCATAGCGTGGGCACCGTTGGCGGTGGCGCCATAGGGTGGGCCAAAGTAATCGGTGGCTTCCAGGCCCGGCTCGGTGCCCGGCTCGACCGTACCGCGCAGCGGGTTGGCAATGACCGCTAACTCGCCCAGGCTGATGGCTTTCTCCGGCAGATCGGCCACCCGCACCTGCCCATCGACTAATTCCAATTCTTCTTCGGGAACATTGAGTAGTTTACTACCCCATTTTAGAATCTTGGCCCGAACTTTGACCGCCGCCGCGTGAACAGCGTTGCCGGCCACAACGGCCCCACGACTGGCAAAAGTGCCGGTACCCCAGTGGAACTGGGCCGTATCGCCGGTGACAACTTTGATATCCCGAATATCTACGCCAAGCTGGTCGGCGGCAATCTGGGCAAAGGAGGTAAAGTGCCCCTGTCCCTGGGTGCCAACGCCGGTGACCACGTTCACTTTGCCGCTAGCGCCCACGGTGATGCGCGCCCCTTCGTAAGGGCCTACGCCGGTCGTTTCGACAAAGGAGACAATGCCGATCCCGACATGCTTGCCTTCGGCCCGCAGCCGGGGCTGCTCTTCTTTGACAAAATGTTCGTAATCGATCATCGCCGCGGCTTTGGTGATGACCGCCTCATAGTTGCCGCTGTCGAAGATCAGGGGGGTAAAGGCCTGGTCGATGATGTTATGCTCATAGGGGAATTTGTTAGGCGGAATGAAGTTGCGCTTTCTGATTTCAACCGGATCCAGGCCCAACTCTTTGGCCGCCAGGTCCAGCATCCGTTCCATTACAAAAATGCCCTGCGGCCGGCCCGCGCCCCGCACCGGTGTTACGATCATCTTGTTGGTGAAAACCATCTTCACCTCGGTGTAGTAATTGGCCACATCATAGGCGCTCATAGCGTGGCACTGGGTATTGAGCGGCACGGTCATACCGTAAGAGTCGTAGGCGCCGGTATCGTGGATGAAGACATCGCTGAAGCCCAGGATGCGCCCCTCTTGAGTTAAGGCAATTTCCACATCGTGAACCTGGCCCCGTTCCTGGGTGGTATCTAGAAAATTCTCGCGGCGGTCTTCGGTCCATTTGATGGGGCGTTTCAGTTTCATCGTCGCCCAGGGTAATAACACCTCTTCCGGCTGGAACATCATAATCTTGGGGCCAAAGCCGCCGCCGACAAAGGGGGCAATGACCCGCACCTGGTGTTCAGACAGACCTAACATCGCCGCCGTGCCGTTACGGATGGGGATAGGGGATTGGGTAGTATCCCACATGGTCAACTCCTGAGCTTTGTCGTCCCAACTGGCCACAACGCCGCGTGTTTCCAGATGAGCGGCGGCGCCCCGGTCAATGACGATGCGTCGTTTGAGCACCAGGTCGGCTTGGGCTTTGGCTTCAGTATAGCTGCCTTTTTGCTGAATCACGTGCGCCGCCAGGTTCGACTCAAGATCGTCGTGGACCAGGGCTGCTTCCGGGGATAGGGCTTCTTCCAAACCAACCACCGCCGGCAATGGCTCAAATTCTACCACAATATCGGCCAGGGCGTCTTCGGCCAGGTAACGACTCTCGGCAATGACCACGGCAATTGGTTCGCCCATATGGCGCACTTTGTCTTTGGCCAGCGGTATCTGGGTGCGCTTGTGGAAAACCGCGCCAGGTACCGAGGTTGGCGCGGGTACCAGCAGCGGGCCTGGTTTCCAGAAGTCGCCCATATCGGCCGCGGTGTAAACCGCCACGACTCCGGGGCGTTGCCGGGCAGCCGAGGCGTCGATACTCAGGATGCGGGCGTGAGCGTAGTCACTGCGCAAAAAGGCGGCGTGAAGCATCCCCGGCAGGTGGACATCATCTACAAACAGGGCCTGGCCGGTGAGCAGGCGGGGGTCCTCGTTGCGGGTGATCCGTTGACCGACGTATTTCTTAGTCATAGTTCGTACGTCCAAGGTTCAAGCTCCTTTTCAATGAGGAGATGAGGAGATTAGGGATTGGGAGATTAGTGGACTGGGAATCTCCAATCTCCAAATCTTTATCCTTCAGCTTGCCAATTCTTTGCCGCCAGTTTGACCGACTCAATAATTTTCTGATAACCGGTGCAGCGGCACAGGTTGCCGGAAATGGCTTCACGGATTTCTGCCTCGGTCGGGTTGGGATTTTGTGCCAGAAACGGCAGCAGGCTCATCAAAAAGCCGGGGGTGCAAAAGCCGCACTGCAAGCCGTGGGCCTCTTGAAAGGCGGCCTGCAGCGGGTGCAGATTATCAACACTCCCCAACCCCTCGACGGTCATCACTTGGTGGCCATCGGCCTGCACCGCAAACATCAAGCAGGAACGGACCGACTCGCCATCCAGCAAGACGGTGCAGGTGCCGCACACGCCGTGTTCACAGCCCACGTGGGTACCGGTTAGCCCCAATTCATGGCGCAGGAAATCGCTCAACAACATTCTGGCTTCGACCGTGCGTTGGTATTCGGCGCCGTTAACAGTTACAGTTACGGTCACAAACTCGCTCATTTCGATCAACCTCCTTGCCCTTGGGCCCGGTCAAGAGCCTGGTTCAAAGCTCGACGAGTCAATATTTTGACCAGATGACGGCGGTACTCGGCCGAGGCGTGAATATCTTTAGGCGGGTCAACATCCCTGGTTGCGGCAGTTTCGGCTGCGGTCTCAATAGCCTCAGATGTAAGCCGTTGGCCTTGCAGCAGGCTGGTTGCCTCTTGAGCATTGAAGGGGCGGTCGCCCCCATTCACATAGACCAGCCGGGCCTCCTCACACTCGTTTTTGTTATTGAGGGTCACGGTTGCGGCAACACCCATCAGGGCGTAGTCACCGTGGCGACGGGCTACTTCCATAAACGACCAGCCGGTACGCCGCGGCTGCGGCGGTACAGCTACTTCTACCAACAGTTCATCGGGCATCATTACCGTGGTGAACAGGGAGATGAAAAATTCCTCTGCCGAAACCCATCGCTCACCGGACTGGCCCTTCACTTTCATATTGGCTCTCAGGGCGACGGCCACAGCCGGTAACTCTGCCGCCGGGTCGGCGTGGGCCATACAGCCCCCAAAGGTACCCCGGTGACGGATTTGTTCGTGGGCAATATGGGGCATGGTCTCGGTCACCAGCGGCGAGCGTTCTGCCACCAGCGGGTTGTGTTCCACCTGACTTTCGCGGGTCATCGCTCCAATGAGTAGCCCGCCGGTTTGGTCAGCCGGTTTGATGTAGAAAAGTTCAGAAATCCGGTTCAAGTCGACCAGCACGGCCGGCTGGGCCAGCCGGAAGTTCATAGTGGGAATTAAGCTTTGGCCGCCGGCCAGTACCTTGGCGTCGTAACCGTGTTCGGTTAAAAGGGCCAGGGCTTCTGCAACTGTAGTAGGGGCATAATATTTGAAAGGAGCTGGCTTCATAAAGTTCATACCTCCTGGTTAGTTTATATCATGGGGCAGCCGGTCATACCAGCGTGGTGACGGTTTGCTGCGGCCGGCCATCCATAACTGGTAGGTGATTTGCATATGACCCAGATGAAGGGCGGTGTGGTCGATGATATGCAAAATGCCCCAACGAACAGGTACCGTTCGGCCATCCACCTCACGGCTGCCGTTCAACTCTGCCTCGGATAATGTTGCCAATACGGCCCGAGTTTCAGCGCCGCTTTTTTCCAGCAGGTCAACCAATTCGGTTGCGTCGGTGGTCTGGATGATGAATTCGGCCGGGCGGCTACGGGTAGGCGGCTGGCCGCCAATGATTTCCCCAATCCAAAAATGTTCCGCCCCGGCAATGTGAGCAGCCAGCACAGCCAGCGAGTTGGTGGCGTGATCTTCAACTCGCTCGGTGGGACGCCAGTTGAGCGCCTCAACCGGCAAATTGGCGATCAGATCGATGACCTGCTGCCGCAAATCTTCAATTCGCTGCAAATAGTTGTCCAGTTCTGAAAGCATAAATATGTAAGAGAGATTGGAGATTCAAAAATCTCCTAATCTCCTAGCCCTCCTTAAAGGCCACAAACCGGCCCCACACCGAGGTTAACTCCATCCCTTTCGGCAGGAAGGCGACGATGTAATAGCGGCCGGTTTTGGCCTGAGCAATATCCTTGCCCAGGTTTTCGGCGTGGACAATACCCTTGGGGAAGAGATTCAGGTGCATATCCTGGTAATATTTGTCCAGTGGATACATCTCGTCCCAATCCTTGCCGTAGGTTTCGATCAGCTTGCGGTTGGCTTCTGCAAAGGTTTTGGGGTGCCAGAGGCGCTGGATGGTGTTCATGGGGTGCTCCATCGCCACACAATCCACCGCCAGCCACTTGATCTTCTTCTCGATGCACCAGTCGGCAAAATCAGGCGAAGGGCCGGGATGCTTGATCATATAGCGAAACTCATCGGAGTCCGGGCTATTCCAGCCATATTTATACCAGCCGGTTTTGATTACCAGGATGTCACCGGCGCGCACCTCGACTTCGCTCTCGATCATCGCCGGCGTGTAGACACTGGAGTTGCTGACTTTAGCCGAGATATCCACAATCACGCCAGGCCCCATCCAGTTTTCCAGCGGCGTCTGGCCGATAGTCCGGCCGGCGGCCCAGAAATGTTTTTCGCCGTCCATATGGGTGCCCAGGTGGAAGCTGGCCCGGCAATGAGCGTTATTGCGGCCCAGGCCAAAGTACTGCCCGCCGACCCGTTTGGTATAGGTCACGGTCAACGGTTCGTAATTGGCCCATTGCGGCGTTTGCACACTGAAGGGTATAGTCATATCCAGCAGTTGCGCCTCGGCCATAAACTTAAAGAATTGGGCTTCGCTCATACCGTCGGGCGGGCGCAGGGCGATGGCCCGGCTCCATGCCGCGTCGGTTTCCATAAAGGGGATGGGCATAATGGCCAGCCAGGCCCGCTGGTTTTTGAGTTGGTCAATCTGGCCGCCCAATCCCTCAGCCAGCAGCAGGTGAGCTTTGGGTATCCTGACGTGGGTTAATTCGTGGTACCAGTCGGGCGGAAACAGCTCGTCCCAGCTTTTGCCGTGCGTTTCCTTGAGCTTGGCTTCGGCCTTTTGAAACTCGCGGGCGTGCATATAGCGAATATTGGTATTCATCGGGTGTTCGGCGCAGCCGCAATCTACCCCCACCACCTTGAGGTTCATCTTTAAGGCCCACTCAAAGAACTCCGGCGCTGGGCCGGGATGGCGCACATAGTAGCCAAACTCCTTGTTTTCGACGCCGCCTTGAGCCGCAGGATTGTGGACGTCCGGCTGATCCCAACCGTATTTGTGATAGCCGGTGTTGATGATCAGGATGTCGCCTTCTTTCACCTCGGCCTTGCTGGTAATCATCTCCGGGGTGTAGAGACTGTAGTCGGACACGTCGGCGGAGATGTCGACCACCACGCCGGGGCCGCACAAGTCAGCCAGGGGAATATCGGCGATGGCCCGCGCCCCGGAGTGGAAGGCCCGTTCCCCAACCAGGTGGGTGCTGGTATTGTTGCTCCACTCGATGATCTGGCCGTTGGCGCCCTGCCCGCCGCCGTAAGCCCCGGTCAGGCGTTTGAAGAAATGAACTTCCAGGGCTTTTTCGCCCGGCCAGGGTGGGGTAAAGATGCTTAAAGCCTGGGTCAAATCGAACACCCTGGCTTCAGTCATAACTTTGATAAATTGTTCACGATCCATGATCAACCTTCCTTTTGTGTCTGGTTAATTTGGGGTTATTTTTAGCCATTGAATCACTTCCCCCCAGACTCGTAGGGCGTGTTGCGTGAATTGTTATGAAGACGCAATACGCAACACGTCCATTTTCAATCACTACTCACCGAAACCATATTTTTCAGCAAACGCCACCAGCGCCTCTTCAAACATGGACATCGGCGGGCGCACCAGGCCGGCCCCCACCTGGCCGACGCCGGCTTCTTTGTGGGCCACGCCGGTATTAACTCGGGGGGTAATCCCTTTTTCAACCACTTTGCGAATATCGATGCCGGTAGGCGTGCCCTGGAAATCCAACGCCGGGATGGTGAAGACTTTGTGGTGGGCCACGGTGATCTCATACATTTCCAGGGTGGTTTCTTTAGCCAACGGAGCCGTACCCCCAACAAAGGTGACAATCGCCGGCGCGGCGGCCATGGCAAAGCCGCCGATGCCGCTTGTTTCGGTGATGGTGCTGTCGCCCAGGTCGGGATTGGCGTCGGCCGCGGTGAAGCCGGGGAAGTAGAGACCCTCTACCGGCGGGGCCGGGGCAGTGAACCATTGGTCGCCCAGGCCACTGACCCGGATGCCGAAGTCGGTGCCGTTGCGGGCCATGGCGCTGACCACGGTGCTGCCTTCGATGTTGTGGCCAGCGTCGCACATAGCCTTACAAGCCGCCATGACCGGGTTGAGCACACTCAGCGCGTTGTCGCCGATGAATTTCAGAATGTCTGCAGCAACTTGCCGCTCCTGGCAAACTTTAGCAATGCCGGGCGCCAGGAGTTTAAGGAATATGATCGAGCCGGCTCTATTGCGGTTATGGCCTTCATCGCCCATATGGAGTGCTTCGGCGATTAAGGCCCGGATATCCAGGTTACCTGCTTCTTTAATGGCGGCGTCGAGGACCGGCCCCATCACGTCATTCATCCAGCGCAATCTGTCAATCACTTCTTCACTGTAGGCCCCATAACGGAGCACCTTACCGTAGCCTTCGTTAAGGCCGGAAAAAGTGCGGTAGTTGTTGTGAGCTTGATCTTCCAGGACATAAACTGCCATTGAAGGCGAAATGATGCCGGCCATTGGCCCCACCGATTGGTAATGATGGCAGGGGGCAAACTCGATTTTGCCGCTCCGGACCAGTTTTTCCGCTTCGGCGTAGCTCTTGGCCTGGCCCTCAAAAATCAGCGCCCCGGCCACTGCGCCCCGTACCGGCCCTGACATCCGCTCCCAGCTAATGGGTGGGCCGGCATGCAATAATAGATTCTCCTGCATGCCCGGGATAACGTTGCGGGCCAGGTCCACACCCACCAAGACCGGGCGGGATTCCATCATTCGTTCAACTGCCAGTTGATTGGCTTTTTCAATGTCAACCATGATTCACTCCGTTTTTTCAGTAATCAGTAATCAGTGGTCAGTAATCAGTAAAATGCAACCTGTAACCTGCCACTTGCCACCTGCAACTTGTAACCTGCTACCTGCTACTCTTCATCCGTTCCAGGATACTCATCAATTTCTCATTGCCGCTGGCCGGCGGCTTCCAATCGACGTGAATGGCTTTAGCACCTTGGGCAATTAAGCTTTCGGCAAAAGACTCTACCCCAACGTTGAGCGCGGCCAGGGGCTGTTTCATCTTCTCCAGATCGACCGGTTTGAAACCAGGCGGCGGGGCTTTCTGGCTCGATTTAGCCAATACTTCTACCAGTTCACCAACATAGCGGACCACCTTATCATTACTGGTGTGGACTTTGGCGCCGGCACCCTGGAGCATTTCAATTTGTCCTTCCATATCCTGCGGGTCTTCATTGGTGCCCACAACCACGGCTACCACTTCCAGATGTCGCCCGGCTCTGGCTGCCCGATCAATGGCTTCTTTGATGGCCGGAGCCAGTTCGCTGGCCGGGTCGGGGTGGGAGCCGTAGCCCAGCACCACATCCAACATGATTATGGCGACCTCCGGGTCTTCGGCCTCCTGCAGCAGGCGCTGGATGCGCAAGGTGTTATCCATCATCGGATGCAGGCGGCCAACGGTAAACTCGTCTTCGCCCAGGTCGACGATGGTGTGCTCCTCACTTTTGAGCGAGTTCTTTAGCACATTGTGGCCCTTTTTAAGCGGGGCATTGGACCAAACCACCGGCAGGTAATCCTGCAAAATCAGCAGGGCTTCAAAGGCCAGGGTACCGCCGGAGAAGAGGCCGCGCAGGTATTTCTGTTCAGGCTTAAATTTGCTGGTATCGATATCCGGCCTGGCCGCTTTTTCGGCCGTCTTTTTCGCCAACTCGACCGCCAGTTGAGCGGTTTCATCAAAGGTGCGGACAAAGTGCAAATTGCCCAGCCTGGCCGCCGGAGGGGTGTAACCAATAAAATCGACCACCACCGGTTTGTCGGTTTGGCGGGCCATCCGCAGCAGTTCTTCGGCCACCTGCGGCGCCGGGGGCTTGGAGACCAGCACAATCACCTCGGTTTCGGGATCGCGGATAAAGAATTCCAGCCCCATCCTGGCCGTAAGCGCGCCAACTTCTTCTTTGAGATCGCGCCCACCGCTGCCAAAGGCGTGGGTGAGGCCGCCGCCCAACTGGTGAATGCGGGCGCTGACCTGCTGCAGGCCGGTGCCGGACGCAGCCACCATGCCGATATTGCCTTTGCGCACCCGGTTGGCAAAGCCCAGGCCCACGCCGTTGACAATGGCCGTGCCACAGTCGGCCCCCATCACCAGCAGACCCTTTTCAGCGGCCGTCTTTTTGAGCGCAACCTCATCCTCAATGGAAACATTATCGCTGAACAGGAACGCATGTTTGTCCATGCGCAGCGCTTCGCGGGTTACCCCGGCGGCATAGCGACCCGGAGTCGAAATCAGCACCCATTGAGCCTCAGGCAGCATTTCAGCCGCAGCCTCCAGGCTTTTGGGGCGATAACTCTCATCGTCAGTAGAGCGTTTGCGGGTCAGTAACCCTTCAACTTCAGCCAGAGCGGCCGCAGTTGCGGCTTCATCTTCGGCTTTGATGACAATGACCAGGTCATCCGGTTTGGCTGCTTTGGCTTCCGGCAGCAGCAAACCACTCTGAGCCAGGAGGTCTTTATTAGCCTCGGTGCCCATCACCACGCCCGTGTCGAGGATGCCGGGTAATTTACCCAGCGAGCTTTGCAGTTGCATCAGAATCGTTGAGTCGTAATAGGCCCCGGATCGGATTTCTACTTTGATTTCTGCCATTGTAATCTCCAAAAAAACAAAAAATTCACCACTTATCCACAAGGATCGGGCCGCCCTTTTGGGGTCTGATAGATCAATTTATAACTCAATCGACCAACGATGGCCTACCTATGGGACAAATATGCTGGATATATTGGGCCAGGGCTAGAACAGCTTCCTCACCCTGCGGACGGCCAACAATTTGTAAGCCAACCGGAAGATTTTCGCCAGTAAGGCCGCTGGGGACACAGCCAACCGGCAGACCGGTCAGGCTCAATAAAAAGGTGGGCGCAATCCAATCTATGTAACTATTCATCTTTTTCCCGGCTATTGTTTCTGGGTAGTTTTTGTCTGCTGAGAACGGTGGAATGGCGGCGCAAGGTGTGAGCAAGTGGTCAAAATTTTCAAACAGGCTATAAAACTTTTGCCATATTTGGGATCGCGCCGTTTCTGCCGCGCCCAACGCTGTCATTGTCACCTGTAGCCCGCTTTTTAAATTATTGGCCAGGTTATCTCCGAACCGGTCAATTTTATCCAGGTCTGGGTAATGTTCCGCTACCATCCGGTAGCCGCGCAAATTCAGATAAGGTTGCCAGGCAAAGGACAGATCAAACTCTATTTCTTCTACCGTTATCCTCTCATCGGCCAAACTAAAGCTAGCCTGGCGGCAGACCCGCTCAATGTCTGGGTCAACGCCAATCCCGGCGATGTCGGAAACATAGGCTAAACGGAGTTTCTTGGTGATGCCTCTTTGAACTGCAGCCACAAAGTCTCGGCCTTTGATGGGCTGGCTGAGGGGTGAATGTGGGCTTGGCCCGGCGATAGCTTGCAGCATGAGGGCCACATCCGCGGCAGTACGGGCTATTGGGCCGGCGACGTTCAGGGTGTCCCACAAATAATTTGCCGGGTAAATTGGAACCAATCCGGGCGAAGGGCGCAGACCGACGACACCGCAAAAGGCGGCCGGAATACGCAACGACCCACCCAGGTCTGTACCGTCGGCCAGGGCAATCATCCCCGCAGCCAGGGCCGCAGCGCCCCCACCAGTCGAGCCGCCTGGACTACGTTCCGGATTCCAGGGGTTGCGGGTTGGTCCGAAAAGCTGGTTAAAGGTACTGGCCCCTACGGCAAATTCTGGTGTGTTGGTTTTACCCAGAATAATGGCGCCGGCAGTTTTCAGTCGTTGCACAATCACGGCATCGGATTGAGGGATGTAGTCTTCATAGAGAGGGCTGCCAAAAGTCGTCCGCAGCCCGGCTGTAGGCGTTATGTCTTTAAGGCCAACCGGGAGGCCATGCAACAATCCCAGAGGACCACCCCGTAAAACGGACTGCTCGGCTGCTCGGGCTTCAGGCAGGACGCGGTCCGATAAAGTGCAGATGGCGTTGATGATGGGGTTATATTCTTCTATTTGGGCCAGATAGGCTTTGACTACCTCAACAGGCGAGAGTTCTTTTTTGGCGATCAGTTGTTGGGTCTGGCTGGCAGACAGGTAAACGATTTGCTCACGATTGGGCATGAAATGTCCTCTTAAAACATTGACTAAAAAGAAGACGTTGAAACGTTTGATTAAACAACTGCCCCTTCTTTTAACCGTTCAATTTCCTCGTTGCTGTAGCCCAGTTCGCGCAGAATTTCGGTGGTGTGTTCCCCCAACAACGGAGCCGGACGGCGATAGGTGATAGGAGTATGGCTGAACTGCATTGGATTCCCCATCGACCGGTGATGGCCAGCAGTCGGGTGGTCAAATTCAATAATCATTCCCCGCGCCAACAGTTGCTCGTTGTTCAGGGCATCGGTTGGGGTGTTAATAACGCCGTTAGGAATACCGGCTGCTTTGAGTTGAGCCTGCCACTCGACGGTTGGGTGCTGGCGCAAACGTTCACTTAGGAGGGGGATCAACTCGTCTCTATGAGCCAGCCGATTGGCGTTTGTGGCAAAGCGCGGGTCGTCGCCCAATTCGGGCAACCCCAGCAGTTCAATCAGGCGGTGCCAGAGTTGTTCGCTGCCGGCGCCGATGATAATCCAGCCATCTGCGGTAGGGAAGGGTTGGTAGGGCACAATATTTGGGTGGGTATTGCCTAACTTCTTGGGTATTTCACCGGCTATCAGGTAACTACTGGCTAAATTTGCCAGCCACGTTACCTGACAATCGAACAAGGCATTGTCTATGGCCTGTCCCTGCCCGGTTTGGTGGCGGACAAACAAGGCCGACACAATTGCCAACGCGGTGTAGAGGCCGGTGGTGATATCAGAGATGGGGGTAGGGAAGCGGATTGGCCCACTGTCGGGTTCACCGGTCATATACATCGTCCCACTCATTCCCTGAATGGTTACATCATACCCCGGCTGCCCGGCATAGGGGCCACTATTGCCAAAGCCGGAGATACTGGCCCAGATCAGGCCAGGATTGATCGATAGGCAAGTAGCCTGATCAAGCCCCAATTTTTTTTGAGATGATTGACGGGGAATATTATGAACCAGAACATCGGCCCGTTGTAGCAGTTGTTGTAAAATTTCACGGCCGGCAGCCAGACTCGGGTCAAGGGTCAGGCTGCGTTTATTGCGGTTGGTACCCATAAAGTAGGCGCTTTCACCGCCAACAAAGGGCGGACCCCACCCGCGCGCCTGGTCGCCTACACCGGGACGCTCTAGCTTGATGACTTCTGCCCCCAGATCGCCCAAAACCTGGGTGCAATAAGGCCCGGCAAGGGCGGTAGTGTGGTCAATCACCAGTATCCCGGTCAGCGGCCCGTTTGTTGGCGGCGATGGTTGTCTCTGTGGCATAATCTTTTTCCGTCTTAGTATGCTTTCCCGCGTCCACCCAACCGATCCACATGCTTCTGATTGTAACAGTCGCCGAAGCGGGTTTTGGGCATACTTTCCTTTTGCTTCATCAGTTTGGCATACTCGGCCTCATCGACCATAGCCACGATCCGGCAGATACTGGCCTCGCCATCCACAAAGCGCCAGGGGAAGCAGCCAACCTGAACGCGGCGATTGACCAGCAGGTCAAGGTCACCGCCCACACACTCGGCGTGGATCAAGCCCTTGTCGAACATCCACAAGTGCATCATCTGGTAGGTTTGGGCGGTAAAATGTTCGGCCAGCGGTTTGCCATATTTTTGGCGGAAGTGTTGGTCGGCCTCGGCGGCCTGCACCGGCATCCATTCCCGAATCTTGGTGTTCATTGGGTGATCGGCGCTGCCGCAATCCACGCCAATCCATTTCAACTTCTTGGCCAGACACCATTCGGCAAAGCGAGGATCCGGGCCGGGATGTTTGACCATATAGCGAATTTCGTTGCCGTAGGGTTGGTCCCAGCCAAAGTGATGGTAACCGGTGTGGATAATGAGAATGTCGTTTTCTCTGACTTCAACTCGTTCCTCGATCATTTCGGGCGTGTAGATGTCATAATCCCCGCAGCAATCGCTCAGGTCGACAATGGCGGCCTCCCCGACCAGAAAATCAAAATCAAGCTGGGCTATATCCTTACCGGGAGTGTAGAAGTGAATTTCGCCATCGAGGTGGGTGCCCACGTGGTTACTGTGGGTGAGAACTTGCCCGTTAGCGCCATTGGGAGCCAGCCGTTTGAAATACTTTACCTGTAACGGCTCGTAGGTGGGCCAGGGGGGAGTGCCCACGCCGAGAGGAATAGTAAGATCGATAAATTTCATACTGACATCTCCTTTGATGAGTAGTATCTTCCAGGATCAGAATATCGCCAAAATGTAAAACGTGACGGCGCCTGCTGGGCGGCCTTCACGTTTCACGTCAGGTTAATAATAGCCAGAAACTGTAGCTTAAGAATTTGTCCTACCAATCTATTCTATGGCCGCCTATTATATCATTTTTAGTAATTTTATCAAACCAGCCTCGCTTATTTTCGGTTTCTGATCAATGGCCAATGACGTTGGCCGGGAAAATCGGCTACTGCACTGGGCTGAATTAGCCGGACTCCAGCTAGTTATGGGGTGAGTTGTTTGACTGAACAGCGATAAAGGTGGTAACATTTCTGCTCCGCTGGCAAACACAATGGCTGATCTTTGTTGGCTTTGCCGGTCAGGCGCAAGGGATGTGAGGGGAGATACAGGCATGGTAGATCGGATTAAAACCAAAACCAAAACCAAAACCGAACTTATCCAGGAATTGGCGGCGTTGCGCCAACGGCTGGCTATTTTGGAAGCAGCGCAAGCGCACGGGCAGCAGGCAGAGCAGACCTTGCGAGCCAGCGAACAGCGATTACGAACTGTAGCCGATTTTACCCACGATTGGGAGTATTGGATTGGTCCAGACCGGACTTATCTATATGTTTCGCCGTCATGCCAGCGTATCACCGGCTATTCTGTGGAGGAATTCTTGCAAGATCCCGCTCTGCTAGAGCGGCTGGTTCACCCTGATGACCGCGCCCTCATCGAAAAACATCTGCGGGTGGAGTTCGATAGCCATGAGGCCCTCTCGCTGGATTTCCGTCTGGTGACGCGCCAGGGTGAGGAACGTTGGCTGGGGCACATTTGCCAGCCGGTTTTCGATGAGAGTGGCCAGTGGCTGGGGCGTCGCGCCAGTAATCGGGACATTACCCGGCGCAAGCATGTTGAAAGCGAACTGCTGAAGTTCTCCAGGGCCATGGCTCAAATCGCTGATTTGGTGATGATTACCGACCCGGAGGGCCATCTTGAGTATGTTAACCCCGCCTTTGAGGCGCTTACCGGCTATTCAAGTCAAGAAGTCGTAGGTCGCAAACCAAATTTCATAAAATCAGGCCATCATCCGCCCCAGTTTTATGCACGGCTCTGGGAGACGATTCGGCTGGGTCAAGTCTATCGAGGCGTCTTTGTCAACAAAAAAAGAAACGGTGAACTATACTACGAGGAAAAAATTATCAGTCCTGTTAAAGATGAACAGGGCCAGATTACGCACTTTGTGTCAACCGGTCGTGACGTTACCGCCCTCAGACAGGCTGAGGAATCGCTGCGAGAAAGCGAACGGGAGCTGACTCGTTTCACCACCCAGCTCCAAACCGCGGCCGAAATATCCACCCAACTGGCGGCTATCCTGAATATCGAACAACTCCTGTACAACGTGGTCACCTTGCTGCAGCAGCGTTTTAATCTTTATCACGTCCACGTGTATCTGTTGAATGAGGCCGGAGATGATTTGTCCATGCGGGTTGGTTCCGGGGAAATCGGCCGGCTGCTGCGCCAGCGCGGTCATCATATCCCCCTCAACCAGGAGCAGAGTTTGGTGGCCTGGGCGGCTCGGCAACGAGAGCTGGTGGCTGTCAACAATGTTAAGCTGGAGCCGGCCTTTCTGGCCAACCCCTTGCTCCCTGAAACCCGCTCAGAGGTCGCTCTGCCGCTCGTCGCCTCAGGCCGGCTTGTTGGCGTTCTGGACATCCAGGATAGCCGGCCGGCCCGATTCACCCAATCTGATCTGGATGTTTTTAGTACCCTGGCCGGTCAAATTGCCGTTGCTTTAGAAAATGCTCATCTTTTTGAGCAACAGCGCCGGGTCGAAAGAGAACTGCGCGAAACCAGGGATCAACTTGAGGCCATCCTGCAAGGGATTGCCGATGGGATTATGGTCATCGATACGGCCGGGCGATTGCTCTATGTCAATGAAGCGGCGGCCAGGGCGACTGGCTATTCCTCAGCCCAGGCCATGTTGCAAGTTACGCCGGTTGACATCCAGCGCAAATTTGAGTTTATGCGTGAGAACAGCCGGCCATTTCCGCTGGCCCAATTGCCGCATCGTCTGGCACTACAGGGGGCCCCGAACCCGGTGGAAATCATACGCGCTCGCAACACTGAGACGGGCCAGGAGCAATGGTCGGTGGTGAAAGCCAAACCGATCTTTGATGAGCAGGGCCGGGTGAAGTTTGCCGTCACCATCACTCACGACATTACCAAAAGTAAGCAAGCTGAGGAGTCTTTACGACGTTATGCCACCCGCTTGCAAACCCTCCATAATATTGATCGGGATATCCTGGCAGCTCGTTTACCGGAAACCATTGCTCAGGTAGCCCTTGACTATATCCGGCAGATGTTGCCCTGTAACCAGGCCTCGGTAGTGGAGTTTGATTCTGACCTCCGACCGGCCAAAATATTAGCCAGTTATAGTGGAGGTGAGACTAAGATTCCGTCAGAGGTCCCCCTGTCGCCCCAAGTCTTTCACATTGAACAACTAAAACAAGGCCAACTGCATATTGTGCCCGATCTGGCCCTTCTGCCCCGCCTCTCACCCCTGGAAGAAGTTCTGCGCGACGAAGGCATCAATTCTTACGTGAACGTACCGCTCATTGTTCAAGGTGAATTGATCGGTTCCTTGAATATTGGGGCTGATTGTCCCAATGCTTTCAGCGCTGACCACCTGGAGATTGCTGAGGAGATCGCCATTTCTATGGCTATTGCGATCCAACATGCCCGCCTGTACGAGCAGGCCCAGCAGGATGCTGAAACCAAAGCCAGATTACTGCACGAAGTTAACCACCGGGTGAAAAATAATCTGGCGGCTATTGTTGGCCTGCTCTACATTGAGCAGAATCATCTAAAAAATCAACCCACCTGCCAGGCGATTATTGGTGACCTGATCGACCGGATTGAAAGTCTGGCTACTGTGCATCGCCTCCTGTCAGAGTCTCACTGGGCGCCCTTACCGTTGAGCGATCTCGCCGAACGGATTATTCATTCAGTCTTGCAGACCCTCCCTTCCGGCCGCCGGATAGTCCCGGATATATTCTCCGCCAGGGCTATTACCGTAACCCCCAAGCAGGCCAATAGTTTGGCCATGGTCATCAATGAGTTAGCCACTAATACCGTCAAGCACGCCGTGCCGCAGCAACCGGTCGTGACGATTCAGGTCAATATCGGTCAGGAAGATGAGACTGTTGTGCTTGAGTACCGGGATAATGGACCGGGTTTTCCGGAGGCAATTGCAGCCACCAAGCGAGGAAATATCGGCATGTATCTGATTAAAAATATCGTTCACAGTGACCTTCATGGCCGCGTGTCATTTGAAAATGAGCATGGCGCGGTGGTCACGGTTCGATTTAAGGCAGGAGATTGATAAAACAACTATGTTACAACATAAAACGATCCGGGTGCTCGTTGTCGAAGATAATTATATGGTCCGCGAGATGATCCGGGGAAGGTTGGAGGAACTGGACTACACCGTTGTCGGTGAGGCTGCAGATGGCCGGATGGCCCTGAAGATGGTCCAATCAATACGGCCCGACGTTGTCTTGATGGATATCGAAATGCCGGATATGGATGGGATCGAGGCTACCCGCCAAATTTTCGCCCTTTGTCCCACCCCCGTCGTCATCTTGACCGCTCACGAAACGCCGGAATTTGTCCGGCAGGCCAGCCAGGCCGGGGCCGGCGCCTATCTGGTCAAATTGCCGAAGGCGGCTGAAATTGAACGGGCGATCACCATTGCCATGGCTCGTTTTGATGATATGATTGAATTGCGCCGGCTCAACACTGAATTGGATGCCTTTGCCCATACCGCCGCGCATGATTTGCAAAACCCGTTGAACATTATTATCAACTATGCCGCCCTGTTGCAGGAAGAAGCCCGGCTTTCCGAAGAGCATCAGGGTTATTTGACGACCCTCATCCGCAGTGCCCACCGCATGTATAACGTCATCGAGGAGTTGTTGCTGCTGGCCGGGGCGCGCCAGGCCGAAGTAGCTTTTAAGCCCTTAAATATGGGCCGGATTGTGGCCGAGGCCCAACTGCGCTTGACCGACCTGATCCAGCAGTACCGGGCTGAGTTTTATTTTCCTGAGCGCTGGCCCACTGCTCTGGGATACGCTCCCTGGGTGGAGGAAGTTTGGGTTAACTATTTGAGTAACGGCATCAAGTATGGCGGTTATGGCGACCAGCCGCCCCGTCTCAGATTGGGCGCCACTGAGCGTTCTGACGGCACCGTCAGCTTTTGGGTACGCGATAACGGCCCCGGCCTGACCGTCGAACAACAGGCCCGCTTGTTCACCCCCTTCACCCGCCTCGACCAGGTTCGGGCCACCGGTTACGGCCTGGGATTGTCCATCGTCCGGCGAATTGTCGAACGTTTGGGCGGGCAGGTTGGGGTTGAAAGCGAGGGTGTACCGGGTCGGGGTTGCAAATTTTTCTTCACCTTACCTACCAGGAGGGATTGATGAATTTTGAACTGGTCATCAAAAATGGAACCATTATCACCGCCGAGACCACCTACCAGGCCGATATCGGTATTCAGGGCGAGAGGATTACGGCCATTGGCGAAGGGTTACAGGGACAGCGTGAAATCGACGCGTCCGGCAGGTTGGTTACCCCTGGCGCTATCGACGTGCACGTCCACCTGCAGATGCCGATTGGCAATTTTGTCTCGGTCGACGATTTCTTCACCGGCACGCGGGCGGCGGCTTTTGGCGGCACCACTACGGTCATTGATTTCGTCGAAGCCCAACCCAACGAGCCGTTGCTGGATGCCCTGGCCGCCCGCCGGGCCGAGGCCGACGGCCGGGTGGTGATCGACTATGGCCTGCATATGACCATCGGCCCGGACGAAATCAGCAAATTGGACCAGGTGCCGGCTGCGACCCGGGCCGGCTGCGCCAGTTTCAAACTCTATATGGCCTACGGTTTTCGCTTAAACGACGGCCAGTTGCTGGTCGCGCTGGAAGCAGTCCGGGCGGCCGGAGCGCTGCCAATCGTCCACGCCGAAAATTGGGACGTGATCTGTACCTTGATCGAGCGCAATCTGGCCGCCGGTCACACCGAGCCGGCCTGGCACCCGCGCAGTCGCCCGGCCTTGATGGAGGGCGAGGCGGCCGGCCGGGTCATTGATCTGGCGACCCTGGCCGGTACACCCCTCTACATCTTTCACGTGTCCTGCGCCGAGGTGGTTGAGCGGATCGCCGCGGCCCGGCAGCGGGGGTTGCCGGTCTACGGCGAAACCTGTCCCCAATACCTGTTTTTGACCGACGCCGTGTATGATCGGCCCGGTGTGGCCGGGGCCTGGCCAGTCTGTTCCCCACCGCTCCGTCCCGAACCGCACCAGAATCGTTTGTGGGAGGCGTTGGCGCAGAACAAACTCCAGGCCGTTTCCACCGATCATTGCCCCTTTACCAGCGCCGACAAGGCTACCGGCCTGGGCAATTTTAGCCGTATTCCCGGCGGCGTGCCCTCGATTGAGGCCCGTTTTCCTTTGATCTATGCCTACGGCGTGCGGACCGGCCGCTTTTCGGCCAATCGCTGGGTTGATATCTGTTGCACCACCCCGGCTAAATTGTTCGGCCTGGCTCGCAAGGGGACCATTGCCGTGGGTTATGATGCGGACTTGGTTATCTTTGACCCCGAAGTCCGGCGAACCCTCTCCACCGAAACCCTGCACGAAAATGTCGATTGGACGCTTTATGATGGGCTGGAAGTGACCGGCTGGCCGGCCGTGATCATCAGCCGGGGGGCAGTGATTGTGGAGAAGGGTGAGTTTTACGGCCAGCCTGGCCAGGGACGCTTTGTGGTACGCCAGTTGCGCCAGGCCGGGTTATAAATCTCGCTGCAGCTCAAGCAAGGCCGGGTAGATGTGGCGGTAGAGTTGATATCGCTGCTCGTAGGCCGCCGCTATATCGGGCTGCGGTTCGATGCGTTGAGGCAACGAGACGGTTTCAGCCACGGCGCTGGCCAGATCAGGGTAAAGCCTCGCTGCCGCGCCGGCCAGCAGCGCCGCGCCCAGGCAAGCCGCTTCGGTTACGCGGGGCACCCGCAGGGGGATACCGCCAATATCGGCTTTGAGTTGCAGCCAGAGGGGGCTGCGCGCCCCTCCGCCGACTGCGTGCAGCTCGCGCATATTTATCCCGGCGGCCCGCAGCAGGTCGAGATTAACCCGCAGATCAAAGGTCAAACCTTCTAGAATAGCTTTGGCGATGGCAGCGCCGGTGGTAGCAAAATTCAGCCCCAGGATAGCCCCTTTAGCTGCCGCGTCGACGCCGGTGCCGGCAAAATGGGGCAAAACTATCAAGCCGGTTGGACCCGGCGGCGCGTCGGCCAAAATCAAATCGTAGGCATCCTGGCCAGTCGACCGGGCCTGTTCGCGCTCCCAGCGGCACAACGTGTCGCGAAACCAGCGCAGTAATAAACCGCCGCTGTGATTGAGGGTCATTGTTAGAAACAGGCCCGGAACAACGTGGCGATAAACGGAAATGTGGCTTTGGCGCAGACTCTTGTCCAGGGCGGGCGTGCTCATAGCGACTTCGACCACTTCGGCCGTGCCGGTCGAGACCATGGCCAGGCCGGGCTGCACCACTCCGCTGCCGACCGCCGCGCAAGCCTGGTCGTGGCCCCCACTGACTAACTGGAGCGCTTGACTCAAGCCTAACTCGGCGGCCAGCTCGGGCCGCAATGTACCGACTAAGCCCCCTGCCGCCGGCGCCAATGGAGCCAACCGGTCACGCTCGATCCCACATTCGGCCAGAATATCATCGGCCCAATCGCCGCTATTGAGATCATACATTTGCGTCCGTGAGGCCAGGCAATGGCTGATCACCGCCTGGCCGCCCAGCCGCCGCAGCAAGAAATCTTCGTACAATAGAAATTGGTCGGCGGCCCGCCAGATGTCGGGTTCGTGCTGTTTGAGCCAGAGCAGCTTGGGTAGGGTGTTGACCGTATTGACCGGCATCCCGGTGCGATTGAATAGCGTGTCGGCCCCAAATTGAGCTGCCAACCGGTCGTTTTCAGCGCTGGTGCGGGTGTCCATCCCCAAAATCGCCGGTCGCAGCGCCCGGCCGGACGCATCGACGGGGATGACGGCTTCGCCCTGGCAGGAGAGCGCCAGGGCCACGGGGGGATCAGCCGCGGCCTGACTGACAGCTTCCTTCAGGCTAGCCCAGGCCAACTGCCAGACCAGCTCAGCGTCTTGCTCGGCCCAATCGGGGTGAGGGGTGAGCACGGCATATTCGCGGGTCGCTCGCCCCAAAATCTGCCCCTCCAGGCTAAAAACGATAGCCTTGCAGCCGGTTGTCCCGATATCGAGACCAATGATTGACATAGCGGTCCTCCCGAATGATATAAAATCCCAAATGCAAAACGTAAAACGTGATCGTTTAACCTTACGTTTCACGTTTTACGCTTTTTGAAATAGAAATTGCGCCGAACCAGCCGTTCCACGTTTCTAAGGACTGGGCGTTACGATAACTTTCAACCCCTCCCCGCTGGCGGCGATTTCGAAAGCCCGGCTAATCTGCTCCAGCGGCAAGGTGTGGGTAATCAATTTCTCAGCCGGAATAAGTTGGCGGCTGAGCAAGTCCACGGCCAATTCATGGGTGGTGGGGTGGTAAGAGAAGGCGCCGACCACCTCGATTTCGCCGTAATGGATCTTATTTCCATCCAGCGTGGTGAGTGGACTGACTTTAGGCAGGCCGCCGAACAAAATTACCCGACCGGCCTTGCGCACCGCTTCGACCGCCTGGGTTTGGGTGGCGGCTACAGGATTGGCGCAAATGACGATGTCGGCCCCCAGACCGTGGGTCAATTGCCGCACCGTCGTAACTACGTCCTGGTTGAATGGGTCGATCAAGGCATCCGGGCCAAAGCGTTGGGCCACTTCCCGTCGCTGTTCGTTCGGTTCCGAGATAATGACCACAGCCCCGCGGGTTTTGGCTACGGCAATGTGCAAGCAGCCAATCGGACCGGCGCCCATAATCAGCACCGTATCGGCCAGGCTGGTGCCGGCTTTGTCGTGCGCGGCCAGCACTGAGGAGAGGGTCTCGGCCAGCGCCCCTGCGGTAAACGACATCCCCGCAGGCATCCGGTTGACAATGCCGTTGGCCAGAACCTCGCCGGTCAAGACGACTTTTTCGGCAAAGCCGCCGGGAAAAGCGGGGGTGATGCCCAGCAGCCGCAAGTTGTCACACAGATTAAACATACCCCGCCGGCAGTAGTAGCATTGGCCGCAGTGGATATCCGGCGCAATTGCCAGCCGGTCGCCGGGAGCATAGTGGGTGACATTTTGGCCTACTTCCAGCACCGTTCCGGCCAGTTCGTGCCCCTGCACTAGGCTGTCCACACCCGCCGGCGGCCCTTCTCGCCACCGCCGCAGATCGGAGCCGCAGACGCCGCAGGCTTCCGATTTCAGAATCAGGCCGTCTACTGGGGCGACCGGGTCGGCCACTTCTCTCACTTCAATCTTTTGCGGACCTACTAAAAACGCTGCTTTCATCAATCATCCCTTTACTGTTTCTTGGGTACCAAAGGTAGGGGCGGACGGCCGTCCGTCCCTACGCCTTTACGAGTTATACTCGTTAAAGGAGAAAACTTTCATTCTTTCTTAAGAGGATGTTGAAAGAACTCAACCTTAACGAGTATATTGAGGCCGCCCACGGAGATCTCTGGATGGCCTATTTGTCGCGAACCAGTTCCGCCGTAGCTCCCGACGGGTGAGTTTGGACTAGGGTTTTCAGGTCAAAGCCACGTATGCGCTTGACCAGCAGCGTCAAGGCGTCGCCGACCGCGCCGTTGCTCAGCGAACTACCAAAAGGTAGCACCCCTTCGCCCTCGCCTTTGGGGCCAGGCCGGATGACCACCACAACATCGCTCAGGCTGGCCAACTCCGACTCCGGCTCCCAGGTCCAGGCAATCACTTTGGCCCCTCGCTGCCGGGCTACCCGGGCAAATTGGTTCAACTCGGCGCTTTTGCCGGCTTTAGACAGGACAATGATGATGTCGCCGACGGTCACGGCAGCCGAGGGACCGTGCAGGGCTTCGGCGGAGTTGATGTAAAAGGCATGCAGCCCGCAGGTTGAGAGGAGATGCGCCAACCGGCGGGCGATGGTGCCCGATGTGCCGGCGCCGGTAACCAGGACGCAGCCGTTGCATTCGCTAACCAGCCGGACCATGTCTACAAATGAGTCGCCCAGTTGGTCGGCGATATCGATGATGACCTCGCCTTCGGCGCGGATCATGGTTCGGGCTTGTTCAAGGATCTCGTGGGCTTCCATTCGTATTCTCCCTTTGCTTTGGTAGAATTGAGGGGTCAAGTAACTATTGCCTTATAACGGAGTTGGCAAGGCATAACCGTTCGGAAACTCCGGGCTGAGTTGATACTCGGCGATCCGCTCCATTAGCTTGAGATAATCGATGCCATCTTTGGCCGCCGTATCGGCGTCGGGGATCATCGGGGCGCTTTCAATGGTGCAGTAGCCGGTGTAACCGGTTCTTTTCAGGGCGCGCATCACGGCCTTGAAATCGGTTTTGCCGTAGCCTGGCGTCAACGAGTTCGAGTCGCGGAAGTGGAGATGCCACAACAGGGGGTGCGCCTCCAGCACCGCTTCGTAGGGGTTGAGCTCTTCCAGATTGACGTGGAACCAATCCAGTTGAATACCGATGTTATCCCGCCCGGTCAACTCGATCATCCGTTTGTGGTTGGCCGCCGTATTGACAAATTTGCCCATTTCTAGATGATTGGTAGCCTCAAACACCAGCAGGATGTTTTTAATTTTGGCGTAATCGGCCATTCGTTGCAGGGCGTCCACGGCTATGGCCGTACAGTCGGCCACGTTAGCTGGGGTGATTTGGTCGTGAATTGCTACGGCAATCGTCACCGAGCGCGCCCCCAGTTCCGCCGCAAAGTCGATGGAGGATTTGGTTTCAGCCACGGCCAGATCCGCGGTTTTTGGTTCGGTGAGGGTTTTGTAATTGGGGGAGTAGGGATCCCACATTTCGCCCCAGCACTCGTTGATATTTGAAACCTCCAGGCCAAAATCAGCTTTGAGCTGCCGGTGAGTTTGCAGATAGGCTTCCATTTTCACACCCAGCCCATAGCGGCCTTTCGGCGGGCAGATTTCGATGGCGTCGTAGCCGCACCGTTTGAGGCGTTCATAGCTCTTTTCCGGGTGAAGGTAAGCCTCTTCTTGGCCAAAGGTGAGCTGAAAATAACTGTATTTGAATTTTTGCACGATGATTTCCTTTCCTTGTGGTTCAGGGAAGGCCGTCAAATGGCCCAATCGACGCCGTTGGGATGGAACATCGCCTTCAGGTTCTGTTTGGAACGCAGACTGGCAAAAGCTTCCTGCCAATCCTTCAGGTCATAGTGACCGGTAATGACCGGGTCGAATTTGAACAGGCCCCGCTCTAGCAGGTCGACGGCGTGTTCCCAGGTTTCGCGGCCGTTCCAACTCCAACTGCCGCGAATATCGAGCTGACCCAGGCTGACCTGATCCAGGTTAACCGTGATGGGCCGGCCCCACAGGCTGATGAAGACCACCACCCCTTTGCCGCCGGGCCCCTCATAAGCTTTGCGAGCGCAGTCGATGGCGTGCTGCACACCCTTCTCGCTGGCCGAACATTCCAGCACAAACTCGGCCCCTTTGCCGCCGGTAATTTCCATCACCGCAACTTGTGGCCCATCTTCCGAATAGACGAGGTGATCCGCCCCTACCTGCCGGCCAATCTGCAAGCGCATCTCGTCGCTCTTGAGGCCGACCAGAATGACCCGCCTGGCCCCGCAAATCTTGGCGTACTGCACGGCCATGATGCCCATCGGCCCCGGGCCGACAATCACCACATCGTCGCCCACCTTTACCTGGGCCCGCTCCTGAATCAGGTGATGGGTGGCCACAATCAACTCGGTCATCCCGGCATGTAGCAGTGGCACGCGATCGGAGACGCGGTAGATGACGTGTTCCGGCACCCGCATATAGGGGGCGAAAGCGCCATCTACGGTCACGCCCAACCATTCGCCCGGCCCGCATTCGATATCGGCCACAAATTTATCGCCTTCTTTGACTCGCCTGACATTTCTACCGACTTTGTAGGCAATCCCGGAAAATTCGTGCCCCTGTGTCACTGGCGCCTGGTAAAAATGTTTATCTTCTTCAATTAACAAGTCGCTGCCGCAGATACCGGCGGCGTAGACTTTCATCAGAACCTCATTGGGGCCGATTTCCGGTACCGGCACTTCACACAGCTCAACGTGGCCGGCTCCTGCAGCAGTTTTGCGTAACGCTGGCATTGTTTTCATTGGGGTTCTCCTTCAAAGAAAGTGAACAGTGTTCAGTCTTCAGTAATCAGTGAAAGTTGAACTGACAACTGATAATTGATAACTGATAACTTTTCATTTCAACGAGCCACGGCGATGCTGACGGCTCGCTCCAGGGCCATAGCCGTAATCGGTTTGGCCAGGCAGGCGCTGGCCCCACTTCTAAAGATGCAACCGGCCATTTCAGCCAGATCACCATTAGTCAGAATGACCACCGGCGCAAGGCAATATTGGGTGGCTTCAAGGCCGTCCAGATAGGGCATATCGGTGTCCATCAGGATAACATCAGGTTTTAAGGCGTGGGATAACTTGACGGCGTCAAGACCATTGGCGGCTTCGCCGATGATGGCGTAGCCCAGCCGTTCCGAAATCCGTTTGGTGGTTTCACGAACGATCAGGTCATCATCGGCGACTAAAATCTGAATGGCCTTCATTGCCACGCTCTCCTGCGATTGGGATTCAACTCAAATGGTCAGTACCCGTCCATCAACCAAACCCACCAGTAACATCGCTCCGTCACCGAATCCGGTTGGGGCAATGACGGTAGTAATTTCTGTCTCAAGCCCAGGCTCAACCGGGCGCACCGCCCAGGTGCGACCCCCATCCGGCGAGAGGAAAAGCCCATTTTCGGCCAATACCAGCATGTCGGCTTTGGTGGAGAATTCGGGTGAGAGTAATATCATGTTGATCGGACCGGTGAGCACCTCTTGCCCCAATCCAATCCAACTTCGTCCGCCATCGTCTGAGCGGAAGAGGCCGTACGCTTCCGTTCCTGCAAACAAAATGCCGTCGTTGCTAAAATTGGGGGAGACAGCCAGACTGAGGACCGGGGCCAGATCCGGGGCGAGGTCGATTTCTCGCCAGGCCCGGCCGCCATTGGCGCTGCGGAAGATGCCGCTGTCGGTTCCGGCAAAAAGGGTTTCGTCGCTGGCAAAATCAGGCGAAATAGCCAGGCAGAGAATGTTCAAATCCAGCAGGCCAAAGTTCCAGGCGGCCCAGGTCGCGCCCCGGTCGGCTGAACGAAAGACCCCATCTTCCATCGTGCCGGCCAGCACAATTCCGTCTTGTTCAAAGTTGGGCGAGACGACCAGGGCCGAGACAAACGGGGGCGGCGCCGGTAGGCTGGCAATGGTCCACGTGTCACCGCCATTAACCGAGCGCAAAATACCGCCGGGCGCGCCGGCAAAAATAGTGCGGTCTCGCTCAAAATTGGGCGATAGCGCCACAGCCGCGGTGGGGAGAGTGGCTTGAAGATCGAGCGAAGCATAGGCATCTTGCCAGGTCAGGCCGCCGTCCTCCGAACGGTCCAGGCCGGTAGCCCGCGCCGCAAAGCAAATCTGATCGCGGCTAAAATCAGGTGAGGCAGCCAGAGCATAAACGGCGTTTTCAGCCAGGGAGTCGGGAGTCAGATTATCGTCGGTCATGGTTAGATGCTCAGCGGTATAGATTGGTTATGCAAGATGATGTGAACATATGAACAAAATTGACCAAATGTTCAATCCATCCTAACACAGTTCGGGCTGGGTGTCAAATGGTCGACTCTTATCGGCTCAATAGATATGGGGCACGTCAGGCGCCGTGGCCAGAATTTCATCGATGAGCTCCAGTTCGTCCTGGCTAAAGGTCACGCCGACTGCCCCCAACTGCTCTTCAACCTGAACTGGATTCCGGGCGCCAATTAAAACACAGGTGATGGCCGGCAAACGCAGCGCCCAGGCCAGAGCTAACTGAACCATCGTTAGCCCTTTGGCCTGAGCCACTTTCTTTAACTGGTCAACCATAGCCAGGTAACCGGCAAAGGCCTCGACCTGGAAACGGGCAAAGACAGCTCGTTCATCGCCGGCCTGAAATTTGTGATTGACAGTGTATTTGCCCGCCAGCAGACCTTTGGCCAGTGGGCTGTGGGCCAGAATACCGATGCCGGCTCGTTCGCAGAACGGAATATCTTCGGCCTCGATCTGGCGATCGATCATGTTGTAGGGCGGCTGATTGGAATGAAAGCGGGTAATTTGGAGCGCCTGCTCCATCTGCACCGCGGTGAAGTTGGAGACGCCGAGGTAGCGAGTCTTGCCCTCTTCTTGCAGCCGGGCCATGGTTTCCATCATTTCCTCAAGCGGGTAGCGCTCGTCCCAATGGTGTATCTGGTACAAATCCACATGATCCACCTGCAAGGCGCGCAGACTGTTTTCCATGGCCGTGCGAATGCCCCGGCGGGAGTAATCCTGGCTGACTTTGGTAGCTAAAAAGCAGCGCTCTCGATGACCATGCTTGAGCGCCTTGCCCAGCGTGGCTTCGCTGGTGCGGTAGCCCTGGGCCGTGTCAATCAAGTTGAGACCGTAGTCAAGGGCAGCGTGGATGGTACTGATCGCGTCCGCCTCATCGACATGCCCCATCCCCCCGCCAATAGGCCAGGCCCCCAGGCCCAAAACTGAGACCCGGTCCCCATCTCGACCCAATTGTCGAAATTCCATATTGTCTCCTCGAAAATAAAATTCCACAGAGTTTCACAGAGCCGTCACATAGGTACACAGAGATAAATTTAAGAAGGACTCCGCGTGACTCTGTGTCTTCTCTGCGCTCTCTGTGTGCCTGCGTTTCATTTCAACCAACAAACCAACAAACTGACCAACCATCAAAATTAAATTTCTCGAATCAATACCCCTTTATGGATGCTGCCGGGATGTTCGGCCAGCTTGGCAAAGACCTGGGGCGCATCCCACAAGCTGAACTCGGTGGCGACTTGGGGATAGGTGACAGCCCCGCTGGCCATCAGCGCCAACGCTTCCGGGAAGCAGTTGACCGAAGCCCGCGAGCCGACGATGGTCATCTCCTTGCGGGTAAAATCGAGGCCGGGGAAGTTAACGGTGACCCCCTGCTTGACCAGCCCCAGGATAACGATGCGCCCGCCGGCGGCCACCAAATCAACGGTTTGCTCCATCGCTTTGGGGCTGCCGGTGGCTTCCATCACCACGGGCATGCCTTCGCCGTTGGTTCGCTCGAGGATGGTCTGGACAAAATGATCATCGACCGGCAGAGTTTCAGCGCCAAATTTGGCGGCGGTGGCCAGGCGCTCCGGGGCAATGTCGGTGGCCCAAATAGTGGCCCCACGAGCTTTGGCCACCTCGATCAGGGCCAGGCCGATTGGCCCGCAGCCCAAAATGAGAACAGTCTCGCCGGCGCTGACCTGGCCGCGGCGGCAGCCCTGCACCCCAATGGCGACCGGCTCGGCAAAGGAGGCAAAGGTGAGCGAGAGACCGGGCGGAACTTTGTGCACCAGGTGGGCCGGCGCGGTCAGGTATTCGGCATAGCCGCCGGGCTGGTGAACACCGATGATCCGCAGATTCATACAGCAGTTAGATTTGCCCACCCGGCAGGGATAACAATGGCCGCAGCCGATGAACGGCTCCACCACCACCGGCGTACCCGGTTCAAGGCCGGTTACTTCGGAGCCAAGCTCGGCCACCACGCCGGCAATCTCGTGGCCGCAGACTTGCGGGTAAACCGCGTAGGGATTCTTGCCTAAATAAAAGTACATATCGCCGGCGCAGATACCGGCTGCCCCAACCGACACCAGCACTTCGCCGGGACCGGGCCGGGGGGTGTTCCAGTCGCCCACCTTCATATCATACGGAGCATTCATAATTGCGGCGCGCATTTGGTCACTCCTTTACGATACGTTCTATTTGGCGGTCATCCCGCCATCGACCATATAGAAACCACCTACACAGAAGCGAGCCTCGTCTGAGGCTAAGAAAATAGCCATACCGACCACGTCCTCCGGTTCGCCCAGCCGGCCGATGGGCATCAGCTCCTCCCGGTTGGCCCGAAAGACCGGATCGGACAGGACGGCCTCGGTCAGCGGCGTTACCGTGGTGCCCGGCACCAGGGCATTGACGCGGATGTTGTCGCGGGCGTAATCGACGGCCATGACCCTGGTGAGAGCAAATAGTCCCCCTTTGCTGGAGCTATAGGCCGTAAAGCCGGGCGCGCAACCGGTCAGGCCGGTAGGCGAGGAAACGTTGATGATGGCCCCGCCGCCCTGCCGCAGCATCACCGGGATGGTATATTTGGCGCACAGCCAGGCCCCCCGCAGATTGATCGAGTGGGTGAGGTCCCAGATTTCTTCAGTCAACTCGTGGACGCGGGCATCCTGCCCAAAGAGCTGCACTGCGGCATTGTTGACCAGGATGTCAATGCGGCCATATCGCTCAACGGTCAGATCGACCATTTTTTGCACATCGGCGGTTTTCGACACATCCGTTGGCGTAAACATAGCCTCGCCGCCGGCCGCCCGAATTTCCGTTGCAGTCGACTCGCCGGTAGTGGGATTGACATCGGCCACCACCACTTTAGCCCCGTCCCTGGCGTAACCCACGGCGATGGCCCGGCCAATCCCGGCCCCGCCGCCGGTGACAATGGCAACTTTGTCTTTCAAGCGCATTTATAGACCCCTTTAAAGTTGCTGAGCACTGATTGACACAACTACTGTCATCGTCCACTGATAAACACAGATTTGCACAGATGAGAAAATTTGTTAGCTCTATCTGGGATTATCTGTGATCATCTGTGGACTCCTGTACAGCGACCTGACGATGACGCTGTCAACCAAGCTGTATCACCTGATTTTTGCTCGCCGACTCGTAGGCGGCGTAAACCAATTGCATCGTTTTCAGGTTATCCTCACCCGTATTTTCCGGCGGCTGGCCGGTTTGGAAGGCCCGCAGAAAATCCTGGTGCAGCGGGACCATGCTGGCATGGTTGACGTCGTAGTTGGGATCGGCCCAGGGGTAGCGGGGCGGCAGATGGCGATAAATCCGCGTACCTTGATCGGTGGTCAGCCGGATCCAAAAATCGGGCGCCAATTCCAGCGTGCCCTCGGTGCCCTCGATAAAGATGAAGACCTCGGGAAAGTGGCCCCATTCGGTTTTGCTGACAAAGCTCATCTCAACGTTGGCGATGGCCTGCTCCATTTTGAGCGTGATCGAGGCCACATCTTCGGCCACGATGTCTTCGCGGATGCGCAGATGCTGGCAGTAGATGCTGCTGGCCTCGCCAAAAAAGAAGCGGGCCAGATCGAGTTGGTGGCTGCCCTGGTCGGCGATAATCAGCTTCTCCAGGGATTTCAGCAGCGGCTGGTTCTCCCACACAAACGGCTCCAGGGCGTGCATAAACTGAAAGCGACCCCGGAAGGGCCGGCCAATCTGCCCCTCATCGATGAGCCGCTTGACTTCGCGAATGGGCGCCTGCCAGCGATAATTCTCGTGGACAAAGAAGGGAATACCGGCCTCCCGGCAGGACTCAACCATTTGCCGGGCCGTCTCGTAATCGGGGGCCATTGGTTTCTGGCAGATAACCGGCGTTTTATATCTGGCCGCCAAATAGACCAGTGGGGCGTGGGCCGGAACCTCGGTGATGATGTCAACAAAATCCAGCTTTTCGTGTTGCAGCAACTCCTCTGGATCGCCGTATACCCTGGGCACGCCGAACTTTTCGGCCACTTTTTCGGCCTTGGCCACCGTGCGGTTGTAGAGCGCCACTAACTCAACGCCGCCCACCTCAAACCAGGCCGGAATTTGATAGTGCGACCAGAAACCCGTGCCCAGCACCGCAAATCTCAGCTTCGACATCGCGTGCCTCCTCCTATCAGGGAGTAAGGAGTATGGAGTAGGGAGTAAGCTCTGCCCCTACTTCCTACTCCTTACTCCGGTCTTAGCAACACCTTCATACATTCACCGGCTTTGACCAGTTCAAAGCCGTGTTGATATTCCTCCAGCGGGAGGATGTGGGAAATGAACGGCCGTAAATTGAGCTTGTTCGACTCGATCAGTTGCACCATTCGCCGCCAGGTTTCCCAGGTGCGGCCCATCGTGCTGACCAGCTTGAGCTCGCGGCGGGTCATCCTAAAGAAGGGGTTGAACGAGACCGGCCCGTTAAAGGTGCCGATGGTTACCACCGTGCCCACATTTCTGACCAGCTCGAACGCCTGCTCCAACGCCGACTGGGTCGCCCCGGCCTCGATGACAAAATCTGCGCCCAGGCCGTTGGTCATCGCTCGCACTCGCTCGACCGGATTCTCCTGCCGCACGTCGATCACGGTCCCGCCGCTGACCTGGCGGGCGAACTCCAGCCGGGTCTCATTCAGATCGGTCAGCACCACGTTGACACCGTAGGCGGCCAGGGTCTGGGCGGCCATAATCCCAATCGGCCCGCAACCGATGACCACGGCCGTGTCGCCGGGGTCGTGCGGCGCCACTTCCACCGCATGCACAGCGATGCCCAGATTTTCCAGCAGGGCGCCCTCTTCTAACGTCAGATTACCGGGCAATTTACAGATGACTCGCTCGGGTAAAACCGCATATTCGGCGAAAGCGCCGCGACGTTTGCCGTAAATCTCCCGTTCCAGGCACATATTGGTGTAGCCCCGGCGACAGATGGCACAGTGACCGCAGTAGATGAGCGGGTCCACCGTAATCCGGTCGCCCGGCTTGAACTGGGTCACGCCGGCGCCCACATCGGTCACCACGGCTGAGACTTCGTGGCCCAGCACCGTTGGCAGTTGCAGGGTTTTGTCGACTGCGGCCCACTCGTTCCAATCGTACACCTTGGTCTCACCCACGCAGATGGCGCAGTAGGCCACCTTGAATTGGACGTCGTCAGCATGCCGAATTTGTGGAATATCAATATCCAGCAGCGACAAACCCGGCGCTGGTTTTTCTTTAACCAAAGCTCTCACCTCACCCTCCTACTTGCTGTCACTCGTTTGGCTCAGTTTAGAGTATCTTTCAGTGTTTTTGCGCATTTGGTCAAGATTCTCACCCATTGCCTGCCGTGCCCCGTCCACGTCTCTGGCTTCGATGCGCTCCAGCAGCCGGTAATGCAGCGGCAGATTTTCCTGGCGAGGATCGAGGAAGCGGGTAACCAGGGCGATATATTCCTGCAACAAATCGCGGATCGAGTCGACCAGAATCGCCAGCAGCGGGTTGTGGGTCATCTGGGCCAGGGCGCTGTGAAAATCGGCATCGTGGATCGCCAACTGGTCTGGGTCATCCTGCGCCGCTTCCATCGCCGCCATAATCTGCCTCAGCCGGGCAATATCCGCGTCGGTGGCGTGCGCTGCGGCCAGCCCGGCGATCTCGATTTCCAGAATCGACCGGACCTGGTGAAGATGGTCAAACGAGACCTTGCCGCCGGTGCGGGTCCGCAACAAGAGGTTGAGCGGTTCAACGATCTGTTCGTTGGTGATTTGCCGCACCATGGTGCCCACGCCGGGCTGAATCTCCAGCAAGCCTTTGGTCACCAGAATCCGGCTGGCCTCCCGCACCACCGTCCGGCTGACGCCGAGCTGCTCAGCCAGGTCTCGTTCAGCCGGGAGGCGGGTCTCCGGCTCAAGCTGCCCACCGACGATCAACTGCTCGAGTTCGCCGACAACGCGATCGACCAGCCGTTCTTTGGAACCGATTGTACGAAATGGAGTTTGAAGCATGGTTGGTATCTGTTTCTCCTGTCATCAAAAGATTTACTCGCGGGCTTGGCTGCGGTCGGCGGTCAGCCGTCAGCGGTCATAGCCTCACCGCCATTAACGGATGGTACTGGCTTTGGCCGCCATCCACACAGACGACCTGGCCGGTGATGTGGCCCGCCTCTTCGGAGGCAAAATAAGCCACCAAATGGGCGTGGTCCTGCGGGTTGGCCATCTTGCCGGCCGGGATCAGAGCGACCATCGCTTCCAGGTCCAGGCCGCGGGCCGCGGCCGATTTTTCCAGCATGTCGGTCCAGGTCATACCGGGGCAGAGACAGTTGACGGTAATGCCGTAGGGGGCCATTTCGACGGCCAGGCAGCGGGAAAAATGGTTGACCGCGGCCTTGGCCGAGCAGTAGGCAATCTGGGCCGTCCGCACAATCACCCCGGCAATCGACGACACGTTGACGATCCGGCCGGCTCGCCGCGGCATCATCCGCCGGATGGCCGCCTGGGAACAGAGAAAGACTCCCTTGGCGTCCACATTGAAGCAGGCATCCCAATCGTCTTCGCTCAGGTCGGCGGTAGGACCGGTGCGCAGCACGCCGGCATTGTTGACCAGTAGCCACAACGGCCCCAGCTCTTCCTCGATCCGGGCCATCATCGCCTCGACTTCAGCCTTAGAGCTGATATCGGCCCGATAGGCCGCCACCTGTAATCCCTGCTGCCGCAGCGTCGCGGCCTCCTGCTCCACCAACTCTGAGCGGGCGTTCATCGCCACCTGCATCCCCTGTTCGGCCAGCACCCGCACGATTTCCAATCCGATGCCGCGGCTGGCCCCGGTCACCAGGGCGATCTTTCCGTTTAGACTCAAGGTGTCCTCCTCCGAAAACAGTTGGTTTGTTGGTTGGTCTGATAGTTGACCATTCATCCAACTAACCAACTAGCGAACCAACAAATCATTCTTAAAGTTTGAACCAGCTTTCTTTCCGCATTGATTCCGGCAGCGTCTCATCGGACCAGCTCTCGTCGCGTAGCCACGAGCCGCCGGCCAGGAAACCGCCATCGACCACGATGTTCTGGCCAGTGATATAGGATGAGGCGTTGCTGGCTAATAATAACACTGCGCCTACCAGCTCGTCCGGCCGGCCCGGTCGCCGGGCTGGCAATCGGTTGCGGAACCAGCGCGCCTTTTGTTCGTCTTCCCACAGCGGTTTGGACAGCGGCGTGAGAAAATAACCCGGCGTTACGCAGTTGACCTGGATATTGTCTTCGGCCCATTCCACCGCCATTACTTTGGTCAACTGGCCCAGCCCGCCTTTGGCCAGCCCATACACCGAGACCGTCTCCAGCCCATAGAAGATATTGATTGAGCCGATGTGAATGATTTTGCCGCCGCCTTGCGCCCGCATTAACGGTTGGGCGGCCTGGCTCAGAAAAAAGGCGCTGCGCAAATCGACCGCCACAATCGTGTCAAAATCATCCTGGGTGACCTCGCTGATGGGTTTGCGCCGGTTGGTGGCGGCGCAATTGATCAGGATGTCGAGCCGGCCCAGGCTCTCGTGAGCCTGCGCCACCAACTGGCGGCACTCATCCACCTGGGCCAGATCAGCCGTGAGTGGAATGGCCCGGCTACCGGTCGCTTCCACCAGGCGGCAGGTCTCCTCAAGCCGGTCTACGTCTCGACCATGCACACCGATTGCCGCGCCGGCTTCGGCCAGCGACACGGCCAGCACCCGGCCAATGCCGCCGGAAGCGCCGGTAATCAGCGCGCTTTTGCCGTTGAGCGAAAAGAGGCGTTCCAGGATAGTCGGTTGTGTATCCATCAGTTACTCTCCAAAATTGAAACCATAGCCAGGCCATTCCGAACCTGTTTTATACTACCTGATACAATGGCGGTTCACCCCGTAGGGCGCGTAGCAGGTTCTCCAGGCACATCTCACCCTGTTTGCGTTGGGCGTCGACGGTGCGCCCGCCCAGGTGAGCCGTGAAAACGACGTTGTCCAGTTCCAGCAACGGGCTGCCCAGCGGCGGCTCGTCAACAAAAGCATCCAGCCCGGCGCCAGCAATTTGCCGGTCGCGCAGCGCCGTGGCCAGGGCCGTTTCGTCCACCAGCGCGCCGCGGGCTGTATTGATCAGCAGGGCCGTTGGCTTCATCGCCGCCAGTTGGGCCGGGCCAATCAGCGGGCCGGCGGTCATCTCGGCCGCGGCGTGGAGGGACACCACGTCGGCCTGGGCCAGCAGTTCCTCCAGCGAAACGAAGGTAACGTTGTGTTCGCTTGCCCAGTTCTCATCGGGATACGGGTCAAAAGCGATGATCCGCATCCCAAAGGCTTGCGCTCGGACGGCCACAGCCTTGCCGATCCGCCCCAGGCCGACAATGCCCAATGTTTTACCCATCAGTTCGATCCCATAAAAGGCTTTCCAGCCGCCGCGGGCCACATCGTTGTGACTCTTGACCACTCCTCTGGCCAGAGCCAGCAACAGGGCCAGGGTTAAATCGGCCACCGAGTCGTGGTTGGTGCCGGGGGTGGCGCTGACGACGATGCCCCGCTGCCGGGCCGCCTCCAGGTCAATCGTTTCCAGTCCTACACCGTGCTTGGCAATGGTTTTGAGCCGGTCGGCCGCGTTGATGACAGCCGCGGTCAGCTCGTCGGTGCCGGTGATGATGCCATCAACCCCCTGCAGCGCCTCCATCAACTCGGCGGCGCGGTAGGCCCGGCCGCCCACACCGTTGGGAATCACTTCGCAGCCGGCGGCTTCAAGTTGTTGCAGATGTTCCGGAAAAGCCTGGCCAAAAGAGCGTGAACCGATCAAAACTCGCCACTTGACTTCAGTCATATAATCTCCTGAGAAGGTAGTAATAGTGAACAGTGATCAGTGATCAGTGATCAGTGAACAGTAATCAGTAATCGGCAATCAGTGAATAGCCTAACTGATAACCGGCAACTGACAACTGATAACCGATAACTCAAAACTCATCTCCCCAGTCGCGTCTGGTAAGCCACCTTCTTTTCCGCCGACTCGTAGGCTCCAAAAACCAGTTCCAGGCTACGGAGATTGTCCTCGCCGCTGGTTTCCGGGGCGCGACCGGTGCGCAGGCAGTCGACCCAGTGGCGCTGGATTTGCAGGGCGCTGTCTTGCATCACGTGCCAGGGCCGGTTGGTCCACGGGTGTTCAGGCTCGGGCAGGGTGCGGACCTCCATCACGCCTGGCCGGGTCAGGACCAGGCGGTAATCTGCGCCCAGCTCGATGACGCCATCCGGCCCTTCGATGGTTACAAAAGTTTGCGGAAAGGTCTGGTGCTCGGTTGGCGTCGAGAAGCTCAGATCGACGATACAGGTAGTCGGTCCCATCGCCAGCATAATTGTGGCCACGTCTTCGCCTTTGATACTCGGGTTGAGCCGGGCGGTCTGGCAGAATAACGCCTGGGCCTCGCCGAAAAGGAAGCGGGCCACGTCGAGCTGGTGAATGCCGGATTCGATGATGACGAAGCGGGGCGTCTCGCGCAGCCAGGCCTGCCCGGCAAAGGGATCAAAGTCGGAGCGGAAGCTGACCCGGCCAAAGAAAGGCTGGCCGACGACGCCGGCGTCCAGCAGCCGCTTCACCTCCCGGATAGGCGATTGCCAGCGCCAATTTTCATGCACCATAAAGGTGACGCCTGCTTTCTGGCAGGCTGCGACGATAGCCTGGGCATCCTCCATCGACCAGGCCAGCGGTTTCTGGCAGACCACGTTCAGGCCGCGGCTGGCGACCAGCTCCACCAGCGGCCGGTGGCTTGGCGGCGTGGTCACAATGTCCACAAAATCGAGCGATTCCTGGGCCAGCATCGCCTCGGCGTCGCTATAGACGCCGGGCGCGCCAAACCGCCGGGCTGTCTGCTCAGCTTTGACCGGATCGATATCGCACACCGCCACTAATTCGACCTCGGGCATCTCCTGCCAGGCGTGCAATTGGGTCTGCGCCCAAAAGCCACAGCCGATCACTCCAAAGCGGAGAGGGTGAGTAGTCCTGTCGGTCATACAGTTTTCTCCTTGACGTCTGAAGACCCCCACCCCAACCCCTCCCCCTCGTAGGGGGAGGGGCCAGGGGAGGGGGTTAATTTACCTCAGCCAACCGGCGCATCTCGGCTACCTCTTGGGCCATATCGGCCACGCGATAGATGCCCCCACCTATGGCGATGGCGGTCGCGCCGGCCGCGATCAGCTCCGGGATGTGCTCCCGCTTGACCCCGCCGGCTACCTGGATATCGACTGCTGCGCCGGTAGCCTCAACCATCGCCCGCACCGTTCGCAGCCGCGGCAGCACCCGTGGGTCGAATGACGCCCCGCGCACACCCTCACCGGTTACCCGCGCCAGCAGCAGCACCGCGTCGACCCGGCTGATGAGCGGCTCCAGCGCGGCGATGGGCGTGCCTAAAGTAACGGCCAGGCCGGTCTTGACCTGCTGCTCGCGGACCGCGAAGATGGTTTCATACGGCATCGGCGCGCTTTCCAGGTGGAAAAGGATCAGGTCCGCGCCGGCGTCCGCCAGGGGCGCGATGAAGCGCCGCGGTTCATTGGCGCCCAGGTGGACTTCAAAAGGCAGTTTGGTCAAAGGGCGCAGTGCCGCAATCGTCCGGGGCGGAAAGCCCAGGTCCGAGACAAAGTAGCCGTCGAACACATCCAGGTGGATGAAGTCCAGCCCGGCCACCTCCAGCCGGGCGACCTCGTCCGCCAGCCGGCCGTGGTCGCCGTTGAACAAGGCCGCGCCCAGCCGTAGGCCCTTGCCGCTATGGTCGGCCATTTTTAATCCTCCGGCTCGATGGCGATGGCCCGCACCGGGCAGGCGTCGAGTCCAATCACCGGCCAGGGCAGGGCAATCAGAAAGACCCGCTGCTTCTTGAGTTCGACCAGGTTGGTCAGGCACTCCAGCACCGGCACGCCGGCGTGGGTCAGCAGGCGATGGTCAGGATGGTGACTCACCCCGCGCACTTCAAAGCCGGAACTGTCGGTGCCCAGGCAGTTGATCTGGCGATCCTCAACCAGCCAGCGCATCGCTTCTTCGGTAATGTAGGGCCGGTCGTGGGAAGCGGGGGTGCGGTACTGGGTATGGCGGCCGGTCATAGTCAGCACCCGGTCGCCGATCTGGATATCCCCGGCGGCCTGCATCTCCGCCAGGCTGATCGGCTCGTTGACCTGCTTGTGGCGGAAATCTAGCACGATGGCCGGCCCCATCAGTTTGTCGATGGGCAGGCTGGCGGTGTCGCCGCCGTCGGTTAGAAAATGGAGGGGCGCTTCCACGTGGGTGCCCACGTGCGACCACAGATAAACCACCGACATAATGTCGCCTTCTGGCCCCTGGCGTTTGCCCCGCTGGGCCACTTCCAGGGTGTATTGCTCTTTGTAAGGTTGCAGGGTGTGGCTCAAATCCACAATTCTACCTTTGGGGATGCTGATGCTGTTATTCATAGTTGTTTCCTTTCTATGTTGAACTGAAAATTGACATCGTCAACAAATTATGTGCTTAAAAATATTGGACACGGATTCGACGGATCGAACGGATAAAATCAGAAAATAATCTGTGAAATCAGTGTCATCCATGTCTCATTTCAGAATAGAGATTGCTTGAGCACATAATTCGATACTGTGTCTGAAAATTAAGTGGAAGTTGTGGCCCAAGTTTCAGCGGATTCCTGGCGGATACCGGGAGTACCGGTGTTGACGATATAGCTCGACCCGCCGGCCGTCTCGATGGCCGCGGCCACGGCCGGCTGTTGCTCCGGCTCGGCCACGGCAATGATGATCCCGCCGCCGCCGGCCCCGGAGATTTTGGCCCCCAGCGCGCCGGCGCCAATGGCGGCCTCGATAAGTTGCTCATTTTCCGGGGCAGAGCTGCCGATTTTGTCCTGGATGAGCTGATGCAGGTTGAAGAGATGCCCCAAGGTCACCAGGTCATTCTTTTCCAGGGCGACGAGGATTTGCCGCACCAGGTAGCCCATATCCCGGAAAAGATGCATTTTGGCCGGGTGCTCCTCCAGATATTTCCGCACAATCGTGTTCAGCTTGGCGGTGCTGCGATCCTTAACATAGGTGACGCCGATGACCAGGGGCAGCGACGTTGAGATGGGCAGGAGTTGGGCGCCTTCGGCTACCGTATAGCGGATCAACCCGCCCAGGGTGATGGTGCTGCTATCCAGGCTGGAGGCAATACCGCCGTGAGCGATGATGTCTCCCTGCCAGGCCACCCAGATGACTTCATCGGGCTGCGGCTCGTGCCCGGCCAGCCGGAAGGCGGCCAGGGCCATCGAAGTCGAGGCCGCCGCGCCTGAGCCGAGGCCGGAACTGACCGGCACCGCCGAGCGCCACTCGATATCCAGCCCCGGCCCGCCGACCTTGGCCACCACGTGCGCCAGCACATAGCGGGTGGGGGCAAAAAAGTCTCTGGCCCGTTCCCTGATTTCGTCCAGTTTTTTGGCTTCACGCAGCGCATCGATGTCAGCCTTGAAGGCAAACAGACATTCCCGGCTACATTCTTCAAATCGCTCACCGGAACGAAAGCTGTAACTCTGGTCAGCGCGATTGGTCACCCGGCAGACAGTGCGCAGATCGACCGTGGTCGCCAGGGCCGGCTGCTGGCGATTCACCCCGTGATCGCCGCAGAGAATGATTTTGGCCGGAGCAGAGGTGACAATCGCCGTCATAGTCGCTACTCCTTAAGCATCTATTCGGACCACGCCATAAGGCCGTAGCTGCAATTGCAGCGTTCCGGCCACGCTGGGCTGCAAATCGCCGGCTTGCCGCCGAAATTCTTCAGGCGCCTGCATTGCCGCAACCACGTTGGTCTCGTCCAGCAGGCGGACTCTGACCTGAGCGGGCAGATTGCTGACCGTGACCTGCTGCAACTCGGCGCTCAGGTTGGCCAGGATCAGCCGGGTTCGACCGTCTTTGTGCAAGGCCAGGCCCTCAACCTGGAGTGGGTGGCTCGAGCGGGTCGGCAGCACCTCACCCCCGGCAAAGTCGCCGACATCGGCCATGACGTGATAGAGGGGAAAGACTGCGCCGGGTAGGGAGGGGAACTTATCCGGCAGGGGCGAACCGGTTGCGGTTTCCATCACCCCGCGCCAGCCGGTGGTCTCGTAATAAGTCAGGCTGTGCACGTCGCTTTCGGCCAGATATTTGAGGCTGCCGACCGTCCAGCCGGCCCCAAACAGCGACATCTGGCGCACATCAACTTGCGGCGGGAGTTCGCCCGGCGGCGGTTCCGGCTCAGGGCCGGTGGCGTTGGGGTTGAAGCGCATCTTGAGCGTTACCGGCGTGACTGCCAGGGGCAGATTGCCGCTGAATTGGCGGGCGCTCTCGACCGTGGCCGCCTGAGCGGCCAGGGTTTCCACCAATGACAGGTTGTCGAAGGCGTGAACCTGGGGGTTGAGCGAGTAGCAGACCAGATCGAGCAGCTCAACCGGCGGACGAGCTCGGTTCAGTTCGGTGAAGAAAACATTGCTGCCGGAGCCGATTTTGGCCGCCGGGTCGTAGCCGGCCAGGTAGGGGCGAGCCAGCTTGAGCCATTTTTCGCTGGTTGACTTTTCGGTCTGATGGAAAATTAGCCAGGCCCAGACCGGCGGTTTGACTTCGGCCAGCAGGTCACCCAACTGCTTGAGTTCGGTCTCGGCCTGGTCAGTCAGGAACAGGGCCACTTCCAACTGAATACCCAGGGCGTTGGCCTCTGTGGTCGCCTGGCGTAGCCTGTCCGGGTAATCCGGTTTCCCCAACGGCAGGTCCACACGCAGATGGGCCAGCTTGAGCGCCTGCAAGCGGCTTAGCTCCTGTCTATTCAGTGGCTGGCCGTGACTGGCCACGCCCAGGCCAAGGCGGGGGAAGGGCCGGGTGGGGGCAGCGCCGACCGAAAAGGTCAAACCGGTCGCAGTTGTTTCGGCCACGGCCGGAACTTGTCCCTTGAGGGAGAGGGTGACGGTTTGGTGAATTTCGGTCCCGGCCTGGATTTCCACCGGAAAGGGCAAGCGTAGTGGGGTACAGTAGGTTTTGTAAGAGGCGTCGGTCCAGTTGCGCTGATCCTCCATCTCAAAAATGTCACCTTCAAAACGAATCTCGGCCGACAAGCCGGGGAGCACCGGATAGGTCATGGCCCGCATTTCCTCAAAGGGGTGTACCGGCTTAACTGTGCCATCGATTACCCGTTGGGGCGCAATGTATTGGGGAAAGGGGGTTTCGTCGATGGCGCCGTCGACGTGTTCAATCCGGCACAACCGGCCGGCGCAATCGACCGGGTGGAGCACGCAAAAGCCGATCCGGTTGCGGCGGAAGGTAGAAAGGGCCTGGCCGTCCATCTTGAAGGTGATGGTGCCCCGCCTATCGCCAGTGATGGTACCGTGCCAGAAGAAGTCAATATCGCCCTGCTGATTGGTTACATCGTAGTTGATGCGGAAAGAGTCGGCGGCGAGATCCATCTGCACGTTGGACAGGATTGGCGTGACCGTGCCCCAGTTGTGATCCCTGACGGCGACATAAACTCGGCGCAGAATTTCCTGATCGCCCAGGCGGATGTAGCGCAGGTCGCCGGCTTCATAAACCAGCGACAGGGGGCCAGCCCGCAGAGCTAGCTTTTCCGGGAGAGGTTGCTCTTGACCATAGTAGAGCACATTTTTGGATAGCCTCATTGCTCGTCCCTTTCTTGAATCTTGAGTCTAGGTGACAGGGATAGGGGTTGCGAACGCTATTGTTGAGTCTGTTAGCTGGTGCAGTGTTAATATGCTGTGGTCATACCTCATACCAATATTACTACCGTTTGAACGCTTTGTCAAGATTTTGCGATTTGGTAAATGGCTCCGGTCAAGCTATAACATCGTGGTAATTTATCTAAATCACGCTTGTTGGAAAAATATCGGGTAACCGCATGGCCGAATGGGAAATTATTGTTGACAGCGACTCTTTGCCGGAACCTCAATCCGAGCCGCCCCGCCGGTCGCGCTGGCAGCAACGCTGGCAACTGCTGGCGTTGGCGTTAATCGCCCTGTTGACTCTGGGCGCTGTGACCGTCCACCGGCAGCGGGTCGAGCGCCGCAGCGCCATGCTGGCCGAGCTGCAGGCGGTCATCTTTAATGAGGAGGTGGTTCGCTCCTTTGGCCAGGTCGATCAGGCTACTGAGTGGCTTGTCCCAACTGCGCCGATGGAGTGGCAGTGGGCCTACCGCCAGACGTTCACCACTGCGGCCGGCCAATCGCCCCCGGCCGAAATCGAGATCAACGCGGTTGATTTTGATGGTCAGTGCGCCGTGGTCACGGTGACGCTGGACGGCAGTGAGCAGCTCCGGACTTACTGTTTGCACAACCAGCAGTGGCGGCGAGCGCCGGTGGCTGTCGCCCTGTGGGGTGATCGTCCGGTTGAACTGGCCTTGCCTGACGGCATCCGGCTCACATATTGGCCGCGGGATCAGGCTTTGGCTACGGCTTTAGCCGGTGACCTGCCCCAACTTTTCGCCAAGTTGGAGCGATGGGGCCTGGCTCAAGATAGGTTGGCCGGGCTGGAAATTGTGATCGGGCCGCATGAGCTGCACCCGCCGCTGGTGGCCGAGTCGGAGAGCCGGCTACTCCTCAATTCCCCGTTGCTGACGCCATTTCCGGGGCGGGAATCGCCGGCCGGCCAGGTCGCTGTCCGTCTGGCTCTGGCTGAAGCCCTGCTGCGCCGGTCTGGCCTGATCTCAGCCCCGACGACCACTATCCTGCCGGGGGCGGCCCGGGTTCAAGCCGCGCTTGAGACGATGGTCGCCGCGGATTTGCTGCTTGCGCCGGACATGCAGGCCCGCCTGTTTGAAAACTGGCGGCAGCAGCTTGATGGCGAATGGACCACTCCCTTCCTGGCCGACCTGCTGCCCTTGAAAAACAGCGCCACTATCCAGCAGGCTGATTTAGCGGCCTACCTCACGGCCGAGTACCTTTATTACTCAGTTGGGCCGGAGCGGCTGATCCGGTTGCTCCAGCTATTGCCGGCGGCCACCTCCTGGGATGCTCTGCTGCAGGCCGCCCTCAGCCGTTCCCTGGTTGAGCTGGAACAGCAGGCCGCGGCCTATGCCAGAACCGGTGACGTCGCCGCGGCCACGCCGCCGGAGCTGCCGGAAGTCACTTTGCCGCTTCAGGCTACTTTACTTGGGGTTGAGGCTCAGGCCAACGGGTCGCTCCGTCTGGCGGTAGAATTGGCCGGAATGATTGAGCCGGTGCTGGTCGAAATGTCTGCGGAGACGGGGTTGCGCCTTCCCAAGGGCGAGTCGCTGCCGGCCAACTGCATTGCGCCGGGGGCTGCGGTTGAAATCGCCGGAAGCTGGCTGGAAATTCAGCGGCGAGTCCAGGCCAGCGAGGTGACGGTACAGCAGGTCACGCCTTTTGACCTGGCTGCTGCTCCGGCCGATACCATCGCCTTTTTACTAACCGGCGACCTGCCCTCTGAGCCGGAGTTGGCGGCGCAGAGCGTCTTTCCCAGTAGCCGCCCCTTCTCTATGGCCGGTGAACTGCTCATCCCGCGGGAGTTGGTCGCTTTGCGCCAGGATGGCGCTATCCAGCCGCTCATGCCGTTGAGCCGGACTCTGCGGGTGGCGTCACTGCCGATCGCGGCCGGTGGAACAGCCGATTTCCTCTTCATCGTTGATTTGCCGGGGTGCGAGCGGAGTTGGTTTAGCCACTATGAGCCGGCTCGAGGGGTAACTGGCCGGTGGTTAGGCCTGTCCCAGCCGCTGCAATGGGTCTGGCGGGCCGATCAGGCCGATTTGTTGCTGTTCGAATCCCGGCCGGGTGGGGCGGGGCATAATATCTACCGCACGGATGGCCCGTTATCCCTCCAGCCGGCCGGCCAGACCGATATGCTGATTTTGGCGGCGGGTTGGAATGACAGGGCCGGGCAAATCGTCTTTGTCAAAAGAGCCTGGCAGGGCGCCACCGGAATCGGCCTGCTGGAGCCGCATTCCGGGGCGATGCGGCGGGCCAAAGTATATATCAATCCGCTGTATGCTCGTCGTTTTAGCCCTGACGGCAACTGGCTGGCTTATCTGACCGGGGTGAGCAACCGGCTCGATCCGCCCTATCGACTTGAATTGCTGAATCTGGAGACACTGGCCGAAAGTACGCTGGTGCAGGTTGGCGCTGATGAGGCCATTGGACCGGCGGTCTGGTCACCCTATCTGGACGATCCACGAGTGGCGGTGCTGGCCGGTCGATTGGCCGCGGATGGCCTGCTGCGACCGACCCGGTTGCTGGTGGCCGAGCCTGACCGGCCGGGTCACTATGAGGTTGCGGTTGAAGCTGCCGGTGGTGAGGAATTGGCCACACCGGTTTTTTGCGCTGACGGGGGGCTGCTGTATCGAGTTGATGAGGCGGGCCAGTACCGGCTGATGCGCCTGGTCCCTGGCCAGCCGGCTGAGCTGCTCTTTAGCAGTAACCAGCCGTTTCGGCCGTTGGCTTGCCAGTAACCGGCGATTTTTGTCTCACCCTGGTCTTTCGCATAACCAAAATACTATAATCTCTTTCGCTTGCCCGGCCCACGACCGGTAGCGTAGTCAGGTTGTTCGGTCCGGTGGATCAGCACGTCGATGGTCAGGGCCAGGGCAGCGCCGGATATAGCGGTGTAGAGGGCCGATTTCTGGACAATGGCCGGATCCCAAATGCCGGCCTCGATCATGTCGACTACTCGTTCGGCCACCACATCAAAGCCGCAAGTTGGCCCACCCCCGGCCATTTTGATTTCGGCCAGCACGTCGCGATCATCGAAACCGGCATTGGTTACAATGGTCCGAAAGGGCGCGGCCATTGCCTCCCGCAAAATACGGTAAGCCGCTCGCTCATCGGGGTCGCTGCTCTGGTTGATTATTTGTTGCAACTGCGGGCGGCAGGCCATAAAGGCGGCGCCGCCGCCGGGCAGCACCCCTTCCATAATGGCCGCCCGCACAGCGGCGGCGGTCCGCTTGGCCAGTTCGACCCGCTCGTTGACCTCCAACTCGGTTGCTCCGCCAACCCACAGGGTCGCCGAACCGCCCAACAGCTTGCCGATGCGTTTAAGCAGTTGTTCCCGTATCACCAGATCTTCGCTGCCGTTATAGGCCGCCCGCAGGGTGGCAATGTGCTGGCGCAGGCGGCGCGGATTGCCTTTACCGCCGATGAGGCCAAAATTGCGCTGGTCGGCCCAGATGCGGCGAGCCTGACCAAAGTCTGCCAGCTTGATCCGGTCGAAAGTATCGCCGGCCACGCGAATAAAAGCCTTGCCGCCGGTCAGAATAGCCAGATCTTCCAGCGCGGCGACCCGTTCCGTGGGGCCATAGCCGGGCGTATTCACGGCAATCACCTGAAATCGGTCAGGTTTTTTATTGGCCAGTAAGAAACCGATGGCATTATCGGAGATTTTGTCGGCTACTATCAACAATGCTTTGAGATTGGCCCGCAGGGCCAGTTCCAGCGGCGGGAAGAGTTGCTGCGGTTCTTTGATGTCCAGGTCGCTGATGAGGATAGCGGCGTTTTCAAATTCGGCTCTGAGGCGCTGCGGGTCGGTGGCCATTTGTCGAGACATCAGGCCTCGTTCCCAATACATCCCTTCCACATATTCTCGTTCCAGTTCACGGCCGCGGCCCTCGCGAATTTCCAGCCGGCCATATTCGCCGATGATGTCGAAGATTTCGCCCATCATTTTGGCCATGGCTGGATCATAGCAACCCGCCTGGGCTATTTGAGCCAGTTGCTTTTTCCCCTTAACTTCAACGGTCATTTTGGTCAGGTAGTTCAGAATAGCTGCCAAACCATGTTGCAGGTAGTCATGCAAACGGCGGGCATTGCCTCCCGCCGCCAGGTAACGTACCCCCTCATTGTAAACCACCTGAAAGAGTATCGCCGCGGTGGCTGTACCGTCGCCGGTTTGATCGTGCAAGCGCCACAGCAGATCTCGCAAATACATAGCCCCGATATCTTCGGCCAGACCCGGTAACTGGATGATGCGTTTGGCAATGACGCCGCCGTTGTCAAGTAATTCCGGCATCTGTTTATCCAGAATCCGATCAATTGCCACGAGGCGAGGCCGCGGGCCTAAAGTTGGCCGGACGGCATTAGCCAGCTTATTGATGCCCTGCTGAAAGCCGCGATACGTTTTGGGTTGGAAGATGACGCGCCGGGTAGGGGCAGGTGATTTCTTGGAGTTTGATGGCATTGACCCGATCCTCGATTGATTAACCTTTGATCGCCCCGGCCATAACGCCCTCGACGAACCAACTGCGGAATAGTAAATAGACCACAATCATCGGCACCACCGAGGCAAAAATGGCCGAGTAGATGAGCTGAAAGTTGGTGGAAAATTGGCCAACGGCGCTCTGGGTAAAGGGTAATAAGGTGGTATTGACCGGATCCAAATAGACGTAGGGTTCAAGGAATTGGTTATAAAACAGAGGCAACATAATGACAGTCAGGCTGACAATCGGCACTCTTAGCAGCGGCAGGATAATGTAGCGGACATACTGGAGCCGGCTGGCCCCATCGATCATGGCCGAGTCTTCCAAATCTTTGGGAATAGCGGTAATCGCCGCGGTAAAAATCATCGTCGATAAGGCCGTCCCTTTAATGTTGATCATTACGATGGAGGAGAGTTGGAGCACAGTGCGGATACTGCTACCCTGGATGTCGTAACCGGGGAACAGCTTGAAGAACCATTGCAGCAACTGGTATTGGGGTAATAAGATCAGCATCGCCGGGATGACCATTTGGAGCAGGTAAATATTATAGACGGCCATCTGATCTCGCCGCCGTAGCCCGGCCAGGCCGTAACCGGTAAAAATCGACAGAATGATGATCAATACCAAACTAACGACCGTGACAATCAAGGTGCGGGTTAAGGCCCCCCAGAAACTGGTGCCGTAGAGCGTGCCCGTCAGCAGCGTGTTCCAACCGTTGTAGGTATAAAATCCTTGAAAAAAGTCCTTGAGATCTTCTTCAGGGATGTCATATTTTTCGGATATCTGGCGCAGGGTGGTGCGAGACATCAAAAATTCGGTGGGGGGAATGCCCATAGCTTCCTTAAAGTCGTTTAAGTCCAAATTAAAAAAGACAGCCAGGTTGCCCACCTGCGATTCCATCGGCACTTCATCGGCCTGGGGAATCCACAGGTGCAGTTCGGCGGAGTCTTTGGTCGAGACAAAACTACGGACAAACAGGGCGTAGAAGGGAAAAATTGTCAGAATGGAGTAAACGGTCATGATTGCCAGGGCAGATATTCTGAGCAGCCGCCTGCGTCCGGCCAAACCCAGGAGCGGTTTCTTATAGGGCCTAGCTTGGTCAAAGTCAATAGATTGTGTTGCCATGTGGATCTCCTAGTATTGCATTCGCCGTTGCAAGCGCTGTAAAGCGATCCCCAGAAAAACCAGGGGCAGAAAGGTTTCCACGGCCAGGGTCATGCCCATCGCCAGTCGTTGGATCTGGAAACCGTAGGTAAAGAAGAGGATGCTGAGCAATTTGGCTTCAGGGTTGACATACAGCGCGCCCATCGCCACCAATTCGTCAAACACAGCAAACGAGCCGATCAAGCACATCGTTGTCGCCAGGATGAATGAAGGCCACATTTGGGGAAAGTAGACTTTCCACAACCGCTGCCAGTAGGAGGCCCCATCGACAATGGCGGCCTCAATAGTTTCGGTGGGGATAGCCAGCAAGCCGGACAAAAAGATGGCCATATTATAACCGGCGTACCGCCAGCCGACCATCAGGGGCAAGATAAAAGCCGTACCCGAGGCCGAGTAGATATTGATCGGCCTTTTGATGAGACCCAATTCCATCAGCAGCAGGTTGGCGGTGCCTGTTTCCTTGGCAAATAACATCACCGCCATATAGCCAACGGCCAGGCCGGAGACCATCAGCGGCAGGTAAATAACGGTGAAAAAGCCGCCCCGAAAGCCAACTTCATACATCAACAAAGCCAGGCTCAAGCCAAAGATGTAGACGGTGGTGTAGTTGAGGAGCACAAAGACGATGGTCCGCCGCAACGCCGGAAAGTAATCCACCTGGACGCTGCGATCGGTAAAGATAGCCGTAAAGTTGCGCAGGCCAACCGGGTTGATTTGGGGATCATTGAACTGGGCCATATCGGTAAATAGAATCGGAATAGCCACGAAGAAGGGCACAATGGTCAGTAATACGAACAGAGTCAATTGAGGCAGGATGAAGGCCCAATCTTCCATCATCCGCCGGCGCTGAAGTTTGCCGGTTTTCTGCCTTTTTGCTTCCTTGAGGAGTTGTTCTTCTAACGATGTTGCCGGTGCAACGCCCATCTATCAACCTCCAAATTCTAACCGGACCTGCCAGGTTTGGCCCACGCCTACCTGGCAGGTCTGGCCATCCAAAAATTTCAATCTCGTTGATTCTAAACGAAATTTTTAAGAGCCTGATTAACCTTCTTTGGGCAGTCCTTCAAAGCTCTCGTCCCAGTTCTTTTGGGCGATGCTGAGGGCTTCCTGCACCGAGATCTTGCCCGACAGCACGTCGGCCATGACCTGGTTGTTGCCGTTGGACTCCCAATCCCAAACGCCCTTGGAACCTTTCTTGCGGTAGGGACTGGCTGAGACGTTGCCGGTGAGATCTTGCTCAAATTCGGCCTTAGCCCACAAACCGTCTGGGGTCCCGATTTGGCTCAAGACCTTCACGAACTGCGGCCCTTGTAGTTCCAGCGGCTCGTCCAGATCGTACAGCGGCCAGCGACCTTCAGCCTGGGCCTTGTACGGAATCGCCTCGGGGCTCCAGAACCAGTTCCAGGCCACCTGGGTTTGCTCCCAGTGCGGCGTCTTCTCGTTGCCGGTCCGGATGAACCACTGGTTGTCGATGTTGGGCGGCAGGGCGCTCTGCATCCAGACCGCCTGGCCTTCGGCCGGCGGGGTAGCGGGCAAGCCGTCTTGATTGCCGCTCACGGCAAACGCCGAGCCGGCGGCCAGGGCCTTGTCCCACACCCAGGGGCCGTGCAGCATCATCACCGATTTGGCGGCGATGTAGCTGGCTTCCATATCGCCTTCCCACTGCCGCTGGGTCATGTTCTCCGGCATCCAGCCGTTGTCATTGGCCTCTTTGAAGAACTCATAGAAGTGGCGATACGGCGAGTCTTCGGCGTCGAACTTGGCCTTGCCCAGCCAGCAGTCGACCTGGCGGGCGCGCTGGCCGTCGGGGAAGGCCAGCGGGATGCAGTCGGTATAGTTATTGCCAAAGATCCAGTTGTGCCAGGCCTGGTTCCAGAAGTAATCCACCCCATCGGTCTTGGCTGCCCACTCGGTTCCGGCCGTCAACCACTTCTTCAGGTCATCCCAACTCTTAACGTCGCGATGCGGGTCGAGTCCGGCCTTATCCATCAGCTCCTTGTTGTACTGCCAGGTCATCACAAAGCCCTGGAAGACGTCCAGGGAGCGCGGTCCGGGCAGGCCGTGCAAATCGGCCCACATATTCTTGACGTCAAATTGCCATTTATCCCACCAGGGGAAGTCCAGCTCACCCAGGTTGACTGCCATCTCGTAGTTGCTCTTGTCGAAGAAGATTTGCATTTCCTGAGTCAGCTCGATGGCCGGCAGATAGCCGCCGGCGACTTTGGCTTCGTGGGCTGCGGCCGTGTCTTCGTTGATCGAGAAGACGTTGATCTTGATGCCCGGATGGCTGGCCTGGAAGACGTTCCAGATTTCCCGGTACGGCCCCTCGTACTCGGCCAGGGACATCACATCCAGCGTTACCTCTGCCGCTGCCGGAGCCTCGGCGGCCGGGGCTTCCTCTTTGGGGGCTTCCGCGGCCGGGGCTTGCGTAGGCGCGGCCGCCGGCGGCGGCGCGGCGCAACTGGCCGCGACCAAACCGGCCGCAGTCAGGGCACTGACCCGCAGAAACTCCCGTCGACTAATATAATGTTTCGTCATTGTTCCTCCTTACGATCGTTGTGAAGGCTTTAATCAACACTACCTGTCTATTTTTTGAGGTCCATCTTTTTCTGGAATAACTTAAGCGGCATCACCTCCTTCCAGATTGTTTCTCCTCCAAATATAACCGACTAGCCGATCGAACTTACCAATGATCTTCAAATCCCCTGGTTTTTTCCTCCTTTCTACACTCTTCTAGTAAGCAACTGTGACGCTTGAAACTATTGGTGGCGGTACAGGTCCCAGCCCAGGTAAGTGGTGATCGCTTCTTCCAGGACGCCAGCCCAGTGACCGCGTACCATGGCCACGTGGTGTTCAAAACCGTTCTTGCAGACGTATTTCATCATCTTTTGCAGATTGTCGATCCGGCAAACGGCCGAACCGCCCTGAATGGTGGTGGGGTCGTCGGTAAATTCACCTTCGCCCACATAAGATTTGATCAGACCCAGCGTATCATCGGTGGACATGCGGAAGAAGGTCATCGGCCCGGCGACCACCTGGGCCTTGATGGCCCCAAAGCTGATGTCGTAGCCCACGTCGGCGCCAATGACGTCCAGGTTGGAAATCTCAGGGGTCCTGCCGATGAAGCTCTTGGGGTAGTTGCTACAGTGGGTGTTGATGCACATATTCCGGTCTTCACCGTAGTTGTTGTTCCAATCCAGAAAGCCGGGGGCATTGCCCGAGGCCAGCACCAGGGCGTACATCGAGACGACCCCGGCCACATCGACCTCGCAGGCGCTGGGCATAAACTTTTCGCCCATCATACTCATGGTCAAACAGGTGGCGCAGCCAAAGTTTTTCTGAATCGAGGTCCAACACTGGATGGCGCTGGCCTCGCACTCATTCTGGGCCAGCCAGTTTTCCACTGCCACCGACCAACTGGCCTGTTTTAGGATGGCCTCTTCCTGGATGTAATCGGGAATGGTGCCGTAGGCTTTGATCTCGGCCACCTTGTCGTGTACCGCCTTGGGCCTGGCGGCAAACAGGGTGTTGGCCGCCGCAATCATTTCCGACAGGTCAACCGTGACCACGGTGATGCCGGTCGATTGGAGCAGCTTCTCACTGTAGCGGCAGGTGTGGAAGGGCGCCGGCCTGGCTCCAATCGCCCCAACCCGCAGATTGGTCAGCCCTTTGACCACCCGGCAGACCCGGGCAAAGAAATCCAGGTCTTGGCTGAAGATGTCGCTGTTGATGGCGCAGGTGTGGTAGGTGGTGTCGGTAAAGGGGATGCCGTACTGGTAGAGATTATTGCAGACCGAGAACTTGCCACAGAATGAGTCTCGCCTTTCCTTGACGCCCAACTTCATGGGGTCTTCGTCGTCGCAAGCCTGTACTAACACCGGTACGTTCAGCTTGGCCATATCCAGCGTTTGCACGATGCCCTGCTCATCGCCAAAGTTGGGCAGCACCACCACCACCCCGTCGATCTCATCCCGGTGTTTTTTGAACAGTTCGGCGCAGACCTTGGCGTCGGCCAGGGTTTCGATAACGCCGTTGGGTGTGGCCTCTACCGGGGGGATGACGTAGTTGTAGCCGAGCTGATCCAGTTTAGCCAGCAAATCTTTGCGGCCTTGTACCGCCAGTTCCACGTTGAAGAAGCCGCGCGACCCCACGATCAGGCCAAAGGTAGTCTTCTTATCCATTATCTTCATTGTTGGGATGCTCCTTTCATCTTTGAAAAAAATAGATTCAATTGATCGGTGATTTTTTCTCGTTCCCAAACTGAAGTTTGGGAACGAGAGAACGAGAGAAACGAGAAAAAATAGGGTTACAGTTCCAACCCAAGCAAATGGGAGACGATCTGTTTTATTTTGCCGGTTGGGCCAACATACAGCCAGAGCACAAATTGATCGGTCGTGGCCGAGCGCCCGGTTGTGCCGCCGATGGTTTGGCCATTGCATTCCAACTCACCAAAGCCGCCCAGGTTGCCGCCGTCATTGTAAACGTGGATCGAGTGGCCGCGGCGACCCGGCCAATCGGCCGGTTCCTCCACATAAGGCGCGGCCGGATTGTTGAAGAAGTTGCGCACCAGCAGATACGTACGATCATCGTCGAGCCGGTTGAGGTAGGCCAGGCGGCCAAAAACGTGCGCGGCTTTATAACCAACTTTATAGCGCCGGTCGCCGGTGATCTTGAGGCTCACAAAATTGGAGTGGATAGTTTGAAAATCATCGTCGATTGGTTCATTGTAGTCGCTGTATTCGATCTGGGGGGAAGCGGGGATGAGGAGTTGGCCGCCGGGATTGAGCTGGATCAGGTTCCACACTTCGCTGGCGATGTCATCCGTTTGGGTTTCAGAGAGGGAGACCACCTGCTCATAGCCGGCAAAGAGTATGCTGTCCAGCAGGGCCTCGTAGTTGCTTAACTGGCGTAAGGGGTCCTCAACGGGCCGGATGACTTTTTCCAGTTGAAGCTCCTTCTGGCCGTGGGCCAGATTAAAAGCTTCGAGGGTCAGACTTTGGATCAGGCGGTATTGGTCAGGTTGGGGTTGCTCCAGGCGATATTGGCCCGGGTCCATTTGAGCCGGCACCCGAACCGTGCCCCAAAAATCGGAGCGATCCGGCACCAGGTATTGGATTTCGGGCGCAATCCAGATGCGCTCACCGCCCAGATTCCAATCGGCGGAATCCAGAAACTTTCGAAATGAAACGGGGTCACTCCAGGCGCGGTTCAGCCAGAAGAGACTTTCGTCATCCGGGGAAAGGAAGGGGCCTAAGATGCGGCCGCCCCGTTGAGAGATGATCAGCCGAATGTCGTTTTGCAGGGTGAGGGTGGCATAGGCTTGCTGATTTTGCTCCAGTGAGTTGATCACCTGCTGAAAAGTTATGCGGTTGTTCATTCTAGCTGCCTCATCAACCAAGCTATCGTCGCTATTTCCGTCTTTGGAAACTTTAATGGGGCCAACGCTGATGATCTGTCTAGCTCAAGCTTATGCAATCCCTGCTGTTCAGGTGTGGTCATACCTCATACCAATATCATATTACAGCCGGCCCGGTTTGTCAACTCAGCGAGTCTGTCCAATTTTTTAGGTGACCGGCACTTCTAAAGTGCCGGTCACCTTTCTGCCAGCAGAGAGCCAGGGCAGACTACGGCGTAAACACGGCCTTCAACACCTGACCGGCCAGGGCCATCGTTGCTCCCGTCTTGAAATCGGCCAGGGGGAAACGATGGGTGACCAACTTGTCGACCGGGATACGGCCGGAGGCGACCAATTTCAGGGCCAGCCGGTAATGCCTGGGGGCAAAAATGGTGGTGCCGATGAGATGAAGGGCGTTATAGTGGACCAGGTTCATATCCACCCCCGGCTTGCTCTGATCTTTGGGCAGACCGCCAAACAACAGGATGCGGCCACCCTTACGGGCCATTTCGACCGCCTGAACCTGGGCCACCGGCGCCGGTGTGGCCGTGATGATGACATCGGCGCCTTTGCCGTTGGTCAGCCGGCGGACTTCCTGCACCAGATCGACTTCGGCGGAATTGATCAGCCTGTCCGGTTCAAAAGCTGCCGCCAGTTTAAGCCGCTCAGCCGCGATATCAACCACAAAAATCTTGTCCGCGCCCCTGGCCCGGGCCAGGCTGATGTGAATACAGCCAATCGGGCCGGTGCCAATGATCACCACCGTATCGCCCAATCCGACCTGCCCCTTTTCCTGGGCGTTGAGGCAGGAAGAGATCGGTTCGGCCATGGCGGCAAAGGCGGGGTCTAAACCGGCGGGGGCCAGCTCCATCGCCCCCAACCTGATCGCTTCGGCGGGAACAGCCATATATTCGGCCAGCCCGCCGGGCCAGGCCTGGGCAATTTCCCGGTAATTGTCGCACAACTCATACTCACCGTTCAGACAAAAATCACAAACCCCACAATAGACCGGCGGGCCAACTGCAATCATGTCCCCTTTTTGCCACTTGCCCTGATAACCAGGCCCAACCTCCACGATGGTCCCGGCCACTTCATGGCCAATGATCCAGGGAAAGGTCACTTTGCGGTGGCCGCTCCGCAATGTCCGCAGGTCTGAGCCGCATAGGCCGCAGGCATTGATGCCTAACAAAAAACCACCTTCTGGCGCGCTTGGGACAGGTACATCTTCGACCGCAAACTCCATCGGCGCCCGTACGACCACTGCTTTCATCGTATTGCCCATTGATTGCTCTCTCTCCAGAAAGTTATCAGTAATCAGTAATCAGTTGTCAGTTGTCAGTTCCACTTGTCACTGCCCACTTGTCACTGACCACTGATCACTGATCACTGATCACTGATCACTGTCTTCCCACTCTGCCCCAATCAACTCAGCCTGCATCTGGCGCATCTTGTAGACCAGCGTCGATGTATCCGGGGCAAAGTTGTCATAAGTGAGCATCTCCCCTTTGGCGATGTTTTTGAGGATTTTTCCGCCGGGCGCCAGGCCCATCGGAATACCTTGGGCGGCTTTAGCCTCCTGGTAGATGTAGACCCGGCTGAAGAAGTCGGCGCTGCCGATCCCGCCGAGCGTTTCGCCGGCAGAAAGGTCTCGCTTGGCAATACCGACCACTTCCGAGACCATCTGTTTGGAGAACAGGGTGGCTTCTCCGTAGATGGCCGCCTCGGCAATGGACAGCGGCGTCTCGATGCTGCACAGGTGGTAGGGGCGATAGAAGGTGTAGTAGGGGCCGGGTCCCATCGAGTAAAAGGCCAGGTCCTGGGCAATCCGGGGGGTGTCGGTGGCAATGATGACGAATACCCCCGGCGCAACCTTACCCACCGAATAATCCACACAGCCCCGCCGGCTGAGAATCCCGCCATCTTCTTTGGGAATGAAGACCTTGTTCAGATCCGGCACATCGACCTTGGCCCCGTGGCCGCCGGGCACGTCCGGGAGCAGACCGGTGGCGTTTGACATAGCCGCCAACTCGACCATCGTTTTGGTGCCGTCTTTAAAGGCGGCCAGCATCTTGGGGTTCATATGCTTGCGTTCGGCTTCTTCATGGCATGAGTTGGGGGTGGCGTAATAATCGATGGCGTTATTCTTGCCTTTGCCCAGGCAAATCACCTCAAAGCCCAGATTGGTGGCAAAATCGTACAGGGTTTTGCAAACGCCCGGCTCATCGCCCATCGCCGCGGTGTAGACGCAGCCCATCTTTTGGGCCATCTGGTGCAGGTAAACGCCAACCGTCACATCGGTTTCGACGTTGAGCATGACGATATGCTTTTTGTGCAAAATACTGTTCCAGGCGACCTGGGCGCCCACCTCGGTCACGCCGGTGGCCTCCACCAGGACTTCCAGGCTGTCGAGTTGGGGCAATACCAGGGCATCCTCAGTCACCACGTACATCCCCCGCCGGAGGGCGTCTTCAGCCTGCCCTGGTTTGTTGGTGACACAAATCTGCGCTTCCGGCACGCCGGTTTCCTTCAGGGTGACCAGAGGGCGCTCTGGCAAAATATCGGCGATGGCGCGAGTATCCAGACCCACCATCTGGTGAGTAATGTGGACCATGCCCGAGCCTTCTTGCCCGCAACCAACCAAGCCAACCAGGATCGGCTTGCCGGCTGCTTCTCGTTGCTGCAAATGTTTGTTGAGTTCCACGCTCGTAGCTCCTTCAATCAGGCTGATTTCAATGGTTTGTTTCAGTTTAGGCTACTTACAAAGAATACCTGTGCCCTGGACGAGTCATTGTCCCGAGTTTGTGATTCGTGATGCGTGAAACGTGACGAATTCACGCATCTCGTTTCACGTTTTACATTGGTCAAGATTTTGGGGTGATTCAAGTCTCAGATCTCCTTATACTTGACCCGAACAGCCTAACAGATCGAGTAATCGGCCGGCATCCGTGTAGAAATAGTCGATAGCCCGGCTGATCAGGTGGTGGTAGATGGTCGCCCGCTCATCACCCGCGGCCATCATCTGGCGAAGGTCGCGGCTGGCCCCCAGGGCCATCGCTGTGTAATAACAGACTTTACTGATGCCGCTGGCGATGATTCTGGGATATTCGTCCTCGGCCAACCCCGAGGCTCCATGCATTGCCAGGGGAATGGCGACTCTGGCGTGGATCTGGCGGACTCGCGCCAAGTCAAGTTGAGGTTCGCCCTGGTAGACGCCGTGGGCGTTGCCAAACGATATCGCCAGCACATCGACGCCGGTCCGTTGCACAAAGTCGGCTGCCTGGTCGGGGTCGGTCAGGTTGGCCGCCGGCCCGCTGGCGCCGATGTTGACCGACGATCCGGCAATCCCGCCGAGTTCGGCCTCCACACAAACCCCCACGGCGTGGGCCAGCTCGACCACTTGCCGCGTCCGGCTCACATTTTCCTCATAAGGCAGGCCGGAGCCATCGAACATCACCGACGAACTGCCGGCTTTGATGGCCCTGACCACGTCCTCAAGCGAATGGCCGTGGTCGAGGATGGTGGCCACCGGGACGCTGGCCTGCCGGGCGGCGGTGACGGCGACGGCCAGGCCCAGTTCCAGCGGGATGCCGGGCGTCACCTCCTGGTTGAAGGCCAGAATCAGCGGCGCCCGCTTCATCTCGGCGGCCTTGATCGTCCCGACGATCATCTCCAGGTTGCCGGCCAGCAGGCTGGGGATGCCATATTTTTTGCGCCAGGCCTCGGCCAGAATATCCTTAGAATTAACCAGCGGCATAACTCATCCTTCCAGCATCGCCAGGGCTTCATTGACCGGGCCGCCCTGGTGCAGAATATAGGCCAGCGCCCGGATCATCCTGGCCGGATTGCGGCTCTGCCAGACATTCCGGCCAAAGGTCAGCCCGGCGGCCCCGGCCTGCCGCACCGCCTCGGCCATCCGGAGCACATCGGCCTCCGTTTCCAGGCGAGGGCCGCCGGCGGCGACCACCAGGGCCGGCGCGGCCATTTCGACCACCTGGGCAAAGGTTTCGGCCGAGCCGGTGTAAAAGGTCTTGACGATATCGACGCCTAGCTCCATCGCTGCCCGCGAGGCATAACCGACCCGCCGGGCCGAGAATCGTTCTTCCGGCGGCACCAGTTCACCGTTGGGATAGGCGTGGACAATCACCGGCAGCCCCACCGGCTCGGCTTCCCGCACCAGCCCGGCCAGATTGGCCAGCAAGGCAGTCTGCTGGGCGCTGCCAAAGGTCACGGCCATGGCAATGGCGTCGGCGCCCAGGCGGAGGGCATCCTCGACATGACTGACCCAGACATCGTGCTCAGGATGAAGCGGCGATAGAGTGGAGGATTTCAAGATCAAGGCAATCCGGCCGGCGTATGGCTCAAAACAGCGCTCGGCCGTCCCCTTCATCATTAAAATGGCCTCAGGATTACCAGCAGCGACTTGTTCGGTGATCTGTTTGATGTTTTGCAGGCCGTCCAGTACCCCGTAACTGGGAGCGTGGTCCAGGGCCACGGTCAGAATCCGGCCCGAGGCCGGGTTTTGCAATCGTTTGAGGTGGACTGTCTTGCCAAGATATGCCATCGTTAACCTTTCTGAAATTATTTCTATCTGGTTGGAATCAATTTATAACCGGTCGCGTAATCGAGCCAGATCCTGGAAATCGCCCTTGACGTGTTCATAGACCTGTTTGTATAACCCAAAGTATTCCATGTATCGCTCGTGATTGGCCTGGCTGGGTTCCACTGGCGGGCTGTATTTGGCCCAGGCCTTGGCCACCGAGAAATCCTCAAAAACGCCGGTGGCGACGCCGGCCAGGATGGCGTCGCCCAGCGGCGCGCCGGCGCGCTGCAACACCAGCACCGTTGGCACGTTGAAGACATCGGTGATGATCTGCCGCCACAGATTGCTAACCGTGCCGCCTTCGTGGAAGACAATCGGGTAGTTAATCTTCAGGCCGGACTCGATGATCAGCCGGTAGGAGTCGTACAGGGCGTAGGCCACGGCCTCCATCATCGCCCGAACCAGGTGGCCCTTGGTGTGGTTCAGCGAAAGACCAAAGACAACGCCGCGGGCCAGCGGGTCCCAGATGGGCGTCCGTTCACCCATCAGGAAGGGCAGAATGATCAAGCCGTCGCTGCCAACCGGGACCTTTTGGGCCTGCAAATTGAGCAAATCATACGAGCTAACCCCCAAAGCCCGCTCGGTTTCCACTTCCAGTTGGGAGAAGTTGTCGCGGATATAGCGGATCGACTGGCCGCCGGTGGTGGTCGAAGGGATGGTGATGTAGGTGTTGGCCGAGTCGATGGTGAAGGCCAGGTTGATCATGGCCAGGCCGACCGGCGAGAAGTTGAACTCCCGGCTGCGATGGACCACGCCAAAGTTGCCCACCGTCCCCAGGTTGCTCATAATGTCGCCTTCGGCGATAATGCCGGCGGCAATGCAACTGGCGTTGAAATCCACCTGGCCGACCGTTACCGGCGTGCCGGCCACCAGGCCGGTTTCGGCGGCAGCCTGCGGGGTTACTTGGCCGGCAATTTCTTCACAGCGGCCCAGCTGGGGCAGGATGGCCGGGTCGATACCGATATCGGCCAGCATCTGTTGGTCGAACTTTTCACCCAGCAGATCATAGGCCACGCCGTAGAATGGGGCCGCCCCATAATTGGCCACGGCCTGGCCGGTCAACTTGAGGGTGATGAAGCCGTCGATGGTCAGGGCTTTGTGGATGCGTTTGAACGAGTCGGGCCGGTTATTCTTCTCCCACAACAGGTTGACCAACGAAGGATGGTCTTCGATGCGGTTGCCGGTGAGTTTTTGGATGCGCTCTTCACCGATATTTTCTTTGAGCCAGGCCACTTCTTTGATGGCCCGCCGGTCCATCAGGTTGTAGGCCCGGTGGATCGGTTGGTGCTCTTTATCGACCATCACCATCGAGGGCAGGGCAGAGGAAACGGCCATACCCCGAATGTCGGCCGGATTGATCCGGGCCTGGCTGAGGCAATCCTTGATCAGGTTGCAGGCGATGGTCCAGTACAGGACCGGGTCGTGCTCCGACCAGCCCGGTTTGTCGTGGTAAAATGGATACTCGCTAAAAGCAGCCCCCAGCACTTTGCCCTCGGGATTGATGATACAGGCTTTGGCCCCGCCGGTACCGTAATCGATGCCAAGTAAGTAGTCAGCCATACTCTGCTTCCTTTCATTCCCTTGAAAATAATTGCTTGGTTGGTTAGTTTGCTGGTTAGTTGTTCAGCCAACCAACTAACCAACCAACCAACTAACTAATCAACTCATTAGATTGCCTAAGTTGGTGCTATTGCCGGCGCAAGTTCACTGGTCTAGTTGGCTGGTTGAAGCGGCTCTTCAAGCAACCGTTGGGCCGTTCTATCGTCGGTGACCAGCACGTTGACCAATTTGCCGCGCAGCGCGGCCCGGATTACTTCAAATTTTTCATCACCGCCGGCAACGCCCATGACTCGCGGAATCCGTTTGATCTGGTCCAGGTCAAGGCCGATGATGCGGTCACAAATTTCGTGCTGCACGGCCTGACCGTGGGCGTCAAAGAAACGCAGGGCAATATCGCCCACCGCGCCCATAGCTTCTAATTGCTCCAGGTCCTCATCGGTCAAAATACCGGCCTCCATCACCACCGAGCCGGGCGTTGGCCGGCCAATGCCGACCATAGCCATATCGGCCTGAGCGGCCAGAGCCAGCGTGTCCGAAATCTGGGGGTCGGCCAGCAGGGCATCCCGGACCATTTGGCTGCGAACAATACCCGGCGACGGGATCATGCGGGGTTTGGCCCCCAGCGTTTGCACCATCCGGTGGATTAGATCGGCCCCATATGTTTCCGATTCCGGCCGGCCCAGTCCGCCCAGCATCTGGACTATTTTCATATCGGGCCAGGCTTGGGGAGCCAGCGCCTCCACAACTGCCTGCAGCGTCGTTCCCCAGCTAATGGACACAATCTCGTGCCCCTGGAGCGAACGCAGCAAGCACTCAGCTCCGGCCAGGCCTAATTCTTGTACGATAACCGTTTTGTTGTAACTGGTGGGTGTAACGATAACGGCCTCATCCAGTCCGTACCAGGCTTCCAATTTTCGTTCGAGGTCTGCGTTGGACTCTTGGGGAGGAACAATTGAGATTTGGACAATTCGTTCATCGCGAGCTTGTTGGAGCAAACGAGAAACCTTGATCCGCGACAGGCCAAACCGCTTACCGATTTCTCCCTGGGTCAGGTTGTCCTCGTAGTAGGCTTTGCCCAATTTGTATAACAGTTTCTTTTTGTCGTCACTGGGTGCCATAGCCGCTCTTGCACATTTGAACATCCTCGTTCAGATGTGCAAGCGTATCTTAGCACAGTTGGGGAAGGGTGTCAAATGTTCAGGAGTGAACAGATGAACAATTGACATTTTTCGGGCAGCAATAAGTGCCGGGCACTTTTAGATGCAAAATATTGAGCATCTTTGTCCAAAGTAACCACACTTTATAACAGTTAAGTGCCCGGCACTTTAGTTAGTTTCAATCTGGAGGATGAAACGGGCGACCTGTTCGGCTCCATTGGCGGCAGGGCGATTGAGGCGAGGCAAAGCCAATAGCTCAGGCAGCCGGGCCAGCCAACTGCCGTCTTCGAATTCGGTACCGGCAATGGCCAGGCCGCTCATGTGACGTTCAATGTATTGGGCCAACATCGCCGACTCTCGAAAGTGAGGCCGGGGAACATAGCCATACGGCACGTTGGCCTGGTATACCTCGGCCAGGGTGCTGTAGCCGACCTTGCCGATGACCAGATCGGCGACATTGATCAGATCAGGATGGTAATAAGTAGTGTGGTTGGGCAGCAGTACCAGATTGGGGCGTAACTCCAGTTGCTGGCTGCCGCCCGGAACAATGAAGTGAACTCCCACATGGCTTTCTAGCTGCTCCAGAAAGCTGTAATCCCAAGGCACCCCGCCCATTGTCAGCAGCACCACTTTGGCCTGGCTAGGTAGACCCAACTGGGTCCGAATCTGCTCGGCTGGGGTTTTGACCTGGCGACTAATGGGGGTGGTGGTTAGGGCGGCTGCCGGACTCGCCTGGCAAATCGGCTCGGTTTGGATGTGGTAATCGGCGGCGCGGAAGAGTGATTGCAGATAGTTGTGGTGCGGCGCGAATTGGGGTTCGTCAGGCAAATAAGTCTGATAAATCCAATCCCAGGTAAAGTTCTCGATGAGCACGCTTGGAATTTGGGCGGCCTGGGCCACGGCGATGCCAAGTGGCGCGATGTCACAGATGACCAAATTACATTTTAGCTGGCTGAGTTGCCGGGCTAACCCTTCAAGCCAGTCCCGATCAAAGGGTAGAAAATCATCCAGGCGGCGGATGGTTTCAGGCAAATCTTCGATCAGCGAGTTTTGCTGCACCAGACCGATGTCCGTTAACAGTGGATGGTAGCCAAACGGGATGGTCAGCGAGTCAGCAAAGAACCACTCTGGCACCTGGGTGAAGATTTCGAAGCGAGCGGACGGCCTCAGTTGGTGGATGGCAGCCATCACGGCCGCAGCCCGGGCGGCGTGGCCAAAGCCGTGCGGCGAGATAAAGTAGGCGATCGCGTGATTTCGGGTCATTTTCCTTGTCGTCATTATTCAGGTGACCGCTACTTTTTAAAGCGCCGGCCACCTGGGGGTAGGGTCGATGCTTGGATTACAGCGACAGCACCCGCCGGCCGGACTCATAGAGAGTGATGGGGCCATCCTGCGACACGGTGATGGCCAGACACCCGGCCTCGGCGCTCATTTTGGCGGCGCTGCTGTGCCGGGCGCCTTTACCGGGGCCAATTTCGGCCCTGGTGCCGGCGTCTGGCCGGAGCAGGATCATACAGCCTCTAAACTTTCCGGCCATATCGACCACCGTCGCCCCATCCTGCTTGGCAAAGTTGATCAGCTCCCGGTCGGTCAACTTGTTCACCTCGTCGCTAACCAGCAGCGCAAAGTGACCGAACTGGGGCGCATCGGCATTTTTGAATATCTTATCGGCATTGCCGATGATAAAAATTGCCCCGGTATTCTCCTCCGACATCTGAAAAGCGCAGCGGAGAAGCCGCCGGATCAGGGTTGGATTGTACTTTTTTTGCTCAACCAGTTGGCTAATCACCCCCTCCACCCGTGAGATGCTCTCCGGTGACCAGTCACCGTTGGAATAGCGGCCGGCCAGTTGACCGTCGGCAAAGATGCGCACCTGATGACCGCCGCTGGGCACAAAGAAGACCACGGCATCGCACAGGCGGGAGATGGCAGCGTGATGGCGAAATTGAGGTCCCAGCAAAAAGCTAACCGGTTGTTCGGCCAGGGCCACCGTCAACTTGTGAATACCCCGCACGTAGCCGTGCCGGTCGACTAGATAACCAAGCACCAGCCCGTCGACCAGTTTGGCCAGAGAGATCAACTGGCTGCGCAGCCGGCGGATATGGTCGTGGCGCCACAAGCGGATCTGGCTTTCGGGTAGAACCCGGCCAATCCGAACGGGATCGCCGACGATCAGGGCGGTCGAGAGCGGTTTTTCTTCTTGCTCCATTTGGGCGATGGTGGCGGCTGTATCGCAGATATGAACCATCGAGGGCGCGTCGATTTGTTTGCTGCGGGCCAGGTCGAACAGGAATTCAATACCGGCGTCGGCCAGCCAGGCATCCAGAATACTTTCTTTTTCTAACAGCTCCCGCAATCGTTCCGGCGGTACTTTGACCCGGCTGATGGCGCTGAGCTGTACCGGTTGGGTTTGGGGATACATCTGCTCGATGGCCCCGGCATACCGTTCGGCTACCAGGTGACGACCTGCTTGCACTATTGCGGCCAGCTCGCTGGCTGTTTTACTACCGGCCTGTTCCAGCAAACTGTACTCCCTGATTTGCTCCCAGCGATCCAGTTGGCGATTAACCTCGGCGATGACCTTATCTAACAAGCTTTGCACCTGGGGGTGGGCCGTGGTTGCCATCAATTCACGGTCGCCACTTTCCTGTTTCCAGAACCAGCGGACAGTTTGGGCTGGCGGGGTAGGGGTCTGGGGCAGGCTCTCGACCAATCCTTCGCCATCGCTGAAATGGTCGGCCAGGGCCTCCAGGTTGGGTACAATCAGGGCCGCCACGTAAGGGCGACCTTCGCCAAACACGACTGCCTGCTCGATGAATGGGCTGGCCCGCAGGGCCGCTTCAATGGCGGCCGGCATGATCCGGCGACCGGTGGTCAAGAGCATCAGCGGCTGCTTGCGCCCGGTCAAAAAGAGAAAACCGGTGTCATCCAGTTGGCCCAGGTCGCCGGTGTGCAGCCAGCCCGCTTCATCAAGGGTTTGCTGCATGTCGGCCGGCCAGCCCCAATATTCGCACATGGTGGTTTCACCGCGGATCAGGATTTCACCGTCATCGGCCAGCCGACATTCAAAGCCCGGGGCCAGCCGGCCACATGAACCGACCCGGCGGTCGCTGGGCCGGCTAACAAAGGGGAAGCCGCCGGCTTCGGTGAGGCTGTAGAGATTTAGAATCGGCAAGCCAATGGCCTCAAAAAAGTCGGCCAACTCCCCGGGAATCGAGCCGCCGGCCATATAGAGACGCCGCATTCGACCGCCAATATAGCCGCGAATGCGATTGAAGAAGGTCAAATCGGCCCGAAGGTACTCCTGTTGCAGTCGAGGCGAGACCTCTTGGCCGGCCGCCTGGTATTCTTTGCCCTTGGCAATGGCCCACTGGAAGACCTTTTGGGTTGACTCCGGTTGCCGGCCGATATCATTCATCACGTACTGGTAGAATCGTTCATAAAAGTAGGGCATATTGAGGGTTACGGTAGGGCTGGTCTGCTGCATATTCTCGACAATGGCGGCGTCATCGCTTTGACTCAGAACGTTGGTCAGCCCGGACAGGAAGTAGTGGAGGGCCATGTGCAGACTGGCCGGGTGGCTCCAGGGCAGCACCGTAAAGGCCAGATCATCCTCGGCCAGCGGCAGCGACTTGGCCAGATGTTGCACTGTTTGCACCAAGCGCCGCTGATCGAATACGGCTCCTTTGAGCCGGCCGGTTTCGCCGCCGGTGTAATGGATGGTCGCCAGCGTTTCAGGCGCGGTGTTCTCGGCATAGTTGAGGAGATTACGGCGCTCTTTATGGGTTAACGGGACGCTCTCATCCAAGATAGCGGCGATGGATATAGTATGGTAGCGTTGATCCGGTTCGACGCGGTTGGTTACCAGAATGGTCTGCAAATCAGGCCACGGCTTGGGGCCTTTTTGTCTTAGCTGGCTGACCACCAGTTGGTAGAGCGTCTGGCTGGCCAGAGCGACTAAACGGACGCCGGAGTCTTGCAAAACAAATCGCAGCGTATCCGGCGCAATCGAGGGGTGGAGGGGCACGGCCAGTCCCCCGGCCAGGAGCGTACCCAGGTAGAGGACCAGCCATTCCAGGCTGTTCGACATAACAATGGCCACCCGCTCACCGTTGGTAATACCCTTCTTCTGTAAGAAGCGGGCCATGTATAAGGTCAGCGTTCCCACTTGGCGGTAAGTCATGTTCTGGAAATGCTCGCCCGACTTGAACTTGAGGCAAATTTTGGGTGTGTGCACCTCCAGAGCGGCCAGAATGGCCTGGTTCAGATTTTGGGTTTGGTCATCGATGCTTGTCATATTTGGTGGTATAGCCAGGGCGTTACAGTGACAGAATCCGCTGCCCCGACTCGTAGATGGTGATTGGGCCATCCTGAGAAACGGTGATGGCCAGACAGCCGGCTTCGGCGCTCATTTTGGCGGCGCTGCTGTGCCGGGCGCCTTTGCCGGTGCCGATTTCGGCCTGAGTTTTGGCGTCTGGCCGCAACAAGACCATGCAGCCTCTAAATCTGCCCTCGGTGTCGATCACGGTGGCCCCATCCTGCTTGGCAAAGTTGATCAGCTCCCGGTCGGTCAGGTGCTCTACCTCGGCGCTAACGATGATGGCGAAGTGGCTGATCTCGGCCGCGTCCGAATGTTTGAAGACCCGGTCGGCATTACCGATGATGAAAATGGCCCCCAGGTTTTCCTCAGCCATCTGAAAAGCGCAGCGCAAGATCCGTCGAATGAGGGCCAACTCATAATTTTTCTCGTCGGCCAGTTGGGCAATAACCTCGTCGACCCGGGCGATGTTTTCAGGCGACCAATCGCCGTTGGAGTAGCGACCGACCAGCTGGCCATTGGCAAAAACCCGCACCTGGCGACCGCCCGACGGCACAAAAAAGACAACGGCGTCGCACTGCTTTGAAATGGCTGCATGGTGCCGGAATTGCGGCCCTAGCAAAAAACTGATCGACTGCTCCTCCAGTTTCACTGACAACTTGTGGATACCCCGCACGTAGCCGTACCTATCGACCACATAACCCAGCACCAGCCCATCCACCATCTTGGCCAGGGTTACCAGAATATTCCGCATCCGGCGAATATGATCGTGACGCAGCAGTTGCACCTGACTTTCAGGCAAGACGCGGCCAATGCGGATGGGATCGCCCACAATCAGGGCCGTCGACAGCGGCTTCTCCTCGCTTTCCATCTGGGCGATTGTAGCCGCAGCGTCGGAGATGTGGACCATTGACGGGGCGTCGATCTGCTTCTCGCGGGCCAGGTCAAAGAGAAATTGGATGCCGGCGTCGGTCAGCCAGGCGTCCAGAATGCTTTCTTTTTCCAGCAGTTCTCGCAGTCGCTCCGGGTTCACCTGCACCTCGGTGACCTCTTTCTCTTCAAATTTGAGGGTCATCGGATACATGGCTTCAATCTGGCTGCTATATCGCTCGGCGACCACATGGCGGCTGATCCGGGCTGAGGTGGTCAATTCACCGGCTTCGGCGCTCAGGGGTTGCTCCAGCAGGCTGTATTCCCGGACCTGTTCCCAGCGATCCAGCTTGCTATTGACTTGCCCAATCACCTCATCGAGCAGAGCTTTCACTTTAGGATGGCCGGTTGTGGTGACCGGTTCGGTATCCTGTTCAGTTGAGTCGGCAAAGTGAGCTGCCAACGCCGGTAGATTGGGTAAGATCATCGCCGAAATGTACGGCTTGCCTTCGCCAAAAACGGCCGCCTGAGTAATGAACGGGCTGGCGGTCAGGGCGTTCTCGATGGCCGCCGGGGCAATCTTGCGCCCGGTGGAGAGGACGATCAGGTGTTGCTTACGGCCGGTGATGTGCAGATAACCGTCGTCATCCAGGTAACCGGTGTCGCCGGTGCGCAGCCAGCCGTCATTATCAAACGCTTTGGCGGTTTCTTCGGGTTGTTGCCAGTACTCTCGCATCAAGGTTGGGCCTCTCACCAGAATCTCGTCGTCGGGGCCAAGTTGCAACTCAAAACCAGGGGTGATCTGGCCACAAGCTCCGGGGTGGTAAGCATTAAGCCGGCTCACCGCGGGAAAGCCGCCGGCTTCGGTGAGGCTGTACACGTTCAGAACCGGCATGCCCACCACCTCAAAAAATTCGGCCAACTCTTGCGGCAGTGAGGCGCCGGTGGAGTAAAAGCGGCGGATGCGGCCACCGATGTTGCCCCTGAACTGGCTGAAGAAGGTCATATCGGCCCGGGCATACTCCTGGCGTAGCTCCGGTGAGGCCTCATTACCGGCGGCCCGAAACTCTTTCCCTTTGGCCACTGCCCACTTAAATACCTCCTGGGTTGCTTCGGGCTGGCCATTGACCCATTCCATAAAGCCCTGGTAAAGTAATTCAACGCCGTAGGGGGTCGACAGGGTGATGGTAGGGCTGGCTTGCTGCATATTTTCAAAAGCCGAGCTATAACTTTCGGGCAGGGCGTTGGCAATCCCAGACAGAAAATAATGGAGTGTAACCATCAGGCTGGGCGCTTCACACCAGGGTCTGAGGGTAAAGGCCAGCTCATCTTCCTCAAAAGTAAGCCACTCAGCCAGATGGCGCAGGGTGGCCAGGCTGGCGGCGTGGTCAAAAACAGCCCCTTTGGGCCGGCCGGTCTCGCTGACAACATAATAGATGACGGTCAGGGCGTCCGGGGCAATGTTGACGGCATGGTTACGGAGCTGCTCAATCTCGTCAGAGGTCGGCGGGGTGGTTTTGCTCAGAATTTGATCAATTGCCATCACGTTTGGCGGCAGATCTGGCGGGTTGTTGATTGCCAGGATGGTGACCAGCTTAGGAAGTTGGGAACCGGCTGCGCCGGTCAATTCGGCCGATAAGGCTTGCAGGTGTTCCTTATGTTCTGCCACAGTCACCGCCGCGCCAATGTCGTCCAGAATTGTCCGAACCATCTCCGGAGTATATGAGGCGCGCAGGGGCACAGCCACGCCGCCGGCCAACAGACAGGCCAGGTAAACCGCAAACCATTCCGGTGAGTTATCGGCGATGATGGCAACCCGCTCACCGTTGGAGATGCCGTGCGTGCGCAAATAATGGGCCAGATGCAGCGTTTGATTTTGAAATCGCCAATAGGAGATGTCTTGGTAGCGGGCGCCCCGTTTGATTTTGAAGCAACTCTGCCGGGCATAATCGTTCAGCGCCTTCAGGATAGCTTCATTGATACTACTTACTTCGTTGTACATGCTTGCCTCCAACACAACCGGGCTAGCGCGGCAGGGATACGATATTAGGTGAGGGCACGCAAGACTGTTTGGGGTGGCGTACTACCCATCCTGGCTGCTCAACCGTTCCAATCACAGGGGGATTATACCAGATTTTTGCCCCATCGACGGATACATAGCGTCATCATACCTCATATTCCGGCTGAATACCAAAATCAAAGCGAGGGCTCGACCACTTCAGCCCTCGCTTTAGCAAATTCGTTATTATTCAGGCTAACCGCATCTCGCACCCTTCGACAGGCTCAGGATGTGCAGCCTGTCGAAGGGCGCGCCCGGTTGGTTATTATAACACCGCGACCACAGGTGAGCCTAACTTTTCCCGCAGGAAATTTTTGACCACATGAACCGGAATGGCCAGCCCTACCTCCGGCCCGGCAATCATAGTGTTAAGACCAACCAGCTTGCCCTGAATATCAACCAGGGGCCCGCCGGAATGACCCGGCCGCAGGTGCAGGCTAACCTGGATAAGTTCGCCCCGGTAACCGGGCAGTTCAGGTGGTTGGCCGGTAGCAATGACAATACCGGCTGTCGCCGCGCCCAACACGCCCCAGGGGTGGCCCACGGCCAACACCCACTGGCCAGGTTGGAGCTGATTTGAGTTGCCTAACTCGATGGTCGGCAGGTCGGTGGCTGCCACGGCCAGCGCGGCCAGGTCACGGTCAGGGTCGTCGGCCAGCAGCCGGGCCGGTAAGGTGCGTCCATCGGGCAAGGTCACGGTCGGGTTGGGGTATTGTTGCAGCACGTGAGCGTTGGTGATGATCAACCCATCACCATGCCAGATGGTACCGGCCCCGGCTCCACCCCGGCCATTCTTGATCTGGACCAAACTGGCCCGAATCTTGGCCACGGTGGTTGACATTTCTTCGTTAAATTGTTGGAGTAAATTAGCCATAGGTTTGTGATGCGTGAAACGTGAAGCGCAAATGGTCTTTTGTCACGTTTTACGCATTTCGTTCTACATAGGTTGGATGATTTCACTTTGAACTATCTAAGCCCGCTCGCCAACCGGTACATTGAGTTCCATTACTTGACCGCCCCGCACCAGCCGCAGCGAGACGGTTGTGCCGACTCGGTCGGGACTCAACTGAGCCAACAGGTCGTCGTGGTGGCGAATGGGCGTATTGGCCAGGGCCACCAGAGTGTCACCCAAAACCAGGCCGCCCTGCTCGGCCGGGCTGCCCGGTTCAACCGAAACGAGGAGCAGCCCGGTTTCCTGGCCAAGCTGTTGGGCCAATCCGGCCGGCAGCCGGACCGGTTGGGTATTGACGCCCAGATAACCTCGCCGGACGCGCCCGTGGGTCAGCAGCGTCTCAACCACATGGCGTAGGGTTGCCGCCGGAATAGTCAAGCTGACCCCGCGCACTAAGGCCGAACTGTTCAACCCAACGACTTCGCCGGTGGCGCTGACCAGGGGTCCACCGGAGAAACCCGGATACATTACTACGTCCGTTTGCAGGTAGCGGTCAAGCTGACCTCCAACCGGCGTGCGCCAGCTTTGCTCGCTTAGGGCGCTAACAATGCCCAGGGTGGCCTGGACGGTCTGGCCGGGTCGCCCCAGGGCCAGCACCAGGTGGCCAACCCGGACCTGATCAATCTCAGCCCATGAGGGAACAGGCAGGGCGGTGGCCTGAACCCGTAGCACCGCCAGGTCGGTGGTGGGGTCTCGGCCCACCAGGCTGGCGGCTACGGTTGAACCGTTGGGCAGACCCACGCCGATATTTTCGTCTTGCTGGACGACGTGATGGGCCGTCACCATGACCCCATCGGCCGACCAGATGATGCCGCTGGCCGGTAGGCGGCGGCGTCCTTCAACCCGCACCACACTCGCCCCGGCTTGCTCCACGGTAGTCGCAAGGGCGTTGGAAAAGTTTGCTAATACTTCTGACATTTGTTTGGCCTCCCAAGATAATTGTGAATGGTGAATGGTAAATGGTGAAATCTCCAATCTCGAATCTCCAATCTCGAATCTCCAATCTCCAATCTCTGATTTACCATAATAGATGAGTAGAAATTACCAGAACTTCTGGATTGTCTCCAGTTTAGCAGTTGAAGCGAGATTTGACATCACCCATTTGATGAGGCGCGACCTGGAAAAATGGGTAGGTGAGAGGGGAGGGACAGCGTTAACGGCTGGGGTGGGGAAACTTTTCAGAGCAGGAGTAGCCCCAGCCGGGTGGCTCGAACGACCGCTTCGGTGCGGCTCTGGGCGTTCAGCTTGCTTAAAATTGCGTTCACGTGGAACTTGACCGTGTGCTCACTAATGTGTAACTCGCGGGCGATGGCTTTGTTGGGCAATCCTTCCGCCAGCAGTTGCAGCACCTCTAGCTCGCGCCGGCTCAATTCTTCGGTCAATAGCTCATTATCCAGCGACCGGCCTGGCGTCAGGTTAGGCGCTAAATCCGGCTCAAGAACAATCAGCCTCTGCGCCGCGGCCTGCACTGCGGCCAGCAACTGCTCCGGCTTAACGTCACGCGACAACAGCCCACGCAGCCCGGTGGACCAGAGTTGAGGTAGGGGGGTCTGATTGGGCAGCAGCGCCACAATCGGCAGTTCGATGTCACGCATACTGTCGATCTGCTCAAGGGCGAGGCTCGCATCCCAACCCAAATCCCAGATGATCACGTCGGGCCGATAGACATCTACCTCGGTGAGTAAATCCGTCTCGCCGGCAATCTGGCCAACAACGGTGCAGCTTGGCTCGTTGGCCAGTAGGGTAGCCAGTCCGGCTCGCGCCAAAGGGTCTTGCGCCACAATAAGAACCTGCCAGGCTGTTGCTTCCATCACGGTGATTGTAACCGGGGTCAGGCTGCATGGCAAGAGCAAGCAAACGGGCCGACCTACTTGTGAATGGAGGCGCTTCCGCATATAATGGAAATATAGCGCGAACGTTGGAGGCTGTATCATCGCCACGAAAAATAGAAATGCAGAAGTTAATAATCTTTCTCTGGACTGGCTGACTGTCAACTTGCGTTGGTTGTGGCTGTTTCTGTCGGCCCTGTTTGTTTCTGTCCAGTATGTCTTGAGCCTCAACTTGCCTGCCAATTTTTCTCGTTTGCTGGTTCTGATCCTGATCGGGGTTGTACTGAACGCCGTTTATATGGGTCTATTGTGGGCCAAATTTTTTCCCGGCTGGTTGGCGGCTACCAGCATGATCATCGACGTCATCTGGGCCATCGCCTTGTTGGTGATGTTAAGCGAACAGGCTCAATTATTGCTGCCGTTGATGGTATTTCCGGTTTTGGTGGGCGGGGCCCGCTTTAGTGCTGAGGTGGGGTTGGTTATGGCGATCCCCATTGTTTTAAGTTACGGCGTCTCGCTGATACCGCTATTACAGGGCGACCTTAACCGGTCGGCGTTGATTGAAGGCTTGTTGGCACTGGGGACCAATGCGCTGGTCCTTTTTGTGGTAGCGGCGTTGCCCGGCTCCTTCATTCGGCAACACATAAAGGTAGCCCGGCAAACTGACGAGGCCGAACTTCAAGCGTTGCGGGTTGAGAATGAACGGGGTCGATTAATCTCTGAGATGGCAGTTACGCTCAGCTCTACCCTTGATTATCGCAAAGTATTGCGGGCAATGATCGATTTGGCTTTCTCGGCTATGGCTGAGATTGGGACTCGGGACGAGTCGGCTATTGGGATGCTTCTGTTGTTTGAGGGCCATAGCGGCGAGTTGACGGTGGCCGCCGGGCGCAATATTGCGCGTAGCGATGAAGGGCGACGGGTCAGTAGTGAGGAAGGGCTGATCGGACGGACGATCAATACAGCCGAAGCGACCATAACCCACAACGTTCAAAAAGATAGAACGCTCACTGCCTTTGCCTCATTGCCCGGCTGCCGCTCGGCTATTTGTGCGCCGCTACGGGCGGGGTTCGATACTTATGGGGTGGTCTTGTTTTGCAGTACCGAACCCAATTTCTACACGGATGAGCACAAGAAGTTATTGACAACTTTTTGTAGTCAGGCCATTATTGCCCTGCAAAATGCCCAACTGTTTGAAGACCTTAACTATGAACAGCAAAAAATTCTGGAACGGGAAGCCGAAGCTCGGCGCAAACTGGCCCGCGATTTACACGATGGTCCAACCCAATCTATTGCCGCCATCGCCATGCGGTTGAACTTTATCAAGATGGTGGTCCAAAAGAAGGATGTTGAGAAAGCCTACGATGAGTTAGTAAAAGTTGAGGAGATTGCGCAACGGACCACCCAGGAAATCAGAACTATGTTATTTGCTATGCGGCCGGTTATTCTGGAAACTCAAGGTCTGGTTCCGGCGCTTGCCCAATACGCCGAACGATTGAACGCGACCGAGTCTTTTGCGGTACAGGTCAAAAATCAAGGTTATGACGGTCAGTTGAATTCCGAGGCGGAAGGGGTGGTTTTTGCCATTATCGAAGAAGCGATCGGAAATGCCAAGAAACACGCTCAAGCCAATGAGATCAAAATCAGTCTGGCGGCTAAACCGGATCGTCTGTTCGTTGAAATCAGGGATGATGGGGTTGGTTTTGACTTGCAAAGAACCCAATCCACTTACGACCAACGCAGCAGCCTGGGGTTAATCAATATGGAAGAACGGGCCGAGCTGGTCGGTGGGCGTTGTACCATTGAGTCGGCCCGTGGTAAAGGCACGGCGGTGCGGGTTGAAATCCCCTTCAACCCGGTTCCGGTACAGGAGCAATGACCAACCAGGTTCAGATAGGTTGGTTTTTTAGCTGCGGTCTCTCCCGCTTAATTTTTGTTGGATAGCCCTTAAACAGTCACTGATTGGCTGTGTTGGCTCAAAATAAAGTGCCGTGGCTGGAGCCACAGGCGGGGTAGGGTTAAAAAGAATAGGTAACCACTCGTTTGGCTCCAGGGGTACAGCCAAATCGACCCGATAGGTAGTTTCACCCTCGCGCAGGGGCCAATCCCGTTCAGGATGAAAGCCATTTTCTTTCAAGGTAACATAGAGCTGCCCGGCCGGTGATTTCTGTTCAAAAAGATCGTTGATTTCCTCAGCGGCCTCAAACCGGTCACCGGTGGTAACAATAAAGGTGATCCGCCGCCAGTGTTCGGATACAATTGGCGGCAGTTTGTGCTGAAGCGGCCCCAGCTCAAACTTGTAGTACCAATCGTTCGCCCGCTTGTGGTCAGGTTGGGCTGGCATAAGGTCGCGGCGAGTCACTAGTTCGTGGCCTTCCACGTGTGCGTAATAGTGAATGGCCCACTTATTTTCCCCCAGCGTTTTAGTAAAATAGAACCCAATCCAATCGAAATGGGGCGCCTCCGGCGGCGCGTGCTTAACCGGAACTCGATACCAATGTTCATCCTGGACACGTTGCCAATCTTGGGTGTTGTTCATAATGGCCACCAGGATGCGGTCATCTGGATAAATTAGCAAGGCTTAAACTCCTGATCAAGTTTAACGCGTCCATGATAGTCTTTTTCGTTGATCAGGGCAATATCAGAAACCTCAAACTTTTCAAACAAAATTCAAACTTTTTTATGATAGAGTATCAGTTGTGAGGAAACTGTTTGGCGGTTTGGTATCTCTTGTTATGATCGGGTACACTTACTTCGTACCCAGTAGTAACGTGGGGGGAACTATCATCAACTTCTATATTGGTGCCGTTGATGTTCTTTTGAGGAGGATTAATTATAATGAGTGCCACTATATTATTGATTGAAGATGATTTTGTATTAAGTGAGACCTTACGTTTGATGCTAACCACCAAAGGGTTTAAGGTCGAGGTCGCCGGCGATGCCATTGCCGGGTTGCAGAAAGCCTATTCCATTAAACCCGATGTGATCTTGCTAGACATCATGCTGCCTGGCATGGACGGTTGGCAGGCTTGCGCTCGCTTTAGAGAGATGTCGGATGTGCCTATCATTATGTTAACGGCAGTTGGCTCGGACGAGAACATTGTCAAGGGTCTGGATATGGGGGCCGATGACTATATTGTTAAGCCGGTCACGGTCGAAGAGTTGACGGCTCGGATTCGGGCTTTGCTGAGACGGGTCTCGGTGTCGAGTAACATTAGCAATGGTCGGCGCGGCCAGATTTTGTCGTATGATTATCTAACCATTGATTTTGACAAACATGAGGTGACAGTTGATGGTCAGCGAGTCGACTTAAGCCCGACCGAATTTCGCCTGTTATCGGTTTTGGCTCGCAATAAGGGGCGGATGCTACCCCACGAATATTTGCTCAACGAAGTTTGGGGCCCGGAGTATAGAGGCGACATAGATTATCTGCGTTTATATGTCAGCTATTTGCGCCGCAAGTTGGAAAAAGATCTAAACAAGCCCAGTCTTATTCAAAATGAATGGGGTGTTGGTTACCGCTTTGGTTAAGAAAAGTGTTGGGTTGACCAGGTGAGGTCTAATTTTGTTTTTCAGTAATTCTAATTATTTTCTAAGAATTTTTTAGCGTCTTTATGATTAAATGTTGTTAAACTTCTGGTATTGTAAGGTTTAAGAGTTGGCTTGTTCTGCAGATGGTGGTACCAGGTACTTTAATTCATAAAGACTGTGTAACCTGGCAAGAGATAGACTCCTGTGGAAGACACTCCCTTTTGTAACTCAACTCATCTTGATACCGGAGTGCGGTAATGACGAATATTTTGCTCATCGACGACGATCCGTTGATCCTCCAATTACTGAAACATTTTTTGGAGAATGAGGGATATCGCGTTACGATAACTGATCGAGGCGCGGAGGGCTTAGAAGTGGCTCAAAGCTATTTGCCTGATCTGGTCATCTTGGATTTGGTTATGCCGGGGATGGATGGCTTTGAAACTTGCCGTCGCTTGCGTGAGTACGGTATTCAGACGATTTTGGTGATCAGTAGTCGTCGTGATGAGCGTAGTGTTATTAGAGCCCTGGACCTGGGGGCAGACGCCTATCTCTACAAACCCTTTGAATTAAGTGTGCTCTTGGCCAAGATTCGCACCCTCCTGAGGCGGGCCGGTCAGCAACTCCCCTCTGAGTGCCGGTTATATGATGATGGTCATCTGCTGATTGATTTGGATAAACGGCGGGTCGAGGTCAATGGCCAGGCTATCCAACTAACCGCAACCGAGTATCGTTTGTTGGCCATCTTACTGAATAATGTCGGGCGGGTCGTATCGCACGAGGAGTTGATTAGCCAGGTTTGGGGCGCTGAAAAATCTTCGGGCTTGACCTCGCTCAAATTGTATATTCATTACCTCCGTCGTAAAATCGAAAAGCGCCCCAAACAGCCTTATTACTTGTTGGCTGAATGGGGCATCGGCTACCGGCTCCGGGAACCTGAGCAGATCTCATCTTTGACTGCCTGAAATACCTTTTCTGAGAAATCAGAAATTTGACTCAATAGCTCTGCCGCCGTAAAATATCTGCACTATCTCAAATCGCCGCGTGCGTATGCGTGAGGCGATTTTTATTTGTAACCCATCTATACCGACCTACCTATTCTGAAGACCCTTTGTCACCGTTCAAAAGTGGCAAGTGAAATAAGGAGAACAAAAGATCATGGAAGCTCTGGAGCTAAAAGCAGAAGTTCGGGGCGTAACCGGACGACAGGTAAAGCATTTACGTGAAACGGGTTTGATCCCGGCCGTTATGTATGGCCGGGATATTGAACCTAAGTCGATTCAAGTTCACGAAAAAACATTGGCCAAAATCCTTCGACAAGCCGGTACTCACCAATTGATTTCACTGCAAGTGGGGAATGATAAGCCCGTGCTAACCCTGGCTCGCGATATTCAACGTGACGTAATGAAGCACAGCTATGTTCACGTTGATTTCTACGCGGTCAAGATGAGTGAGAAGGTGACGGCGCAAATTCCGCTGATCTTTGTGGGTGAAGCTCCGGCCGTGCACAACCTGGGCGGCATTCTGACTCATGGTTTGGACGAGCTTGAAGTTGAATGTCTGCCAGGGGACCTGATTTCGGCTATCGAGGTCGACCTGACCACTTTAGTTCATTTCAACGATACTATTACCGTGGCCGACCTGCAAGTTCCTCCCACGATCACTGTTCTGTCTGAGCCGGAATCGCTGGTAGCCAGGGTTGAGCCGCCCAGAACGGTCGAGGCGTTGGAAGAAGCGGAAGAAGTCGCGGTCAGCGCTGAACCGGAAGTGGTTAGCCGGGCGCGCGAAAAAGCCGAAGAAAAAGAAGAGTAAAATTATTGCCGGACCATCAGCCAACTTTAAGTATGTTAGCCGGCAAAATTCAGTTTTTAACCAAAAAACCGGGGTCTTGGCCCCGGTTTTTTGTTGGCGGTCTCCCTTTTGTTATCTGGCTCCGACCAGCTTTACGACGTACCCTTCTTTTTCCAGGATATCTTTAAGCTCATTCACGTCACCCCGGCCCGCCCAGCGGTTGCTGCGGCGGTCCCACCATATGCGATCTTTCAAAATATCTCGTAATCGATCTCGCTCGTTCACCGGAAAAACCATGGTCCGGTCGCGACGATTGATCGTAATGATGATTTGTTCGTCACTCATAATAACTCCTTAGCCCGATGCTGATTTGTTTGTGCATAATAGTCCTGTGGCTGGGGGTTGTCAAACAGCATCGCCATCATGCCTTACTCACTTGCTTACGACGATCTGGCCGCTGGTCGCTTCGGCCAGAGCAGCCTCAAAGGCCGGTAGATCATCGACCGTGAAGAGCAGTTGCAGCACCACTTCGGCGGTAAATTCCTCCTTTGCAACCAGACCAGCGTGGCTTTGGACCAGGCGTTTGCTCTGTTCGTAAAAATGATACGGCATGGTCACCGTGACCGTTTGCCGTTCCACCTTTTCGGTTACCGGTAGTTCGGCCAGAGCTAACCGGGCCGTCTCGGTGTAAGCTTTGACCAGCCCGCCGCTACCCAACTTGGTACCGCCAAAATAGCGCACAATGACCACGGTCACATCGCCCAGGCCGCTGCCTTTGACCACGGCCAGGGCTGGCCGGCCGGCCGTGCCGCTGGGTTCACCGGCGTCGCTCAACCCGTGGACAACCGTGGCCCCGTGCCCCACGGCAAAGGCATACACGGCGTGGCTGTAGCCCGGTTCTTCGGCTTTAACCTTTTCAATAAAGGCCCTGGCCTCCTCTACGCCGGGCGTGTAGCCGGCCCGGCCAATGAAGCGTGAGTTTTTGACCTGTAGTTCAATCCGTGACTCGCCGGCCGGAATGGGATAACGCTTGCTCATAGCCCTTATTATCACCACCGGTTAAAAGTTGTCAATTGCCTACGACAATATTGGCTTGCGCGGCGTGATGGCAGGCGGACCGAATTAAGATACCGGCCCGCTCAGGCGGCCTCAGGTGGGCGTAGCCGCCTGGCCAGGTCTCGCAGTTGGTTGAAACTGATCGGTTTGATCAGCACCAGGTCCACCTCGCTGCGCAGCATATCGGCCATCGCCGGGTCGGCAGTAGCCAGCATCACCCGGGTCTCTTGCAAACGTGGATCGGCCCGAATCTGGTCCAGAATATCCCGGCCGGATACGTGGGGTAGGTGGAGGTCCAGGATCACCACTGAAGGCAAAGCTTCGGCTAAACGAATTGAAGCCTGTTGGCCGTCCGCGACGATTTCAGTGCTAAACTCGGCCGCTTGCAGCGCTGTGGCAAAAATTGTACTCAAATCGGGGTCATCTTCAATGATCAAGGCCAATGGATTGTTCATTCAGCCAGTTCCTGTTCGTTACAGAGGTAGCTTTACGATAAAGGTGCTGCCCTGACCGGCCTGACTTTCCAGAATCACTTCGCCGGCCATCAGCGCCGTCAGTTGTTTTACAATAGATAAACCCAGCCCCGAGCCGCGATGGGCTCGGGTGGCGGTGCCGTCGAGTTGCTGAAACGGCTCAAAAATGTAAGCGTGCGCCTCCGGTGGGATGCCAGGCCCACTATCGGTCACTCGCATGGCCCAGTGCAGCTCATCGGGGCAATAAAGCTGCACTTCAACCGGCCCCGCCTCGGTGAATTTGATGGCATTGTCGACCAGATTCGTCAAAATCTGGTAGAGGCGATCCGGGTCGCCAGACAGGGCTGGGGGCAGGTCGGCCGAGATCTGGCAATTCAGTTCGATGCCTTTGGCCTGGGCCGGCAGTTTCAAGGTCGACTCGACCCGGTCGATCAGCTCAGCCGGGTTGAATGAGGACACCTTGAGCTTCAGCGTGCCTGCTTCCAACTGGGCCTGATCCAACAGTTGGCCAACCAGGTGGGTCAGATTGGTGGTGTTGTCGATAATTCGCCGGGTTACGGCCTTTTGTTCCACTGAAACCGGGCCGTAGAGACCTTCCTGCAACATTTCGGTGTAGCCTAAAATGGCATTGATCGGTGTGCGCAGGTCGTGGCTAATATTAGCCAGCAGTTGAGTTTTGAGCTGGTTGGCGGCCACAGCCTGATTAAAGGCGTGAATCAGGGCTTCTTCGGCCCGTTTGCGTTGGCTGATGTCTCGATACAGCCCCAGCACCAATCGTTGCCCGTGACTGCCCTCGATGATGCTGACGCTAATCTCTACCGGGATAATCTGCCCATCCCGCCGGATGACTTCCATATTCGGCAGCATGTGCCCGCCTCCCCCAGTCAGGTTGTTGTTCAAAGCCGCCTGATACTGCTCGGCTTTGGCCTTTGGGAAAAGCTCTAGTTGGGACCGGCCAATGATTTCACTGAGGGGCCGCCCCAACAGGTGAGCGGCTCTGGCGTTGGCCTCGATAATCTGGCCGGACTCCAAAGTGGCAATGATGACCGCATCATTGGCCGCCTGGATGACTGTACGATACCTGGCCTCACTTTCTTTGAGGGCGTGTTCGGTTTTTTTGCGGTCGGTGATATCCTCTTTGATGCCCAGATAATGGGTTACCTGGCCCTGGCCATCCTTAATGGGTGAAATGGTGGCTGCTTCCCAGTATAGCTGGCCGTTCTTCTTTTTATTGATCAACTCTCCTTGCCATACTTCTCCTTGACTCAGGCGGGCCCACATTTGGGCATAGAATTCAGGTGGGTGAAGCCCTGATTTCAGCAGGCGCGGATTCTGGCCCAGGGCCTCCTGGGTTGAATAGCCGGTAATCTGGCAAAAAGCCGGATTGACAAATTCAATCCGGCCGGTCAGGTCGGTGATGATGACTGAGTTTGGGCTTTGTTCTACCGCCCGCGATAGCTGGCGCAGGGTGGCTTCGGCCTGCCGGCGCTGGGTGATATCACTCACCACCCCGTAAACCAGCCAACTCCGGCCGGCCGGATCTGACTCGACCCGGCCGCTGTCACGCACCCAGGTGATCTGCCCGTCGGCCCGGACTAGCCGGTACTCCATCTCACTATTCTGGCCAGCGGCAAAGCGGCCGGCCTGGGCCGCGGCCGCGGCGCGATCATCGGGGTGGATCACGGTTGACGGCCAAAAATTCCAATCCGACAGGAATTGTTGGTAGGGATAGCCGGTCAAATCGGTCACGTTCGGCGAGATGTAGTGATTGATCTGGCGGCCATCCGGCCTGAATTCGGTCATATAGACGTGGTCGCTAATCGATGAGACCACCTGGCGAAAACGTTCCTCACTCTGGCGCAGGGCTTGTTCAGCTTGCTTCTGTTCGGTGATATCCCGCAACACGATCAGCCGGCCGCTCAGCCGCTGGCGTTGATCGTACACCGGCGACAGACGCAGCTCAAAGTTGTGGGTTTTGCCGTTGATTTCCCTAACCAGTTCTGTGTGCCCCTCGGTGACGGCGCGGTCCTGCTCCAGTAGCTCGGCCCAACTTGACAGGGCCCGGGCGCTACTCAGGCCGATGGCCTTACCGGCATCCTCGCCAATGATTCGCCTGGCAGCCGGATTCAGATCCACCAGCCGGTTCTGAGCGTCAAGCACAATGACCCCTTCGCGCATGTTATCGACCACGGTTCGCCGGGCAATCGGGACCACGTCGAAGAAGCGCCAGCGAAACAGTCCCCAACCCAGGGCCAGGCCGGTCAAACTGAAAGCCAGGGGGGTCAAATCCAGGTTGGGGACCGGACTCAACTCAAAAATGTAGATCAAGTTGCCCAGCCACGGGGCCAGGCAGCCGAATACCAAAACCACCGCTTGCCAGCGGTACAGGTTGGGAAAGTTCAGGACCATCCGCAGTAGCAACAGGGTGCCCCCCAACAGCAACACGTAGGAGTAGGCCAGGTGAAACCAGAACCAGGGGCCGTAGCTCACCGCCAGGGTGGGGAATGGGCCACTGCTGGCCAGCCCAACCTCGGCCCACATCAAGCCGTGGCGTTCGTTGGTCCAGATGAGCAGCAGGGTGATGAGCGGGGCCAGGGCCAGCAGCGCCAGGTTGCGGCGGGTTAGCCAATGCTCGCGGCCGGTGTAGGCCAGCGCAAAGGTCAACCAGGCCAGCGGCACACTGACAATACCCAGATACTCTAGCTTGGCCCAGAAAATTTTTTGGCTTAAATCCAGGCTGATGATCTCCAGTACGTACCCCAGCGACCAGAGCGCCACAGCCAGGGCCAGCCCCACGAAGGCCAAAGCCCCTGGCATTGTCCGCCGGCGCCAAACGTAGACCGCCAGAGCCAGGGAAGTAACTGCCGCCACGAATAAGGGGATGAGATACGGTGCAAATTGCCGGAACATTCTTCTATTCTAAACAAAAATGGGTTGAATGTCCAGAGGCAAACTGTACCAGTATGCCGCCATAATGAGAATTGCCGGGTAGAGACGGGATTTTTTGAAAAAACAATTTCCGTGGCATAATATACATTCTGTTGCCAACCGATAGCTTTGTAGAAATAGCTTCATGAGAGTTCGTCAACAAATTCATAGCGCCTTAATACTGATTATTCTAGTCAGTTTAGCCTGTACCATAAGAATGCCGGAAAACATGGCGCGGTACGCCAATCCAAAGCCCACCCCGCCGCTTGAGTTATCTCCTGTCCAACCAACCCACATCCCTGCTCTTACTGACGTGATCACAAACGCGATTGTGTTGCCCACACCCGGGCTTGAGCCGTCGCCTCCCCCTGTGGTTCATAGCGAGTCGCCAGCCACCCCCGTTATCATCGCCATTGAGCCGCCCGTGCCTGCCGCCTTAACCGAGCTTGCTACCGACTCGCTGGTTAAAGAGGTCGAATTCGCTAACACCATCGCCGTTGACGAAATCAATCAGTTGCAGGCCAAATTTTATCCGAACAACAACCAGACGCCGGCGCAATTTGCGGTTGATCGCTTTAAGGTGCGTTTCAAGAGTAGAAACGAACTGGGCCATTGGGCCTCGATCCGGGCCGAGCTGTTTGTGCCCAAAGTTGACGCGCCGGCCGAGTTCCCTCTCTTTATCTACGGCGCGGGCACCACCGGTATCGACACTCTCTGCGCGCCGCTGGATGAGGTTACCCGGGGGCGTAATTGGGGTCAATACCAGACCCACCTGATCTCTTACGCCGCCCAGGGGTTCATTACCCTCTTACCCCACTGGCAAGGTTATGATGATCAAACCCGCAAGCACAACTATTTTATTGCCGGGCTGGAAGCCTCGATCATGCTCGATGCCACGCGGGCAACCTACGAGCTGTTCAACAAAAATCTCCTCCCCGCCGTTCCGGCCCGACCAGCCCAGGCGGTCTTCTATGGCGGTTACTCGCAGGGTGGGCACGGCGCTTTTGCCGCGCTTGACGCCGCGCCCCAATATGCGCCGGAGTTGCCCATCAAGGGGGTGGTCGGCCATGCCACTGCGCCCAATGTAGAGTCCCTGCTGCGCGAACGGCCGCCGCTCGCCCCCTACATTGTCTATGCTTACCTCAATTACTATGGCGGCGAGGTCATCGACCCTGAAGCTGTCTTCTTGCCCCATTGGTTGCCCACTTTTTATGCCGATGCTTCAACCAAATGCGTCGATGAGGCGTATGAGTACTATCCCGCAGAGCCGCAACTGCTCTACCGCCCGGAATTCCTGGAGGCGTTGTACGGCGACCGGCTGGCCGAGACATTTCCGGCTTTTAAACAGGCGCTTGAACTCAATTATGTGGGTGGCTCGCCCGACACCAGCGTACCGGTTGTTCTGTTCCACGGTGAGGCGGATACCATTGTGACTCCAGCTACCCACGACCACTTTGTCGGCCGTTTGTGCAACCTGGGCAAAAACGTAAGCTACAAGCTTTACCCGGAAACCACCCACTTCCAAACGCGGCAGGCCAGTTTTATCGACTCGGTTACCTGGATGCGTAACATTATGAACGGTTACCTGCCCGAGTCGCAATGTTCAACTTTTTTCACCAGCAAACTTGAATAGTTAGAACTGGAAGTAGATAAAGGGGACCCCCTCGGTGATACCGAGGTTCATGATGGCCAGGGCCAGGCTCAGGTAAACCGCCCAGCGAAACCAGAGCGGTCGCTGCCAGAGGATGGGGATTGACCGGGGTTGCTCCTGAACCCAATGGACCAGCAGCAAGAGGAGAATCAAACCCAGCGACAGCGCCATCTCCTGCGCCGGGTTGCTGGCTATGGTGGCCCAGGGCGCGGTCACGTCGGCAAAGTTGGTCAAGGGGGTCATATTACCCAGCAACAAAAAGGCATCGCCGATGGAATTGGCCCTGAAGAAGATCCAGGCCAGGTAGACCAGGCTGAAGGTGATCAACCCGCTCAACACCGCTCGCGTGGTTGGTCGCCGGTCAAGCCCCAGCCGGCTGGCCAGTTTATTCCTGGCGTTCTTGGTCGCCGCCTGGCCGACCACGTAAAGGCCGTGCAGCCCGCCCCAGATCACAAAGGTCCAGGCCGCGCCGTGCCACAGCCCGCTAACCACAAAAACGATCATCAGGTTCAAATACCAGCGCGGCAGCGGTACTCGACTGCCCCCCAGCGGAATGTACAAATAATCCCTGAACCAGGTGGACAGCGAAATATGCCAGCGCCGCCAAAACTCTGCCGGCGATTGGGCAAAATAGGGTCTTCTGAAATTCTCCATCAGGTTGAACCCCATAACCCGGGCTGCCCCAATCGCAATATTGGAGTAGCCGGCAAAGTCGCAGTAAATCTGGAAGGCAAAGAAGAAGGTGGCCATGAGAACTGGCCAGCCTGACCAAGCCAAAGGCTCGTTGTAAACTGCATTGACGTACAACCCCAGCCGGTCGGCGATGACCACCTTTTGAAACATGCCCCACAGCATTAAGCGTAAGCCGCTGGTCACGCGCGCCTCGTCAAAGTGAAATTTTGTATAAAACTGGGGGAGCAGGTTGGCGGCGCGTTCGATGGGACCGGCGACCAGTTGCGGGAAAAAGGAGACAAATAGAGCAAATCGTCCCAGGTGCCGTTCCGGCTCTATCTGGCCGCGATAGACGTCGATGATGTAGCCGAGGGTTTGAAACGTGTAAAACGATATCCCCACCGGCAGCAGCGCCTGAAACATCGGCACGTTGTAGAATAGGTTAAATTGGTCAAAAACGGCCTGGAGCGAGTCGTTGACAAAGTTGAAATACTTAAAGGCGAACAAAATAGCCAGATTTGAACCTAAACCGATCACCAGCAGGAGAGTCCGTTTGGTTTGATACGCCGGCTTGACCATCAGCATAGCTGCGCCATAGCTGATCAGGGTGGAGGCAATAATGAGGACGATATATTCCAGCTTCCAAGCGGCGTAGAAATAATAACTGGCTGCCAACAGCAGCGCCCAACGGTAGCGATAGGGGCAGGCAAAATAGAGCGCCGCCACAATCGGGAAGAAGATCAGAAATTCGACGGAGTTGAATAACATGGCAATCTCTATTGATTGGTGAGACTGGCGCAGCTCGACTCGGGCAGGTCGCCGCCGGCTGTGCTTGCGATCCAATTGATGGTATCTCTAAAACTGGCCCGCCGGATGTTGGCATGATCAACAGCCGGGTAACTCCGGTAAGTCACATGATTGCCAAGCTCGCATAGATTAAGGGCGAATTGCCTTTGGCTGGGCGGCGTCACAATCTGGTCGGCCGTACCCTGGAGAATGAGCGCCGGAATATCCACCCCAGCCGGCGATAAACCGGGGACATTGTCTTCAAGTGCCGCCTTAAAAGCCGGCGCCAACGTCTGCAAACGGTCGGTGTAGAGCGCCTCTCTAAATTCAGGGCGATACATTTGCCGGGCGTTGGAGCTGTAGTAACTGAAGAGACCATCAACACACCGGCTCATCACGTCGGCTTCAAACCTGGTCAGCCAGCGATCCTGAAAAACATCGGCCGGATCGATCACCTGGGGACCGTAGAAGTCGCGGTAAGCCTGCACAATGTACGGGCTGAAGACGGGCGCTTCTTTGAACAGTGTTAAGGCGTTGGTAGTTGGGCCGTGGCCGATTACTCCCTTAAAGGGTAACTCCGGGGCATAGCTGGCCGCCAAATCCTTGGCAGCAAAAACGGCATGGCCCCCGCTGGAATAGCCGGCCATGAAAACGGCCTCTAGCGGACGGGCGGCCACTCGAGACGACTCGTTAAAAAAGTTGTAGGCTGCCCGCGCCGCGTCCAGCAAAGCCCGGGCTTGCAACTTGGCAATGAAGTAGGGCTGCTCCAGGTTGGCATCGTCAAAGCCCTGGTAGTTAGGCAACACGCCGATCAGTCCCTGGGCGGTATATTCGAGCATGTAACTGTGGTACGCCCCCCAATTGTTCCCGCTTGAAACCTCATTCAGCGGGGCGCACCTATCGCTCAGGCCGGTTGTGCCGGGACCGTAGATCAAAATAGGGAAGTCGGCTGGCGCGTCTACCTGGGGCACATATAGATTCGCTTCGACTTCAGTGACTCGGTCGTTGCGATCGACGGTTTTGTAGCGTAGCCGATACAGATCGATGACGTAATTGCCAATCGGCTCAAAGGTGTTCCGATATTCAGCCGAAACAAGCTGCCCCCCCTGTTGCACCGCCAGTGACTGTGGCGTTGCGGTCGGGGTTGAGGTCGAAGTCGATGTTGATGTGGGGGTTGAGGTCGGTGTTGCGGTTGGAATTGGGGTTGAGGTCGGTGTTAGCGTCGGCGTTGGGGTCGAAGTGAACGTTGGCGTTGCGGTTGAAGTTGGTGTTGATGTTGGCGTGGTTAGTGCCTGGGAGGGGAGAGCCGGCGGAACCTGAGTAGCCGTTGCCGTCGACGTTGCGGTCGGGGTCGGGGTTGAGGTTGAAGTTGAAGTTGGGGTATCGGTTGAGGTTGAAGTTGGGGTTAACGTTGGTAATGGGGTTGGTGTTGAGGTTGGTATTGGTGTCGTCGGCGCCGGGGTGACTGTAGGGGCCGGCGCAGCGGGAGAGTCAGTTGCAGTTGGCGTGGCCGAGGCCGGTTGGCCCCAGAGTTGTTCAATTGCGGCGATGTACGGTGTGGGCGCGTCGTCGGCGGGGGTGGAGGTTAGCGGTTTAGTTTGGGGCGGCTCGATGGCCGCAGCCAGGGCTTCAGCCACATAGGTTTTGCCGTTTTCGGTCAGATGCTCCGTATCGACGAAATTGTAGGCCTCCAGATCAAAGATCAGGTTCAAAACATCAACATCTTTTCGACGCAAGACTCGCTCAACCACAGCCGTATTCTCGGCCACGCGCTCGTGAAACAGCTCGCCGATATGGCTTTCGCCGAGTTCGTAATTGATGGGCGTAATGTAGAAGATTGGTTTGATGCCGTTGTTGGTCAGCAGACGACTCGTTGCCTGCAATGATTGAATCTTGCGGTGGTGACGGTCAAGGCTGTACATATAGTAATAAACCAGCGTCCCCTGTAACGCCTCAAGGTCATCCTGCGAGGGCAGACCGGCGTAGTAGGCAAAGTTGGTTTCATCCGCCCCTGACTCTTTGGCCTCAACGCCAACCAGCGCCTCAAATTCAGCCACTTCCCCTACCGGTTGATCGCCGTTGAAGACGGTCGCCTCGAGGAAATCGTTCTGGCTGATCGGCGAGTCGAACAGCCCAAAAGTATCGAACAGCCGGTAAAATAGAGTGGATAGCAACGGGCCATAGGTCAGGATGATTTTCTCGCGCTCGAATTGGTAAGTAGGCCGCAAATCCCACTCCGGTGAAAATGAGCGCATGTTGATCAGAATGATAACAGCCTCGACCTGAGCCTTGTGTTCGACCAGGTAATTGACGTAGCGTTCATACAAATCCAGTTGGTAAGCCGGGTGGGCCACGTCGCCAATGGTATGATTCGGGATCAAATCGCGTAGAATCTCCGGGATTGTAGGTTCACCTTCGGGGTAAATCAGGGTGCTATCACCAAGATAGACGATATCAACGCCGGCTCGGAGCTGCTGCTCTAACGCCAGGATTTGCTCAGGCAGCTCGGGCGGGTGCATGGCCGAGACAGCCGCCTGTAATATCAGCAGAATAATGCCGAAAGATATCAGTTTTAGGAAAAAGCTCCACATATGAGCTAACCTTTGCCCTGGATCGAGAAGTCAGATGAGCTGATATGATCGCTGAATAATATTGCCCCCATTTGATATTCTATTTATACCCAACAATTTTTAAAATAAGCTTATAATGGGAGCATTCGAGAATTTGTGATGGGTGGTGATAGCCTCCAAAGGTGAGTGGATCATATTGCTGCTGGGCTGTTATGCCGCCGGCTAAACCAACGCCTTCAAGGCGGCCAGATGGCGTTCCGCCTCGGCCATCCCGGCCCGGATCGGGCCGGCCACATCCTTGAAATCCAGCGAGCCGTAATCGTGTACCTCCGGACGGAGCAGCACGTGCGGTGGGTGGGCGGCCAGGCGTTGCTGGTGCAGATACCAGGTCTGCACCCGGAAGGAGCGCCACATCGACGCGGCCGCAGTGGGAACCTTGTTCTCGCCGTTGCCGTTGGTACTAAAGATGCCGGCCGGCAACTGAAAGCCCATGATGGCGCTGATGGGGTCGGTCCAGGGGTTATCTTTTTCCAGGGGCGGATAGACGTCGACGGCAATGATCCTGGCGGCGCCCTGGTCATAGGCCATATGGGTGGCCAGGCTGTCGATCACCCCGCCATCGGCCAACTGCCGGCCGTTCAGCTTGACCGGCGGAAAGGCGCCCGGCACGGCGCTGCTGGCCAGGATGGCCGGCAGCAGCGGCCCGGTCGCCAGGGCAACTTCTTCGCCGTGGACCATATCGACCGCCATCAGCGTGACCGGAATTTTGAGGTCGGCAAAGGTTTTACCGGCCAGAATCTCGCCCAACTGCTCCTGGACCTTGCGCTGCCGGCCGCGGGCGCTGGCAATCTTCATGGCCAGCGAATTACTCTGCATTGCTTTCATCCCGGCGGCAATTTCAACCGGACTGTAACCCAGGGCAAAGAGGACGGCCACAATGCCGCCCATGCTGGTGGCCACAATCAAGTCGATGGGGACCTGCTCCCGCACCAATACTTCCAACACCCCGATATGGGCCAGGCCGCGACTGCCCCCGCCCCCTAATACTAATCCAATCTTGTCGTGCATTAATCCTCCACTAACATCCGGCGTAGCACCTTGCCGACGAACGATTTTGGTAGCTCTGCTCTAAATTCAATGTCCCACGGTACGGCGTACTCTGCCAGGCGGCGCCGGCACAGGGCTAATAGTTCCTCTTTTGAGAGGTTGCTGCCCGGTCGCGGCACCACAAAAGCTTTCACTCTGGCCACTGGCCGGCCATTCTCTACAGTGGGTACACCCACCACCGCCGCCTCTAACACCTTGCTGTTCTCATACAGCACCTCTTCCACATCGCGCGGATAGACGCTGTAAGCGCCGGCCATAATCGTATCCCGCTTGCGGCTGATGATCTTGAAGTAGCCGTCGTTGTCCATCACCGCCACGTCGCCGGTATAGAGCCAGCCATCTTTGAGTACGGCGCTTGTGCCGGTCGGATCGGCCCAGTAGCCCGGCATCACCTGAGGTCCTTTGACCACTAGCTCGCCCACCTGACCGGCTGCTAACTCCTGGCCCGTTACCAGGTCGACAATTTTGGCGGCGGTGTTGGGAATTGGCACCCCAATCGAGCCAACCTTGCGCACGCCGTAGAGCGGATTGGCGTGGGTCACCGGGCCAGCCTCGGTCAGGCCGTAGCCCTCCACCAGCCGGCCGCGGGTGAGTTTTTCAAAGGCTTCCTGGACCTCGATCGGCAGGGGCGCGGCCCCGCTTACGCAGGCTTTGATGGAATGTAAGCCGTAAACCCGCACATCAGGAGCCTGGTTGATGGCCAGGTACATCGAGGGCACGCCGGGAAAGAAGGTGGGCTTGTACTTTTTGATCTGGTGCAGGACCTGGTCAAGCTCAAAGACCGGCAGCAGGATGATGGTCGCCCCCAGGGCGATGGGGATATTCATGGCGCTGGTCATGCCATAACTGTGCGTGAATGGCACCACCGCCAGGCAGGTTTCGGTCCCATACTCCAGTTCCTGGATCCAGTGGCGGGTCTGGAGCGTATTGGCCACCAGATTGGCGTGGGTCAACTGGACGCCCTTAGGCTCATCGGTGGTGCCGCTGGTGTAGATAATGACAGCCAGGGCATCACCGGCTACAGGGATGGTGGGCGACTCCGGGGCGGCGTCGGCCATCACCTCTTGCATCAGCAAACAGGGCCGCCGGTCTGGGCCGGCTTGGCCAGGCTCAACCGGACGCTCCAGCCCCCAGCGAGCCAGGAGTTTTTTGTATGTTCCGGCCGAAACGACCTGCTCGATATCGGCCAGAATAATGTTTGCCAGAGACGTTTCCGCTTGCACGGCTTCCACCAGGCTGCCAAAATCCTTGAGGGTCACCAGCACTTTGGCCCCGGTCTCGCCAAGCTGGCGGACGATCTGGCCGGCATCGGCCTCAGGATTTGACAGCACCACCACCCCGCCAATTTTGAGCGTGCCGTAATAGGCGATGACCAGTTGGGGGATGTTCGGCAGCACCAGCATCACCCGCTCACCCGGCTTAACCCCCAGGCCGTGCAGCACGTGAGCAAACTGGTTGACCTGGCGATTGAGTTGGCGGTAGCTGAGCCGGGCGCCATAGAAGAGCAGGGCGGTGCGTTTGGGCACCCAATCGGCGGCGCTTTCCAGAAATTTATGGAGGGGCTGGGGCGGAATCGGCACCGTAGGCGGTACTTCCGGGCCGTAATGGGCCAGCCAGGGCCGCTGGCTCGACAACCGGCTCATGTCCGGGTCCTGATCCCGCCACAGGCTGTACTGGCGGTCGGAGATAAAGCGCTCGATGGCCCGGTTGACCGTTTGGTGGCGCTCCAACTGGACCTTGTGCTTGGCCGAACCGACGTCGTAGATTTCGGCGCCTGGCACCATTTTGGCCAGGTCGTCAAAAACGTAGCGGGGAAAGTAGCTGTCGCGCTGCCCGGTGATGACCAGGGTGGGGGTGGTGATGTTGCGCAGCAGCGGCCAGCCGCGCCACTGGCGCATATTGTTCAGCATCATGCGCTTCATGACGTGGATTTCGGCGTTCCAGCGCGGCCGGTAACGCCACCACAGCCGGTAAAAGGCGGTGGGCAGGCGAATGGCCCAGGTGGTCAATCTGGAGATAGGATATTCGCCGGCGGTCGCAATCAGCACCAGCTTGTTCAGCCGCTCCGGGTGGGCGTTGGCATACTCCACGCAGATGGAGCCGCCAAAAGAGTGGCCAACCAGGCTGAATTTGTCCGGCAGGTTCAGCGCGTTGGCGATCGTTTCGATATCTTCTACCAGCTCGGGCATGGTGTACTGGGTTAGGGGGGCGTCGCTCTGGCCGTGGCCGCGCAGGTCGGGCGCAATCACCCGGTAGCTCCGGGCAAAGTAGTTGAGCTGGTGCTCCCAGGTTTCGGCGCAGCCGGCATAGCCGTGAATGAAGACAACTGTTTCTTCCACCCCTTCGGGCCAGATATCGATCACGCTCAATTTTGCGCCGGCCAAGCCCCGGATCGGCACATCGACCCGGTAGAGATTAAAATCAAGTTGAATGGCGGTGCGCTTGAGACCGCGGAGTTTTCGCTTCATCCATCGCTGCTGCTGACTTGAGAGTAGTACCGTTGAAATGGTAGCATGTTCTGGGATCAAAGACAAATAGCTTTTGGTACCAACGGGGCGGGAGGTGATGGGCACTTTTAAAGTGTCCGTCACTTGAAACCCGACAATTGACTTTGGGTGCGTCCAGAATTTTAGGTGGATAAGGTGACCAGCACTTAAAAAGTGCCGGTCACCTAAAAAATTGGACAGCCCCAGTGACTTTTGGACGGTTGTCACAATGGCAGCCATGTGCTATTATAGTGAGAGGTTGTCTAAAAAAATCGGGTTCTTCCAGAATTTCCGTGGTGTAGGGGCAGGTCTTGTGCCTGCCCAGGGCGACCACAAGGGATCGCCCCTACATATTGGGGTACACCACGGAAAATCCCAAAGAACCAAAAATCGTTTAGGGGTGAAGTGACCGGCACTTTTTAAGCACTTTTTAAGTGCCGGTCACCTGAGTATGTCAATTTTTAGACAACCTCTAAGGTCAATACTTTTCAAATAAGGACGCGGTTGAAACCGCATCTGGAGGGCTACGCCGTGATGTCCGCCTCCGCGGACAAAAACACCCGTCCACGCAGGTGGACGGCTGGCTTTAGCCCTGAAGGAGCGATTTCAATCGCTTATTTGAAAAGTATTGCCTCCAGGGTAGGGTCCGGCTGAATTGGCCAGAACCGGACCTCTTAACAACCACACACGGAGGGTTGGTAATGAACCTATACCTGGTGCAACATGCCGAGGCGCTCTCAAAAGAAGAAGATCCGGACCGCCCATTATCGGAAAAGGGACGGGCTGATATCGAGAAAGTGGCCAGGTTTGTGGCCAAAAATGGCGACATCCTGGTGCGCCAGATCAACCACAGCGGTAAAACGCGAGCTTGCCAGACGGCTGAGATTCTGGCCCGGTTCCTGGAACCAACAGAGGGGATCAGCGATGTGCCGGATCTGGCTCCCATGGATGACCCCGGCGTGTGGGTGAGTTACCTGGCCGACACCACCCGTAATCTGATGCTGGTGGGTCACTTACCCCACCTCAGCCGGCTGGCCGCCCTCCTGCTCTGCCAGGACGATGCCAAAAAAGTGGTCGACTTTCAAATGGGCGGCGTGGCCTGCCTGGGGCGAGATGACGAGGGCCATTGGTCGCTCTGCTGGCTGGTGACGCCGGAGCTGGTTGGTTAAAGTCAAATCAAGTGCCCGGCGCTTCAATTATATAAATCGAGGGGGACCAGATGTGTGGACGCTTCACCTTAACCACGGCTACCAAAAAGCTGGCTGAAGCCTTTGCCGATTACCAGATACCGGCAGAGCTGCCGCCGCGCTACAATATTGCTCCTACCCAGCCGGTAGCGGTGATTGCCAACAACGGCCAGCGCCGGCTGGAGTTTTTTCAGTGGGGCTTGATTCCGGCCTGGGCCAAGGACCCGGCCATTGGTAACCGGATGATCAATGCCCGGGCCGAGACGCTGGCCGAAAAGCCTGCTTTTAAAAACGCCTACAAACGTCGGCGCTGCCTGGTGCTGGCAGACGGATTCTTTGAGTGGCAAAGAGTCAACGGGGGCAAAACGCCGATGTATATCCGGCTGGCATCCGGCGAGCCGTTTGCCTTTGCCGGCTTGTGGGAGAGCTGGCACGGGCCGGCCAGCTCGCCGCTTCTCTCTTGCACCATTATCACCACCACCCCCAACGCCCTGTTGGCCGATATTCACAACCGGATGCCGGTTATCCTGCCGCCGGCGGCCTATGAACTCTGGCTGGAGCCGGGTGAACGGAGTCCAGCCCAACTGGATGGTTTGCTCAAGCCCTATCCGGCCGAGGCTATGACGGCCTATCCGGTCTCGACCCTGGTCAACAACCCCAAAAATGACCGGCCCGATTGTATTGCCCCCCGAACCGATTGACGATCCAATAACGTTTTGGGGCTAAATGATGAAATTTGTTGCCGACCTGCACCTTCATTCCCATTACTCGCGGGCGACCAGCAAGGACTTGAATTTTGAGCACCTGGCGAAATGGGCCCAATTAAAGGGTGTTCATGTTGTTGGCACGGGCGACATCGCCCATCCCGGCTGGTTGCAGGAGATGAAGGAGAAACTGGAGCCGGCTGAAGCGGGCTTGTTCAAGCTAAAGGATGAGTATGCTCAGACTATTCAAAGCCAACTCCCCGCGAGTTGTCAGGCGCCGGTCCGGTTCATATTGGCCGGCGAAATCAGCAGCATTTACAAGAAGTATGAGCGGGTCCGTAAAGTCCACAATGTCATCTTTGCCCCCAGCCTGGCCGCGGTCGAGAAAATTCAGGCCGCCCTGGCCAGGATCGGTAACATTGAGTCCGATGGCCGGCCCATTTTGGGTCTGGACTCCCGCAACCTGCTGGAAATCATTCTGGAGATAGAGTCGCAGAACTATCTGATCCCGGCCCACATCTGGACACCCTGGTTTTCGTTGCTCGGTTCCAAATCCGGCTTCGACTCGGTTGAGGCCTGCTTTGAAGATTTAACCCCCTACATTTTTGCCTTGGAAACCGGCCTATCTTCCGACCCGCCGATGAACTGGCGAGTGTCGGCTTTGGATCGCTACACCCTGGTCTCCAATTCCGATGCCCATTCGCCCCAGAAGCTGGCCCGCGAGGCCAATCTGTTCGATACAGAGCTGTCGTACCCGGCTATTTTTGAGGCGCTGCGGACGGGTAATCCCCAAACCTTTTTAGGCACGGTTGAGTTCTTCCCGGAGGAAGGCAAATATCACGCCGACGGCCACCGCAAGTGTAACATAAGCTGGCTGCCCAAAGTGACTATCGAACACAACTATCTCTGCCCGGTGTGCGGCAAGCCGGTGACGGTTGGGGTGATGCACCGGGTGGAGACGCTGGCCGACCGGCCCGCAGGGGCCAGGCCGGCGCGGACGCATCCCTTTCACAGCTTGATCCCGCTGCCCGAAATTTTGGCCGAAGTCTACAGGGTGGGGGCCAACTCCAGGCGAGTTAGCCAGAGCTATGAACAGTTGTTGGCCCGGCTGGGGCCGGAGTTGGCCATTCTGCGGGAGCTGCCGCTGGCCGAGATCGAACAGGCCGGCGGTTCGCTGCTGGCCGAAGGTATCCGGCGGATGCGTTGCGGCGAAGTCTCCGTTGCCGCCGGCTACGACGGCGAATACGGAGTGATCAAGCTCTTTAGCGACGACGAGCGGGATTCGTTGGCCGGTCAGTTGAGCCTGTTTGGGGCGCCGGCCCGGTCACTGCGCGCCAAACCGGTCGAGCCGCCGCCCGAAGTTGAGCCAGCGCCTCCCTCGGCCGGAGCCGAGAGGTGGCGCCAGGCCACCCTGTTTAGTTCGGCGCTTTTGGGGCAGACCGAGGCGGTTAAGACCGGGCTGACTGAGAGCGAGGCGTTCCTGGCCAGGCTCAATCCGCAGCAGCAGGCGGCCGTCAGGTGTACCGACCTGCCGCTGATGATCGTAGCCGGGCCGGGCACCGGCAAGACACGCACGTTGACTTACCGCATTGCCCATCTTGTCGCCGGCAAAGGCGTTGCCCCGGAGAATATTTTGGCCATCACCTTCACCAACAAGGCCGCCGAAGAGATGGCCGACCGGCTGACCCGCTTGCTTGGGGCAGAGACAGCAGGTCGACTTGTGATCAAAACCTTTCACGCTTTTGGCGCGATGCTGCTGCGGGAGGCAGCCGAGCAGGCTGGGTTGCCGCCCAACTTTGCCATTTGCGGGGACGATGACCGGCAGGCTATCCTGAAACAATGTTATCCCGATGTGAAAAGTGTCGATGTCGCCGCCTGGCTTGAGCAAATCTCCGCGGCCAAAAATCAGTTGCCGCGGCCGGACGCGCCGGAACACAGTGATGAGTTTGCCGAGATTTACAACCGCTACCAGGCAGCCCTCAAACAAAAGCATCTGCTGGATTTTGACGACCTGATTGTACAGCCGGTTTGTTTGCTGGAGTCGCAGCCTGATGTTTTGCAGAAATACCAACAACGCTTTCGCTGGATCTCGGTGGATGAGTACCAGGACATCAACTATAGCCAGTACCGGTTGCTGCGGCTGCTGGCCGGCCCGGAAACGAACCTGTGCGTCATCGGCGACCCCGACCAGGCGATTTATGGTTTTCGCGGGGCCAGCCGGGCCTACTTTTTGCAGTTCAAGCAAGACTTTCCAACGGCCCAAACCGTCCGGCTCAGCCAAAACTATCGTTCAACCCAACTGATTCTGGCGGCGTCGAGCCAGGTAATCGCCAAAAGCCCCGACAGCCGGCCGCTTGAGTTGTGGTCGGAAATTGGCGACCCCCTCAAGCTCGAGGTCTATCAGGCCGCCACCGAGAAAGCTGAGGCCGAATATACGGTCCATGAAATCGAGAAAATGGTCGGCGGAACCAGTTATTATTCCATTGACTCAGCCAGAGTGAGCGACGATGACAGTTTTCCCGCTCGCCCGTTTGCCGATTTTGCCGTGCTTTATCGCCTCAACGGGCAAAGCCAGCCGTTGATCGAGGCGTTTCAACGCTCCGGGATACCCTTTCAGACCGTAGGGCAAACACCCCTGGCCGAGCATAAGGAGGTCCGCCTGGTGCTGGCCTGTTTGTGGCGGCTCCATAACCCCAAGAGTGCGTTCCATTTGGAGCAGGTGGCCTCCAAAAGACAGATGCAAACCATCGTGCCGTTCCTGGTTTCGTTAGCAGATAGCGCCGTTACGCCGGTGGCCGTTCTGGTGGAGCAACTGCAACAGTTTTTGGTTGGCCGGTCGATGCTGGTTCTCAATGAAAAGAGCAGTGAGCATCTCCAGCAGTTGAGGCGGCGAGCGATCCCCTTTGAAAACCGCCTGGGCGACTTTCTGGAGTCGCTGGCCCTGCAAAAGGAGACCGACGCCTATGATCCGCGGGCCGACCGGGTCACCCTGATGACCTTGCACGCCGCCAAAGGGCTGGAGTTTCCGGTGGTGTTTATTGTGGGCTGCGAGGAGAGCCTGATTCCGTACCGCCGCGAAGCGCAGCCGGTCGATTTGGAAGAGGAGCGGCGGCTCTTTTACGTGGGGTTGACTCGGGCGCAACAGAAGTTGATTTTAACCTATGCCAAACGCCGCTTTTTCTTTGGCCGGCGATATGAGAATCAGCCTTCCCCCTTTTTGGCTGATATCGAAAACAGCCTAAAGGAGTTTAAAAAGAGGGTCGCCAATAAGCCGGCCCCGGACAAGCCGGCCAACTTGCAGTTGCGATTGCTCTAGCAATGTGGCGGAGAGATTTCTGGAGTCCAGGCTTCAGCCGGATAATGCCGTATTTTTCACCGGCTAAAGCCTCGACTCCGGCTTTTTTGAACCGACTGCACCCTACCTCCTATAAGCTGCTAACTTTTGCCCTTTCTCTTGAGGTGATAGCGTCCCAGGGCAGCGACCATAATCAGTAACCCCGTCAAGAGCGATAGACCCAGCCCCAATTTGAACGACAGCGGCCGGTACTCAAAACGAACCAGGTGTTCCCCCGCCGGCACAAAGACGGCCCGGCCAATGTAATTGGCCCGGTAGACGGGGCTAGCTTGGCCGTCGACCGTGGCTGTCCAGCCGGGATAGAAGGTGTCGAGTAGGACCAGGTAGCCGGCGCCGTTCAGGCTGGTCTCAATTTCCACGGCCTGGGGGTGGTGGCGGCTGATGGTGACGACGTTGCTTGAGCCGGCGGCAGGGTCAGGCTGCGGCAGCGGTCCATCCGACTCGATAACCACCGTCTGGCGGGGGTCCAGCTGGCGGGCTTGAAAGTAGGCCAGCGCCTCAGCCGGTTGCTCGGCCCGGATGGCCTGATGGACCACAAAGGCGCGGGGCAGCGGCGCTTTGTTTTCGTGCACAATCGACTGCTCATCGGCATAGACGATGGGATAGGTCGCGGCCGCGTCGGCCCCAATGTAACCCTCGGCCAACAGGTAACGCACCCCAACCAATTGAATCGCCTGAATCGGGTCGGTTTCCTTTAAAAAGGTTTCGTATCGTTCCAACCGCAGCGAGGAGCCGTGGCCGCCGGCGCTGTGAACCCGGTAGACCGATGGAAAATAGTGGCCCAGGTGGCTCACCGCCAATTCTTCCCGGCCCATGCCCAAAGGGAACACCCGCCCGGCCTCGAGATTATCCAGCACGTATTGGGCTCCACCCGAGAGTTGCCACCACCAGTCGACGGGCCTGGTGGGGTTGATGGTCGTTCCCCCGGCGATGAGCAGATCCAGGGCGGTCGCCAGGATGACCAGGCCGGCGAAGGTGGGGCTGGCCAGTCGCCGGGCCGCCAACAAGCCGAAGAGAATAATGGTCAGGGCCAGGTTCATGGCCAGCAGCATTACCGGAATGCGCAGGCCGGCCAGCCAGGGCAGCCAGCGCTCTTCCTGATAAACCGGCTGGAGAGTGAAGCTCTTATCCAGAAAAGCGGCCACCAGTTTGGGATAGGCGCCGCTCCATTGACTGCTCCAGACCAGCAAATTGGCCCGGAAGATCCAGCTCAAGCTCAAGACGACAACAAGGCTCAGGCCGGCCGCCAGCAGCAGCCAAAAGGCGCGGCGGGCCAGACCCCTGGCCAACAAAGTTTCTAAACCGAGTCCGGCCAGGATGGCCAGGGCCAGATTGGCCGCCATCAGCCAACGGGCCGGGATGCGGAACAGGGCAAAACCGGGCAGATATTGGATCAGGTATTGGTAGAGTGGGGTGAAGCGGCCCATCGCCAGCACAGCCGCGGCGATGAACAGGAATAAGAAGAACAGCCGGTCGCGATAGTGCGGCCCGGTCCGCGCCCGCCAGAGCGCGGCGACGCCCAAGAAGGCCAGCAGCAAGGGGATGAAACCCAGGTAAATGAAATCCTCTTGAAACGGGTCGCCCCCGCTAAAGCCGGTGACGTTGTTGCCGAAGATGCCGGGCAGGAGCAAGTTGAGCCACATCAGCGGCGGCAGCGAATTTTCGGTTAGAAAGCCTACCCCGCGCTCTTCGGCCCGCACCGAAAGTTGCTGCAACTCGTAGGTGGGGATGAACTGGGGCGCGGCCAGCAGCAGGCCGCTGACGACAGCCGCCGTCAGCAACAGCAAAGTCTGGCCGGCGTAACCCGGCCGATGGCGGCTGTCTCCGGTAAAGAAATCCAGACTAACCCGGTACAGACCATACCCGGCCACCGTGACCAGGCTGTAAAAGACAACCTGGGGCTGAGCCGTGAGAATTTGCAGAGCCAGCGGCAGGCCGGCCAGCAGGGCTACCAGCCAACTCCGCCGCCGGGTGGTTTGGAGCGCTCCGTACAGGATCAGCGGCAGCCAGACGGCGCCGGTCATAATATTGAGATTGGGTACCTGGGCCATCAGCACCCCGCCCAAACCGAAGGCCAGCCCTGACAGCGTGGCTGCGGCCCAGCCCAGCCCCAACCAGCGGGCCAGGCTAAAGGTGAAGAGGCCGGCCAGGCTGAAATGGATTAGAATGAACAGGGATAACGCCAGGGAGGGGGGCAGCGGGCTGAGAAAAAGGATACTCGGTGGATAGAGAACGCCTACCTGGCTTTCAGCCAGCAGGGGGATGCCGGTATCTTCATAGGGGTCCCACAGAGGCACGCGGCCGGCCAGCCACTCGCTTGCGGCAAAAATGTGGCGGGGAAAGTGGATCCAGGTCAGGTCGGTTTTGTAAAGTGTTTGTTGACCCAAGATGATTTCGGGAAAGGCCAGCAGCGGAAGCGTGAAAAAGAAGATCAGGAGCCATAGCCGGCGGAGTTGGCCAACCGTTGCGACGCTATTTGGCAGAAGTCTCCGGCTCCGTTTCCCCATCATAGGGGCTGATTTTATATGAATTTAGAGGGTCAGGCAATATTGTGCCGGGGAGGTCCCGCTTTGGGCCGGCGGTCGAACTTACTCGAGTGCCGGGTCGATCCCGGCTTCGTCCAGCCAGGCCAGATAATCTTCAAAGCTGTTGAGCCAGGCCGCTCGATTGAGGAAGGCTTTGAGCGAGGGACTACCCGACCGCAGTTGGCGCAGTTGGGGACCAATCGGGTCGATTGAGGCCGGGCTGGTGGCGTAGGAACCGTGGAAGGCAAAGTAAGCCTGGTTGAGTTTGCGCAGGGCATAACCTTGTTCCACCAGTTTCAATCGCTCTGCTTCCATATAGGCTTCGGCCTGCTCAATCTTGCCCTCGGCCAGCAGCCGGTCGACCTGCTGGCGGATACGGCGCATAGCCAGATCGAACGGCGAGGGTTGGTGCGCAACCGGTTGGCCGGTTTCGTCCAGCGGCGGCAGCCGGTCGGCCCACTCTGGATAGTAGCGGTTGATGACCTGCCGGCCAATTTCCTGGCCCACGATGTCGGCGGTGGTTTCATTGATGGTGGTCAGTTGGGGGTAAGTTTGGTAGCCCCAGCCGATGTTGGAGGGAAAAGTATAGAAGTAGTTGTGGACCCACTCGTGGGCAATCACTTCTACCAGCCAGGTTAGCGAGTCGCTGGTGATAACCATGGTCGGGTAGCTCCCCAGCCCGCCGACACCGGTCACGTAGCTGGAAACGTCGCCCCGCTGCTCAAGCCTGTTTTCAATTTCAAGGCGCTGTTCGGTCGTTAGGCCGGGCTGCAAACCCACATAATGCTGCTTTTCAATCCGGTCACGCGGCGAGAGAATTAAGGCAGTGGGCGGGTCGGTCAGGCGGAAGGCGACTGGTGGGAACGGCTGCCCGGCCAACGTGAAGCCTTCTTCTTTTAGCACTGCTTCTACCTGCCGTGACAAAATGGTTTCCACCTGGGGCAGCAGTTCCGTCTGGGCGGCGATCAGGGCTGCCAGCTCCTGCTCCAGGGCGGCTATTTGAGGCTGGCTCTGCCCTGAGCAAGTCGTTTGGCCGGCCTGGGGACAGGCGGCATAGTGCTGGTTGAGCTGTTGTTCCAACTGCCGGCGGCGCTGTTCTACTTCTAAAAAGCTATCGACCAGGGCGCGTTGGTCGGCGTCCGCGGCGGGCAGGCGGGGTGGAATCGCCCGTCGCCAGATTTCACTGACCACCGCTTCAGACTCCCAGTTGACAAAATCAAAGCGATATGGCGCGGTCACCCGGTCAACCTGGACCAGCAGGGCGTGCTCGGGTGGGGCCGATGCCGCGCCCAGGCCAAAAAAGAGCAGCAGCAACAGGAACAGCCGCAAGGTTAGCCGCCTCAGCCGGCGGAGGGTGGTGCGTTCCTTTTTAGCGGGTAGCCAAAGCATCGATTTAAAGCTCAACCGTCTGGGATAGTTATTTAGACTTATTGTGCTATTCCAATATTAAGTGCAGATGAGAGATTTTACCCCGGTCGCCCTGGTTCAGCCAGATTTGGCCGGGCTGAGTGGACGATCCGTTTTTTTTGGTTATAATTCTGACTCATTGTGCCCATTAGCGTTAGTGGGTGGCCAAAGATCACCAGATTTTTGGGTATGATTGCAGCTTAACATCGAGTAAAATAGTAGTAGTCAATAGTTGAGCCTGAATTCTCGCTATCCTTAAATCTGGACGACGATCCCCTATGACTGACTATAAACTTTTGGTGCTCGATGTCGATGGTACTTTAATCGGTGAAGGCGCTTATCCCTCCCGGCGGGTCAGCCAGGCCATTGCCGCGGCCAAAGCCAGGGGGGTTGAGGTCGCTCTGAGTACCGGGCGGGCCACCGAGGCATGTTATCACTTGTTTAAGCAGCTCAAGTTGGATGGCCTGCATATTGTTTTTGATGGCGCGGCCGTGGTGGAATGGCCGAGTAATGATCTGATCTTTTTGCAGGCTTTGTCGCCATTGGCCGGCAAGCGGCTGATCGAACTGGCCCGTGAGTATGACCTGTTCCTGGAGATTTATGCCCACGATTTCTACTTTATTGAGAAGGAAGGTCCCCTGGCCGAGCACCAGCGCCAGAAGTTGCAGATCACGCCGCTGGTCACCGATTTGATGCGGTTGATCAACCGGGTCAAAATCGTCAAAGGGCAGTTACTGGCGGCCGATGAAGCGCAAAAGGCGCGGGCCGATCTTGTCAGTCACCTGATGGAGCAGTATTGCCAGATGTCGTGGAGCCTTGACCCCAGCAACGGCATCTATTTTGGAAATGCCATTTCCCGCCTGGTCTCTAAAGCCAAGGCTCTGCGGGATATGATTGATTATTTGGGGATCAGTTTTGCGGAAATCCTGGTCGTGGGCGACTCCTTCAACGACGTGTCCACGTTTGAGGTGGCCGGGACCAAGGTGGCGATGGGCAACGCGCCCGATAGTTTGAAAGCTTTGGCCGATTGGGTGGCTCCGCCGGTGAGCCAAGATGGAGTGGCGGCAGTCATTGAAAAATTCATTTTGTAACACAATCTCTACCAATTGGGGGAAACTGAACAAGTGATCAACACAAGCGCACCATATCAACAAACTCGCTGGAGCTTAGCCACGCTTTTGCCGGCCGCAGCCGGCCCGGCGGTCGAGCAGGTCATCGCCGACCTGGAAGCGGTGACCGTCTCGATTGAAGCCTTACGACCAACCCTCTCGCCGGATATGGCCGGTCAGTCTTTTGCCGACATCCTCCAACAAGTCGAACGCTTTGCCGAGTTAGCCAACCGGTTGGGCGCATACGGCCAGCTCTGGTTTTCCGAAGATACCCAAAATCAAAAAGCCCTGGCCTTTATGGGTCGAATGGAACAGCTTCTGACCGAAGCCCAGAATCGGATTCTCTTCTTCAGTTTGTGGTGGAAGGCGCTGGACGATGAGCCGGCGGCCCGGCTGCTGGCCTATGCCGGTGATCTGCGCTACAAGCTGGAACAAGATCGGCTCTTCAAAGATCACACTTTGGCCGAGTCCGAAGAGAAAATCATCAATCTCAAGGATATCAATGGCGTTAGCGCCCTCGTCAACCTGTACGATATGATAACCAGTAAGTTTGTCTTTGAACTGGAGGTTGACGGCGAAAAGAAAAAGTTGACCCGCGATGAGCTGATGGTCTACGTTCGCAATCCGAGTCCGGCGCTACGCCAGGCCGCCTATCAGGAGCAATTTCGGGTTTACGAGCAGGAGGCCACTGTTTTGGCCCAAATCTACATTCACCGGGTGCGCGATTGGGCCAGCGAGAATTTGAACCTGCGCCACTTTGCCGCCCCTATGGCTGTGCGCAACCTGTCCAATGATATCCCTGATGCGGTGGTTGATACCCTGCTGGCCGTCTGCGCTGAGCAGTCAAGTGTATTTCATCGCTACTTCAAGTTGAAGGCCGGTTGGCTTGGTCTGGATAAGTTGCGCCGTTACGACCTGTACGCGCCGCTCAGCCAGGAGTCGGACAAGCAGATTCCCTACGGCCAGGCAGTTGACATGGTGCTCGATAGCTTCAGCCAGTTCTCATCGACGATCACCAATCTGGCCGAGCGTGTCTTCAGGGATGGTCACATTGATGGGGAGATACGCCCGGGCAAGCGGGGCGGCGCTTTTTGTGCCGGGATTCTGCCGGGGGTAACGCCCTGGGTGCTGGTCAATTACACCGGCGAACCACGCCAGGTGGCCACCCTGGCCCACGAACTTGGTCACGCCATCCACGCGCTGCTGGCCGCAGACCACTCGGTGTTGACTTTTCACTCGGCCCTGCCGATGGCCGAAACTGCCTCGGTTTTCTCCGAGATGCTGCTCACCGACCGCCTGCTGGCTGAAGAGCAAGAACCGCAGCTTCGCCGCAATTTGCTGGCCGAAGCGGTCGACGATGCCTACGCCACTATTCTACGCCAGGCCTATTTTGTCATCTTTGAGCGGGAAGCGCATCGGATGGTAGCTAAAAACCAAACGATGGATGATCTTAACCAGCAATACCTGGCCAATCTGAGCCAACAGTTTGGCGATTCCATCGAACTCAGTGATGATTTTCAGCGAGAGTGGATTTGTATTCCCCACATCTACCATACCCCCTTCTACTGCTATGCCTATAGTTTCGGCCAACTGCTGGCTTTATCGCTATACCAGCAGTATAAAGAGGAAGGGCGCACTTTTGAGCCTAAGCTGCGCCAAATTTTGGCTTATGGCGGGGCGGCCAGTCCCCAGCATATTTTGGGCGAGGCCGGGATCAATATGGCCGATCCTGATTTCTGGCGGAGCGGCTTCAAAGTAGTTGAGCGGATGATTGACGAGTTGGCTGAACTGTCTTAAAGCGTAACAACCCCAGTAATACTCCCCCGGCCAAAAGCAGCGCCGTGATGATAGTCAGGAGCAGCGTCTGCGGCCCGACCGGCTCGAAGAGTTGGCCTATTAGCCAGGGCAGCGACATCGCCCCGAGGCTGCTGCCAACCAGAAACAGGCCGGTAATACTGCCGGTAATGGCCATCCGCCGCCCGGCCAGCGACATCGTGGTGGGAAAAACGGAGCCTAACGATAGCCCCAGTCCCAGCGTGCCCACCCAGATGGCCGCTAATGAGCCGGACCAGGCCAGGATAATCCCGGCGCTGATCAGCGCCCCGATCAGGTCGAACAGCAGGATGGTGCGCGGCCTGAGGTGAGCGGCTGCCGGGATTGCCACCAGCCGGGCCAGGGTAATGGCGCCCCAAAAAGCTGAGGTCAAATAGGCTGCGGTGGCGGCCTGGCCCAGGCCAACGGTCAGGGTGTATGTGAAGATCCAACCGCTCATACTGATTTCTGTGCCAACGTACAGGAAAAAGAACAAGGTAAATAAAGTTACCAGCCGGCGGTTGATCGGCCTGACTACTGAGTCGGTTGAGCTGGTTGGCAAACTTGGGCTGGGCAGCCGAGTCAACCACACCACGGCCGGCAGGATGATGATCGCCAGAATCCAATAAGGCCACCTGATTGTACCGGTGATCAGCATAATTTGAGCAACGATGATGGGTGACAGGAGCGCGCCCACCCCAAAGAAGAAATGCATCCCGGTCATGACCGGCCCAACTCTGCCTCCATAGATCCATACAACCAAGGTATTGCCCCCCACGTGCATTCCTCCTTCAGCGATCCCCAAGACCAACAGAATCAGGCTCAATAGCCATAGGGCCGGTACGAGCGGCGTCAATAGCAGCATCACCGTCATTGTACTGAGCAGAAGCGCCATCAAGATATGGCCTGGTAAACGGTCATACAGACGACCGAGTCCAAAAGAGCCTAACAGTCCGCCCAACGCTCGAGCGGTAAATAGATAGCTGATCTGGCTGAGGTTCGATTGGGTCTGTTCGGCCAGGCCGGGCAGAGTTGGCCCAAAGGAAACCGCGACCAGGCCAAGGACGACAAAGACAAAATTATAGGCCAGGGTGATGGAGAGTTGGGTTCTCCGACTGAAGGGTAAGATTTGAACAACAGGTATGTTTGACATTCGGGTAAAGCTCAAAATAGAAAAATAGGGGCAGATCATCGACCTGCCCCCGTCAAAGGCTTACTTGCTTGAGTCCATCCAGTGGCTAGCCCAAACGTTGCCTGAACTCCTGGGTAAGAGCCGGGACGTACTCAAACAGATCGCCGACAATGCCGTAGTGGGCATACTTAAAAATCGGCGCATCCGGGTCTTTGTTGATGGCCACGATCAATTTGGCTGTTTTCATACCGGCCAGATGTTGGATGGCCCCGGAGATGCCGCAGGCGATGTAAAGATCAGGCTGCACGGTCTTGCCGGTCTGGCCAACCTGGTGGGCATACGGCACCCAACCGGCATCCACCGCAGCCCGGCTGGCGCCCATCGCCCCGCCCAGGGCTTCGGCCAACTCTTTGATGGGGGCAAATCCGGCCGGACCGCCAACCCCACGACCGCCGGAGACAATGATTTTGGCATCGGTCAGGCTGACTTCGCCGCTGATCGCCTCAAAGCCTTCCACTTTGGTCGGAATGTCGGCTTCGGCCAAAACGGCCTCGGTCGGAATGATCTCACCGCTGCGGCTGGCATCCGGCTCCGGCAATGGAAAGACCCGGCGGCGAATGGTGACCACGTGCGGCCGGGCCGGGCCAAATTCAACCCGGGCGATCACGTTACCGGCCAACACCGGCCGGGTGCCTACCAGACGGCCATCTTCAAAGGCTACATCGGTACAATCTGGCGCCAGGCCGACGCCCAATTTGGCGGCCACATAAGGGGCCAACTCCAGGCCGGCATTGCTGGCGCCCAGCAGCAGCGCAGCTGGCGCTTGTTCCCGGGCCACTTTGGTCAAAACAGCCGCGTACGGCTCCAGCCGGAAATTTTTAAGGGTCGGGTCGTTGGCCAGCAGAACCCGGTCGGCTCCGTACCGGATGGCTTGCTCCGCCACAGGAGCGACCGCTGCTCCTAACACCAGGGCGATCACCTGGCCGCCCAGCTTGGCGCTCAGTTGCCGGGCGACGCCGAGCGTTTCCCAGGCAATCGAGTCGACTTCACCGTTGTTCTGATCGATCCAAACCAGGACATCGTTTGACATTGTGCTCTGCTCCTAAATGATTTTTTCAGCCGCCAGCTTGGCCGCCAGAACTTTGGCCGCGTCCGCCGGTGACCCGGTGATGATTTCAACTTTGGCTTCACGAGCCGGGGGCAGGCTTAACTCAGGCCAGCGCACCTGAGAACCGGCCGCGCCCACCTGATCAGCCGCCAGCCCCACATCGGTAACAGTCCAGGTGGGGATGGTGGCCTTGGCGGCCCGGCGAATGCCGATGAAGCTGGGGTAGCGCGGTTCGTTGATCTCCTTGACCACGCTGAGCATAGCCGGTAGCCGGCTGCTCACGGTTTCCCGGCTGCTTTCCATCAGCCGGACGGCGGTGATGGTTCTGGCCGCGGGATCGACCACTTTGAGTTTGGCTACATAGGAAATTTGGGGAATATTGAGTAAGGCCGCCACCTGTACAGCCGTAGCCCAGCTGTTGCCGTCGACGGCCGAGCGGCCGGCCACAATCAGATCGTAATCGCCAATCTTATTGACGGCGGCGGCCAGGACGCGGGCTGTGGCCAGGCTGTCGCCGTTGGCCAGGGCCGGGTCTGAGATCAGGATGGCTTCATCCGCGCCCATAGCCAGGGCCGATTTCAAGGCTTCGACTGCTTCTGGCTGGCCCAGGGTTAGCACCGTTACCTGGCCGCCGTGGGCTTCTTTGATCTGCAAGGCGGTTTCGATGGCATACTCATCAAAGGGATTAACAATTCTGGCGCCTCCGGGCGCCATCAATTTCAGCCCGTCAACCGTGCTCGAGAGCTGGGCGGTATCAGGCACTTGTTTGATTAAGACAATGATCTTCATCTTATCTATCCTTTGCTTTGGGGTAATAAATGGCGTAGGTGGTTGTCTCCGGTCAGGCTGCTGTCAGGTTCCTGGTCCCACCTCAGGCCGCGGCGCTGTCAAGACAGCCGGAAAACAGTTCGAGATTATACCATAGGGTAGGTCAGTCAGAAAATATGGGGTAATTTCTTAAAAAGATGCAATTGCCCGGCAACGATCCTGGGGTATAATTGGCTCATTATCAGAATATGGACAAAAACGACCGGCACGTTTGACTGATTTTGGAATGTTGAAGTGCCGGCCATTTGTATCACATGAGCCGTTATAATTCTAGGTATTGCCCGGCATTAGGTCGAGTGCTTATGTTCAATAAATGGGTTCAGACTCTGCTGCTGTTGACAATTGTTGCCGGACTCTCCTGCACGCCGGGGCCTCAACCACCTCGCCGGCCCCTGGCCGACGTTTTAGCCAACCTTGAACCGCTGATTGTGGAGCGGCGCTATAGCGACGCCGTTGCTGCCCTGGAAGAAGTTGCCCGGAATTACCCTGACGCGCCGCAGCCGTTCATTAGAATAGGCCAGATTTACCTGATTCAGCACCGTTGGCTGCTGGCCGAGGATGCCTTCAACCGGGCCCTGGCCCGTGATCTGGCTAATCCCCTGGCCCTGGCCGGCCTGGCCGAAACGCTATTCAGGCAGGGCCAGGCCATCGAGGCGCGGCGGCAGTGGCAGAGGCTGGTCGCAACCCGGCCTCAATTTCCCGGCGCCTTTACCGGACTGGCCTTGACCCACCTCTGGCAGCTTGATTTTGAGGCCGCCCGGACGGCGCTGCGCCGGCAGCAAAGCCACAATTTTGATCCCCAGGCGCAGTGGTATTTGGCAGCTCTCACCGCGCCATACGACCTGACCGGCGCGGTGGAACAACTGAAATCTATTGCCGCGGATTCGGCTAAAGCCAATGTACCCGCTGAAATAGCGGCCCAGCGGGATTATCTTCTGGCCGCTTTGGCCGAATTCAGCTCCGCGTCTCCGCCGGCCGAAGTTGCCAAAGCCACCGGCCTGGCCCTGGCCCAGGTGGAGCAGTGGCCGTTGGCCGTCTATGCCTTAACCGCAGCTCGAGAGCAAAGCGAGCAGGCCGATGCTGAAACAGTGGCTTTTTTAGCCTATGCCCTGGCCCGGTCCGGACGTCCGGCGCTGGAGTTGTTTGGACAGGCCCGGCAGATCGCGCCCGAATCGGCGTTGCCGCCCTTTCTGGAAGGGCTTTATTTGCGAGACAAAGACGCGCTGAAGACGGCTGAGGCTTCCTTGCAGCAGGCGCTGGCGCTGGACCCAGAAAATGCGGCCATTACTGTGGAATTAGCCCGTACCAAAGCCCAGCAGGGCGACCTGGGGACGGCGGAGAGTTTATACCAGGCGGCGGTTGAACAGGCCGGGGGAGACCCTCAGTTCCAAAAGTTGCTGGCTCAATTTTACGCCGGGCGGAGCTATCGGTTGGAGGAAGCCGGGATTCCAGTGGCAGAGGCTCTGCTTGAGCTTAACGAGGCAGATGCCGAGGCTTACGCCTTGTTGGGGTGGATGCAATTTTTGGCCGGCAATCCAACGGCGGGTGAAGTGTCGCTGCGGCGCGCCGTGGAGTTGAACCCTGATTTGATCAGCGCTCGTTACTACCTGGCCCGATTGCTGGAGGTCCAGGGGCAAGCCGGACCGGCCGAAAGCGAGTACCGGCGGGTGATTGATTGGGACAGTTCCGGAGAGTATCGACAGTTGGCCCTGGCGGCCATGCAGCGCTTAAACCCGCCCTAAAATCTATTTTTTTTATTTGATAGCCTCGGTCATGCTAGCAAGAAAAAAGCGCGGGGACTAGCCTCGCGCTTTTAGCATTAAATTATTATTGGCCAGTGAGGCTTTAGTAGCGTCGACGATCACCCCGATCACCGCCACCACCGCCACGGCGGTCCCTATCTCTACTACCACCACCCCGGTCGCTGCGTTGACCGCCGCCACCGATTCTGCCGCCGCCACCGCCGGTTCGATCACGGGGGGGACGCGCTTCACTCACCATGATTTTACGCTCATTGAACTCTTGATTGTTCAAACGCTCAATGGCTTCTTGAGCCGCCTGCTCAGTTTCCATCTCGACAAAGGCAAAGCCCTTCGACTTACCTGTCATACGATCAGTGATGATGGTAACTGAACTAACCGGTCCAATCTCAGTGAAAAGCTTCCGAAGTTCGTCTTCGGTGCTACCATAACTTAGATTACCAACATAAAGTTTTTTGCCCATCAAAAAAATTTCCTTTCAAAACAGTAGAGGCAGCCAAGATGAAGATGTTTGCCTGTTGGCCCGTGGAACTACATCCGATAATAAGAGGTTGAACCGGTTTACGATCTGCTAAACTCCAATACTCTCTTTTCTCCTTTTTATTTAGTTGAAAAAAAATAATGAGATAGGTCAGAGAGGTTCATCCACAGGAACAAACGACCTGCCGGTGAGGTGGTGGCGGTCACTTCAAAACTGAGTAGATACCCTCCTCCCAATGCTTCTAACTATACTCAGATAGCCCGATTCTGTCAATTTCAACATAACTACAGCATAAACGGCAGCCGGATGGCCTCCTAATCGGCGCTGGTCAAGTTGACCAACGCCTCCAGGGCAGTCTCCATCTGTTCCAACTCCCGCCCGTAGGCGGCCCAATCGCCGCGGCGGAGGGCCTGTTGGGCTGCCTGGTAATGGTCGGAGGCCAGTCTAGCCAATTCGGCAATATTTTCAGCAGCCCTAGCCGAACCGGGTGGCTCGGCCGGCTGTTCTATGGCTGCCGGCGCCGGCTGGACCCTGGCCGCCAGCGCCGGCGCCTGCCCCTCAAACAGGGCCAGAACGGCCTGGCCTAACGTTTCTCGCATAACAATTCTTTCGCCGTTTGAGAGGATGACTCGCTTCAGCTCGGGGATCTGGCCGTTTTCGGCGCGCAGGTAGAGCGGTTCAACATAGAGCAGAGAGTTGTCGATCGGCAAGACCAGCAAATTACCCCGGATGACATCTGAACCGCCCTGGCTCCACAGGGTGATTTGCGCGGAAATCTCAGGATCCTGGTCAATCCGCCCTTCGATCTGCAGCGGCCCAAAAATGAGTTCCTGTTTGGGGAAGCGATAGACCACCAGTTGGCCGTAGTTCGGCGGGTCGGAGCGAGCCGCCAGCCAGGCAATCAGATTATCTTTGTTATTGGGGGTAAAGGGTTGGATCAGCAGAAATTCCGATTCCGGCTGGTTGGGCAATCTCAGAATGACATAGTAAGGTTCCACCGGCTGAGTATTGCCGGAGAAGTTTTCCAGCGGCACCTGCCACAGATCCTCTTTGTTATAAAAAACGTTGGTATCACGCATATGGTAAGTTTCATACATTTTAGCCTGCAGGCGAAACAGATCTTCTGGATAGCGCAGGTGGCTTTGCAGCCAGGCCGGCATTTGCGCAAACGGCGTAAAGAGTTGGGGGAAAATGGCGGCGTAAGTCTGGATCAGGGGGTCAGCCGGATCGACCACGTAGAACGTCAGGTCGCCATCATAGGCGTCCATAACAACTTTGACCGAGTTACGGATATAATTCAGGCTGCTGATCGGCTCGGCGTAGGGGAATAGGTTGGAGGCGGTATAGGCATCTTGGATCCAGTAAAGGTGGCCATCCTGGCCGATGACCAGGTAAGGATTGCTATCGTACCGTAGAAATGGGGCGATGCGGCCGACCCGCTCACCAATATTGCGATATAGCAGCACCCGGCTGCGATGGGTCAGGTCCTGGCTCAGGACCATATTGATATCCGACAGGCGCAGGGCGAAAGCCAGCCGTTTGAGGTAGTTGTCCATCAGCACTCCACCGCGCCCCTCGTAACTGGCATAAACATTTTCATCGCCACTGGGATAGTTGAACTCGCGTTCATTGGTGTGAACAAAGACGTAGTCGTTGGTGGCTTCGCCGTAATAAATTTCGGGTCGTTCTACGGTTAGATCGATGCTGGAATTGGGCGGTAGGTCCTTAATCCACAGCCGGGGTAGCCCATCGGCCGTGATCTCGTTGACCGGATTCATCACCACACCGTAACCGTGGGTAAACTGTAGTTTCTGGTTAACCCAGGTTGGCGACTGAAGCCGGCTCTTATCCAATTCCCGGCCGGCCAGGGCAACCTGGCGCAATTGGCCATCGATCGTATACCGGTCAATGTCGATGTCGGGAAAATGGTAGTACAGCCGGATGGCTTGAATCTGCTGGTAAGTCTGTTTGAGGGGGCGACTGTCCCACAAGCGCAGATTCTCGAGCACATTGGCATCATTGGCCAGTTTCTGCGGGGTGAGCGGCTCTACGGATGGGAAGTTCAGTTCAGTGATTTGGTCCAGGCCGTAGGCAAAGTTGGTAAATTTGATGTTGTTTTGGATGTAAGGGGCTTCGCGGGCCAGTTCGTTCGGCTCAACGATGTAACGCTGGACAAAGCCGGGAATCAGACCGGTACCGACCACACCCACTACAATCCAGATAAAGATGGCTGACAGGCTGACCGCCGGGCGGCGCAAATAGATGTTGACCAGTAAGATTGCGGCGGCGGTCAGAGCCACAACTATCATGACCCACAGAGCCGGCATCGAAACATTGAAGTCGGTGTAACTGGCCCCAAAGGCTACGCCGCGCGGTGAGTACAACAGGTCGAATAGGTCCAGCCAGTGGCCCAGGGCGAAGATCAAAAAGATACCTGCTCCCAGAAGGGAAAGATGGAGCTGCACGTGGGGCAGGATGACAATTTTGCCTTCGGCCAGGTTGTTTTGTTGAGCCACAGCATACACGCCAACCGCCCCCAGCACGGAGAGAAAGAGGGCGATCAGCAGCCAGGTTTGGATGAAGTTATAGAGGGGCAAGCTAAAGAGATAAAAGCTGGCGTCCATATTGAAAATAGGATCGACCAGGTCAAACGGGTATTGGTTGAAATAGCGTAAAAAGAGAAGCCAGTTACTGGAGGCGGCCGTGCCCACCAGCCAGGCCAGAAATAAGCCCACCCCCCAGATAGCCCAGACGATGAATTTTTGGGCTACCAGGGTCTCCTCGCTGAAGAACAGCACGCTACGGATTGAGAGCCAGCGAGCCAGGAAGGTGTTGATCCAAAAGAGAATGGCGAAAGGGATAGCCACGGCCATGCCAACAGCCCAACGAGCCCAAAGGCTGGTCCAATAAACGGACTCAAAATTGAGATGTTGAAACCAGAGTAAGTCGGTGTAGAGGCCGACACCGAATCGAACCAACCAGTAGATCAAAAGGGCAATAATAGCCAGAGTCCACAAATTGAAACGTCCGGTATGTCTGGTTCTCATAGTAACTCCCGTGATTAGTGATCAGTGATTAGTGACCAGTGACCAGTGATCAGTGACCAGTGATTAGTGATCAGTGACCAGTGATTAGTGATCAGTGACCAGTGATTAGTGATCAGTGAC
>CAYNLK010000007.1:116880-124811 GCA_964398055.1 uncultured Caldilineaceae bacterium
CAGTAATACCCAATGTTTACTATTTACTGACTACTGACTACTGATAACTGTATTCTGGATAGTATACCATTACTCCGTGCATCTGCCCACTGGCTGACCAGTTGTGAGATCTGTCACGTTGTGCTAAAGTTGGTGATCTTTTTTGATCGGGGTATAATGCCCCGTTGGAATCCGGTCAAGGGATCGAAGCTGAAGGCGTCCGTGCTTATAACTCTAGTCGATAAAGTTAAACAATCTATTAAAAGTCACCCCTGGGATACCGGCTTGATGGTGATTTTGGCCGTTATGGGGGTAGCGATAGGTTGGTGGGCCAGCGTTATCCTGATGGATGATGCCATGATCACTTTTCGCGTCGCCGAAAATCTGGCGTTTGGGCAAGGTTTTGTCTACAACCTGGGTGAACGCGTGCAGGTGACCACCACGCCGCTGTATGCCCTCGTCTTGGTCCCGGCGATCTGGTTGTTTGGGGCGGCCCCCCCGGCGGCTCTGGCGCTTAACCTGATGCTGGCGGCGCTGATCCCGATTCTGGCCTATGATTTAGGTCGCCGGCTGGCCGGGCGCATCACCGGAGCAGGGGGGAGCTTGCTGCTGATCGTCTCGCCTTTCTTGGTGATGGCGTTTAACATGGAAAGTTATCTCTACGTGGCTATGATCCTGGCCTCGATGGTTGCCTACGTCAGTCGCCATTACCGGCTGGCCGGCATCCTGGTCGGCCTGACGGCCCTGGTGCGGGGAGATGCCGTGCTGCTGGCGGCCTGCTTACTGCTGTATGATCTGTTGGCTTTCCGCCGGTTACATTGGCGTTTGATCATGCCGGCGCTGCTAATCCCGATGACCTGGTATTTATTTGCTTTTCTTTATTACGGTTCCCCTTTTCCGGCAACCCTGGGGGCCAAAGTGGCTCAGGGTCAATTCAACTGGCTGCGGGTGAATTTTATTGAAGGATTAGTGGATTATCTGGGCGACTGGACCGGCGATGGTGAAAAAAAGCTTTACTTCTTGTTTCCGCTGCTGTTGATCATTGGCTTGATCAGGGCCGTTTGGGCCGAACATCCCTGGTTGATTATGGTGGGCCGCGACCTGCTGTACATCCTGGCGTTTGCCCTGTTGAATGTGCCGTCGGCGGAGTGGTACTACGCCCCCTTGATGCCTGGGGCGGCGCTGCTCACGGCCCGCGGGGTGCAGGTGGTGGCTGAGGGAGCGGCGCAACTGATCCCCGCTCACCACCCCAAGGGTCGAGTCGGGGGGACGGTTAGTGTGGCCACGGTTGTTCTGGTGATCTTGCTGAGCTTACTCTATCCGTTGACCGGCCAGATCATTCAGAAGCATCCGGATTGGAAGGCCAGAGCCTACCCGCCTACGGCTCGCTGGATTGCCCAACACACCAATGCCTCGGCCACCTTGGCCACTATTGATATTGGCCACCTGGGGTATTGGTCAAACCGCCATATGATCGACATTGTCGGCCTGGCCCAGCCCGATGTCGCCGCGCACATTGCCGAAGGTGATTTTAGTTACGCCATTCGCCGTTACCAACCCGACCTGGTTTTGCTGGGGTATTTGTGGCTGGCCGAGGTCCAACACGCCACCTGGTTTCGGGAGCAATATGCGCCGCGGCAGTTCTTCAAACATCAAGGTTTAGAACAGCCGCTGATTCTGTTCAGCCGCCGCCAGGGAGTCAAGGTCCAGGCCGACACCGTTCCTGCCGATCAGGTTGTCCCACTTGAGGTTGATTTCAATCGCCAGATCAGGTTTACCGGTTACCATCTGGCTCAACCACTCATCCCTGGGCAGGAACTTAGAGTGACCCTGTTCTGGCAGGTCGAAGCGCCCATCGAGGTCGATTTTACCGTGTTTGTGCAACTGGTTGACGCCGGCAACAACATTGTGGCCCAGCGCGACAGCAAGCCCCAGACCGGCTTCTATGCTACCCCTTACTGGCAGCCGGGCGAGCTGGTCATTGACACTCATACTGTTCCCCTCCCCGCCGAACTGCGGCCGGGCCGATATGACCTGCTGGTTGGCTTCTACGAGGCGGAGAATGGTCAGCGCCTGCAAATTCTGGATGAGGCCGGTCTCTTCAAAAGCGACTATGTGCGGATTGAGGCGCTTGAGGTACAGCCTCGACCGGTTGAGTAGCTTCACTATTCTTCGGTGACTGCCATTTAGCCGCAGAACTTGTCAATTCCCCTAACGTGACATATATTAATATTGATCCTGACTTTATGTAGTATTTGATACCGACGACGATTTAGAAATGTTAGCTATGGCCAGCCTGTATCGTGTTGAGGTTTTTATTGCCGGGCGCTTCATTGCGGAGCATCTGGTCGAGGCGCGGGATGCGCTGGCCGCGATCAATCTGGTTGAGGCCGAATACGGTGAGCCGCCCCAGGTTGAATACAAGACGATCCATCACGAGGACGGCACCAAAGAGTCCGCCCTGATGGTAACCGGCTGGCACGGCTATTCATTTTTGGCCCGTGATCTAAAAAAAATGGCTGGTTAGCTGCTCTTATAAAGCTGCCCATCCGGCAAAGTGGTGCCTTCCAGGCTGCCGGCCTGGTTGTACTGAAATGAGGTCATATCGGAGTCGGTTAAATTGACCCCAATCAGGAGCGCCCCTTTTAAGATTGCCCCCTCGGTTTTGGTGCCCGATAAGTCGGTTCCTTTCAGATAAGACTCCCGCAGGTTGACATTGCGCAGATCGGTTCCTTTGAGATTGGCCCCCTCCAGGTCGACCCGATAGAGCACGGCGTGATTGAGCAAAGCGCCCCGCAGATTGGCCCGGGGCATAGTGCTGCCGCTCAGGTCGGCATACTCTAGCAGGGCTTCGCGCAGGTAGGCTTCGTTCAGGGCGGCCTTCTTTAAATTGGCGGTTCTCAAATTCGCTCGAAAGAGATTGGCCTGACTCAAATTAGCCTCACTCAAATTGGTCCCGCTCAGGTCGGCGTCGCTAAAGTTGACTTGCCGTAGATCGGCTCCGCTAAAGTCAAGCCCGCTCAAATCCCTCACCGATAGGTCAAAACCCCGCAGCGAACCGGTTTTGCCGTTTTTGGCCCAATTGCGGGCGACTTCATATTGCTCGTCCCGGTTGATGACTTCGCGGACTTCAACGGCTTTGCGTTCGGTCACCTGCTTCTGGATGACCAAATCCCTGATGGCCGACTCGTAGGTGTAGCCGGGCAGCCATTGGTGACAATGTTTGCAGATGACCGCCTTAACTCTAATCTCTTCATCACAAAAAGGACATCGCTTCAACTCGTCGTCGTCAGACATACCGCTCTCTCCGGAATGGTGATACTGTAATTATAATCGACTCAGAGCTGGATAAAAATATCGACTCGACTTTATCCTCTTTTCGTGACCTTCATGTTTCAAAAGTTATCTGGCGAAGAACCTGGCCCTAAACAAAAAAGAGCCTGTCCAAAGACAAGCCCTTTATAACGTTTTCTGAACAATCCGGCTTACTGCGACCAGGAAATCTGCTCATCGAGCCAATCGCGGGCGTTATACGGTTCGATGGCCTGGGGAATGGCATAGATGCCGCCATTATAGGTGAACAGGTGGCGGTCGCTGGCGCCGTCGCGGCTGATGAGCCGCAGACTCCAGCTCGTCCCGTCAAAAGTCACGTAAGCAATCCATTGGCCATCGGGCGACCAGGCCGGCAGCCCCTTGGTGGCGGTGGTATTGGTTAACTGGCGTTTGTTACTGCCGTCGGGGTTGATCAGGTACAGCTCCCAACTGCCGCTGGCCGGACTCTGATAGACGATTTCGTCGGCCGCCGGCGACCAGGCCGGGTGGGCGGCTTCCGGCTCTTCCAGCAGTGGGCCAATGACGTTCGCGCCGGCTTCCCACGGCTTGAGCGGGATAGCCCGGGCCAGCCACAGACCGCAGCGGTTGCCGGTCGGATCACAGCCCCGGTAGACCAACCGGTCATTGTCCGGCGCCCACGAGGGCTGCTGTCCGGCAATCTGCAACTCCTCTTCACCGGAGCCATCGGCATAGAAGAAGAGCAAGCGGGTGATGCCGTCGCCGTTGCGGCCGCTGTCGAACAGGACCCGCTGGCCGTCGGGCGACCAGTCGGGATGGGAATCTTCATAATAGCCGGTCACGCTGCGGCGACCGGTCGCATCCAGGGTGCTGGTCTGCAGCCAGCGCTCGGCGGTGGGCGTAGCGCAATCCTTGTAAGGATGGGCCTGGCCCGGTCTGATTTCGTCGGGGATGGCCCCCCAGCCGCGGAAAGCAATGGTTTGGCCATTGGGCGATAGGGCCGGTTCGCTGGCGTTGTTCAGAGCAAAAATCCGGCGGGTCGCCTGGCAGGCTGCCGGGTCATTCAAGCAGGCGTTGACATCGATGATGTTGATCTCATAGGTGCAGCGGTTGGGGGCGTTATTCCAGAAGCTGAAAGCAATCTGACCGCCCGGCTCGTTCCCGCCTGGCCCGGCGCTAACGACAGTTGCCTGAGTTGGTTGGGTCGAGGTAACCTGGATGGCAACCGCCGTATCAGCAGCCGGTATCCAGATTTTCTGGCCGGGCCGGATCAGGCCGGGATCAGTAATGGGGCTAAAAGATGAGTCGCTGGCGGCTCTGGTTGCTGTGGCGGCGATGATGAGGGGGAATTTGGCGCCGTCGCCCAGATACTTTTCGGCCAGTTTCCAAAGGCTGTCGCTGTGTTGAATGAAATAGGGCTGACCTTCGTCGCTTTGGGCCTGGAGCGACCCCGGCAGCAGCAGGGTCGCGGCCAGTAAAACAAGGATTGACAGGCTGGCTAAATCGAGCCGCAACTTGTTATTTGCCATTAACTATCTCCTTCAATATCAAAAAGTAGAGCGCAAATCCTGTTTTGCCTCGCTGCAAACCAAGCTTGCACTCCACTTTATTATACCTGGAAACCTTGTTTTCCTTCACGGCGCGTTTGAACCGGACCTATTTGAAAATAAGGGGCAGATAGGTGGGCAGAGCCGGATCGAAGGCGACCGCCATCAGTTCGGGCGGACTCTTGCTCGAGTCCCACAGCGTGCCCAGGGTGTGGCCGTCAACACCCCCGTAGGCGCGCAGAAAGTCGATATACTCCTTGGAGGCTGTTTGATAGTAAAGCGTGGCCACAACCCGTTCAGTTTCCGGCGGCAGGGGGTAGACCGTGTCATCCCAGTATTGACCATCCCCATACATGGCTCCAACCGGCCGTAGCCCGGGCCGGTCAAAGGCGGCCTGGGTATAACCACGAGGTGGGATGCGGTTATCTTTGATGACGCTGTTGTTCAGAACGAAGTGGAATGACTCGCCGGCCGAGTAGATATTCTGCCCGGCTTGCTGGTTCAGCCAGGCGGCCAGCTCGGCCGTTAGCCCCTGTTTGGCTTCGTAGATTTTGAGGCTGCTGTCTATCGTCAAGGTACCGGTTGCCGGGTCGTACCCCCCGGACTCGTAGATCAAATTGTTGCCGGCATCGTAGGCTTTGAGGTTAAGCCACATGCGCCGGCCCTCGGGGTAGCCGGTCGGCAGCTTGTGGCCGCTTTGATTGGTGACCCGCACCGTAGCGATTTTATCCAGGCCGCTGCCGGACAGGGCGACGGTCAAGCTGGCGGCTCGACGGAGCATCGCCCGGGCCTGGATAATAGCATTATTCAGATAGCCGGCCTGGTCGGCGCGGTGGAGCCGCCAGCGCGGGTCCTGCAAAATTTGGGGTACCCAGGTGTTGCCGCCCACCAGGTCGTGTTCCGGCAGGCAGCCGGTGGTAACGCAGTCCCGGTTGACCGGGTTGTAGATGGTTTCAGCGGCCCGGCCAGTGGCGCGGGGTATGTGGCAATCCTGGCAAGAGCGGACGACGCCATCCGGCTTGCTGCCGGCAAATTGCGGGGCGACCACCCCGCTGCTGGCGTAGGCGCTGTTGGCCCACTCGTCAAAGGTGGTCTCGATGGGGAAGAGCTGGCCCTGGTCAAAGGAGGGCGCGGCCAGGTCAACGCCGTTCGGCCAGAATTGAGCGCGGCTCTCATCCCACGACAGCACCGGGTTGTCGACATTGTGGCAGGCGCCGCACAGGCGGGACTCGGTGACGGCAGCCTGGCCCTGGCCCAAAAAGTCGGTTCTGAGGGTAGCTTTGGGGTGGGGCGGGTCGGGGTCAAAGGCAAACGGCCCGCGGCGGCGATCTTGCGGATCGATGATGAGCATGCCGCTGCCGGGATGGTCGGCCGGTACGGTTGTGGTCAGGGCGGCCCGGATCAAGGCGTCGAGCGCGGCGGCTTCGTCAGACGGTGAGGGGGGCGCAGGAACCGGATCGACCATGCGGTGACAGATTTCGCAAGCCACCCCGGCGTTGAGGTCATCCGGGTGCAGGGCCGAGCCATCGGCCGGGTGGCTGCGCCCTTCCAGCCAGCCTTTGGGGGTGTGGCAACGCAGGCAGTAGTCGCCCGCGCCGGCCGCGTCGACATTGGCTACGGTCAGAGCCGCCCACAGCAGCGGGTCGCGGCCCGACTGGCTCATCATACTGCCCCGCCAGCGGTCGTAGATGGGCGCGGTGTGGCAGAAGTCACAGCCGGTGGGGTCGGGGATGGGGTCGTCCAGTTGATTCGGCTGGCTGCCGGGCAGGAAAAAGTCGGTCAGAGTGGTCGTTAAAACGGGGCGAGGCACAAACAGGGCAGCCGAAAGGGTGACCGGCTCGAAATTCGGGCCGGTCAGGTAGGCTTGGTTGACCAGGCTGCCGCGGATATCGGACGGGATGGCCTGGTAGGTGATGGTGATGAGGGTCGGGGTTAGGGCACCCTGCCAGCGCAGCACCGTACCCTGAGAGTCATTGGTCGCGCCGTGGCTGGCGCTCAATGTGCCGGGTAGATAGGTCAGGTTGATCGGCAGGGTGTCGGTCAGATACGCGGTTGCCGGTGAAGAACCACCGTTGTTGCGCAGTTGAATGGTATAGGTAACGGTCTCGCCGGGGTTAGCGTGGGGTGGGGAAACGCTCTTGGTCGAAAGGGCCAGGTTTGGGCTGGGACCGTTGGCGTCGGCCAGGCGGTAAATGACGCCGTTGTTGTAACCAACCACGTACAGCTCGCCGGCCTCATCCTCGCCAAAGGCGCTGATCAAAAAGCTGGTATCCAGCTCCATCTCCCGGTTCGACCAGCTAGTTGGCCCGGTTTTATAAATGGACCAGATTCTGCCGGCCCCGTAATCGGCAAAAAAGTAGCGCCCGACCAGAGCCGGATACAATGGCCCGCGATAAACAAACCCGCCGGTTACGGCGTTGCCTTCGCTGTGGTTGTACTCGGTAATGGGGTCGGTTAAAGTGTTCAGAAAGGTGGGATTGTTGCAGGGCGGATCGGTGTTGTAGGTGTGCGCCCCTTCGCGGCAGCGCCAGCCAAAATTGACCCCGCCCGGGGTGTTGGCGGCTTGATAGCTGATTTCTTCCCATTGATTCTGGCCGACGTCGCCGATGTAGAGATCGCCGGTAGCCCGGTCGAAGCTGAAGCGCCAGGGATTGCGCAGTCCCAGCGCCCAGATTTCATCAGCGCCGGCGGTCGCGGCAAAGGGATTCGTCGGCGGGATGGCATACGGCGAGCCGCCATCCACGTCAATGCGCAGCATTTTGCCCAGTAGATCATTTATGTTCTGCGCCCGGTTGCCGGGATCCCCGCCGCTGCCGCCGTCGCCCATACCGATGTAGAGATAGCCGTTGAGCGGGCTGAAGAGGAGTTGGCCGCCGTTGTGGTTGGCGTAAGGCTGGTTGATGGTCAGCAGGGTGAAGGTGCTGGCGGCATTGGCTACATCCGGGTTGGCCGAAACCGAGTAGCGGGCGATGATGGTATGGCCGCTGTTATTGGTGTAGTTCAGGTAGAAGTAGCCATTGGTTTCATAATTGGGGTGGAAAGCTAAACCCAGTAGGCCCTGCTCGCTGCCGCCGCCATTCGCGGGGCTGCGCACCTGGCCGCGAATGTCCAGAA
>CAYNLK010000007.1:124821-190742 GCA_964398055.1 uncultured Caldilineaceae bacterium
TAACTGCAGCGTTGTACCATCACGAATACCCAGGATGGTCCCGTTCTTGATGACTTTGATGACCCCCCGCTGCTCAACCACAAACAGCCGGCCCGAGCCGTCGCCGGCGTGGGTCACCTGAACCGGGTTGGTGAAACCGCTCCAGGCCGGCGCCAGCACAATTTGAATGTCGGCCGGGTTGACCTGGGCCGGCGGTGGGGCGGCCGGCGAGTCAATCACCCGGTTGGGTTGGGCCAGTGAGGGTTGGTGGTCGAAAAGCAAGAAGCCTGCCCCTACAGTAAGGCAGGCTGCGGCTACCGACAACGATAATCTTAACCAGGCTTGATTCATAACATTCCCCCCGGAGATAGGTAAAATTGAATTAATATCATACCCGGCCCAGCCGGTAGGGCCAAATGTTAAGGTGCGGTTGGGAACGCGTCAGTTTTGGGACGATTTTATGATTTATCGGCATCTTGGGCTCAGGAGTCGAGGCTTTAGCCGGAAATTCAGGGCCAGAACCGGCTGAAGCCTCGACTCCGAAAAACCTGCCTGCGAAATGAAACATACCCAGCGCGGTTGGTTTGTGGCCAGGCCGCCGCTAGAGGGTGGATAAAGCCGCGCTCACCAACCCCCCGGCGATCAAGAGAAAGAGCAGGATACCGCCGATGATGGCCAGTATGGTCACCAGGTCTAGCTCCTGGGTGGGTGAGATATCTTCCCCGGCGATGGCCTGCTTGACGCCGCGCGCGGCCTGGCGGGCATAATAGTCCAGCGACCGCGGTTTAACGCCCGTCCAGGTCCAGTTCTGGTCAGGGGTCGGGATGGCCAGGATGCGGGCGGGGCTGGCCGCCACTGCCGGGGCAGCCTCGCCGGCCAACAATGCCTGGCCGGGGCCAATAATGTACTGGGCGCTCTGCACAATCTGCCGGGTGGCGGCTGAAAACGGCTCGGCGGCCATGGCTGCGCCGGCCTGGGGAGTCAGGCCGATTGGTTTGAGTTGCAGGCCCGGCAGGTCGTGCTGCAAGTGGTGGATGACGCTTTGGCCCAGTTGGCCCTCGCCGGTATCGATGACCACAACCAGAATTTCGCTGAGGCGGCGAGCCAGGTCGGTCTGCTCGAGCCGGCCGTCTTGACGAATGGCCCACCAGTGATACAGCCAGACCCCGGCAGCCAGCAGGGCGATGACCAAGGCATCGAGCACCAGGGTGATAAAATCGTCCGGCAGGTCTGCGCCTAGAATGGCCGTCAGGATGTGAAAGACGAACCAGCCGACGCTGCTGAAGAGAGCAATTGCGGCAACAAAGATGTACAGGTAAAGATATATTTTGCGCACAATCGAGCGGCGTTCGGCTTCACCGGCCGGTAGTAAGGCCAGACGTTGCATCCTGCGCCAGGGCAATAACCAGACCGGAGCGCCAACCACGGTCATCGCCGTGAACAAGGCCACCTGCTCGCGATAGTAAGCCAGGCCCACTTCGGCCGGGGTGGTGAGTAGATCGACGACAATACTGAGCAGTCCGCCCACCCCGGTTAGCAGCACGGCCAGGCCGATGGTCGCTACCAGGTAATCGTACAGGCGGCGCACGCCGGCCTGGCGCGGCGCTTCGGGCGCCTGGCCGGCATCCAGGCGTAACACCTGCCAATGGTAGGCCCACAGGATCGTCCCCACGACCATGGGCGGAACAGGGCCGCTAAGCTGGCTGAGGAGAGGCTCCCCGGACGGCGGCGCGCCCAGGGCCAGCTCGATGAGCCGCTTGAATAGCAGGGTGGCGCTGCCAACGGCCATGATGGAATAGATGAAGACAGCCAGATAAAGATAGAGCTTGCGCAGCACCGAGCGCTCCTCAGCCGGGTCGCCGCCAAAGAAAAGCTGCTGCAAGCGCAGCCAATGGCCCGCCCAAATAACCGCGCCCACCAGTAATTTGGCGCTGCTATTGGCCAACGGGGTTCGCCAGACGATCTCGGTAAAGAACTGCATCAGCAGTTGCAGCAGGGCAACCGCGCCCCAGGTTATCATCACCAACCCGGCCAGGGCAAAAGCCAATAGGTAGAGCCGCCGGACGCCGTTGGGGTCATCCTGGCCAAGGCCGGGGGCGGCTGTTTCCCCGGCAGCAGGGGGGACCTGTTCTACCAGGAGCCGCCGGTAGATTTGAAGCTGCTGCCAGACGTAGAACCAGATGACGGCCCAGAGCAGGATGGCGACCAGATGCTCGCCGGTCGTCAAATCGTACGGGTAATAGGTTAGGTAGGTACCCCCCAGCAAGGCCAGCAGGGCGTTATCAACCAGGCGGTAGAGATTGCTAAAGATCGGCGCGGCTCCGACAGCCATAATTCCGTACAGAAAAATCTGGCGAACGAGGGAACAGCGTTCTTCCGGGTCCTGGCTGGCCAGCCGTTGGGCGATTAACCAGTGGAAAAGAAAGATGGGCAGTCCCACGATGATGACGGCCAGCCAGGAAGCCAGGCCGATGATCTGGCCCTGGCCAAGCCCTTCACTGATGATGAGCCGGGCCAGGCCAATCACCGCCCAGGAGACGCCGATCAGGCTGATGGCCGCAACCAGATACAGGTAGATTCGTCGTACTGTTGGCATAAGGCTTCTCCTATACTCTAATCAGAATCCGGGGGATTATTCCAGTTATAGCTCCAGTAGGGATAGGGAAATTGAAGTATTTTCCACTCCCCGGTTGGAGTGGCGCGCAGGTGAACCGTGTCTCGACTGGTGTAGCTGCCCCGATCAAACAGGCCGCCGCCGCCGCTGTAAGTGGTGATCGCAACCCGAACCTGGGCCCGGTTGCCGTTGATGGTGCTTTCGTCAATTTTAAGGGATGACTCGGGCTGGTTGCCGTAAATCTCTACATTCAGAATAAAGTCGTTCAGGTCCGGTTTGGCTTTGATCTCGTCGGAGAGGTAATTATAGGCTTTGTCGTAATCCCGACGTTGAACGGCCAGAAAGTAGTTGTGAACGACTCCGGCCGGGTTGTCATCAGCGATATATTCCTCGCTCTGGCTCCGGGTCAGAACCACGCTGATGGCAACAATCACTAAAATCAAGATACCGATTACAATCCCGATCAGAAATTTGTCGCTTTTCATCATTTACCTCGTCTGAAAGTCAACTGATGTAGCACAAAAGCTGCGGCGAGGCAACAACTGATTACGCCTGATTGGTTGCCTCGCCTCTCCAGTCTATCATTTGTTCAGTTATAATTCACCTATCGAAAGTTAGGTTGAAGAGGGTTGCCGGGTCGGTTCCGGTGTCGGCGGGAGGGGAAATTCAACCCGGGCGCGGCCGACGGCCAGACCGGCAACCGTTAAGACTGAAAATTTAACCTGACCGTTATTGCAGCTCACCTGGTCGCCGGGTTGGGGCAGCCGTCCCAGCTCAGCCATAATCAAACCACCGACGGTGTCGACCTCCGGCAAATCTTCTTCGTTGCCCAGGTCGACGACCTCGGCCAGGTCTTCGATCAGGTAGTCGCCGGAAACTTCCAGCTCGCCGGGACCAAGCTCGATCAGCGGTTCGCTCTCGACATCAAACTCGTCGCGCACCTCGCCCACAATCTCTTCAACTAGATCTTCCAGGGTGACCACTCCGGCGGTTCCGCCAAATTCATCTAAAACGATGGCCATATGATGCCTGCGATGCTTGAAGGTGTTCAGCAGCTTGGCCACCGGATAATTTTCCGGCACAACGGGGGTTGGGCGCAGCAACAGCCGAATGTCGAAGTTGCCTTTCAGGCGGGTGTATTGGCGGACCAAATCTTTGATGTGGACAATGCCAATGATATGGTCCAGGTCTCGCTCGTACACCGGAAAGCGGCTGTAGTGGCTATTGGTGGCCAAATTGAGCAGATCCGGCAGAGGCATATCTTGCGGAATCGCTTCGACTCTGGGGCGAGGGGTCATCACCTGGTAGACCTTCCGTTCGGTAAAGTCGAAGATATTGCGAATCAATTCCTCTTCGGCCAGGTCAAGTAAGCCTCCGGCGGTACTCTCGCGGACAATCAGTTCCAACTCCTCTGGCGAGTGAAGTCGCTCTTGCCCCTCCACCGGCGGAATGCGGAACAGGCTCAACAACAGGTTGCCGATTCCATTCAATAGATGCACCGGAATCGCCAGAATCGTTTGCAGTAGGGCCATTGGCTGGGCTACGCCCAACGCGGCTTTGTCTGGGGAAGAAAGAGCCAATGATTTGGGGATCATTTCACCAAAAACGACGTGGAGGTAAGTGAGCAGGCTAACCGAAAAGATGTACCCAACGGTGAGAATCAGAGTATCGTGAGGATCAAAACCCAGCAGTTGGGCCAGGTAAGGTTCAACGAATTGGGAGATTTTCTTCTCGCCGTACATGCCCAGCCCCAATGAAGTGGCGGTAATGCCTACCTGGGCGGTGGCAATATAGCGATTTTGCTTTTGCGGCGAGCGCAGTACGGCCAGCACGGCCTGGGCGACCCGGTTGCCTTCATTGGCTTGCTGCTCGATCCGGGTGGGGCGCACCCCAATGATAGCAAATTCAGCCGCCACAAACAGGCCGTTGAGAATGATCAGGATGATGATAATCAGGGTTGGCCCAATAAGTGTGCCGGGTTGGGGTAACTCGGCCGTGGCCAGGGCCGATATTAGATAAGCCGACCACGACAGGCTGAGGACAAAAAGGAGCAGCTTAGTCATGTTCGGCTACTTCCCATTCGCCAATGCGTGGCAGGTCGGGCGCTGGAGTCAGGCTAGCGGGCAATTGCAGAGAAACCTCGCTGACACTGCGGCTCTCCACGGCTTCAACCCGAATGACGGCGCCTGATAAACCGAGCGTAATTTCGTCGCCCACTTGGGGTAGTTGTCCTAACTCACTGAATACCAGCCCACCCAGGGTATCTGCTTCCTCTTCCGGCAGGTTCAGATTCAAATATTCATTGATATCGGCCACCAAGAGGTCGCCCCGCAGGTAGATGCGCCCCTCTTTGTCGGCCGAGATGAGCGGTAATTCATGGTCGAACTCGTCTTGAAGTTCGCCAAAAATCTCTTCAATCAGATCTTCAAAAGTGATGAGACCCTCGGTGCCGCCGTGCTCCCCAAAGACGATGGCAATGTATTGCCGTTTACTATTTAGGGTGGCCCAGACATCGGCAATCGGCAGCGACTCCGGTACGTAAGTGACTTCGCGGAGCGCCTGAGTAGGCTCTGATTCACCCTGCAGGTGCAGCCGAAACAGGTCTTTGATATGGACAAAACCAACAATGTCATCAATCGTGTGGCGGTACAGCGGCAGCCGGGAGATCCCTTCGTGGCAGGCTAGCTCCATTAATTGTGAGACGGTGCGGTTAAGGGGAGCGGTGACCATGCGCGTCCGGGGCACCATCACTTGGCGGGCGGTCAGCTCACGCAAGCGGAAGGTATTCCGCAACATTTGCTTGGCCTGGTCATCCAGCAAGCCACCCTGATAACTTGCTTGCACCAAGAGTTCGATCTCTTTTGGGGAGTGGAAATGGCGGTGGATCGCCTCTTGGTTGCTCCCAATCAATCTGAGAATCAGGTTGCCGCTGCCGTTCAACAACCAGATGAACGGGCCAAACAGAAAAAGGGACCACTTCATCGGCCAGACTGTCGCCAGGGCCAGTTTTTCGGGATATTGGAGCGCCACCGACTTGGGAAACAGTTCGCCGAAGATGACTTGCAGAATGGTCAGCAGAATCAGTACTGCGGTGGCCGAAATCGAAAAAGCCACCGGTTCGGCCAGATTGCCCAGGTTAGCCAGAACAGGCGCCAGAACGGCGGCCACGCTGCTCTGGCCGTAGGCTCCCAGCACCAGGGAAGAGAGGGTAATCCCGACCTGGCAGGCCGCAATATAATGATCCAGAGCCTTGTGGTCTTCAATGTAGGGTAACAGCAGCGCAGCCAGCCGGTTACCTGAACCGGCCAACTGCGCCAGGCGGGTTTTGCGGGCGCTAACGGCGGCAAACTCGGCCGTCACGTAGAGCGCATTGGCCAACACCATCAGGCTGACGGTGAGGACAATGAAAACAATGGTTGACATTCTAATCTAACTGCTCAATCCATATCCCAAACTCTTTGCCATACTTGCTTGGCCAGTTCTGTTGCCTTTGCCGCAATTTCAACTTCATCAAGGGTTAATAGCTGGCGGTCTTTCATCAGGAGTTGGCCTCCGGCGATGGTGTGGGTGACGTGGCTGCCGTCCATGCCAAAGACCAGGTGCCAGGGATAATTGCCATCTGTTAGGGGCGTGTAGGGCACATAATCCAGCAGAATGATATCGGCAAAGGCGCCGGGTTTGAGCGCGGCCACGGGCTTGGGGAAGAACATACCGGCGATAATGGCGTTGTTGTTGAAGGCTATCTCCATCAGCCGGTCGCCGGGCATAACTCGAGGATCACCCTTGCTAACCCGGTGGAGCAGGTAAGCGGTATGAATTTCGGTGAACATGTTATTGCTAAAGCCGTCGTTGCCTAGCCCCACGGTGATGCCTTTGTTGAGCATTTTCTCAACTTCGGCCACACCCACGGCATTGTTCATATTGCTGCGCGGCTGATGGCTAATCTTAGTTTTAGTGGCCCGGAAGGCGTCCATTTCATACGCATCCACGTGGATGGCGTGCGCCACCAGGGTTTTGGGGCCTAAAATGCCTTTTTTTTCCAGCCGTTCGGCCACGCGCAGGCCATACTTCTTAAGACTGTCGGCTTCATCGGCCTTGTCTTCGGCCACGTGGATATGGAAGCCGGTGTTAAGGCCGGCGGCTGCGGCCAGGCAGTCTTCCAGGGTCTGGTCGCTTACGGTAAAGGCGGCGTGCAGGCCAAAGGACGCGCCCAGCTTTGGGTCAGGGTTACTTTGGAGTTTGCGGATAAAGCGGACATTCTCGTTGATGCCGGCTTTTGCGCCATCGGGGCCGTTGCGGTCGGTGACTTCGTAACATAGGCCAACCCGCAGCCCGGACTGGCTGGCCGCTTCGGCCAGGGCATCGAGGGAACCGTCGATGTGGCTGGGACTGGCGTGGTGGTCGATCAAGGTGGTAGTGCCGTGGCGAACAGCGTCAACCAGGGCCACCAGGGCGCTGTATTTGCTGTCTGCCAGGGTCAAGGCCCGGTCAATTTTCCACCACAGCCGTTCCAAAATTTGCATAAAGTTCTCTGATGGTTCGCCTGGAATAGCCATCCCCCGAGCAAAAGCCCCGTAAAAGTGGGTGTGGGCGCAGACCATTCCGGGCATTACAATCTTGCCCCCGGCATCGAGTTGTTCGGCCCGGGGATATTTGCCGACCAAATCAGCCGTGCGCCCAACTTCTACAATAGTATCCCCCTCATAATAAACTGCCCCATAGGGGATAAAACGTTTGTCGTCGCCAAAGGTAAGAACCATGCCATTCGTAATTAACATTTGTCTCCACTCCAAATTAGGGTTTTTGAGCAGGTTGAGCCTGCAAATTCATTTTAACCGACTGTACCGGTCCGGTCAATTATCAGAGGGTAACGGGGGTAAATCTGGCGACTAAAGCGATATTCTCGGTTCCGGTTTCATTTGCTCCTCTTTAAGCTTAGATTATAATGCTTGCATTCTTCTTACCAGGGGTTGACTATGAAAGTGTCTATTGTGATGCCGTGCTACAATGAAATAAAGACCATCGAGGCGATTGTGCGGCAGGTACTGGCCGTTGAATTGCCGGTTGAGCGGGAGTTGGTTATTGTTGACGATTATTCGACCGACGGTACCCGGGACTATTTGCAGACCCTTGAGCATCAAGGCGAAATCAGGGTGGTTTATCACGAGGTGAACAAAGGCAAAGGGGCTGCTTTACGCACCGGTTTTGCCCACGCCACCGGTGACATTATCATTATTCAGGACGCCGACCTGGAGTATGATCCTGAAGAATACTTTAAATTAATTAAACCGATCCTTGATGGTAAGGCCGATGTGGTCTATGGTTCGAGATTTGTCGGGGGCGAATCCCACCGGGTGCTCTATTTCTGGCACTCGATGGGCAATCGCTTCTTAACCCTGCTGTCGAATATGTTGACCGATTTGAACTTAACCGATATGGAAGTTTGTTACAAAGTCTTCAAACGAAAAGTTCTGGAGCAAATCAGGCTAACCGAGGACAGATTTGGTTTTGAGCCGGAGTTTACCGCCAAGATAGCCCGTCTGAATTGCGTCATCTATGAAGTTGGTGTTTCTTATCACGGGCGGACTTATGAGGAAGGGAAGAAGATCAATTGGAAAGATGGGGTCAGGGCGATTTATGTCATTGTAAAATATGGCCTCTTTAAAGCCAAAAATTAAGCTTATCAGGCGCGGCGATGCTCAAATTTTATGGTGACTGTTGCTGATCAACCTGATTTATGGTAAGATAGTTATGTATTTCACTAGGTTTGCTTGTTTTGGCCTGGTTGATGATCCAATCCCTAAATATCTCCTTTCCCAAATTCTTGAAATAGTAAAATATTTTCCGGCAGAAGGAGCACACGATGGCTACAACTGAAGTTCCTGATATTGTCATTGGACGGTTGCCAATTTATTTGCGAGCCTTGACCTTGCTGGATGAGGCGGGGCAGGAATTTACCTCGTCTCAAGAACTTGGGCAAAAGCTTGGGATCGGCTCGGCCCAAATTCGCAAAGATTTATCCCACTTTGGTGAGTTTGGTAAACAGGGTACCGGCTATGAGATCAAATATCTCCGCCAGCAGCTCTCAAAAATTTTACACGTCGATCAGGATTGGTCGGTAGTTTTGGTGGGCTTTGGAGATTTGGGCCAGGCGATTGCCAATTATGCCGGATTTGCGCATGAGCGTTTCCACATCAAGGCCATTTTTGACAATGACCCGGCCAAAATAGGTCAAAGGGTCAATGAATATGTTGTGGTTCAGGATATTGCCGTCCTTTCAGAAGCGATCAGCCAACAGAATATCAAGATTGCCATTGTCGCCGTGCCGGCCATCGTAGCTCAAGAGGTGGCCAATAAACTGATCGAGGCCGGGGTTAAGGCTATCCTCAACTACGCTCCCATTACGCTAAGCTTACCGGATACGGTTCGGGTTCAATACATCGATCCGGTTGTGCATTTACAGCGGATGACCTATTATATTGAATAATTGATTGGCTGTACGAATAAGAGCAGAATTGTCGCCGGCAATAACTGGATTGCCGGCGACAATTTGTTTTAGTAAGAGGTGGGCATAGCTGCCCGCTCCAGCGCTTCCCGGATTTCTAGCCCCAGGCCGGCGCCCAGGGCCACACACCCCACCGGGTTATCGGCGATATAGCAGGGTACTCCAATTTCCTGAGTCAGCAAGGTGTCGATATTGCGCAGTTGAGCGGTGCCGCCGGTAATAATGATACCCCGGTCGATAATGTCAGAGGCCAGCTCCGGCGGTGTTTTTTCCAGCACGCTTTTGGCCACGCCGCAAATGGCTGCCAGGGGTTCACTCATCGCTTCGGTCACCTCATCGGACCTGATTCTGATAGATCGGGGTAAGCCGGCCACCTGATCGCGTCCTTTAATTTCCAACTCCAACGTTTCTGCTAAGGGGGTGGCGCTGCCAATCTTGATTTTGACCTCTTCGGCCGTCTGTTCGCCGATGGCCAGGTTATATTTGCGCCGCACATAGTTGATGATGGCTTCATCCAGTTTCATCCCGGCTATCCGAATGGAGTTGCTGGTAACGATCCCGTTCATGGCAATAACGGCCGCCTCGCTGGTGCCGCCGCCAATGTCGATGACCATGTTGCCGGTGGGCGTATCAATAGGCATACCGGCGCCAATGGCCGCGGCCAGGGGTTCGGGAATGGTGTAGGCCTGGCGCCGGGCGGCTTTGCGGGCGGCATCCTCTACGGCGCGACGCTCTACGCTGGTGATCCCAACGGGGGTGCTGATCATCACCTCGGGCGGAAACAGGCGAAAGCGGCCCACCAGCCGCTCGATGTAGAAATCAAGCATCCGTTCCGTAACGTAATAATCGGCGATGACCCCATTGCGGAGGGGGCGGGTTATTTCGATGGCCTCAGGCACCCGGCCCAACATCGCCAACGCCTCTTCCCCAATGGCTACAATCCGATCCTCGTTCTGAGAGATGGCCACAATGGAGGGTTCTTGCAGTACAATACCGCGACCCTTCACATAAATCAAAATGCTGTAGGTGCCCAGGTCTATGCCTATTTTCTTTTCGAACATAAATGACCCCAAAATAATCCGCCCGAGCGGCGTTGACTAGCAATCTTCTGGCCTGGCGGCGTAAGACGCAGTGGGCCTAATTGTAATTTAAATCCAAGATTGAGCAAACAAATTACTCTCACGATTACAAAAAGGCCAGGAGATCGACTCCTGGCCTCAGTAGATTACGGTACCTAAAATGCTACTGCCCGGCTGGGGACTTCTTGTCTCGCTTGCGACGACGTTCGGCTACCTTAATGCGGATGGCCGAACGCTGTAACATCTCTTCGATCTTGTCAAAATCAACCGTTTCTCCGGCTTTAGCCCGGCTGAGTAGCGTTTCGGCCCGCTGGCGGGCGGCCTCGGCCCGTTCCAGGTCAATTTCGGCGGCCCGTTCGGCCGCATCGGCCATAACGATGACCCGATTCGGTAAAACTTCCATAAAACCGCCGCTAATGGCAAAGAATAGATCCTCTTCCCCCTCTTTTTTGATCTGTAATTCGCCAAAGGTCAGGGCGGTTAACAGGGGGGTGTGGTGGGGCAAGATACCCAAGACTCCCTCAGAGCCGGGGGCGATGACCATATTTACATAATCATCGTACAGTTTCCGTTCAATAGTCAGAATTTCAAGCCGAAGCACTGACATTAAGCCACTCCCTTAATCTTGGGCTGCTCGATAGCGTTCAAAGACCTCGTCAATATTGCCGGCCATGTAGAAGTACTGCTCCGGTACATCGTCCAGTCCGCCATCCAGAATCTGCTTAAAACCGGCCACCGTTTCCTGAATAGGCACATAACGACCCGGTCGGCCGGTGAACTGCTCGGCTACATACATCGGTTGGGAGAAGAAACGCTGGATCTTGCGGGCTCGAGCGACGGCCAGTTTGTCATCTTCTGACAACTCGTCAATCCCCAGAATCGCAATAATATCCTGCAAATCCTTATAACGTTGGAGCACCTGCTGCACGCTGCGGGCCACATTGTAATGCTCTTCTCCAACCACATTCGGATCGAGAATGCGGCTGGTGGAGGCCAGGGGATCCACCGCCGGATAGATACCCAGTTCGGAAATAGACCGTTCCAGAGCAATGGTGGCATCCAGGTGGGCAAAAGTGGTTACCGGGGCCGGGTCGGTGTAGTCGTCGGCCGGCACGTAAACGGCCTGCATACTGGTGATCGAGCCGCGGGTGGTTGAGGTAATGCGCTCTTGCAGCTCACCCATTTCTGTGCCCAGGGTAGGCTGGTAACCCACGGCGCTGGGCATTCGGCCTAGCAGGGCTGAGACTTCAGACCCGCTCATCACGAAACGAAAAATGTTGTCGATGAAAAGGAGGACGTCGCGCCCTTCATCCCGAAAATATTCGGCCATGGTCAGGCCGCTCAGGGCCACCCGCAGACGCACTCCTGGCGGCTCATTCATTTGGCCAAAGACCATACACAGCTTATCTAACACGCCAGCTTCTTCCATTTCTTTGTAAAGTTGGGTGCCTTCGCGGGTGCGCTCGCCGACGCCGGCGAAGACGGAATAACCGCCATGTTCTCGAGCCAGCGAGGAGATCAACTCCATAATAATGACAGTTTTACCAACGCCGGCGCCGCCAAAGACGCCGGTCTTGCCGCCCTTGGTAAAGGGAGCAATTAAGTCGACTACTTTCAGCCCGGTTTCAAAGAGTTCGGCCTGAGTCACCTGATCTTTGAACTCCGGCGCCGGGCGATGGATGGGGTAGTAGGTATCGCTTTTGGCCGGCCCAAGTCCATCTACTGGCCGTCCCAGCACGTTAAACATACGCCCCAAAGCGCCTGGCCCAACCGGCACCTTGATGGGCGCGCCTGTGTCGATGGCGGGTTGCCCCCGGCGCAGACCGTCGGTCGCATCCATAGCGATGGTCCGCACAATATCGTTGCCCAACTGTTGTTGCACTTCCAGTATCAACGAGTCTTGTCCCTCACGTTCTATTTCAACCGCATGGTAGATTTCGGGCAGGTGTTCCGGTGGAAATTGTACGTCTACTACTGCCCCCAGCACTTGTATCACTTGACCTACGGTTCCCTTTGTCATGCAATCCTCCTCAGGGCAGGGTATAACCTACTATCGTGACGCCTTGGCCAGAGCTTCGGCGCCACCGGCAATATCCAACATTTCTTTGGTGATGGCATCCTGACGTACCTTGTTGTAAGTGAGCGTCAGATCAGAAATCAAATCTTTAGCATTTTCAGTCGCATTCCGCATCGCCACCATTCGAGCTGAGTGCTCACTGGCCAGGGCTTCCAGCACCGCCTGGTAAACCTGCAATTCGGTAAAACGGGGCAGGATGGTGTCGAGTAATGTGTTTGGATCCGGCTCATAAAGATATTCAACCGGTCCGGTGGTAATTTGGGGCGTCAGATGTTCAGCCATTACCTTGCCTTCGGTTCCACCGGGGTGAATTGGCAACAAGAGGTGGATGACCGGTTCTTGCCGCAGAGTGTTAATGAAATGGGTATAGGCCAGGTACACTTCATCGTATTCACCCGCTAAAAAGCCGTCGATAGCCAGCCGGGCAATCGGGCCAATATCCAGCGTGGTTGGTCGAGCCGGTAAATCGGTGAATTCGGCCGCCACCTTGCGGCCATAGCGGGCCATAAAATCTCGCCCTTTTCGCCCGACCGTGATCAAATTAGCATCAGTCCGGTTGTTGTCGGCCATAAATCGGCTGGTGGCCCGGATCATATTGCTATTATAAGCGCCGGCCAGCCCTTTATCCGCCGTGACCATAATGATGGCTACGTTTTTGATCTCTTGACGCTGGGTGAGTAAGGGATGTAACTGCTGCGTATCGCCGCGCTGTGAAGCCAGGTTAACCAGGATCTCCCAGGCTTTGCTGGCGTAGGGACGAGAAGCCAGGGCCTGCTCCTGGGAGCGACGCATTCTTGAGGCGGCCACCATCTGCATGGCCCGGGTAACCTGAGCAATGTTTTTTACACTTCTAATACGGCGTTTGAGTTCTCGAATAGAAGCCACAAGTTATCTCGTCTTATCGATTAATTTTTCTTGGGAATTTCATAGCCAAGAGATTGATTGTACGCTTCTAAGGCTGTCCAGAGGGAGGCATCAATCTCATCCGTTAGAACTTTTTGAGCGATAATGGCTTGACCAACTCCGGGGTAGTTCCCTTTCATGAATTTGAGCAGCCCCTCAATGTAAACCGGCACTTGCTGAACCGGAACGGCCCGCCCAAAGCCTTTGGTCATGGCGTAAATTGAAATGACCTCTTCATCCAGATCTAACGGTTGATATTGCGGCTGTTTTAACAACTCGGTCAGGCGCAGACCCCGTTCCAGTTGTTCGCGGGTCGCTTTGTCCAAATCAGAGCCAAATTGGGCAAAGGCAGCCAGTTCGCGGAACTGAGCCAACTCAAGGCGCAACTGGCCAGCTACCTTTTTCATGGCTTTGGTTTGGGCGTCACCGCCCACGCGCGACACAGACAGACCGGCGTTAACTGCCGGGCGCTGACCGGCGTAGAACAGGTCGCTCTCCAGGTAGATCTGGCCATCGGTGATGGAGATAACGTTGGTGGGAATATAGGCGCTCACATCGCCGGCCAGCGTCTCGATGATCGGCAGCGCGGTCAAAGAACCCCCGCCGTTTTCGGCCGACAGTCTGGCTGCCCGTTCCAGCAGGCGGGAGTGCAGGTAGAATACATCACCGGGGTAAGCTTCACGACCCGGCGGACGGCGCAAGAGCAGCGAAATCTGGCGATAAGCCCAGGCGTGCTTGCTGAGATCATCATAGACAATCAATGCATCTTTGCCGTTGTCCATAAAATATTCGCCCATGGCGCAACCGGCGTAGGGAGCGATGTACTGCATCGGGGCGGGGTCTGATGCCCCGGCCACCACCACGATGGTATGCTCCATGGCCCCATGCTTTTCTAATGTCGCCACAACCTGAGCCACCTGACCCTGCCGCTGGCCGATGGCGACGTAAATGCAGATCAGGTCCTTGCCCTTTTGGTTGATGATGGTATCGATGGCCAGGGCGGTTTTGCCGGTTTGGCGGTCGCCGATGATCAACTCACGCTGGCCACGGCCAATAGGGATCATCGAGTCGATCGCTTTGATACCGGTTTGTACCGGCGTATCAACATTGGCCCGCTCGATTACGCCCGGCGCAATTTTTTCTACCGGATAGTAGGCATCGTTCTGGATGGGGCCTTTGCCATCAACCGGTTCCCCAATGGCGTTGACTACCCGGCCAACCAAGGCGTTGCCAACCGGCACAGAGGCAATGCGGCCGGTACCTTTGACCGTATCCCCTTCTTCGATGTGCTCGTAGTCGCCCATAATCACCGCGCCGACCTGGTCGGCTTCCAGGTTCAAGGCTATCCCCAAGACGCCGCCGGGAAACTCCAGCAATTCGGTCGACATCACATTGGTCAAACCGCCGACGCGAGCGATGCCGTCTCCCACGCTGATGACGGCGCCAACATCGGCCACTTCAATTGGAGCCTCAAATTCCTCGATTTGGCGGCGGATTTGGGCGGTAATTTCATCTAATTTAAGAACCATTTTGCCTCCATAGCCTGGAACGTTTAACGCTTAACCCCCAAAGCATTGCTCATTGCAGCCAGCCGGGTGGCAACGCTACCATCGATGATCTTGTCGCCAACTTGAATCATAGCGCCGCCAATTATGGACGGGTCGACTCGAAAGGCTAATTCCAGGTTAGCCCCGTACTGGGCGCGCAGTTTCTGGCGGAAGGCCTCTTTTTTGTCGTCAGTGAGGGCCACGGCAGTAGTAACATAGGCTATTTGCACTTGCGGGCCGCCGCGTGACATTTGCTGCAGATTCTCCAGCACAGCCCCCAGTAGATCAATGTCCCCATTTTCGAGCAACGTGTAAAGGAAGTTGCGCACAGACTGGTCGCTCTCGGCGGGAATAATTCCGTCCAAGACCTTTTGCCTTTCGGAAAATGGACGCTTGCTATCCGTCAAGCTCTCGGCCAGTTGAGGGTCGTCCGCCAGCCTGTTCTGGGCCGCATGAAGTGGCTTGAGCCATTTCTCCAGGGCCAGGCTAAAGACAGCCGCGGCATATTTTAGCGAAAGCTCTTGTGCTTTCACGACGCATCTCCTAACTTAGCCAAAAACTGATCGATCAGTTTGCCCTGGGCCTGCTCGTCGATGGCTTCGCCGACGACTTTGCGGGTGATCTGCATGGCCAACTCGGCGGCCTGTTTCTGTAAATCGGTCGCGACTTGCTGTTTTTCCAGCTCCGCTTCTTCTCTGGCTTTGGTCTTGATCTCCTCGGCTTCTTTTTGAGCTGCCACCAGGATATTCTGCCGCATCTTTTCCGTGGCTTCCGCAGCTTTTCTGGCGTCGGCCTGAGCCAGCTCGCGGGCCTGGGCCAGCTCTTTTTCAAATTCGGCTCGCTGTTGGGCGGCCTCTTGAGCAGCCTTATCGGCCGCCTCAAGACTTTCGGCGATGCGCTGCTGGCGCTGGGTCAGGGCATTTTTTACCGGATTGTAGAGAAACATGCGTAAGAGGATGACCAGCAGAGCAAAGTTGACGATATAGGCGATAATCCCGTTCAGGGAAATACCTAAAGCTTCCAAGTTACGCCTCCTTTCTTCCTGTCGATAGTACGTTTATGGTTGAAGGCAGGGTTGATCCCCGCCCCTATCATCGAAGTTAAACTACGAACAGGAGAATGAGGGCAATGACCAGCGCATAAATCGCCACGGCTTCGGCAAAAGCGATCCCAATGAACATATTTGTCTGAATCTGGCCCTGGGCTTCGGGGTTGCGGCCGATGGCTTGCAAAGCACCCATGGCCAGAATCCCAATGCCAATGCCGGGACCGATAGCTCCCAAGCCCATCGCCAAGCCGGCGGCTAACAGTTTTGTAGCTTCAGGTTCCATTATTTTCTGCCTCCTGGATTTATTTTCAATTAAACCTTAGCGTCGTTCTAGACCTAAGTTTGGCAACAACCATCAGTTTTAGTGTTCTTCGCCGTGGTGTTTGGTGGCCATTGAGAAGAACACCAACGACAGAATAAAGAAGACAAAGGCTTGAATAAAGCCAACGAATATTTCAAGACCAAAGAAGATCAAGATAATACCCAGGGTAACCAGAGCCGAGATCACAATCAAAACCACTTCACCGGCAAAGATGTTGCCGAAAAGCCGGAAGGAGAACGAGATGATCTTGGCGAACTCACTGACCAACTCAAGTACGCCGACAAAGAAGTCGATCAATCCCATCATAAAGCCTTTTTTGGCAAAAGCGTCAAAGCGGATGAAGTTGCCCAGGTAGCCGATGCCCTGCTCGCGGAAACCAAAAATTTGGACCAGGACCATAGTGGTCAAGGCCAGGGCAAAGGTCAGGTTCAGATCACTGCTGGGCGCCCGCAGCAGGGGGACAAGGATAACTTCCTGACTGCTGCCTTCACCTTCGGCGTGGGCTGCTGCCTCACCGTGGCCTTCCTCTTCCGGCTTGCCTTCTTCCTTGTGCAGTGACTCCGGCCCGCCGCTAATAAAAATAATCTGCTCTACCGGAATCCCTTTGCCGTGAGCCGGGTGGACGAGGCCAAAGCTGGCCAAGAGAGGGGTCAACAAGCTGAACCAGTTGGCAAAGAGGAGAAAGATAAAAATGGTGGCCAGAATAGGAAAAAAGGTGGGCGCCCATTTTTTGGGGGCAATGCTGTTGACCAAACCGTCCAGAGCCTCGATCACCACTTCAACAATGTTTTGAACGCCGCCGGGGATTGGCTTTAGATTGTGGCCAATTACAAAGGCCAGGATCAGAATAATAATTGACAGCAGTATCGATGTAACCACGGCGTTGGTAAAAGTAGGCCCTAAACCAATTGGTTCGGCCGCCACTTCAATAGCGGCCATCGGCACCGGCAGAATAATATTGCCCAAAACCATAACAATGATGGTAACGATGACCCCAATGATTATTTTGACCATATCTGCTTGCCACCTCTTGTTGTTGACTGCTTACGCCTGGAACTATAGCTTACACATTTTGGCCCGCTATTCATTGATCGTGCGGTAGATCGTATACATCGCAAAGGCGATGCCCACAACCATCAGGACCAGCATCAAGCATGGCGTCGTCTGCAATTTCCGGTCAAGCCAAATACCGGCAAAGAGTGCTCCAAATATCGAGCACAGAAAAATGGCACCGATTTGCAAGGCCAAGCTGTAACCCCTGAGCAGGTCTGTATATTTTTTCACGGGATACACCAGGAGATTTGTGCTTATGGTAATTGAGCAGCAGCGCGGCGATTATACCATGCCCCCGGTATTTCATCAAATGATTTGTGCTAAAATTCCCTAATTTTGGCCAATTGTGGCTAATACCAAACAGGGCAGGAGTAAATTTGATGCTTCGCAGCGGAGGAAAATATTACAGGATTAACCCGAAATTGTCGAATTTTCAAATTGGTTTTGGCGGTGTCGCATATTGCAGTTGGGCCACCAGTAACTCATTTCCGGTTGGGTTGGTAGATTACTAACAAGTGACAAAATGCAGAACTGTTATATAATTACTTCTTGATGATTGGAATCATGGATGATGTATTGGATTGATAGATAAATGCAGAAGCAATATTTTCAGCCCTCTCTTCCCTTTTTGTCCTCTGAAGACAATTTGCCAGCCAAAAAATCAGGGGTAATTAGCAACAGTAATAATTTTGTCAACTCCGACGATCGAGCTTTTCACAACTGGTACCGTTTTGTTTTGTCGTTTCCACCACATTTGGTTAGAGATTACATAAATGATTTTGGACTAAATGAGCAGTCCACAATTTTAGACCCCTTTTGTGGCACTGGAACTACCATAGTTGAAGCAAAACTGAATCAAATCAGTGCTGTAGGGTTAGAGGCTAACCCTTTTCCTTATTTTGCTTCTACTGTTAAGACTGATTGGAACATTTCCCCCGATGAGTTACAGTCGTTCGCCGCCCAAGTATCTGAAAGTAGTTACACTGAATTGGCTAATCAAGGTATAGATGACCGCGCTTTGACTTGCGAGTCAAAGGTTGATTTAAGAACACTCGATAAGCAGGCTATGCAGGCAATTATAAAGAACTCTATCAGCCCCCTCCCTCTACATAAAACACTTGTTTTACTTGAGCAAATCAACCGTTATCAAAGCAAGTCTGTACATAAGTATGGTGTTTTGGCGCTTGGCAATGCTTTGGTTTCTTCAATTGGCAACCTTCGCTTTGGGCCAGAAGTAGGTGTCGGAAAAATCAAGAACGATGCCCCGGTGGTGGCAGTATGGATGCATGAAATCAGAAAAATGGTGAGCGATCTAAAGTCGGTATATGGCAAGAATTATCCTGAAACAATGGTCTTTTTGGCTGACGCAAGAGAACCGACCAAAATAATTAAGGAAAACTCTATCGATGCCGTAATTACTTCTCCGCCTTATCCAAATGAAAAGGATTATACCCGTACTACCCGTTTGGAATCAGTAGTTTTAGGTTTTTTTGAAGATATGTCTCAGTTGCAAGGTTTCAAAAAAACGTTGCTTAGGTCAAACACACGAGGGGTTTATAAATCCGATAATGATGATAGATGGGTAACTGATGTTGAGGAGGTCCAACGCTTAGCCGCAGCTATCGAAGCCCGCCGGCTTGAACTTGGCAAGACTTCTGGATTTGAAAAGTTATATGCCAGAGTCACCAAGCTTTATTTTGGGGGTATGGCCCGTCATTTTTCCGAACTGACAAAAATCTTAAAACCTGGGGCTAAATTGGCTTATGTAGTAGGTGATCAAGCCTCTTACTTACAAGTAATGATTCGAACTGGTCAAATTTTGGCCGAGATCGCTGAAGGGCTTGGTTATCAGGTTGACCGAATCGACTTGTTCCGTACCCGGTTCGCCACAGCTACACAAAATGAGTTGCGAGAAGAAGTCGTTGTGTTAAAATGGCCGGGGTCAGAACCCAAACAGATCTATTTTGCCAGAGAGTCATCTGCTTCTTATCAATTCGAGAGGACAAGAAATATGGTGAAATACGAAGAGATTGTCAAATGGGTTTTCCAACAGAACTATAAGCCTGATATGGTGCGTATTCCCTTTAACAGAGAAGAATTGGTGAAAGCGTCTGAAGCGTTGGGTTTTGAGAGAATAAAAAATCTGGGGGATATTCCGTATTCATTTCGATTCCGGCGCGAATTACCAGACAGTATTCAAGTTACCGCTCCAGAGGGAGCAGAATGGATTATCGTTGGGGCTGGTGTAGGAGAATATCAATTTCGATTGGCTGCACCCGGAAAAATCCAGCCAACTCCTCACCTCAAACCTGTAAAAGTACCTGATGCAACTCCAGAAATAGTGCGCCATTATGCACCTGGTACAGACGAACAAGCCCTTTTAACTCGCGCCAGATATAATCGGCTTGTTGACATATTTACTGGTATAACCTGCTACTCGATTCAAAATCATTTGCGAACCACTGTAAGTAACATTGGGCAGGTCGAAGTTGATGAAATTTACGTTGGTGTCAATAAGCGAGGTACACATTTTGTGTTACCCTGCCAGGCAAAATCACCCGGTGATAGGTTTGGTATCGTCCAGGTGCTGCAAGATGTAGCTTTGTGTCAAGAACGTTATCCCAATGCAATATGTAAACCTATCGCCCTGCAATTTATGAATGATAACCGGGTAGCTATGCTGGAACTTGCTGTTACTGAGGAAAATGAACTCTTGCGCCTCAATATTGTCGATGAAAAGCATTACGAATTAGTGCCGAGATCGCAGATCTTAGATGAAGATTTGCGTGGGCTGATGGAAAGTGAGCTATAGCAGAACATGAGATTTTTTCGTCACCTGACCTTCGCGGGTATCCTTTTATGCTTGGCCGGTCTGGCCTGCGCCCTGCCTGGGTTTGGCAACAGCCAGCCCACGCCCTCAGGGACCGGGCCAACCGTAGCCATTACTGATTTAACGCCGGGACAGCGGCTGGAGGTAGGCCATGAGCTCCAGATTTTGTCCACCGCCGAGGACCCGGCCGGGATTGTTCGCACCGAGTTACTGGTCGATGGTAAGGTGCTCTGGGTTGACGCCAATGCCAACCCACAACCCGGTGTACCCTTCATCGTGGCTCAACCCTGGACGCCGACCGCGCCCGGCACCCACCTTATTCAAGTGTGGGCCTACAATAAAAACAATGTGGCCGGCGAATCCGCGCCTCTCACCGTTGAGGTAACGGCCGCCTCGGCCCAGGTAGCCGGGGAAACGCCGCAGCTGGACCTGGCTGAACCGCCCCCCCTGGCGCCGACAGCCACTGCGGTTGTCGCTTTACAGGATGCACCATCGCCAACAATACCCCCCTCACCTACCTCGACCCCCATTCCCCCCTTGGCCACGCCCACCCCGACGATCATCCTGCCCAGCCCAACGGCCACGCCTACCCCTGGCGTCTTCACCGCCACCGGTCTCTTGCCCGAGGGGCGTTTTAAGGATATCTGGCAAGAATTGGGCGCCGGCAAGAGCCGGCTGGGCTACCCGACCGGCTTGGCTATAACCGATCGCGATTACGCCAAACAATATTTTGAGCAAGGGCTGATGTTTTGGTGGGATACCCCTGACGATGTTGATTACATCTGGGTCATCGACTCGCCTGCGCCGGATTTGCGCCGCGGCGACACCTCAAATCGCTATCCTGACGACTGGGAGGGGGATGATGAATACGCCTGTGAGCAGGCTCGGGCCAACGCGGCCAAGGGGCCGGTGCGAGGTTTTGGCTGGCTATGGTGCCAGCGGCCCGAACTCAGGAGTCGCTTGGGCAACCCCATCGAGACGGAAACCGGTTCAGGTGGTCATCCTCCTTTTAGTCAGGTTCAGTTTTTCCAGGGGGGCGTAATGCTGTACAATCCGTTCAATGCCGAGGTCTATGTCCTATTTGACCAGGGGGATTGGCAGCGATTCAACTGGTAACCTGCCGCCTGCCGCTTCGCGTACTACATCTACATGCACCTTGCCACTTGCCGCTTCGCGTGCTACTTGTAACTTGCCACCTGCTACTTGCGACCTGCTACTTGTAACTTGCCACCTGCAACTTGCGACCTGTCACTTGCCCCCGGCCACACTTTGCCTGGCGCTCAGGTCGCTGGGGGTAAGGCCCTCATAGAAAAAGCTAATAATGCCGGGGATGATTTCAGGCACAAATTGGGACAGGTGAATGACAATACTGGCCGCGGCGACAGTCTCGGCAAAATTGGACGATACCGCCAAGCCGGCAAAAGAGATGTCTAAAGTTATTTTTACCGCCGCCTGAACCGCCCCGACCCCGCCCGGCGCGCCGGGAATGGTCAACCCCAGGGCCATCATCGGCAGCATCAAAACCGCGGCCTGCCAGGGTACTGCCGCGCCAAAATCAAACGCCAGCAAGGCAAACCAGAAGGATATCGGGATCATCACCCAGGTCAAGATGTTCCAAACCGTTACCATACCCAATTGACCGGGATTCTTCAAAACGGCCAGACCGCTGCTAAATCCATCCAACAGTCCCAAAATTGGCTGGGCCCATTTCTCCGGCAAGAATTTGTGAATGATGAAATCGACCCAGTGGCGTTTGGTCATGAACAGGATCAGAGCGATCATAGCTCCAACATAAACGACCGCCCCCAAGATCCCGGCTGTCTGCAATATTTGATCCTGAACACCCCAGATAATCACGATCAACAGGACGAACAGCACGGTCAAGCCATCAAATATCCGTTCAACGACCTGGGTAGCAAATACGCCTGATTTGGACAGGCCGACCCGCCGCCCCAAAACGTAGGCGCGCAAAAATTCACCGGCTCGGGCCGGTAGCAAGGCGTTGCCGGTAATGCCGATGACCAGGCCCCGAAAGGCCGGCCAAAAAGAGACCTGGCCCAGTGGTTTCAGCAGCCATTGCCAGCGCAAAGTGCGAAAGTACATATGCAACAATACAAATAGGGTCGAGGGGATGAGCATGACATAGTTGGCCTGGGTTAAGGCCGCGCCAACCTCGCGCAGGCTGATTTCGGCAAAAACAAAATCCAGGAAGAACAGGCTAATCCCAACATTGAGGGTAATATTTTGCCAACGCTTTGACAGAATATTCACCAGGCTCAATAGACCGAGTGCGGCAAAGAGTAAAGCGAAGATGAGATGAGGGGCGCTTTGCTCGGGTGGTTGGAAATAACGAAACGTAAAAAAAACAGCCAGGGCCAGGATAATCAGGCTGCGTCCCAAATTTGCACGGTTCATAAACTTGATCCTATATTCTTTGTGGCGGCTTTTGGGCCAGGCAAATCAGGCTGCTACCGACCGGCAGAGCGTGTTTGCGCCGTAACCACCACCTTTCCAGACTACCAATGCCAATCAATCCTCGATTTAACCAGCCCGGCGGCGGCTTCAAGTCGAGCTCGCTCGATAGCGGTAGCCAGCGCATCATCAGCCGGACTGCAATCGTGATCGGCAGCAGGGTGGTGAAGGTATACGAGCATTGGTACGGCTTAAAGCCGGCTCGAGTCAATTTCCGGCGAATATCGTCAAGGGAATAGCGTTGCCGGGCCTGAAAAGTCACATCGTGTTTGCTCCACAGCCCCGGCAAGGCCGAGTCGGTGACCAGGAGCCAGCCTGACGGGCGGAGCACCCGGTAAATCTCCTGAATGGCCTGGTCATCATCGCGCACCCACTGGTGGTACAGCACGTCAAAAGCGGTGACCAGCTCGAAGAGGTCGTTAGGAAAGGGCAGGCTGAGCGCCGACGCCTGAACCAGCGGGCTGACCCCTCGGCTGCGAGCTAACTTGAGCGGCAGTGGGCTTAGGTCGATGCCAACGGTGCAGCCCCACTGTTGGAGCGTCTCTAAATTCCCGCCGGTGCCGCAGCCGACATCCAGGATGCGGCGTTGGGAGTCGGCTCCGGTCCATTCCTCGATCAACGCCGTGGCGATGCGGCGCCGGCTGACAAACCACCAGTGCCAGCTTTCCAGCCAATACATGCGCTCATATTCGGGTGACTCCATGGGGCCTCAGTTGGTGGCCTCCTGATAGGCTTGCTGCACAATCGACACTATGTAGCGAATCTGTTCGGTGGTCAACGACGATGCCGAGGGCAGGTAAAAGCCACGCTGGCACAATCTTTCCGCAACCGGAAATCGTTGGCCTTTGAACGCCTCAAAATAAATAGGCTGGAGATGCATCGGAATAAAAAAGGTGCGAGTCTCAATGCCATGTTTGGCCAGGTAGGCCCGCAATTGATCGCGGTTCATGCCAAACTCATCTTCGACCAGGATCGAGTACATCCAAAAGACATTCTTGGCCCAGCCGGCTTCCGGCGGGGTGACAATCCCCGGAATCTGCTTGAGCAGCTCGGTGTAGAGCGCCGCATTGCGCCGGCGATTCTCGACGAACACATGCAGCCTTTCGGTCTGAGCCAGCCCAACAGCCGCCTGCAGGTTGGTCATCCGGTAGTTGAAGCCGATGTATTTGTGCCAGAAATGGCGCTCGCTGGAAAAGGCGTGGTCACGCAGATTTTGGGTTAGTGCAGCCAGTCTGGGGTCGTTGGTGGTAATCATGCCCCCCTCGCCGGTGGTGATGATCTTATTGGCGTAAAAGCTAAAACTCCCGGCGTGACCCAGCCCCCCTGTTCGCCGACCTTTGTACTCAGCGCCGTGGGCTTCAGCCGCATCCTCCAGCACAAACAGGCCGTGTTTATCGGCCAGCGCCATCAGCGGCTCCATATCTACGGGATGGCCATAGGTATGCACCGGCATAATGGCTTTGGTTTTGGGAGTGATCTTACCCGCTAGTTGCTCCACGTCCATATTCCAGGTGCACGGCTCGGAATCGATCAAAACCGGCGTCGCCCCGGTGTAGCTGACCGCGTTGATGGTGGCAATCATCGTAAAAGTGGGCAGGATGACCTCGTCGCCCGGTTCAAGCCCTAAGGCGGCCAGGCCCAAATGCAGCGCTACCGTGCCGTTGGCGCAGGCAACCCCGTAGGTGCAGCCACACTCGGCCGCAAACTTCTCCTCAAAAGCCGGGATGTATTTGCCGGCCGAGGAAATCCAATTGGACTCCAGGCAATCCAGCACATATTGAGCCTCGTTGCCGCCCAGGGTCGGTTCACAGACCGGAATGATCCGGCTGGACAGGTCCAATTGGGACACGGGAATTCGTTTGATCGACAGTGATAACTCCGGGTCTCGGCCAGGAATGATGGCGGCCAGCTCCTCGCCCAAATCCGCCAATGTAATCTTGGATGGTTGTAGCATAGTTAAATAATCTGCTCCTTATTTTCAGCAACGTTGCAATTATAGCCACTTCAAGCCGTTGCGCAACCTTGTTATGAGCCGGGCCGGGCTTGCCAGCCTTTTAGCCCCCACCACAGGCAGGCCAGAGCCAGGGCGCTTACTGCCGCCGAGACCAAACCCACGGCCATCATCCCTCCGGTAAACCAAATCGGTCCGCCGACCAGGGCGCCAATCACCCGTCCAATTCCGGCGGCGGCCAGCAGTGATGACATCATTGAGGCGCGGGCCTTGGGCAGTACTTCCGTAAAAAGGGAAAAGGAGGTCACAACGCTGAACTCAAAGGTGATAAAAGTGAGGAACAACCCCGTCAGGGCCAGGGGTAAACTTTGCCCTAACAGGGGTAACAAGGCGTAACTCAGACTTGAGCATACCAGTCCCATAAAGGTGGCTCGTTTTAGCCCTAGCCGGTCGGCCACTGTTGCGGTCAACCCCTCGCCCAATAATTCGGCCACGCCGATAACCGTAGTGGCGCTGCCCAACGCCACCACACTCAAGGCAAAGGACTCTTCCAGCCAGATGCCGTAAACCACAAATAGGTTGTCATTGGCCAGCGCGGTGAACAGAATGAAGCCCAGCGCCCCGGCTGCGGCTCGTTCCCGGCTCACCAGTCGCCAGGCCTGCCGCAAGCCGGTTGAACTTCCGCTCAGCCGTTGCGCTCGACCGTCGCCGGGAATAACCCTGCCCAGAGCAAACACACTGAGCCAGGCCAGCCCGCCCAGCACCCACAGCGGTGACTGCCAGCCCCAGCGGTCGATCAGCAGGCCCACCAGCGGAATCCCGATCAGGGCGCTGCCGGCCCAACTGAATTCGATCACCCCAATCACTAGCCCTCGCCGCTGATAGGATACTCGCTCACCCACATAGGCCTGCAAAGCCGGGTCGAAAGCGCTCTTGCCTAACCCGGCCAGAAATACGGCCACCACCAGCATACCATAAAACGGCAGCAACCCGCTGGCCGTCATGCCTACCGCCAGCATCGTCAGCCCGGCCAACATCATCAATCTGTAACCCCACCGGTCGCCCAGGGGACCAAACAACGGGCTCAACAGATTGGCCACCTGGTTGAGCGCAATCAGCGATGTAATCGCGGTCAGCGGCACCCCCACCCCGCGGCTTAGCGCCGGCGCAAACGGATAGATAAAGCGGCGGGCAGTGTTCAATAACAGCCGGCTCAGCGTTGCCACGCCGACTTGCCAGGCCAGTTGACCCGTTGAGGGATGGCTAACCGCCGGGGTAACCTGATCGACCATAACGCCGCGATTGTAGTCCGATGCCGGGAAAAGGCAAGCGTGAACCGATTTTTCGGGGTCGATTGACGCAGATTAGCCTTCGTGTTATACTCTGCGCCAATCAATCCACCACCCAAAAAAGAGGAGGGTATATGAGCACTGTAAAACATCTTTTGCCTGAGGTCCATATCCCGCAGGCCTGGTACAATATTGCGGCGGATTTACCGCAGCCGCCGCCGCCGGTATTGCATCCCGGCACTGGCCAGCCCGTTGGCCCTGACGACCTGGCCCCGCTGTTTGCGATGGCCTTGATTATGCAAGAGGTCAACACCGACCGGGAGATCGAAATTCCCGAGGAAGTGCGGGAGGTCTACCGCCAATGGCGACCAACGCCCCTTTACCGGGCCCGTCGCTTGGAAAAGGCGCTCGATACCCCGGCTCGGATTTACTACAAATATGAAGGCGTCAGCCCGGTAGGTTCCCACAAGCTCAATACAGCCCTACCCCAGGCCTTCTATAACAAGCAGGAAGGCAAAACGGGGCTGACGACGGAAACCGGCGCCGGCCAGTGGGGTTCGGCTCTTTCCTTTGCCTGCGCTGTTTACGGGCTGGAGTGTAAGGTTTTTATGGTCCGGGTTAGCTACAATCAGAAACCGTATCGCCGGGGGTTGATGGAAGCCTATGGGGCCACGGTTGTGCCCAGCCCCAGCACCGAGACCGAATCCGGTAAGGCAATCCTCGCGGCCAACCCCGACTCAACCGGCTCTCTCGGTATTGCCATCTCCGAGGCGGTTGAGGCCGCGGTAAAAGATCCGAATACCAATTACAGCCTGGGCAGCGTGCTCAACCACGTGCTGATGCACCAGTCGGTGATTGGCCTGGAAGCGTTGGAGCAGATGGAACTGGCCGAGGATTATCCTGATGTGGTCATCGGCTGCACCGGCGGCGGGTCGAATTTTTCGGGGTTAGCCTTTCCCTTCATCGGCCGCAAATTGCGCGGTGAGGCTAATGTACGGGTCGTTGCAGTGGAGCCGGCCGCCTGCCCCAGTCTGACCAAGGGGCCGTATGCCTACGACTTTGGCGATACGGCTCATCTGACCCCGCTGGTCAAGATGCACACCCTGGGCAGTACTTTTGTGCCGGCTGGCATCCATGCCGGTGGTCTGCGTTACCACGGCATGGCCCCGATGGTCAGCCATTTGCTCAACCTGCGTCAAATTGAGGCTATCGCCGTCAACCAGCTCGAGACTTTTGAAGCCGGCACCCTCTTTGTCCGGGCCGAAGGTATCCTGCCTGCCCCCGAGTCGAATCACGCTATTGCCGTCGCCATCCGCGAAGCCCTGCGCTGCAAGCAAGAAGGGGTCAGCCGGGCGATCCTGTTCAACCTGAGTGGCCACGGCCACTTTGACGTGCAGGCCTACCTGGATTACCAGGCCGGCAAGCTGCAAGATTACGAATATCCGGCCGAAGAGGTCGCTATGGCCCTGGCCGGTTTGCCCAGCGTCGGGGGCTGAGGCGGCTCTCTTAGAGAGACTGTCTGAAAAATCTTTAACAGTCCACAGATGGACACAGATGGACACAGATAGACCCAGATGAACTCAGCTAAGATAAACCATCTGTGAAAATAGGTCTGTCCAATTTTTTAGGTGACCGGCACTTCCAACTCATCTTGGCTTGGAATTGCAGTCAAATCGCCTTAATTTTTGCTCAGAAATCGTGGTGAAAGTGCCGGTCACCTTATCCACCTAAAATTTTGGACGCATCTGTGGTTATCTGTGGATTAATATTGGCCTGCTCATCAGCCAGAAACCTGAATTCTCACACCTACTGAAGCGTATTTAGAGCCGTCTCCGCCGAGCGCCGCGCTGTCTCAAAAGATGCCCCGCTCACCCCGCTCGACCGGCTTTTATACCCCCCATAAATCGCATGCCCGGCATGCAGCCAGAAGCAATCGACCACCTCAAAACCGGCCTGCTGCAGCCACAGCAACTGGTCAAACAGGGGCGAAGGGGTGTCGACCGGGTCGTCAAAATAATAGTAGTTCCACTGACGCTCGACAAACAGGTCAAACAGCGCAGTTGAGCCGGCCACGGCCAGGGATTGAACCTGGGCCGCCCGCTCCCAGGCGGCTGCAAACAGTTCCCGCGCCTCCGGCCGCTGGGGCGCGACCAGGTCGGCAATGAGCAGCACGCCGCGAGGAGAGAGCCGCTCGGCCAGAGCCGCAAAGAGGGCCTGTTTCTGGGGTCCGTTGAGATGGTGTAGGCATAGGGAAGAGAGCACGACCTCCGCCCCCTTTACGTGGGGTAGCCAATCCGGTGAGGCCAGCTCAAACGGCTGGATCCGAGCGCGCCGGCCAAACGGGTGGAGCCGCCGGGTTGCCAGGGACCGCATCGCCGCCGAGCCGTCCAGGGCGACCAATTCGGCCTGGGGAAAGCAGTCGAGCAGGGCGTAGGCGAGCAACCCCTCGCCGCAGCCCAGATCAACGGCCCGGAATGATTCATGCACATCAAACGGTAGCAGCGTCAGCAGGCTGGCCATTTGCTCGGCCCGGGCTGGCACTGCTACCGGCGCCAGTTTTTGGTAGAGTTGGGAGTCGGATTCACTCCAACGATTTTGAGAGTTGGTCATCTCAGTCGTGTATTCCTCCAGCTGAGGTCATATCTGTTGGGTATTGCGGACTGCGTATTCCATTCATTCTTACGCAGTCCGAAATTATAGGGTCGACCTATGCCCAAACGCAAAATCCTACCCCTGTCCGTTTGGTAGGTTGGCTTACATAGGGTAAAATAGGGCACAGACTTTTTCATAGCTTCAACGCAGCCTATGGAACTCCAACTCCCTACAATTTTTAATAATCGTTACCGCTTGTTCAGGAAAATCGGTGAAGGCGGCCTGGCCGAGGTCTTCCAGGCCCAGGATATGGCTCTGGACCGGATGGTGGCCGTCAAAGTGCTGCGCCCACAATACATCCGCGACCCTAATTTTTTGGTCAACTTTCACCGGGAAGCCCAGAGCGCGGCCCGCCTGAGCGACTCTTATATTGTGGCGGTCTATGATTTTGGGCAAGACAAAAATCGACCCTACATTGTAATGGAGTGGATTGCCGGTTCTGATTTGCGGGCGGCCATCAACGAGCAAACCAAGATACCGGTAGATCAGGCCGTTGAGTACGCCATTCAGATTTGCTCGGCGGTGGGCGCGGCCCACCGGGCCGGGCTGGTGCATGGCGATCTAAAGCCGGGTAACATTCTGATTACCCCCACCAACCAGGCCAAGGTTACCGACTTTGGTCTGGCCCGGGCTCTGGGCGAGAGCGCCATGGATGAGGGCGAAGTTGTATGGGGAACGCCGGCCTATTTTGCCCCGGAACAGGCCGCCGGCGACCGGGTACTGCCGGCGACCGATGTTTATGCGCTTGGCATCATTATTTATGAGATGGTGACCGGGCGGGTGCCTTTTGTGGGCGTGGATGATCAGGATGTGGCCCGCAAACAATTGTATGAGGCCCATATCCCGGTCGACCAGCTCGATCCCCACATTCCCGAACCGCTGGCCCGGATTGTCGATGCGGCTATGGCCAAGAATCCTAACGAGCGTTTTTTGACCGCCGACCATTTGCGGGAAGCGTTGATTATGTATAAGCAGGGTGTCCTCAGCGCCGCCGGCTATCAGGCGCCTATTTCGGCGGTGGTTGGGTCGCCTTTGCAATCGGTTGGCTATCCACCGGCTCCGGTGGTTGGGCCACTGACCCGGCCGGATTTTGTACCGGCTGCTCAAGCCGCCGCGGCTACTGCCACAGCCTCAAGAGAGCGTCAGAGTGGTTTTGATGTGATTATGTTGATGTTAGGGCTGGTGGCTATCATTGCAGTGGTTGGGTTGATTCCTCTTTTTGTGGCTGTTTACCGGGCTTATATCCCCTCGTTTGGCGGGAACCGGGCTGTCCCCACGGCCTTGCCAACCTTGCAGTCGGGCCAGGTGCGGATGCCCGATGTGGTAGGCCAGGAGGAAGCGGTGGCGCGGGCCGGACTACAGGAATTGGGCCTGGAAATGGTCGTCGAGGGGGAGGAACCTCACCCCACTTATCCCGCTTTCACCATCATTCGCCAGACCGTCCCGGCCGGAGCGGCTGTCGATTTGGGTAGTACGGTTGGGGTGGTGCTGAGTCAGGGGCCGCCTTTGATTGAACTGCCCGATGTTACCGGCAAATCCTATGACGAGGCCGAACAGCTCCTGAACTCTTATGATCTGATTGTGCAGAAATATGAAGATTGGAGCGTCGAACTACCGGGGACAGTAATTACTCAGGACCCACCGCCGGGTTCAGTGGTCTCCAATCGCAGTTTGGTCACTCTGCTGGTTAGCAGTGGGTCGCGCATTCCCGTTGGGGCCAATTTGGGCGGCCAAATTGTGTTGACTGCTTATGAAATCCCGCGACTCCAGTATAAAGCTGGCGAGCTTATCGGGCTGACTTTCTTCTGGCAAGCCGTTGCCCCGCCCGCGGCTGATTATGCTCTTTTCATCCATCTGACGACACCCCAGGGCGGAATTGTATCTCAAATCGACGCGTCGCCGCTCGGCGGACTCCGGCCGACCCGTCAATGGCAGGTGGGTGAAATGATGGTAGACACCTACCAGCTCTCCATTCCCCCCACCACTATCCCCGGGGACTACCGACTTCGAATCGGCTTCTATGAGCCAAACACCCAGGTTCGCTTACCGATTCTTGAACCTGGCCGGGCTGAAGCAGATAATTTTGGAGCGCTGATGCTGCGCCAGCTCCAGGTAGTCGAGTGATTTATGTTTACAAATTGGTTGGCGAATCCCGTTTTTATGGTATAATTACCTTCGACTTCTTTAGTTTTCCCGGAGGAAAAGTGTGAATTCTGGTTTATTCAGAAATAGTATCGTTTATTTATTGATTCTTCTGGCTGTAGCCGCGCTGATTTTTAGTGTTTTTTCTACTCCCCGTGATCGCAATGAATTGGATATTACCACTGTGGCCGATCAGGTAAAGGCCGGTCAGGTTAAAAAGATTACCGTTAAGGATAATGATGTGACGGTTGAGTATCTCCAATCCAATCGGCCGGCGGCTCGCTCACGCAAAGAAACAAGCGTTAGCATCGTCAAGACCTTTGAGGATTTGGGCGTAACTCAAGACAAACTCAGAGAAATCGAAATTGAGATCATCCCTCCCAGCGCCTGGAGTGATTGGGGCACCCTGGCCATTACCATTCTGCCCCTGTTGATTTTTGGCGGTCTCCTCTTTTTTATGGTGCGGCAGGCGCAGGGTTCTAATAGCCAGGCCTTGAGTTTTGGCAAGAGTCGGGCCCGGATGTTTACCGGCGACAAGCCGACCATCACCTTTGACGATGTGGCCGGCGCTGACGAGGCCAAACAGGAGCTGGCCGAAGTAGTTGAGTTCCTGCGCGAACCGGAAAAATTTATCTCGATCGGGGCCCGCATTCCCAAGGGCGTCTTGATGGTGGGGCCGCCGGGTTGTGGTAAAACCCTGCTGGCCAAGGCCGTCTCCGGCGAGGCCGGTGTGCCGTTTTTTAGCATCTCCGGTTCCGAGTTCGTGGAAATGTTTGTGGGTGTGGGGGCCAGCCGGGTGCGGGACCTGTTTGACCAGGCCAAGCGCAATAGCCCCTGTATCATCTTTGTAGACGAAATCGATGCCGTGGGGCGTCACCGGGGGGCTGGCCTGGGCGGTAGCCACGATGAGCGTGAACAAACCCTCAACCAGATTCTGGTAGAGATGGATGGCTTTGAAACGGATACCAACGTGATCGTTATTGCTGCCACCAACCGGCCCGATATTCTTGATCCGGCCCTGCTGCGCCCCGGTCGTTTTGACCGCCGGGTGGTTTTAGATCGGCCGGATTGGCTGGGTCGCCAGAAGATTCTGGAGGTTCACACCAGGGGCAAGCCGCTCGGTATGAATGTCAATTTGGAAGCCCTGGCCAAAACAACCATCGGTTTCTCCGGGGCCGACCTGGAGAACGTGGTCAACGAGGGGGCGATCCTGGCGGCTCGCCGTAATCAAAAGCAGATTACTATGACCGATTTGCAAGAAGCGGTCGAGAAGATTCGTCTGGGGCCGGAACGGCGCAGCCGGGTGATCAGCCCGGAGGAGCTTGAAATTGTGGCCTTTCACGAAGCCGGTCACGCCCTGGTGGCCCACCTGATCCCGGAAGCCGACCCGGTGCACAAGGTCAGCATCATTGCCCGCGGTGGGGCCGGTGGTTTTACGATGTTTTTGCCGGAGGATGACCAAACCCTGATTAGCGAGTCTGAATTCAAGGCGCGCCTGGCGGTGGGGCTGGGCGGCCGGGCGGCCGAAGAGATTATGTTTACTGATGTGACCACCGGCGCTCGCGGCGACCTGGCCAGTATTACCCGCATGGCCCGAGCGATGGTGACTCGCTACGGTATGAGTAAAAAACTGGGGCCGTTGACGTTTGGCGACAAAGAGGAACTCATATTTCTGGGGCGGCAGCTCAGTGAGCAGCGTAACTACAGCGAAGAAGTGGCCGAACAGATCGATTTTGAGGTCCGGCGGTTGGTCGATGAGGCTCACCAGCGGGCTTTGCAGATTTTGCGGGACAATATCAACAAGATGAAAGCAGTAGCCAAGCGCCTGCTGGAAGAAGAGACACTGGATGCCGAACAGTTTGCGGCGATTATGGCCGACGGCGATAACCTTATTTCGGGCGAAACGCCCAGGCAAGGAAAGGCGACTGAGAGGGGGTCCTCAGAAGAAGATCAGGATATTCCACCCCGAGTTGTCCCGCCTTCAACGGCTCCGCTGCCGGCTTGATGATAGTTTTGATAAAAAAGTGGTCTCACTGAAGCAGTGAGACCACTTTTTGGTTGGTCAGGTTTAGCGGGCCAGATTCAAATTACGGCGGAGGCGTGGAAAATTATAACGCAACCCCGGAAATCGCTGCAAGCCTTCTTCCCACACTTCTGCGCCAAAAAGTTGGGTTATGGCCTCATGCTCGTCCGCTGAAAGCTCAAACTCAAAGGCCGCTACAGTGGTTTCCAACTGCCGCAGGGAACTGGCCCCCACAATGGGGTTGGTGACGGCCGGCGAGAAGCGCGCCCAGGCAATGGCCAGTTGGGCCGGATGCAGGCCGCGGGTCTGGGCCAGCCGGTTGAACTGGTCAACTTGGTCGCCGTATTGAGCTAACCAGGTCAACAGGCGGGTGTCGGTTTGGACGCGTGAGTCGGCTGGCAAAGGCTGGCCGCTTTTATATTTGCCTGCCAGCAGCCCGGCCACCAGCGGCCGATAGACGGTGATGGCGATATTTTGGGCCAAAGCCTGCGGCAGAATCTCTATTTCAACACCTCGTTCAATAGGATTATAGGCAATCTGATTGCAGACCAACTGCGGCCAGCCGTTTCGTTCGGCCACGCCATTGGAATAGGCCACCAACCAGGCCGGATAGTTACAGCAGCCCACATAACGAGCTTTGCCCTGAGCGACCACTCTATTCAGGGCGGCCATTATCTCTTCAACTCGCATCCCTTCGACCGGCCAGTGGATCATATATAGATCAACGTAATCGAGTCGCAGCCGGGCCAGACTCTCGTCGATGCTGGTCAGGATGCTGTCAGCGTCAACGCCCTTATGGACTTTGGTTGCCACGAACAGTTGGTCGCGCCGGCCCACCATAATTTGGCCCAGAATTTCTTCCGTCAAGCCATTCCCGTACATGGGCGCGGTATCAATAAAGTTGACCCCGTACTCAAGCGCCGCGCCCAGGATGCGGTCTGACTCGGCTTGGTCACAGCGCAGGCCAAACATCATCGTGCCCAGGCACATCTCTGATACTTTTTCACCGGTTTTGCCAAATTCTACATATCTCATGATTTTACGATTCCTGTTTTAAAAATTTTTGCCAGCGGGGTGGGATGTTGGTAACTTTGCCGTGGCGATTGAGGCAGATATGTTTGGTGGTAGCCGTCACAAAAAGCTCGCCCGTGGCGGGATCTACAACTTGGTAGCTAAATTGCAATTGGCGACTGCGGACCTCGGTCACCCAGCAGCGCACCGTCACCGGCTGGTCATAACGGGCGGCGCGGTGATAGCGAACGTTCAGATCGGTCACAGCCAGCACCAGGCCCTCTTGCTCAAACTGAGCGTAGGAGCTGCCCCGGCTGCGCATCCAGTTGCTGCGACCCTCTTCCAGCCAGACTACATAAGAGGCGTGGTGAACCAGCCCCATCTGGTCGGTCTCAGCATAACGGACACGAAAGGTGGTTTCCGAAACTTTTTCATTTGAAGACATAAGGGGCTAAAAGAGTCCTTCCAGAGGTATCAAGTTCTTGATCACATGGCCCACGTGGAAAACCGTCGGCACCGTGTAATCGATGCCTAGCGAGGGAGCGCCGCTGCCATCAATGAGAATGGTGGTCATGCCTAAATCCTTGGCCGGGAGCAAATTGCGGGGTGTGTCTTCGACCATAATGCATTGTTCGCCGGCAATCCCCAGCAAAGCCAGAACAGCCTGGTAAGCCAAAGGGTCGGGCTTATTCTTGTAACCGGTGGCGCTGATATCGATGATCTGCTCAAAGTGGAACCGAACGCGCAGTGTATTGAGCACCCGCTCGGCGTGGGCCGCGTCAGCATTGGTAAAGATGACTTTGCGTAGAGGAATCTCTCGCAGCATATTGTCGAGCGGTGGACTGGCGCTTAGATAATCGCTCAGTTTCACATCGTGAACATAAGTCAGGAAATCGACCGGGTCGACTCTATCCTCTTCCATTAAGCCGCGTAGGGTGGTTCCGTATTTCTGATAAAAATAGCGTCGTTTGGCCGGCACATCGTCGGCCGGCAGGCCGAGTTGGTGGGTCATATAGTGCAGCATCCGGTCGCTCAGAGCTTGCATCAGCCCGGATTCCTTGGGGTAGAGCGTTTCATCCAGGTCAAAGATAATGTATTCAAATTGAAGACGACTAGAACTGCTCATCTTTCTCACAATTGGCGGCTTGTTCGCCCCTTATTGCCTGCTATGGTATACTGGCACGGATAGGCAGGTGGATTGTTGGTTAGTTGGTTGGCAGACTGTTTCAAGCCAACTATCCAACCAGCAAACCAACCAACCACAACGAAAAAAGCAACCTCCTTTCAGCCAAAAACTTTTCTCTGGCTGAAATCAGTTGCTTCTTTTTTAAGGGTCCGCTTCATTACTTTTGAACAAAAGCAATACTAACATACCATATGGGAATTGTCTAATCAATAGGAAATTGGTAGACCAGCTTGTGACAATCGCCCCATCGTGGAGGAGGCAACGTTGATCGTCAAACAGCTACCTGTTGGAATGATTCAGGCGAACTGCTACCTGGCTGGCTGCGAGGAAACCGGCGCGGGCGTCATCATCGATCCCGGCGATGAGGCCGAACGCATCCTGGCCGAGGTCGAAGCCGCCGGCCTGACCATCAAATACATTCTGAACACCCACGCCCATTTTGACCACATTATGGCTAATGGTCCGCTGGCGGCGGCGTTGGGGGCGCCGCTGGCCTTGCATCCGCTCGACCTGCCCTTGCTCAGGCAAAATGGCGGCGCCGCCCTCTTTGGGTTGGAAGCTCCACCCAGCCCGGAGCCGGATTTACTGCTGGCCGAAGGCGATACGATTTCATTTGGCAATTACTCTCTGCAAGTCCTCTATACCCCCGGCCACACGCCGGGCCATGTCAGTTTTTATGAAGCCAGGGCCAAAATCATCTTTGACGGCGACGTGCTCTTTGCCGATGGCATTGGCCGGACCGACTTACCCGGCGGCAGTTTTGAAACGTTGCTGCACAGCATCAACGAAAAGTTGATGGTGCTGCCGGATGACACAACCGTCTGTTCGGGTCACGGCCCCATCACCACCATCGGCCGCGAGCGAGCCAGCAATCCCTGGTTGTGAGCACTAACGGGTTTGGGTGATTTTCCGCAGCCCGCGCGGATGGTCGGGGTCATAATCCCGCACGTAGGCCAGGTGCATGGCCAGGAGTTGCCCGGGTATAATCGCCGTGATTGGGGAGAGCCACTCCGGCACGGGGCGGGGCAGGGCCAGGGGAATGCGGGCCAGGGCCAGAGTCTCCGGCTCATCGCTGATGGCGACCACTTCGGCCTCACGCTCTTTCAAGGTGCGAATGAACTCTTGAATTTCCGGCAAGATCACCCCTGACGGGGCAACGACGATGGCCGGAAAGCCGTGCTCGATCAGGGCCAGCGGGCCGTGCAGAAAGTCGGCGCTGCTGTAAGGCTCGGCGATAGTGTAGGTCAACTCCTTCAATTTCAGGGCCAACTCAAAGGCGGTGGCGTAATTGTAGCCCCGGCCGATCACGACACAATCCCGCATGTAACGATAGCGCTGGGCAATCTGGCCGATCTCTGGTTCCATCGTCAGGGTAGCGGCCACAATCTCAGGAATTTGCAGCAGGGCTGATTCCATCTGAGCGGCGTTGGCCAGGCTGGCGCTCAACAGGGCGATGGCTGCCAGTTGGCTGGTGTAGGTTTTGGTGGCGGCAATGGAACGCTCCTGGCCGGCTTGCTGGTCGATTACAAAATCAACGGTCTGCCCTAACTCGGAGTCCGGATCGTTGGTGATGGCCGCGGTCAGTGTTCCTTGTCGTCGCGCTTCGGCCAGCACGGCCACAATGTCCGGGCTTTGGCCGCTCTGGCTGATGCCCAACACCAGGGCATTGCCAAAACGGGGCGGCTGCTGGTAAATGGTAAAGAGGCTGGGCGTGGCCAGAGCGACCATCAACCCGTTGACTGCTCCCAGCAGATATTGGGCATAGCGACCGGCATTGTCGCTGGTGCCCCGGGCGGCGATGATGACGTAGCTGATGTTACGCTGTTTGATGGCTGCGGCCAATTGCCGGATTTTGGGCGTTTCTCGGGCTACCAACCGGCTCAATACGTCCGGTTGTTCGTGGATTTCTCGGAAGAGATAGGATTGTTGTACGCTCATATAGTTTATACTCACCTGTTTCAATTATGGGGTCAACATACCCTGATAAATACCCGGATCCGAATCTGCGATGACCACAGCGCCAACGGTTTTAGCATAGAACTCCACCGGCCCTACCCCGCCGATGATGGCGTAAGCATACCCCTGACCGGCCAGCGCGTGGAGACAGGCCAGCAGCAGCGCTTTGCCAATACCCCGGCCGCGTTGGTTGTTGCTGACCCCGGTTGGTCCGAAGAAGTTTTTACAGGTAGCGTCGTGGCAGGCAAAACCGGCCAGTTGGCCGTGCTCGATGGCAATGAAGCAAGCGATGGGCTGTTGGGCAAAAGCCACCTCACACTCGCTGGCCCAGCCCGGCTGAAAAGTCTGCGCCACCCAGTTGACCACAAGCCGCTTCTCCGCGGCCATCGCCCGCCGAATCTCAACTCCGGCGGCTCTTTGTTGGGCCAAAACCGGCTCCAGGTCAGGTAAGTTGTAGAGTTTAACGAGCATGTCGGTCATTGGGTATTTCCTTTGTTAGCGAGTAGGAGATTAAGAGATTTGGAGATAGGGAGATCAGCGGCTAACAATCTCGAATCTCCTAATCTCCAATCCCCAATCTCCTAACTTCTATAATCCCACCTCATCTTTTCCAAACCAGCTCGGCTTTCCTCAAGCCCGCCGGGTCGATACCGGGCCAACCATATTTCGGAAAAGTCGGCCAGCAGGCTGTCGGCATCTTGGGCCAGTTGCCGGCGCAGGTCGCTATCCCGTTGATCCAATGCCCAGATACCCCGCCGGCAAGCGTGCTTGAGCATGTCGGCAGCCCAGCCCAACTCACGTTTAAAAAGATCAGCTTCGGGGTGGTGGGGCTGGAGTTCGGGCAGCCGGGCGCTGGCTTGATCCAGGTAAGCCAGAGTCTCTTGGAGTTTGGCCTCGGTCAATCCGGTATGGGCGACAATCTCAGCCGGGTTTTCCTGCAAGAGCCGGAACAGAATGGAGTTATTGTGACTGGGCAAATCCATTTGGCTGTAGGCATTGCCCAAATCGTAAGCCGCCTTACCGGTGCGGCCGGTGAAGTCGCCAAAAGCGTAGCTGCTGACGGCTTGCGCCATATCCTGCTCCTGATTGGCCTGGTAAGCCCAGGCCAGGGCTGCGCCGTAAGCCAGGCCCAGATAACTGACTGGCAACGGTTGCCAGTGACCGTTGTCGCCCCAATCGGTGATGAGGTAGCCGATCGCGCCGTGCCTGAGGCCGTTTTGAGCCGCATTGCGCAGATTCGCCAGGGCGTTGCCGGTGCGGCCGGCAATAGAGTTCCAACTGGAGGTGCCGGGACAGACATAAAATGGGATGCCTGAATCGGCCAATCTGGCCCCATGTTGGTCAAAGGGGTGGCCGGCTTCGTAGCCCCACTCCAGGGCAATAACGTCACGCGGTAGTTCAGCCACCAACTCCGGGTAGGCCATGACGATATCGCCCCAAAATTGCATGGTATGGCCGCGCCTTTTGACCTCCTGATAGATTTTGAGCAGGAACTCCAGGTAAACTCGGCCCTTGCCCCGTTCGGCCACCAACTCCCGGCTACGCCCGCAACCCAGATCGACGGTTTCATCACAACCCACGTTGAATTGGCGGCTGCTGAAGTGAGGCAATAGCTCGTCCATCAGGCTGCGGACCAGCTCCAAACTGCCGGGATCGGTGGGGCAGAGGGAGAACGGCTCCTCAAAATAGCCCCACTCCGGGTCGCCGGTATTGCAACCGTAGGGACATTCGGCCAGATGGCGATAGCGGTCGTGAACGAGCCAGCGGCGCATGTGCCCGAAGGTATTTTGATTGGGCACCAGCTCGATGAATCGCTCCCGGCAATAGGCGTCGAGGGCCAAAATCTCCTCCCCGGTCATGGGCGAGGCGTCGGCCCACACCGCCGGGTGATTTTGGTAGGCAAAGGTATGCTCGGTGTAGAGCTGAAGCTGGTTGATCTTCCAGGAGGCCAGTAGATCGACCAGGTTGAAGAGAGTGGTCATAGTGGGGACCTTGCCCCGGCTGATATCCAGCATCACCCCCCGGTTGGGAAAGTCGGGCCAGTCGCTAATCCGCAGCGCCGGTAAATGCCCCTGGCTTTGCTGCAATATTTGAATTAGCGTAATCACCCCGTAGTAGGCCCCGGCGGTCGAGCTGGCAACAATGGACATAGTCTGCGAAGTGATGTTCAAGGTATAACCCTGCGGGTGATTGGTTGCAGCCGGCGCCAAACTGATGACCAGACCGACCCGGTCGCCGGGAATGGCGTTGCCGGCAACAATTTGCCAGCTCACTCCGGCGTATTTCCGGAGAGCTTGCTGCAGTCGCCGGGCGCTGAACCATAATTCCTGAGGAAAAGGGCTATCCAAAATGAGCAGTTTGCCATCTGTCAATGGGAGAATGTCTGCCTGGTAGGTCAGCCGGTGCGGTTGGGGTAACAACAACAGATTTTCGGTCATAGTTTTTTGTTGAAGATTAGGCCGAGGTTGGATAATGGTTGTTGATTTTCCCCTTTGAAAGCCTCGTTAATTTTAACCATCCACCATAACTGATTTTAGCCGCCGATTGACATCCTCGGCAAATCGATTGAGGTAGCCTTGCACAAAAGCGCCAATATCCAGGCTTATATCGGCAATGAGCGGGGTTAGGTCCATCGCAAAGACCAGCCCGGTAGTGACATCGGTCTGGTGGGAGGCATGGTAAGTGGCGTGGGCGCGGCGGCGGCCCATGGTGGCTAAATCGTACCGTTTGCCGCCGCTGACCTGCGAGTCGAACAGGCCGACCAGGGCCATTTGCAGATTCTCCTGGGCCGAGCAATCAAAGGCCACTTTGTCCTCATCCAGCAGCCAATCCAAATCCCGCCAGACCTCGCAGCCGTACAGGCGGCGGGGCCGGTCCGTCTCTGGCAAACGGCGGATGGCTTCAATCACCTTGACGGCCACGCCGACATGGGTGGGGTGCTTGTCGGCCAGGTTGTGGGTATAGACGATTTCCGGGCGAGCTGTTTGCAGGATTTGAACCAGATCCTCAACCGGCTGTTGGTTGGCGCCATCTTTGACCGCGGCGCTGGGATAATCGAGCAGGATTTGGGCGGCGTACTCGCCGACGATGGCCGCTTTGCGCTGTTCCTTGTTGCGCACCGCCCACATCTGGTCGTCGCTGAAATCGCCGTAGATACCGGTGCGGGCCGAACCGCGGCCGTTGGTCACTACCACGCCGCTGAACCAGTAATCCTGGCGCTGAAAACATCGCAGAATGCCGTCGATGGCCATGATTTCCAGGTCGTCCTGGTGGGCGCCAATGGCCAGATGGGTCGTTCTGGCCAGGGCTTCAACCGCCGGCAGGCCATCCGGGACAAAAATCTGAGCGGTCTCGAGCTTGAACTTGAACTTCATACAATTTTCCCTCTCTTGCACAATGATCTACAACAAACTCTATTTAACCGCAAAGAACGCGAAGGACGCAAAGATTAGAAATTCAATACCAATCGTTTAATGCCGTCTTTTAGTCGAACTACATTGAAATTGAGCAGTAATCCTAATTTACAGCTAGTTAATCGAAGATAAGTTATCACTTGGGCTTCGTGGATTGGGGCTATGGTCTCTACCGCTTTCAACTCGACCACTACTAAGCCTTCAACTAACAGGTCAACTCGGAAACCGGCGTCAAGGCGCACTTCCTTGTAGACCACTGGCAAAGGCTTCTGTCGTTCGAAAGCGATGCCGTGCTGAAACAATTCATATGCCAAACATTCCTCATAGGCTGACTCCAACAAACCCGGCCCCAAGTGGCGATGAACTTCGATAGCTGCTCCGATAATCTCTTTTGAAAGTGGATCCTCTCGCATCGTTGTCACCGAGTTGTAAAAAACTTCGCGTTCTTTGCGTCCTTTGCGGTTTGTCTAGCTTTTTATGGCCGGCAGGCTGGCCGCGGCAATCGATTGGCCCACCCGGCGACTCTTTTCATCGGGCAGTTGCAGGTTGATCCGGGCAGCCAACTCCGGAAACTCCGCTTGCAAAACCTCAACGGCCCCGGCCAGAATGAGCGAGCCTCCCTGCCCGGACGTCACCCGGCCCAAAATCAACACGTGTTTCAAGTCATAAAAATCGGCGTAATGAGCCACGGCGTAACCCAGATAGATGCCAATGCTCTGCCAGATTTGGACAGCTCCTGGCTCGCCAGCCTCCAACTTCTCCTGCACCAATTTGAGCTTCTCCGCATCGGTGAGACCGGCCGGAATGGCCATACCGACTTTGGGGGCCAGCCGGAAGACGCATTGCTGTGAAAAGTAGAGCGCGCCGCAGCCCCGGTCGCCCGACCATTCGTCAACCGGCGCGGCGGGACTGTAATCGACCGGGGCGAAGGCCAGCTCGTTCAGCCAGCCGGTGATGTGGCCGGCTCGATCCACGTAACCGGCCGCCTCACTGGAACCCAGCGCCAGCCCCAGAACGGCGTTATCCTCCAGCGACATCGAGCCGGCCAGGGCAGTCACATCGCCGTCATTGATCACCTCCAGCGGCACGCCAAACTCGTCCCGCAAGCGCAGAAACAGATGCCTGATTTCGTCGAACCGTTCCGGCGGCACGCCCCGGAACAGCGAGGCGACCATTGGCCGGTTATTGACGTAGATGCCGGCCGAACTGCCGCCGATGGCGTCCAGCCGGGGCATTTTGGCGGCGGCCGTTTTCAGGGCGGCCAAAATCTCGCGATAATGGTACTGCGGGTCGGTTTGCTGGCGCGGCTGCCAGATAACCTCTTCACTGTAGACCGCTTCACCGTTGACCACGGCCGAGACCTTGCGATCCGAGGCGCCCAGGTCAAAACCAATGCGGTAGCCGTCCAGATGCCGGCCCAGGGCCTGCCCACTTTCGCGGGCGGGGGGCACATCTTCGGGGGCCATAGGTACAACTGTAAAGGTTTTTTCGTAGACCTGCTCGCCCATAAAGTGGTAATCGAACCGCCGCGCCCCGGTAGGGGCGTAGGTCGCCTGGATGTGCCGGCCGACAGTGGTCGGCCCGCCGACGTACACTTTCCAGCCGCCCCGCTGCCACAATAAAAATTTGACCAGCCGTTCGGCATAGGTCAGGTTGGCCGCGGCCTGGGGATGGTCGTCGGGCCAGACGGTGGTTTCAAAGCGGGAGAGCGCGCCGTCGGCCCGTTCCAGCCCAAAGACCAGGGGAACGCCCGCGCCGGAGGCTTTGACCGCGTCCTGAAAGGCCCGGTTAGCCAACACCGCCGGCCGGAATTCGTTGTCGAGGGGCGGAACCAGTTTCGGCTTTACCAGTTTGAGCGACATAAAGTCATTTTCCTTCAGAATTTTATCTACTCGTTCCCACGCTCCGCGTCCAGTTCTACTCGTTCCCAAACTTCAGTTTGGGAACGAGTAGAAAATCAGTTGAAATGACATAATGCTAAGTCAGCGGCAATGTGACCGGCTGGCCCGCCGCGGCGGAGGCGTACACTGCCAGGGCTATTTCCAATGCCTTGTAACCGTCCTCGCCGGTCACCGCCGGGGGGCGCTGCTCGCGGATGGCGGCCACAAACTCATCGACCATGCCCTGGTTGGCGTCGGAGCCCCAGTAGCTCCAATAATGGCTATTTTGCCGCTGGTTGTAAACGTTCAGGTTCTGGCTGAAGGCGTCGATGATAGTCAGGCCGCGCTCGCTGATCAGTTCCATGGTCAGGCCGCCCCAGGTGGGATAATTGAGCGGTTTGCTCCAGCTACAGTCGATGCTGGCGAAGACGCCGTTGGCGAAAGTCAGCATAATCAGGCCACCGGTTTCCACCTGAACCGTGCCGGCGTGGAGAATGTGGTTGGTTTGGGCGTAGACCTCCACTACTTCGCTGCCCAGGTACCAGCGTAACAGGTCGGCCAGGTGGACGGTGTGGTCCATCACCGCCCCGCCCCCGGCCAACTGCTTATCGACAAACCACTGGCGGTGTTTGATCGGCATCTGGCCCTGATTGGTGGTATTACAGGCGTAGATGTGGCCCAGGCGGCCATCATCGAGTTGGGCCTTGACCTCCAAGATAGGCGCGCTGAAACGCATCGGAAAAGCGGTCATGAGGATGACGCCGGCCTGCCGGCAGCTCTCGACCATGGCCCGGGCGTCGGCCAGGGTGGTGGCCAGGGGTTTTTCGCTGAGCACGTGCACCCCGGCCCGGGCGGCCAGCTCGACCAGCGGGCGGTGGTTGAGGTTTTCAGAGCAAACCAGCACGCCGTCGGGCTGCTCGGCCAGCATAGCTTCATAGGAAGGATAGAGCCGGGCGTCGAACAACCCGGCAAAATGACGGCCGCGAGCCTGATCCTCATCGGCCAGGCCGATCATCTCCACACCGGGGCTAGACCGCAGGTTGTGGATGTAGGCTTCGGCGTGCAGGTGGGCAAAGCTCATTATTCCGATTTTCATGCGGACACCTCTGGTAACGGCTGCAAGGCCACCGCGACTCCGCTTTGGGCCGACTCGATCGCGGCCAGGGCAATCTGCAGGGCGGCCAGGCCGTCGGCCGCGCTGACCGGAAGCGGAGCGTCGTGGGTCAAAGCCTGGTAGAAAGCTTTGATCTGGGTGGTGTAGGGGCTTTCGCTGAGCGGGCTGCTGGGCAGCGGCACGTCGGGCGCTTCGGCGGCTTGCTGGCCGGAACGGTGGTGGAGGCCAATGGCAGCCATGCGGCCCGAGTCAAATTCCAGAAAGCCGTCGGCCCCGGCGATCTCGAAGCGGGTGCGGAACAGCGGCGGCGGGTAAGCCCACGAACCTTCGACGTGAGAAATAGCTCCGTTGCGGTGTTTCAAGATTGCCAGGCCATAATCGACCGGGGCGTTGGGCCGGCTGCTGCTGATATTTTTGGCAAATACGCTCTCGACCTCGCCGGCCAGCCAGCGAGCGTAATCAAAATCGTGGACCATCAGGTCCAGCATCATCCCGCCCGACTTCTCGAAATCGACAAACCAGTTGTCGGCGGCTTTTTTGGGGCGGAAGGTGCCGCGGGTCAGCCGGACTACGGCTGGCTGGCCGATATCGCCGTTGGCCACGGCGGCCCGGGCCTGGGCGTACTCCGGAAAGAAGCGGACCACGTGAGCGACCAGCAGCTTGACCCCGGCCGCCTGGCAGGCGGCGATCATTTCTTGGGCCTGGGCCACGGTCCGGGCCAGCGGTTTCTCGCAAACGACCTGTTTGCCGGCCGCGGCGGCCTGGAGCGCCATGGGGTGGTGCAGGTGGGTGGGGGTACAGATATCGACCACATCGACGCCGGCCAGCATAGCCTCGTAATCAGGGTAAACCCTGGCCCCGTACTGGCGGGCCAGGGCCTCGGCGTGGGCCGGCGTTTGCGCCAGGAAGCCGGCAATGGTGGCGTCGGTTTCGATCCAGCCGGCCGCGTGGGTGCTGCCCATAAAACCGACACCGGCAATTCCAACTCGCATAGGGGAACCTCCTTGATATATATGAGAGTTCTCGGCCGATAAATGATGGCCGTTAAGACAAACGGATCACGTTTCGCGCAACACGTTTCGTAGTGCGTGCGGCGTGGTCCGTTTGAGCAAATTCCAAGTTAATGACCAAACATCTTTATCAGGTTTTGACCGCGCCGGCGGTTAAACCGCGAATGAGCTGGCGGGAAAAAATAACATACAAGATCAGAATGGGGAGCATAGCCAGAGTCAACGAGGCCAGCACGGCATTCCAATCGCTGACAAACTGGCCCAAAAATTGCTGCGCGCCCAGGGTGACGGTTTTGGTCGACTCGCCGGGGGCCAGGATCAGGGGAAACCAGAGGTCGTTCCAGATGGGGATCATCACAAAAACGGCCACCGTGGCCACGGCCGGCCGCACCAGCGGCAGAACCAGCCAGAAAATGCGGTACTCGCTGGCCCCGTCCACACGGGCGGCGTCTTTTAACTCGCCGGGGACCTGGCGCATGAATTGTTGCAGTACAAAAATAGCCAGCGGCAGCCCCATGGCCGTGTAGACCAAAATCAAGGCGGTCAGGGTGTTGACCAGGCCCAACGAGACCACCAGGCGGAGGATGCTGACCGTGCCCAGGCGAATGGGGATCATAATGCCCAGGGCCAGGTATAGCCCCATCAGAGTGTTGCCGCGGAACTTATATTCAGACAGGGCGTAGGCGGCCATAGCTCCGGTAAACAGGATCAGGAACATCGAAGCCAGGGTAATCACCAGGCTATTAACGAAGTACCACTGGAAGTTTGAACGGGCATAGACCGTGGCGTAACCGATCAGGTCAAAGGTGTCTGAGGTAGGCGGCGCGAAGGGGGTATTGAAGATCGCTCTACGGCTCTTGAGCGAATTCATGATAATCAGGATAACGGGAAAGATGGCGATAATGGTATAGGCCAACAACACCAGGTGGGGCACAAACACCTGCGTGATTTTGTAGCTTAAGCTCGAGGTATCTCTCACGATAGCACCCCCCTAGATTTCGTAGGTTTGAATGCGGCGCTGCCAGCCAAACAGGTACAGTAAAACGCCGGCCAGGATGATCAGGAACATCATGGCCGCCACGGTTGCCCCCATAGTGGGGTTGCCTAGCTGGAGCTGAAAACCAAAGAAGGTCCGGTAGAAGAAGGTGCCCATAATGTCAGTGGAGAAGTTGGGGCCGGCCAGGGCGCCCTGGGTGGTATAAATCAAGTCAAAGGCGTTGAAGTTGCCCACATAGGTTAAGATGGTCACAATCCCGACCGTTGGCAAAATGAGGGGAAACTTGATCCGCCAGAAGATCTTCCAGCCGGAGGCCCCGTCAACATACGCCGCCTCGATCAACTCGTCCGGAATACCGAGAAGAGCCGCATAGAACAGCATCATGGGGATGCCCACGAACTGCCAGACCGAGATCAACGATAGCGTAATCAGGGCCGAACTGGCCAGGCCCAGCCACGGCTTGAAGAATTGTTGCAGGCCAACCAGTTCCAGCAAGGTCGGTGCAATGCCCCACAAAGGACTCAAGATCAGTTGCCAGATGAAACCGATAATGACAACCGAGAGCATCGTGGGCATAAAGAGCAGGGTACGGTAGGTGGTTCGACCGGGCAGGCGGCGGGCGCTCAACAGGGCCGCCAGCAGCAGCCCAACCGGATTCTGAACCAGAAAATGGACGGCAAAAAAGATAAAGTTGTTCTTTAAGGCGCCCCAGAAGCGAACCGACCAGAGTTCATCCGTCATCAGGGTAACGTAATTTTGAAACCCAACAAAGATATCCGGGCCTCCTCTGATAGAGGTGTACAGGCTGAGGCGCAGCGAATCGAGCAGAGGATAAATCATAAACAAAGTGTAAATGAGGGTGGCCGGGGCCAGAAAGACGATGATATGGGTGGGAAATGGCTTGCGGCGGCGACTTTGGCCAGGTGTTTGGGCCATTATTCTCCTCCAGGTAGGTGGTATTTTATCGCTCCTGGTAGGGGCGAATGGCCGTTGGCCCCTACCAGGATTCTTCTTGTTTCTTCTCGTTCCCAAACGGACCGCGAAGCATGGGAACGAGAAAAACGAGAAAAACGAGAAAACGAGAAAAGAGTTTCGATATCTTTATTGAGGCTTGTACCACTTATCCAGGCCGGCCTGGATTTGTTGGGCGGCTTCTGCGGGGGAGATGTCGCCGTTGATGACCTGGGCGCTGACCCGCCACAGCTCATTCTCCAGGTTAGGCTCGCCGCGGGAGAGGATCTGGTACGAGTTGCGGATGGTCGAACCGCACTCGGCGCGCCAGTCGACGAACTCCTGGGCGACCGGGTCGGTCAGCTTGACCGGATCATTGGACAGGGAGAAGAAGCCGGGCAGAGCGTTGCTGTACAACTCGGCAAACTCCGGCGTGGTCAGCCATTCCAGGAAGAGGCGAGCTTCCTCGGGATGGGGGGTTTTGGCGTTCATGCCGAGGGCGATATCGGTGTGATCGCTGATGTAGCATTGGTCGGCGCCGGCGGGCAGGGGCGGCTTGAAGGCGCCCATCTTGAAGTCGGCCTGGGTGTTGAATAGGGCAATGTCCCAGGAGCCGGCCGGGTAGATGGCCGCTCGCCCCAGCGAGAAGAGGTTCTGGGAGTCAGGATAGGTTTGAGCTTCAAAGCCGGGGGCCAGGTAGGGGCTCCACTTGGCCAGGGCATCCCACACAGCCACATACTGGGGATCGGTGAACTTTTCGGTGCCGGCAATCAGCCCCAGGCGACCTTCTTCGCCTTTCCAGTAGTTGGGGCCGATGTTCTGGAAGCCCATGGTGGCGGCCTCCCACTGGTCGGCGGTGCCGATGTCGAGGGGGACATAAGTGCCGTCTGCCTTGATCTTGTCGAGCAGGGCGAAGAACTCGGCTTCGGTTTCAGGTTCGGTCAGGCCGAGTTCGGTGAAGATGTCCTGGTTGTAGATGAAGCCGTGGATGACCGAGGCCATCGGGACACAGAAGACGTCGGCGCCGTCGTCGGTGATCCAGGCGCTCTTGGCGACATCACTGAAGTTGTCGAGGCCGGGCAGGTCGTTGAGGGAAGCCAGGTAGCCCTTTTGGAACAGGGCCAGGGAGGCATCGAAGGGGCGGCAGGTGATGAGGTCGCCGGCGGTGCCGCCTTCGAGCTTGGCGTTGAGGGCGGCATTATATTCGGCGGGGGCGTCGGGGGCAAAAATGACCTGGATGTTGGGATAGTGTTTGTTGAAAGCCGGGATGATGGTGTCTTGCCAGATGACCAGGTCATCATTCCGCCAACTGTTGATCGTCAGAGTGACTTTCTCGCTGGCTGCGGCCGGGGCCGGTTCTGCGGCTTCTGCCTGTGGTTGTTCTGGCTGAACAGCGGCCGGCTCTTCAGCGGCCGGTTGGGCCGGGGCCGGGGTAGCCGCCGGGGCGCAACTGACCACCAGTAAGGCTATGACCAAAATCAAAAGAATATTCAGTTTTTTGGACATAATGTCTCCTCCCAATAGTTTTTTTGAACGATTGTGATTGAAGCCATCAAGGTAAGCTAGGTGTTTTTAATTCTCCATTGGCCCTCCTTAAAGAAAATAGACCACCGACGGCTGACCGCCGACCGCCGAAGGGAATTATCATTTTACTCGTTCCCAAACTCAGTTTGGGAACGAGTAAAAATTCCCAAAGAGACACCAAAATTTTTGAACTGCAACCTTCAGACCAGGCCGAGTTCCTGGGTGAGCAGCAGCGCGGCTGCGCCTTGAATCACGATGTCCCGGCCTAGCTGGCTGCTTTCGAGGTGGGTTTCATTGGCCAGTATCTCCATCGACCGTTGCTGGATCTCTCTTTGGATAGGTTGCAGGAGAGCCTGGCCAAATTGGGCGATGGTGCCGGCAATCACAATCCGCCGGATGTTCAACGTCCCGACTAAATTAGCGACGGCAATCCCCAAATAGTAGCCAACTTCAGCAATGATGGCTTGCAGCGCCGGGTCGCCGGTAGCAAAGGCTTGCAGGAGCACGTCGGTGGTGATGGCGTCGGGGTGGGGGGCGAACTGGTGCAGGGTTGAGTGGGGATCATTCTGGGCGATGAGCCTGGCCCGTTTGATGATAGCTTGACTGCTCACCATTGTTTCCAGGCAGCCGTAATGGCCGCAGCGGCATAGCTCGCCATTTTCAACGGCCCTCACGTGGCCGATTTCACCGGCGCCAAAGCCGTCGCCGTGAAATAAATGGCCATTGATCACGATGCCGGCGCCGATGCCTCGACCCACTTTGACCACAACGAGATTATTATAGCTATCATCCGGGCTTTGGCCAAAGATGTACTCGCCCAGGGCAGCCACTTGACTATCGTTGGCGATGTAGACCGGCACATTGTAACGGGCTGTTAGCAAATTGCGAAGAGGCAGCTCGCGCCAATCTAGATTGACGGCCTGGCGAACCACCCCCCGTTCCGCATCGATCAAGCCAGGCGTACCCAGGCCGATGCCGACCAGCGAACTGGTAGCCGCAGCCACCAACTCATCGATGAGTTGGTAAGCCAACTCCAGCGCGGCGGCGCCATGTTGATTGTTCACCGGCAGATTGAAGCGACTTTTTATCCGCCCCCGCAGATCCAGAAGTGCGCCTCGAAACTCGCTGTTGCCCAGGTCGATGCCGATGAGGTGGCGGGAGTCATCGATCACACTCAACAGGGTAGCCGGTTTGCCGCCGGTTGACGGTTCATAGCCCACCTCTTCAACCAGGCCATCGGCCATGATTTCGGTCACCAGACTGGAGACGGTCGTCCGAGTCAAGCGGGTCAGGCGGGCAATGTCGGCCCGGCTAACTTTACCCTGGTGGTAAATAGTTTTGAGGACCAACCGTTGGTTATGGGATTTAGTTTGCTGCCTGGTTGCTTTTTTCATAGAAGGGGAAATCGTTATGTTTTGTAAGTCTAGTGAACTTACAAAGTCAATTGTAACATGATTTGAGTTGCTTGTCAATCGACCTGAGCCAATTTTAACCTTGTAAGTTAGCCAACCCACAAGTCGCTTTTGGCCAAAGAGGAATGATTAAACCACAAAGGACGCGAAGGACACAAAGAATTTATAAAATCTTAGTGTCCTTTGCCCGCTTCTTCGGGCACTTGCGACGCCAGGGGAAAGTGTGCAGCAAATTTCTTGCCCAGACGTTATTAAAGGCTTTTGCAATTAAGAGAGGACGTTTTCCAGACAGGCCAGCCAAAAATCAGCGTAATGCGGCCAAAATACAAAGTTGCAGCCCCAGTGGGGGGCGGGGTCCGACATATAGGCCAGTACCCGGCCCCGGCCAAAGGCGCCGCGGGCTACCAACGGGTCGCCGGTTTCTTTGACGGTCAGGAGGAGATCGCAGCCGGTTCGCGGTAACGTTTTGTTGTATCCCAGGATCGGGGGGAAGGTATTGAAGTTCAGACCGGCGAATTGTGCCCGCCCGGCCGGGGTGACCTGGGAGGTAAAACCCTCGGTGCTTTCAACCAGGTCCTCATAATCCAGGCAGGCGACGGGCAGGATTTCCCGCAAGCGGGTGCGATTCCAGCCGCCTTTGCCCATCTCACCGGTAAATGAGAGCCAGCCGCCCAGGAACATGACCGCTGCGCCGGCGTGGACGGCCTCAACGGTCAGGCGGATGCGGTCGGGAAAAGTCAGAATAGCCGTGCCAAACTTCTGGCGGTCGAAAAAACTGGGGGCGAGTTGAAAGTTCTTGGCTTCGACATCGCTGAAGATGATGACCTCGTACTCGGCCAGGATTTTTTCATATTCGCCCGGTCCCAACTTGTAGAATTCCCAGGTGGGCACTGAGGTCACCTGGTGTTCGCCGCTGCTCTCCAACGCGTCCTTCAACCAGTGGCCGTAGTTGTACAGTTCCAGCCCTTTGTAGGTGTAGTTGAAGGGCGTCTCGGCAAAAACCGGCCCGCACATCACCGCCCAATCACCGATGTAATAGATTTTAGCCATCTTTTGCACCTTAATTTCAAGATAATGACCCTACGTCCTGGTCTGTAGAGCGTAAAACGTGAAACGTAAAGCTTCCTTAATGCAAAACCATTACGCTTCACGTTTTACGACAAACTGAATTGTCAACTTGTCTGAAACACCCCCAAATCATTTAAGCCCTAAACTCAGGCTCGGGTCATCCGCACCCGGCGAACCATAAAGGTTGGCGCTGGCTCGCCAATTTTTAGGGTCGTTGGGGTCGCCAGCCGGGTCAATCAATACCAGCGAGTCGCCCCGGCCATCGGGACTGACCGGCCAGCCGTTTTCGTCGTCATAGGCCACGGTCAGCACAATATTGCCGGCCGGGTCTTGTACCGTAAGTTCTTCGCCTTTGTTGGCGAGCCGGCCGCCGTAAACGCCGCCAATCGACACTGCCGGATATCGTTCGGCAAAAGCAGCGGCGTTATTGACCAAAACCATGAATTCATTGGATTGGAGGGGCGGGGTGTTGGGAGCAAAGGTGAAGTTGATCCCGGCCACAAAAGCCAGGTTGGCCAGCTCGACGGCTGCCTCGCCCGTGTTTTTTAACTCGATGAATTCGTAATTGTCCCCGCCGGGCGGATTGTACATGATTTCGGTCAGGCGCAGCTTGGGATCCTGCGGCACCAGGGTGAAGGTGGCCTGGTTGAGGGCGCTCCAAATCTGGCCTGAACTGGCCGACGGATCAGCGGCCAAAATCCTGGCCTTCACCTGGGTGGTCGTAGTGATGACCAGCGGCGACCGGTAAACAAAGGCATTGGGCGAGACTAAGCCGGTTCCGGGTAAGCGGGGGTCGGAGCCATCGGTGGTGTAGTAGATGGTTGGTTGGGTGGGTGGTTGGTTAGTTAGTTGCGACCGGAGGGAGGTTGGCTGGTTGCGACCGGAGTGAGATTGGTTGGTAGCGACTGGAGGGAGGTCGGTTGGGGGGAGGGTCAGGGCTAGCTGGAAGCCGGGTGTGACCAGACCGCCCGGCTGGCTGAAGCGAGGGGGGTCAAGCGGAGGGTAGTAACCGCGGGCGCGGCTCAAAGCCACTAGTTTGTCGGCGTTGCCGGCCATCTGGGCCAAAACGTCGTCGCGGGCCAGGAACCAGTCGGCCTGAGTAATCGGCGGTTCAACCCGGGCGTCGCCCCAGCGGGCCGACTCGGCGATAATGGCCCGGTCGATATCTTGGTTGACCTCCAGCCAGCGCGCCTGCGAGTTGGCGTCGGTCAAAGGGCCGTTATTGAAGAGATGTTGGTAGAGCCGGTCGGCAAAGGCGATGCTGAAGTCATCGTTGGCCATCAAGGCTTTGAAGGCTGGGCTGATCACGTTTAACCGGTCGTCCGGAATTTCTTCTTCTTCCTCGTCGATGAAAAAAATCCTGGCCCCCTCCAGCCAGGTCAACTCGCCATCCCAACTGAAGAATTGGATCTTGCCGGAGGAACCGTGCAGCCCGGCGTACCAGTTGGTATCGGACCAGTCGATGTTGCCGGCATAGAAGTTCAGGATGACGTAATCGATGAATTGAGACATATCGACGGAAGCGGCCGCTACGGCATATCGTTCCGACGGCTCGATGTCGCTGAGCCGGGCGAACTGGCGCAGCAGCGTATCGATCTTGTTATCCGGGCCGCTGATCTGGCCGCGGTGGTTCATAGCGTACCACTCTTCCTTCTCACCGCCAAGGTAGGCCGAGGTGAACGAGGCGTCGGGCCGTTCGACCAGGTTGTACAAGCCCCAGTACAACCCGTTCAGGTAAAGGTGGACAAAGATGCCGTGCGACCCCGTGCCCGACAGGGCGATCTGGGAGGCGCGCAACCATTCGTCGCGGGTATAGGTGGTCAGGCGATGGTCGACCGTCAGGCCGGCGGTTTTGCCGGCGTAACTACGGTTGACCCCGCCGCGCAGGATCAGGGTGTCGAACTGCTCAACTGGCGAGTTGGGGAAGAGGGGGTAGGCCAGCTTGGTGGGGCCGTAGATCCCTTTGAAGAAAAGCCGGAAAGAGTGTTTGGGCATATTCTCCCACCGGCCCCAGCCGCCCTGGATTCTGAGACCGGCGTTGATCTGCAGGTCCTCCTGCACCGATTCATCCGGGTAAATCACCTCCACCGAAACCGGCCGCTCCCATTCCACGCCTCGCTCACGGGGGTTGGCGTAAATATCATAATTTTCAGCCGCGGTGACGATTGAGAGCGTCGGAATGGCGGTGAGGCCCTCTTTGATGCTGTCTCGGTACAGGGGGTGGTGGACAATCTCAGGGTCCATCTCATAATCGAATGGGGGAAAACCGGGCGGCGGCGTGTTCGACTGGGTTAGAACGTCGTCCAGGAAGAGGTAGGTGTGAGTATCGACATCGGCTGGCAGCAGTCCCGGTTTGAGGGCCACGGCTCGCAGCAAAGTTGTTTGACTAATTTCAATCGGCCCGGTGTAGCGGCGCCCATTGGTTTCGCCTGGCTCACTGCCGTCGGTGGTATAGTAGATGGTTGCCTCGGGGGTGGTGGTGCTTAGGGCAACGACGATGGGCGTCTGGTAAAAACCCCGTTCGTGGCTAAAGTTGACCCGGTCGACGACGCCGGCCCAGCTTTCAGTTTCGTCATTGGGCCGGCCCGGTGTTGGTCGGCCCAGATAAGCATACTGGGAGGGCTGGTCAACCCGGCCATAGGCCAGGTCACGGAACTGTACCGGATAGGTGGGCGAGATGACATCACCCCACTTGTCGTCGAGCAGATTATACAGGCCCAGGAACTCGCCCGCTTGGTTGAGCCGGAAGTTTGTGTGCAGTGCCGAACCAGGTTCGGAGGCAACCCGATTCTTGCCCGAGGCAAAGATGACCAGGTGCTCGCCGGCGCCTAGAGTGCGGTTCGGCAAGGGCCACTTTTGCGGATTGCCGGGGTCATCGGTCAGCGACCAACCGGCCAGATTGACCGGGCTGTGGCCCGGGTTGTAAATTTCCAGCCAATCGACATGATCCCCCTCTTCATCGATCAGACCGGCGCCGTTTGAAGCCATAAACTCGTTGATGACCGGGGCGGTAGGGCGCCGGTCAACGTTGGCGAATAAGATTCTGCTGCCGGCAAGCAGAAAAACAAAAACGGTCACTGTCCAGAAGAACAGCTTGAAGAATCTTTTAGTCATTCACTCCCCACAATCCCAGCAAGACCCTGGTCAAATTATACTTTGTAACGTGATGCTGTCCAAACACAGCCTCCCTACCCCGGTAACCCTCCCCCATATGGATGAATTGTGCAAATTTTTAGTTGACAACAGTTGCCGGTATGATACAATGACAGCACGAGATAGTTTTTTTCTTTCTCAAGATTTGGCGACTCACCTGAAGTTTCTCTTTCTCCCCAGAAAATTCCCTATCAGTCAATACATCCACAACCTGGTAAAGCCTTTAGAAGTGTCAGATCGTCGGCGACCGAATTGTTTGTTTTAGTAGATTTGGTAAAGTCTGCTTAGTTTCAATGGGTGGACCATTTGATAAAATATTTTAGGTCGCATATCCGTTTCAAAATTATCCTCCCTTTTGCTATTTTGACCTTAATGGTGGCGGTTACCGGGGCTTATCTGAGTACCCGGCTGGTTGCCGCTTCTCTGGAAGATCGCTTTGCCAGCCAACTTGTTGAGGCGGCCAGTACCGCGGCTGATGGTTTAGTCCAGCGGGAAGAACTGCAACTGGCGGCCTTGCGGACGATTATTTTCACCGATGGGGTTGACCAGGCCATCCGCGCCGGTGATCGTGACCAACTTGTCGCCCTGACTTTTCCCCACATTGTCAATAATAATATCGGTCGAGTCGATGTGGTCGCGGCCGACGGCAGCCACCTGTTGACCATTCGCCGCTCTCCGGGTAGTAAATCAATTGGCGATTATACCCAATCAGATCGAGCCGATCTGGCGGATTGGCTTATGGTCAAGAGAGTTTTAAGCGGCATGGTTGACGCTCAGGGGGATAAATATGTCGCCCTGGGGGCGGTGGACGGAGACAATTTGTTCGCCATCGGCGGCCCGGTCAAACAGGGTACCGAAATTGTTGGCGCCGTGCTGGTGAGCAGCCATATTCGAGACGTGGTCCGTTCTTTGGCCCAGTCAACCTTTGCCGAAATCACGCTCTATGACCTGGACGGCCGGCTGATCGAGACGACCCTGCCGGTCAACGCCCTTCAGCGTCCACCCACCGGTTTGGCGATTGGTTCTGAAGCTCACGCTATGATCGCGGTCGACGGCGAGTCCAGCCTGCAACGGTCCATAACCATCGGCGATCGTGAGTACGGCTCGATTCTTACTATTTTTAAGGCTCGCGGCGAAACGTTGGGGTTTTACTCCGTCGCCTTGCCAACCCGGTTTATTGCCTTGTACGGGGCTACCGCCCGTAATCAGATGGTTTTGATCTTTGCCGTTGCTTTGCTATTGGTGTTTGGTATTGGTTATTTTACAGCCAATACTATTACCGGTCAGCTCAGACATTTGATGGAGAACGCCATGGCTGTGGCCGGCGGTGACTTCAGCCGGCGAACCCGCATCTCGTCGAGTGACGAACTGGGGTCATTGGCCCGGTCGCTTGATGATATGACCACTAGCCTGGCTGGCTATACCCGGGCTTTGCAGTACAGAATCCGGGAACTGGAGCTGCTGTACGAGAGCAGCTCTGCTGTTACGGTGAAATCCGGTCTTAATTTGGACCACATTTTGCAAGCCGTAGCCGACAGTGTTAACGAAGTGCTGCCTGACACTGAGCGAGTCATCGTTTACTTGCTGGTGGAAAACGGTCAAAGGTTGATTCCCAAAGCGGTTGCCCCCGGTGGTTTTTTTGATTGCCCGGTTTTAGATTTGACCGGGCAGGCCCAGCTAAATATATGGCTCCAGGCCGGCGAACCGCACCTCATCCAGCTGGCTCGGGGCGACGAAGGCTATCCCCTCAATCAATTTTTCTCGGCCAATGGCAGTGCCGGGTTACTGTTTGCCCCGCTTGTGGCCGGTCAGGAACTGATTGGCGGGCTGGTTCTCAGCCCAACCTCATCTGCCGCCCAAGTTGACCTGCTCAATGACGACAGCAAACGGTTGTTGGGGACGCTGGCCAACCAGGCCGCGATTGCCATTAAGAACGCCCAACTATTTGAGGCCACCCAGCAGGCTTACGAAGAACTGCGTCAATTGGATGATCTGAAGACCCAATTCATCAACATTGCCGCGCACGAGTTGCGCACGCCGCTGGGGGCGATGCTCGGTTATGCCTCGTTCGTTGAGAAACGAGTCGATCCAAAATTGCACAAATCGATGCGTTTTCTCAAAGCCAGTATGCTGCGGATGCGCACCATGATCGACGCCATGCTGGCCATCCAACGGCTGGACTCCGGCACGGCTTTTCTCCGGCTCAAACCGGTTGATTTTCGTGACATTGTCAAACAGGTTGTGAGTGAATATCAGCCAATGGCCGAGTTGGAAGGCCACACCATAAAAGTCAACCTGCCCGATCGCTTGCCAATTGTTGAGGCAGATGACGACAAAATTAGCCTGATCCTGTCAAATCTCTTGTCAAACGCCATCAAATTTATGCCGGAAGGCGGCCGTATCGAAGTGACAGCCCAAGATTATAAGCTGGGCATTCTGTGCAGCGTCAAAGATAATGGTCCCGGTATTCCGGCTGAGGACCAGGAACGGATCTTCGACCGATTCTACCAGGCCCGGTCAAAACATATGGCCGGGCATGGGGGAATGGGCATCGGCCTGACCATCGTCAGGCACCTGGTGGAGCTTCACGGTGGTCACATCTGGGTCGAAAGCGAAGTCGGCCAGGGCGCCACATTTTGTTTCACCTTACCCCAACAACAACCGGAGCTATTGGCCGCGCCGGCGCCGTCAGCGGCAGAGATTGAGGGCGCGGTAGAGGTTGAGCAATTTTTGCAGGCGGTCAACTAATCCTATGCCAGCTGAAAACAGCCGCACAAACCGAATAGATCGGCCTCGACGGAGTCTGCCTCGCTTGGACCCGCTGCTGTTGATATTTCTCCTGGTTGGCTGGTCGCTCATTTTTTGGGCCGCGACCTTGGGGTTACAGCGAAATCTGCAACAGTGGCTCCCCATCAACCTGGTCGCCCAGGTTTCGGCCGATTATAGCCAAGACATGGGTCACTCTCCGCCCCTGGCTCGGCTTAACCCCGAGATCGTTGAAGCCGTCAGGCAAGACATCCAGGCCAGAGAGGGCCATTCCACCTCTACGCCAGCCACCAACGTTACTGCGCCAACGTCGGCCCCAACCCCGGTGGTCTCACCTGTACCGGCCTCCACCTCCGCCGGGTTGACCGTAAGCGCGGGCGGCCCCTACTGGGGCGATGAGGGCAGTCCGGTTTCGCTCATTGCAGGAGATTTTCAATCCGTGCTCAAGCTCATTCCCGGCGCAGTATCTTATTACTGGGATCTGAACGGGGATGAGATATATGAGGATGCGAGAGGCGTTTTTACCTCGGTCTTATACTATGATGAGGGGGTCTATCCGGTGGGGGTTCAGGCCGTCGATCTGTTTGGCCGGGTTGCTGTTGCCAGAACCACGGTTACGGTTAGAAATGTGCCCCCGCAGGTGCAGATCAAGCCGGTACAGTCGGTTCGTGAGGCCGAGAAAATTGAATTTTCAGCCACGGCCACCGACCCCGGTTATGATGTTTTGTTCTATCAATGGGATTTTGGGGACGGCGCTCCCAGAGTCAATGGCACCTTGCAACCGGAACATACCTATCTCGATGACGGCGATTACGTCGTTCGCTTACGCGTGACTGATAATGATGGCGGGGTTGGCGAAGATACCCTGGTGGTTAAAGTGGCCAATCTGCCCCCGCTCGTCGATGCCGGCCCGGACCAGCTAGCCAACGAAGGGCAGGTGGTGACGTTTCAGGGCCAGGCAACCGACCCGAGCGATTTTGATACCTTGACTTACTTCTGGGACTTCGATTTTGACGGGCGGACGTTTCGCCCTGCGGCTACCGGACCGAAGGCGTCAACCACGTATGGCAACGGGCCGGCCGAGGCGGTCGTTGCTCTGCTGGTGCAGGATGAGGACGGTGGCGAGGCGCTGGATACGCTCAAGGTCACGGTCAATAATCTGCCGCCGACGATCCTTAGCGTTACCCATGATGGAGCGGTGGGGCAAGGTTCACCCCTCACCCTGGTAGTTGAGGCCGCCGATGTGGCCGCTGACGTGTTGGTGTATGCTTACGATTGGGACAACGACGGTGTCTACGATGCCGTGAGCCACCCGGACACGGCGTCTCACATTTGGTACAGGCACGGCAGCCATACGGTTGGAGTCCAGGTTGATGACGGAGATGGCAGTCCTGTTTTTACGACCACGACCGTCACTGTGCTCAATCGACCGCCAACGGCTGTGGTCAAGGTCGCAAATCTTGCCTTTGAAGGAGCTGCCATTGCCTTTGATGGCAGCAGGTCGACCGACCCGGGCATAAACCCGGCTAATCCGGCTGATCCGGCCAACGACCGCCTCACCTATCAGTGGCACTTTGGCGATGGGGCTACTGCCGCCGGCCCGGTAGTTAGCCATAGCTATGCCAATAATGGCGTCTATAGCGGTACCCTGACCGTAACGGATGATAGCGGCGCGACTGGCTCTACTGCCTTTGGTTTGACCGTGCTGAATGCTAACCCTCGCGCCGATGCCGGTTTGGATCGAACTGTGGCCGAGGGTGTGGCCGTTAACTACATCGGTACCGCCACTGATCCGGGTGTGGCCGATCTGCTCAGTTATGCCTGGGATTTTGATTACGATGGCGTCAACTTCGATGTCGACGCAACCGGCCCGTCGGTTTACTGGACTTATCCCGATGGCCCGGCTGAGTTTTTAGTAGCCCTGCGGGTGCGCGACAGTGATTATCCTTATCCTATCGATAGAGGTGGTCAAATTGGCGAGCACATCGATACCCTGCGGGTGACTGTTGAAAATGTGCCGCCGCGTGTCGCTGCGGGTGGACCTTATCGCGGTCTGGCCGGGCAACCTATTACCCTGACTGGCGCCGCCAACGATGTACCCGCCGATATGTTGACCTATGCCTGGGACCTGACTTATGACGGCACTACTTTCCAGCCTGATTTACTGGGCCAAACGGTCAGCCATACCTGGACCGCCGGTGGTCTCTATGATGTGGCTTTGCGGGTAACCGATGACGATGGCGGCGCCGGTTTAGCCATCACCTACGTTGATATTAATACGGCGCCGATAGCCGTAGCGGGCGGACCGTATACCGGGACCGAAGGTTCAACTGTCATTTTTAGTGGCACTGGTTCCAGCGACCCCGATGGCGACCCGTTGCGCTACACCTGGCGCTTTGGCGACAGTACGCCCGCGACCACCGGTCTAACTACCACCCACGTTTATGCCAATGACGGAGTTTATGTGGCCGCGCTTGAAGTGGACGATGGCCGCGGTGGTAGAGCTGTGGCGACCGCCACGGTTACTATTGCTAATCTGCCCCCGGTTGCCGTGGCTGTCATCAATCCGAATCCGGCCCTGGAAGACCTTGCCGTTACCTTCGATGGCAGCCAATCCCGAGACCCGGGTGTGGCCGACCGGCTTAGCTACCAGTGGGACTTTGGCGACGGCAGCCCCATCGCCAGCGGGCTAAGCGTAGTTTATCCCTATGCCGACAATGGTCTCTATCCCGTCACCCTGACTGTTACCGACGATGCCGGCGCAGTTGGCGTAACCTCGATCAACCTGATGGTGCAGAATGTTCCGCCGGTCGCTGCGACCAGCGGTCCGTACAGAACCACTCTGGCCGTGCCAACGACGCTGACCGGGACAGGCAGTGATGTGCCGGCCGACCAACTGAGCTACGCCTGGGATTTGGATAATGACGGCCTGTTTGAGACCGCCGGACCCATTGTTACCTACACCTGGTTGACCAGCGGGAGTCACCCCGTAACCCTCCGGGTAACGGACGATGATGGCGCCTCTACCCTGGCCGTTACCATCGTGGATGTTGGTGCGCCCCCACTGGCCGAGGCCGGGGGGCCTTACACCGGCGACGAGAGCAGCCCGATTACGCTGTCCGGCAGCGGCCTGGATCCGGACGGAGATCCGTTGGTTTATGCCTGGGACCTGGACAACGACGGCGTTTTTGAGACAAGCGGCGCTGTCGTCACCAATATCTGGCCTGATGATGGCGTTTATGCAGTCGTGTTTCGGGTTGAAGATGACCGGGGCGGTCTGGCTACCGCTACTACCACGGTCATGGTCAATAATTTACCTCCTATTGCCGCTGCCGGTCCAGACCAGGTCGGCCTGGTTGGCGAACTGCTCTTCTTTGACGGGAGCGGCTCGCGCGATCCCGGTTCTGCCGATACCCTCTCGTTTGAGTGGGATTTTGGTGATGGCGCGCCTGGGGCCAGCGGTGTTCAGGCGACTCACAGTTACACTGCTAGCGGCGTCTACACGGTTACGCTCACCGTTACGGATAATGATGGGGCCGCAGCCGTTGACACCTTAAGCGTTGTAATCGAACAATTGGTGGACAACGATGAATAAACTCGCAAAGATGCAGAAAGGGACAGGTTATGGGGAATCAATTGACCTCGGTCGTCATTCCTGAACGGGCGCGGAAATATTTTGAAGCCAACAAGAATGTCTTGGTCATCGAAGACGACAAGATTATGGGCCAGATGGTGGCCGAAATCCTGGAAGATGTTGGTTTTGAGGTGATTACGGCCACGAATGGCCGGATCGCTTTCGAGAAGCTAACCCAACATCCGGTTGATTTCATTGTCCTTGATATTTTGCTGCCAGAAATGGATGGCTTTGAACTCTATTCAGAATTGCAGGCTAATCCCGCTATCCGACATATCCCCGTGATGGTCATTACGGCCTGGTCAAATGAGGTGAACAGGCGGCGGGCGGCGGATATGGGTATCCAACATTTTCTACCCAAACCCTTTACCGAAGACGAACTCATCTTTACGATCATGACCTTGTTGATTGATCGTTCTCGCCAGGGAAAATAAGCTCAATTGAGCGGAACGTTGAAACAGGATCGGTAGAGACTCCGGCAACCGGGGTCCAGGTAAACAATCACTCCATGCAGACCGACGCAGGCAGAATTGAAGTGGAGGTGAGCGATAGGATGAATAACGAACCGATATTTTTGGTTGTAGAATGGCTGGAGCAAGGGACTATGGACGTCACCGGCGGTAGATTTACCCGGCAGGGCCGGATGGTTTGTACGCCTTCTGACTACCCCAAAAAATTGGCCTGCCATAATCCTGATTGTAAAGGGGGTGGCTTTGCCATTGGCAGCCGTATCGCTAACCTTTTGGCTTCCGAGCGGGACAGTGATCACAACTCGCTGATCTGTACCAACGCCATTCACCAGGATCGAACCAAACGCTGTTTACACACGATTATGTATTCCATCACCCGAATTCGGCCCTACGCCCCTGCCGAGATGATGACGGCTGAAGCCGGTCGCAGTCCGGGTTTGACTTCTTAACCCAGTTCGCTCAATTCACTGGAAGGTAAGTACCAGGCCCTTTAATTTCAAATTCAGGAGGTGGCCAGCCGGTAGCCGATGCCGTGTTCGGTCAGAATATAACGGGGGTGATGCGGGTCACCCTCTATTTTCTTACGCAGACGCCAGATGTACCACTTGACCTTATCTAACCTGACCTGGGTATCCAAAGGCCAGAGGTTGTTGAAGATAACATCGCTGGGCAGCACCCGGCCGGCGTGCCTGGCCAGCAACAGCATTAGTTCATATTCGGTTGGCGTCAGTTTGACGACTTCACCCCGGACCATCACTTGCCGGTCAACCGGATTTATGACCAGATCGTTATCCAGGCGAAACGGTAAGGCTCTCGAAGTGGGGGGCGGCATCTGCATTCGGCGCAGCAACGCTTCTATCCGGGCCAGCAGTTCTGTTGAATTAAACGGTTTTGCTACGTAGTCATCGGCTCCCAGGGTCAGACCTTTGATTACATCCTGGTGCCATCCCAGGGCAGTCAACATAATAATGGGCACCGTGGATGCCTGCCGCAGCCGCCGGCATACCTCCCAGCCATCCAACCGCGGCATCATCACGTCGAGAATCACTAAAACTGGATCGTGTTCACGGAACTTGGCTAAGCCGGTTTCTCCGTCGAGGGCAGTGATCACCTGGTAGCCATTCTTTTTCAGGATGTGTTGGATGATTTCTAAAATCTCCACCTCATCGTCGATTATCAAAATCTTTGCGCCCATCCTGAACCCCTCTGCTTAACCCCTTATGAGCACCTTTAAAGAAGAACAGTCTTATTTACGTATTATTTTACCACTCTTACCGAAATAATTCTATCAATATTGGCGCCACCTCAAAAAAAGGTCCAATTCGGTTTGTTTTGGCTAAAAAATTGTTTCAGTTCGAGTTGTCTAATTGAGGATCATATGGTAATCATACATCCCAAAGGTCGCCGGTGAAGAAATTGGCCAAACTGCATTTCCTGCAAAGTTACTCCACCCCCCCTGTCAGGCTCAGGTTAGCCCGAAATCTAACCCGCGCCGTTAAACAGGGGCATCCCTGGGTGTTTGCCGAGGCCCTCCGGGAGTTACCGGCGGCGCCGTCTGGCGCTCCGGCTGTTTTGCTGGATAATAAAAAGGGGCGGGCCATTGGGCGGGGTTTTTATGACCCGCACAGCGCCTTGGCCTTGCGGGTTTGCACGGCGGAACCGGATCAGCCGCTCGATGACCGCTGGGCCCAGGTCCGATTCGAGCGGGCTTTGGCCCTGCGCCGCGCTTTATTTGACGACCGCACTAACGGCTTTCGGTTGTTCAACGGGGAGGGGGATGGCCTGCCCGGGCTGATCTGTGATCTCTACGGCGAGGTGGCCGTAATTCAATTGGATGGCGCCGGGCCTGGCGGCTTCTGGAATCCGGCCGGCATCGCCGAGTGGTTGGTTCAGACCCTGTCGCTCCGCTGGGTTTACTGGCGCAATCAAGCCCGGGGTGCAACCGGGGGAGAATTACTGCGCGGAGATCCGCCCCTGCCTCAGCCGGCGCCCTTTCTTGAAAATGGCATCCGTTTTACGGCAGACGTTAGCCGGGGGCAAAAAACCGGCTTTTTTTTGGATCAGCGTGACAATCGGCAGTGGATCAAGGCATTGGCAGCCGGTCGACGTGTCCTCAATCTGTTTGGGTATACCGGCGGGTTCTCGGTCTACGCGGGTTTGGGTGGGGCCAGTCAGGTCACCACGGTCGACCTGGCGGAAGCGGCCCTGGCCGCGGCCCATTCTCATTGGCGGTTGAACGGGCTTGAGCCAGGTAACCACACGGTGGTAAAAGCCGATGCTTTCGATTTTCTGCAAAAGGCCGGACAGGCCCACCAGCAGTGGGAGTTGGTAGTGCTTGATCCACCTTCGTTTGCGGCTTCAAAAGAAGCAGTCCCCCAGGCGCTTGCCGCCTACCAGCGACTCATCGCCGGCGGCGCGGCGGTGATGGCTGGCGATGGGCTGTTGGCTGCGGCTTCTTGCTCCAGCCATGTCGCCCCGGACTCATTTTTACAAGTTTGCGCCGAAGGAGTAGCGCAGGCCCGGCGGCGGGCTACCGTGCTGGGCATTTACGGTCAACCGGCCGATCACCCCTGGCCCCTGGCCTGTTCTGAGCTCCGCTACCTCAAATTTGCCCTGCTCCGCATCGACTAACCACCCAACCAACCTCTCTCCGGTCGCAACCAACCATCCACCCAACTATCCAACTAACCAACTAACCACCCAACCAACTAAGCAACCCCCTACCTACCCCTGCACCAACTCTTCTAACTGCTTGAGTTCCGGCTCGATGCCCATCGCAATAATAGCGGCGCCCGGCAATAGTTTGGTGTCGGCGTTGGGATGAGACAGGAGGGTTTGTTGAGGGTGAGTTACAGCCAGCACGGCCACCTTAAGTTTGGCCTCGCGCAGGGTCAGGCCGGCCAGCGGCGATTTTTCGTCGATAATGAACTCTCCCAGCCGCATCTGGTGATCGCCAAATTCAAGGATGCCATCCAGAAAGCTGATGACATTGGGATGCGCCAGCATCTGGGCGATACGTTGGCCGGCGGTCGCGTAAGGCGAGATGACCGTATTGGCCCCGGCCTTTTCCAGTTTGGCTACCGATGCCTCTGAGTTGCAGCGGGTGATGATCTGTAAGTCGGGGTGCAGCCCCCTGGCCGTTAAAACAATGAACACATTTTCGGCGTCTGAATTGGCCGCCGCAACCAGGGATTTGGCCCGGCCAATGCCAGCTTCAGCCAGGACACGCTCGTCGGCGGCGTTGCCTTGCAAAGCCGGTATCCCTAATTCGTGACATTTTTCAATGACTGTCGCATCCAGATCGATCACGATCATCGGCAGAGCGCGGCGCTTCAATTCCCTGGCCAGGGTGCGACCCAACCGGCCGAAACCGCAGATAATGCAATGGTTGTCGATTTTGCTCAACTCTCGCCGTCTCCTCTGGTCACGGATCTGCTTCAGGAACTCGTGTGAAGTGAAATGCTCCGCCGCATAGGTGAGGGTGTACGATACGGTTACAACGCCCAGGATAATCAGGCCAATGGTAAAGATCCGGCCGGTCGGCGAGAGGGGTCTGGTTTCCCCATAGCCGATGGTCGACATAGTAATCGTGGTCATATACAGGGCGTCGAGCAACGGCCAGCCTTCGATCAGGATATAGCCAAGAGTACCGAGGGTGACCATACCCCCCAACGCCAGCATGACTGCCAAAAAAGGATGGACGAGAAATCTGGTGAGGCGATTGGCCGCTCTTTTAGGCTGAGGTTGTTTAGCCACCGTTGCTTATTCGATGATTTTTAGGATATGTGGTGGTGCCGGGACGGCCGCGTCGCTCCAACTGACCGCCGCCAGCAGTTGGGTCCGGGCCGCCGCTAACTTGCCGGCCTCATTGGCGTGGATGGTAAAGAGCGGCTCACCGGCAGCCAGTTCCTGCCCTACTTTGGCATGACAGATAATGCCGACGCCGTGGTCGATGGGATCGCCTTTTTTGGCCCGACCACCCCCCAGGGCCACCCCAACTTGACCGACCGCGGCGGCATCGATGGCTGACACCCAGCCGCGCCGGGGCGCGGCCACGGTCTCGATTAGCGGCGCGCCCGGCAGGGTGTCGGGATGGTCCAGTTGGCTCTTATCGCCACCCTGGGCGGTAATCCACTCGACGAATTTGGCCCAGGCCCGGCCGTCGTCGAGCGAGTGAGCCAACAGCCCTTTGGCCTCGGCCAGGTTGGCCGCCTTGCCGGCCAGCTCCAGCATCTTGCCGCCGATGACCAGGCAGTGCTCCCGAAAATCCGGCGGGCCGCCGCCTTGCAGGGTGGCGATGGCCTCCCGCACCTCCAGGGCATTGCCGACGGCCGCGCCCAGCGGCTGGTTCATATCTGACAGCACCGCCGCCACCTTGCGCCCAACGCCCTGGCCGATGTTGACCATCAACCGGGCCAGTGCCTCGGCCTGTTCCACCGTTTTCATAAAGGCGCCCTGCCCCACTTTGACATCCAGGACGATGCCGTCGGCGCCGGCGGCGATTTTTTTGCTCATGATGCTGGCGGCAATCAGGGGCAGGCTTTCCACAGTAGCGGTCACATCCCGCAGGGCGTAGAATTTGCCGTCGGCCGGGGCCAGGTCGGCGCTCTGGCCGGAAACAACCAGGCCATGTTTGGCCAGCATGTCCATGAATTGGGCGGTGGTCAGGCTGACATTGAAGCCGTGAATACTTTCCAGTTTGTCGATGGTACCGCCGGAGAAGCCCAGCCCCCGGCCGCTCATTTTGCCCACAGGCAGGCCGTGGCAAGCAACCAGGGGAGCAATGACCAGCGTCGTTTTGTCGCCTACACCGCCGGTGGAATGTTTATCGACCACAAAGGGGGCCAGGTGGTGCAGGTCGAGCGTATCGCCGGAGTGGGCCATGTGCAGGGTCAGGGCGGTGGCTTCGGCCTCGGTCATGCCGTTGAGCAGCACGGCCATACACCAGGCGCTGGCCTGGTAGTCGGGGATGTCACCCCGGGTGTAGCCATCCACAAAAAATTTCAGTTCGTCGCTGGTTAGTTCCAGCCCATCTCGTTTTTTAGCGATGATATCTACGGCGCGCATCGATGCCTCCTTGGTTATGGCCCTACATATAAGTACATCAGTGGTGAGCCGGAATGGTAGTGGAGCAACTCCCGCAACTCCTGTACCGGGCTGGGGCGATAGAAGCTGGTTCCCAGCGCCTGAAAGAAGCCAACCGGCCTCTTGTACTCGATAATCCGGGGTTCGCCCTCGATGCCGCCCAGCTCAGCCGCCCGGTCGATCACGTCGGGTAGATAGCCCAGGCTATCCACCAGCCCCATAGCCTGGGCCTGCTGGCCGGTGCAGATCCGCCCGTCGGCAATGGCCCGGACATCGGCCTCACTCATACCGCGACCGTCGGCCACCACTTTGACAAAGGCGGTATAAACCTCGTCGATGATGGCTTGCCACAGCTCCTTATCTGCTGCGGTGAACTCCCGGAATGGGTTGCCGGTATCTTTGAACTGCCCACTTTTGATCGTGACCGCGGTAATGCCGTACTCTTCGGCAAATTGTTCCACGTTGAGGAACTGGCTGATCACGCCGATGGAGCAGGTCAGGGTATGGGGGCTGGCCCAGATCTCATCGGCCGGCGCCGAGACGTAGTAACCGCCGGACGCGGCCAGGCTGCCCATCGCCGCAATAATCGGTTTCTCCATCTCCTTGACTTGCAAGTGAATTTCATCCGAGGCAAAGACGCTGCCGCCGGGGCTATCCACAAATAGGATAACCGCCTTGACCTTATTATCCTCATTGGCCTTCTTGAGATGGTCAATGACCTGCTGGCTGAAGGCCGCCCCAGTGTCGCTGCTATACTCGTTAAGGTCATAAATTGTGATTTTGATGAATTAACATAATTGAGTAC
>CAYNLK010000008.1:0-58671 GCA_964398055.1 uncultured Caldilineaceae bacterium
AATTTTGAACCACCTGTCAGAAGATTAGGGAAGTTATTTAATTCTCATTCCTTAATGATGGTGATAGTTTTTTATGAGCAATGGCACGGTTAAAAACATCTACCCAGGCTAAACGGCCTGAGGTGAAACATCAGGCTGAGTTGCAACATGAGCTAGCTCACCCCAATTACTTCAGGATAGAGGTACTGAATTTCGGGCGGATAGCGCTCCAACTCACGTTTTTCGGCTACAAGTCCATCCAGGGAGGCTTCCTGCAACTGTTGAATGATATTGGCCTGTAGTCGGCCCAAAAAGCTGTGAACCGGGCAGGTCACATTACGAGGACATTCCTTTGGGCGTACCAGACAGGTATTAAGGCAAATGGGGCCCTCAATGGCTTCCAGGACATGTAACAGATTGATATTCGCCGCCGGTTGGGCCAGGGTCAAACCACCGCTTGGGCCGGAGTAAGTCTGCACCAACCCCGATTTGACCAGATCTGCCACAATCTTGCGCAAAAATGCCAGAGGAATATTGGTTTTCTGAGCGATCTGAGTAGCCGGCACTCGTTGCCCGCAATCGGCTTTATCACCCAGTTCTAACATAATCCGCACGGCATAGTCTGCCCGTCGAGTAAGTGGAAACATAGGACCTTGATGATATTGATATTGTAGACCAACTTAGTCTATGAATTATATAATGAATTTATTCCTCAGGCTTAGTGACATTTGTCACTTTTTGTGGTGACATTTGTCACAAGATATCGAGTATTCCATTTATCTGTCCTGTTCACGAAGACGTTGCACATATTCACGTGAAACGTAAAACGTAAATTCACGCATCACGTTTTACCTTTTACGATGTCAACCCCCTAAAACCCAATTGAACCACGACTTGTTCTAACCCGACCTGGGAATTTAAAAGTAGATACCTTCACCTGGAAAAACAGCGTACCAACCCCCTCGGCCTCGTTCCAGCGTGAAGGTATCTATGGTTTTCAATAGCCCCACAGTTTTTTGCCCCAAACATAACCTCTAAGATCAGCATAGGTATCCCATTACTGTCCCATCATTGTCCCATTATACTCCCATTCAAGCCGCGCCAAATTAAGGCTACTCTTGATGGCTTCCTCTGAGACTAAGAACGTGTTTCTTAAATCGAATCCGGGTGAAAATCGGCCTACATGTCACTCTGAGCGACCCGCCAAGCGGGGAGCGAAGAGTCCCTGAAACCGCCGCTTGCAAGAGGCGTTCTAAGGGATTCCTCGTCGCTTCGCTCCTCGGAATGACATTTAAGAAACACGCTCTAAACTTGAACCACTCGGGAGCGAATTGTTTGGGTTACATTGCCGGGCAAGGATTATGCTACAATACACCCGGATGATCATCCACTTTTGCAAGCTTGACAAGGAGTAAAAAGTATTATATAGTATAGTTGTCTATACATATTTCAGATAAATGTATAGACATCATTTGTATAGATGACAGTAGATATGTTCTGAAATTCACTATTTTGTTCAGCTTTGTGCCTGAAAGCAGTGAAGAAGGGTTGAGGGGAATTTCCTACAGTGACAGTATTGACTAAAACCGAAGGTGTGGCTCTATACATTCAGGTTAGAGAAACCCTGCGTGAACAAATTAAAAAGGGATTGTTGGGACCTGGGCAGAAACTTCCGGCAGAAGATGAACTGGCCGCTCAATTTGGGGTAAGCCGGATGACGGTGCGGCAGGGTGTATCTGATTTGACTGACGAGGGGATACTATACCGGCGTCGCGGGGTTGGCACCTTTGTCACTCAGTTTCACGTTGAACGCGACCACAATAAGCTGATAGATTTTTTTGAAACTGCGCGAGCTGAGGGTTTTGAAGTCGAAGTTCGGCTCTTATCTCGGGAGGTTACGCCGGCCAGGTTGATGATAGCCAGAGCGCTGGCCTTGCAAGAAACTGAACCCGTCATCCGTATCAAATCCTTACGCCTGGCTAATGGTGTTCCGATAACAATCTACGACGAATACGTCCCGTACAAGTTGCGCCCCCAACTGCTCCAGGAAGATCTCCATTCTCAGCCAGCCTGGCAAATTCTTGAAGCTCACGGGTACAACATCAAACGCGCAGTTCAAAAAATCGAAGCGCGTCCGGCCGATGAAGATACAGCCAGCTTGCTGGCGACCGAGGAAGGCGCCCCCATCTTGTTCAAAAATCGGGTAATTTTTACGGAAGATGGCGCTCCGGTTGAATTAATCCTCTGTTATAACCGCGGCGACAGCTACTCGGCCAAGATGATCCTGCTGCGCTGAAGATACGCGCTGGCAAAGTTCTAATTTACGCGGATTGGTATTGTTATTAAATGATCCAAGGAGGTATCTAAAGAATGTCTATTGCCTCATTGCCTGAAGTAATGGGTCCGGCTTTCGAACAACGGTATGGCGTGGCTGCTTTTAACGCGGTAGATGACATCACTATGGCTGGTCTGATCAGGGCGGCTGAGAAGTCTCGGTCGCCCTTGATTATTCAGATTTCGGTGAAGACCGTGCAGTTTTGGGGAGCTGACGTAATCAAGGACATGTTTACCAATATGGCCGGGCGAGTTACTGTTCCGGTGACGTTACATCTCGATCACTGCCCCGATCCCGACGTTGCCAAAACCTGCCTGGAATTGGGGTGGAACTCGGTATTGTTTGATGGGTCTGGTTTAAGCTACGAAGAAAATTTCCAAAAAACCTGTGAGATCGTGAAAATAGCCAAACGAACCGGGGCCAGCGTGGAAGGGGAATTGGTGGCCGTCGGGGGTGTTGAAGATGGGATTGGCAGTGAAGAGGAGGGAGCACTACTGCCGATTGAGAAGGAGATTGAATTCATCCGGGAAACCGGCATCTACTGTTACGCCCCCCCTATCGGTACGGCTCACGGCTTCTACAAAGCGTCGCCCGCCATTCGCTATGACCGGATGCAGCAGCTTGTTGAAGCAACCCAAATGCCGATGGTATTACACGGCGGCAGCGGCCTCAGCAATGATGTTTTCAAGCGGTTGATCTCACTCGGGGCGGCTAAGGTCAACATTTCAACCGACCTTAAAAAGACTTTCGCCGATGGCTTTCGCACCTATCTTGAAGCACGTCCCACTGAATACAATCCGCTCAGGCTTATCGGCGCAGTGCGGGGTGACGTGGAAAAAATGGCGCAGGCATATTTCAAGATTTTTGGAAGCGAGGGCAAAGCATGACCAAAGCGCTGATCTTCGATTGTGATGGGGTGCTGGCCGACACCGAACGGGATGGGCATCTGGTTGCTTTCAATCAAATGTGGCGTGAAAACGGGGTCAATTGGCAGTGGAGTTTGGAACAATATGCCGAGAAGCTCAAGATTGGCGGCGGTAAAGAGCGGATGGCCAGCCTGGCCAAAGAGGCAGATTTTCGGGCTGCCTATGCAGTACCCGACTCTGAGCCAGCCTGGTTGGATACAGTGGCCGGCTGGCACAAACGTAAGAGTGAAATTTACAAAGAACTGATTGCTTCCGGCGCGCTGCCGGGTCGCCCCGGAGTAAAACGGCTGGCCGAAGAAGCGTTGGCGCAGGGCTGGACACTGGTGGTTTGCTCAACCTCTGCCCTATCGTCGGTGCAAGCCGTTCTCCATTATGTGATGGGTGAAGAAACCGCCCGTAAATTTGGGGGAGTCTTTGCCGGTGATGTGGTCAAAGCCAAAAAACCCGCCCCTGACATCTACAACCTCGCCGCAGAAAAATTGAACCTTGACCCGGCCAATTGCGTTGTGGTTGAAGATTCACGCAACGGCCTGCTGGCCGCGGTAGCTGCCGGCATGACTTGTTTGGTTACCTATAATGAAATAACCAGGAATGAAGATTTTAGCGAGGCCGCCATTGTCCTGTCTTGCCTGGGTGATCCCGACGGCGAACAAGCCATCGTCATTCAAAATCGCACTGAAGCCAAACCAGCCGGTTTCATTAGCGTGAATGATTTAGGTAAAGTTTTGGCCAGCCGCAAGAGTTAATGATTTAGAGATAATTCCACCAATAACAAGCGCATCAAATTCTTAACCTAATAATATTCCATACCTCAGTTCGGGATAAGCAACGAGGGAGAGAAATAGCTCACGGACCGCGAAGCGCACGGATAAACTCGGATTAAAGCAAATTCTTAATCGAAATCCATGTGAATCTGTGTGAATCCGTGAGCTAAACTCTTATCCCGAACTCAGGTTCCATGAAGGAGAGGGATATGGCTCATACAACTCTGGAAACCACTGAACTCATTATTCGAGCTATGGGTGAGGTGGCGCTTGAAAACCGCGAATATTTTTCCGAACTTGACGGCGTTGTTGGTGATGGCGACTTTGGTATTTCCCTGGCCACCGGCTTTGAAGCTGTGACCGTAACCAAGTGGGCTAGCCTCAATCGGACCAGCGCCGGAAACTTTCTCAAAGATGTGGCCCAGACTTTTATGGGCAGTGTAGGCGGCGTAACCGGCAGCATCTGGGGCACAGCTTTTTTGCGGGCCGGAGTCAAAGCCGGTGATAAGCAGGAATTGACCCCTGACGATGTATTTGAAATGATTCAGTCGGCCATTGAGGGCATGAAGAAGCGCGGCAAAACCGATTTGGGCGACAAGACCCTGCTCGATGCGTTTGTGCCTGCCACTGCAAAATTCGAGGAAGTGCTCAAAAACGGGGGAACTACCCTCGATGCTCTCAAGAGCGCGGCCGTGGTCGCTCGCCAACAGACCGAGGAAATCAAGCCCTGGATGGCTAAACGCGGCCGGGCCTCGTACACCGGCGAACGGAGTTGCAATACCTATGATGCCGGCTCAATTGCCATTGCCGTGATGGCCGAAAAGTTGGTTGAAATTTGGGCGGCTAATTCATAAACAGTTATGATAGGTGGTTCCAAGCCAGATCAACCCGGGCGGCGAGACCACCCCAAAATGTAAAGGCCGGGACTCATCCCGGCCTTTACAGGTAACGAATGAAACACGACTTGGAGATGCTGTAGCAGCAGCGCCTCCCGACAGCCAATGGATTGCCCATTGCCAGCGACAAGATGTGCCAGCCGCAACTGTCTCGTGCCTTTTAATATAGTATCACATTTTGGCCTATCTGGTCAAACAAACTGGGGCGCTAATCTGTCTCGGGTTTAAGGCATTGGCAGTTTCAGAAACCCTGGCGACCTTTGTTGTTGCCTTAAATCCAGGAATACCTCGCTGGCTTTAGTTTATAAGGAGGTATTTAGAATGACAGAAAGCCCGGTTGAACATTTATTGAAGGTCCATCCTGATTTGGAGGTTTGGTGGGACTCCTCGCCCCTGGTTTATGATAAGTGGGCGCAGAAGATGCTAGACTCGGCTGAACCCGGCCGAAGACCGCGGCTAAAAGAGCAACTTCAGCGTCTTTACAACACTCAAGATCCCGCCAAAAGTCTTATCCGTGGCTGCACCACCAATCCACCCCTGTCGTTATCAGCCATAAAGAGCGACCCGAACTTATGGAACGAATGGATTGATGATCTGATTCAATCTAACCCCGACCTCGACCAAAAAGAGCTGGCCTGGCTCACCTATAAGGAGGTGGTGAAACGGGGTGCAGAGATGATGCTGCCCATCTGGCAGGCGTCGAAGGGACGCTTTGGTTGGCTTTCGGGCCAGCTTGACCCTCGCCTGTTTACCGAGACGGATATCATGATTGCCCAGGCCGAAGAGTTAAGCGCGCTGCAGCCCAACGTAATGGTTAAAGTGCCGGGCAGCACCCAGGGCATTGAGGTGTTGCGGACGCTGGCCGCCAAAGGCATCTCTACCAACACCACCATCTGTTTTACCTTGCCTCAAATTTTGGCCTCGGCCAGGGCTACCCAAGAAGGGTTGCATCTTATCCAGAAAGGTTCTTACTACCTTCCTGAGACGGTTGACCTCAGCCAATGGCGGGCGGTCATCACCATGATGGTGGGGCGACTCATCGAGAATCAGGCCCTGGACGTGCAGGCCCGCCGCCGGGGCATCGAGCTGACCTGGCAGGATAAACACTGGTTTGGGATTGCCGTTTTTCAGCGCGCTTACCGCCTGCTCAAGGAAGAGGGCTACCCCAGCAAGATGCTGGCGTGCTCTATGCGGCAGGGTCCCCTGGTCGCCGGCAAATCAAAGTTCTGGGATCTGGAAAAGTTGGCTGGCGAGGTTGTGTTTACCTGCCCGCCCTACGTGTTGGAACCGCTGTTCGCGCTTGGCGATGACCTGAACTTTGAGAATATCGAGACAGTCCAGGTGCCGCCGCAGGTTTTGGACAAGCTGATGCAAATTCCCTACGCCATTCAGGCCTACGACCCGAACGGGATGTGGCTGGAGCAGTTCAATGACCACCCGGCCACGCTGGACACCGTCGCCGGCTTCTCCAAGGCGATGGCCGGTCTGGATGAGTATGTGGGGCAGCGCCTCGCGATCGTCAGAGGGCGCAAACCGGTCGTCGCTTGAGGGCAAAAATCAAACATTGGTTGGGATAATCCGGCAAAGCCATGCCGGATTAGGGGAGGTTCTCCTCCTTTATGGGGGGATATCTCAGGCAAAGAGAGACAAAAAAATTCACGCATTATTACAAAAGGAGATTTATTCGATGAAAAAGTTAATGAATGATGCCAAGCAGTTCGTTCCCGAAATGATGAAAGGCATTGCCGCCGCCAACCCCGGTAAGATTAAATGGGTGCCCGAATACAACCTGATTATGCGCGCCGACGCACCCAACCCCAATAAAGTCTCGATCGTCCAGGGCTCCGGCTCTGGTCATGAGCCGGCGCACATTATGATCGTTGGCAAGGGCATGCTAGACGGCGCCTGCCCCGGGGATGTCTTTGCCGCCCCGCCGATGGGTAACGTCGTTGAGTCCTCCAAGCTTTTGGCCTCACCCAAAGGCATTCTCCACATCGTCAACAACTACACCGGTGACCGTATGTCCTTTGAAACCGCCGCCGAAATGCTGGAGGCCGAAGACATCCTGGTCAAGACTATCTATGTCGATGACGATGTCGCCGTGCAGGACAGCACCTGGACGGTCGGGCGCCGCGGTGTGGCCGGTAACTTCTTTGTCATCAAGGCAGTTGGCGCAGCTTCCGAAGAGGGCGCTTCGCTCGATGAGCTGGTTGAACTGGGCCAGAAGGTCAATTCGCTGACCCGTTCGATGGGGATGGCCCTCACCGGCTGCACCCCGCCGGCCAAAGGCCAACCCATCTTCACCCTGCAAGAGGACGAGATTGAGATGGGCGTGGGCATTCACGGCGAGCCGGGTCGCGCTCGCAAGAAGCTGGTCAGCGCCAACGAAATCGTCGACGACATGCTCCAGGCCATTTTGATCGACCGCAAGCCCATCTTCGATGAAGATGGCGCTCAAACCGGCACGGCTGAGCCGGTCTTCAACAGGGGGGATGAGGTAGCTTTAATGGTGAACGGCCTGGGCGGCACGCCCATTTCGGAGCTGTATTTGGTGTATGGCTATGCCCACGAGCAGTTGGAGAAGAAAGGGATCAAGATCTGGCGCAGTTATGTGGGCGAGTACTGCACCTCGCTGGAAATGGCCGGTATGTCCATCACCCTGTCCAAAGTCGATGACCAGTTGAAGAAACTCTTCCTGGCGCCCGCCGAAATCCCCATTCGCGTCTTCTAGCGATTAATGTTGAATGCGGGTACTGGTTGGCGTCAGGTAGGGGCGACCGGCCGGTCGCCCCTACGTTTTTTAGCGGGGGTGCCTATCAGCTCCGGCAAGGCGATAGAGCCAGGCCAGCCACAGCCGCCGGCGGAGGCGCTGCCAGGTGTGGATGGCCCGGGCCTGGCTGGCTCGCTCCGGGGGGTGGGCGCTGAAGCAGGCGTGGACGTACAGCCCGGCCAGGAGATCAATCTCCGCCGCGCCCGCGGCCAGAAATTCCGGCCAGCGACTGGCGGCGGCCAACTCGGTGAGGCGGCGGCTGAGGGCCGCCGCAAATTCGTAGGGGGTGTCGGCGGGCTGGGGGGAGACGGCCAGCCGCGGGCCGTGGCGGTAGAGTCGCCGGTAGAGCGTGGCGATGGTCGCCGCCGGGGCGGCCCGGCGCAGCCGCCAGTTATCCCAGGCCCGGCCGCCCAGCCCGGCCAGCAACGCCAGTCCCACCCCGGCCAGCAGCGCCGGCCAGATCATACCGACTGGCCTGCTCGCTTCCTTACCCCCCTCCCCTAACAGGGGCGGGGCCAGAGGCGGGGTCTCCACCGGCCGTTCCAGGGCCGGCCGGCCGCCGGTCGGCTCAAAATTGATCCAGCCGTACTCCGGAAAATAGATCTCCGGCCAGGAGTGGGCTTCGGCCTCGCTGACCAGGTAGCGATCGCTGTCGGCCTGGTAGCGGCCGCCGATGTACCCCACGGCCAGCCGGGCCGGCAGGCCGGCCGCCCGGGCCAAGACCACCATTGCCGTGGCATAGTAATCGCAATAGCCCTGTTGCAGATCGAATAGAAAATAGTCGACCACATCCCGCCCGGGCGGCGGCTCAGTCACTTCGAGCGAGTAGGGAAACGAGCGCAGGTAAGCCTCGATGGCTTTGGCCTGATCGAAGGGGCTGGCGGCCGGGGCGGTCAATTGGTGGGCCAGCGTTTGCACCCGCGCCGGCAATTCAGGCGGCAGGGCCAGGTAACGCGAGCGAATCCAGCCGGGGTAATCGACGCCGGCGGCGCGCAATTCGGCCGCGCTGACCGCCGGGATCAGCGAGCCGGCCCGGTAGGTTGAGGCCGCGCTGGTGGCTGCCAGGGCATCGTCTTCGCTCCGCCAGTGGACGGTGTAGGCCGGGTCGGCCTGTACCAACTCCCCGGCGGCATAGAGCAGACCGGACGCCGGGTCGATCCGCTCGACTTCTTGCTGCACCAGGCGCCGGCCTGGCCCGGCCGCGGAGTGGGCTGCTTCCCCGGCCTCATAAGTCAGCGGTTTGGCGTCACTGGTCGTCCAGCCGTAGCCGGTGTAGATGTCGTAAGTCAGGCTGCGCCAGTAGTGCGGGATAATTTGAGTTGGCTCAGTTGTTCCAGTCTCCGGGGGAGGTTCGCTGGTTTTGATCAACATAACCACCCGTTCTGATAACTCCGGCCCGGAACCGAGCAGATGCTGCTGCGGCAGGCCGGGGGCGCGGAGGGTTTCGGGCAGCGCTCCGGCGCGCTGCCCCGGCCGGAGCCCCAGCGACTCGTTCATCGCCCTGACGTCGAAAAATTCCTGGACCCGCCGGGCGATGCCGGTAATCGTCAGATTGGGCGTGATACTGGCGATGACGACCAGCACCAGGGCCGTCGCCCCAACAGCAAAACCCACTTCCACGCGGATGTCGGTGGCGTAGTCGAAGCGGGCGGCCTGCCAGCGCTGTTCCCGGCCCCGTTGCGCGGCCAGCCCCACCAGCAGGATAGTCGCCGCCATCAGCGGCAAGAATGCCCCAATGGGTCTGAGGGTATAGGCCAGGGTGGTGCCCAGCAAAGTCCCGGCCGGAAGCACGGCCAGGAGCGGCTGCTGGAGTCGACGCATGCCCCAACCGGCCCAGGCGGCTGCGCCGGCCACGGCCAGGGCCCAGGCGGCGGTAATGGCCGGCAGGTCAAAGTGAGATTCGCCGAGTAGCAACGCAGCCAGCCAAAGATACAAGCGGCTTACCAGCTGGCTGAGCGCCAGCCCCACCTCAGCCGCAGCCAGGTTGAGCGCGGCCAGCGCCGGCGCCGGGGGACCGGCCAGGGGCCAGCGCCAGCTCTGCCGGAGAAAGCCGGCCAGGGCGCGGCTCAACAACCAGACCGGGCCGCTCAGCTCCCCCACCTGCCACAAGACGGCCTCGACCGCTACGACCGCGATCAAGCCGGCGGCCAGCCAGGCCGGCACGGGCCGGGCTGCGGCCAGAAGCCAGCCCAGCAGCAAGCCGCCGAATGCCATCGCCAGCAGCAGCCCCAAACCAGGTCCCCGGACGACCTCGGCCAAGGCCCAGGCGACGCTGCCCAGGACGGTTGTGAGTAAGAGCAGCGAAAGTATTGTCGCCGGTCCAAGCCAGCGGATAAAACGACCAACTGTCCAAAGCAGTAACCGTTGCATCACTACAATTCCTCAGGCTACTTGCCCAAGCCTCGCCAGGCCAAACCCTGCGGTCGCTGGGCCGAGATGGCCCGCCCGGTTGGCGTAACCCGCCATTGCCAATGACCCCATTGACCGGGCCGGGCCTCGGGCCGGTCCAGCAGGTCGCGACTGATGAGGTGATGGCTAACGCCTAAATTGGTCAGCAAAGCTTGCAGGCCGCTGGCATCGCCGGGGGCGGCAAAAGAGACGGGGTCCAGCAGCAAAAGTGTGGCCACCGCGCCGCGCCGGAGCAGCGGCAGCAGCGCCTCAACCCAATCGCCGGCAACGGCCGGGGTGATGATGATCAGGCTGGACATCTGGCTGAGGGCCGGCCGGGAGCGAGCCAGGAGTTCGGTCAAGGAGCGGGCGCCGGGATTGACCAGGGCCAGGGCGCGCAAAATCTGCTGGCGCTGACCGTCACCGGGCTGCGGAGCCAGCCAGACCAGCTCCTGGCCAAAGGTGACCAGCCCGACCGCCCGGCCCAGCCGCAGCCCGCGGTCGGCCAGGGAGGCGGTCAGGATGATGCCGTGCTCGGCGGTCGAGTCAAAGCCGTGGCCGGCCTGGACTTGCTCATCCAGATCGAGAAAAATCCACCAGTCGCCGGACGGCATGCTGTCGAATTGGCGCACAAACAGAGCGTTGTGGCGGGCCGAGGTGGGCCAGTGGATCCAGTTGACGCTGTCGCCGGGGTAGTAGGGCCGCACCCCGCTGGCGCTGACGGTCCGTTCAAAGGCGTTGGTCCGGGTGCGCCCCTCGCCGGCCCGGCCGCCGGGGGCCACCTCGATGGCCGGCAACGGCACGATGGGTGGCGTCACCGTCAGAGGGGTCGATGCGGGGTAGTGGAGGGTGACCGTAAAGAGGCCAAAGGGGTCGCCGCTGCGCAGGGTGGTGGGGCCGAGCGTAAAAACGCCCCGGTGATTACAGACCCCTTTGGTATACCAGCGGTTCTGGCTGTTGCTGTCAACGCCGGTGGCCCGGCTGGCCCGGTAGTCCGGTACGGTGGAGTGATCGATAATCTCCACCCACAGCGCCGGTATACTGCCATGATTGGTCAGGGTGAAACGCTCTTCCAGTTGATCGCCGACGTGGGCCCAACCAAAACGCATCTCACGCTCCAGGTGCAGGCTATAAGCCAGCGCCCAGGCCCACAAGTAATTGATCAACCACAGCCCGCCCAGGCCAATCAACATCATCAGCCAACCCTGGTAAGGGGCGATCAGTTGCATCACCACCAATATCCCCACCAATAGCGGTAACAGGCGGGAATTGGCCTGGAGCTGCGGCTTAGGCGGAGTGTTCATAGCTCGATGAACCATTTTTTCTCCTCGTTCCCAAACTCAGTTTGGGAACGAGGAGACATGTTTCGCGGTCACGCTCAGCGTGGGAACGAGTAGAAAATGTCACCCCTCAATGGCCTTGACCAGCTCCCGGCAAAAGTCGGGAATATCGGCCACCACCCGGCCCCAAACCAGGTTGCCGTCGCGGAAGGCCGGTTCATCCACCCAGGTGGCCCCGGCATTGACCAGGTCGTCCTTGATGCCCAGACTGCCGGTAGCCCGGTGGCCCCGCACAATCCCGGCCGAGATGCCGACCAGGCCGGCGTGGCAAATCAGCCCGACAATTTTGCCCTGCTCGTAGAGCTGCCGGACCAGGTTGGTTACAGCCGGGTAGCGACGCAGCTTGTCGGGCGCCCAGCCGCCGGGCACAACGATGGCGTCGAAGTCGGCGGCGCTGACCGACTCGGCGGCTGCCTGGCTGGCGGCCTCGAGGCCATTCTTGCCCCGGACCGTCTTGTTGGCCGCCACACCGACAATGGTCACTCGGGCGCCTTCCTCTTGCAACCGCATCACCGTTACCCAGAACTCCAGGTCTTCAAAACCTTCTTCCAGCAGGACAGCAATATTTTTTTGTTTAAGGCGCATGGTAATTCCTCCCAATAAAAGTGAACAGTAATCAGTGAACAGTAATCAGTGAACAGTGATCAGTGTTCAGCGCCACCCTGATTACTGGACATTTTTATATAGCGAGAGTATTCGGTAATTAGAGAAATCTACCTAAGGCACGAGGCTAAAGCCGTCGTGCTGAAAGAACAAAGCCCATTCGGGCTAAAACTAGGCTATTTCAGGGCGCTTTAGAGTCCTTTGCTCTTTCAGCCCGATGCTTTAGCGTCGGGCTACCGGCCATTTTGAATTACCGAATGCTCTCATAGCCATTAGCCCCGACAAATTGAAGGAAGCCTGGTTAGTTATTTTGCCACAGCCTGAAAATATGAGAAAATATAAGCAGGGTTCTTATGTTTTAAGGCATAGAAATTTGGCCCATGAATCCGATTTCGGCTTTTTTTGTACGCAACATAATTACCGTTTTCTTCTTGTATGGCCTGGCGTTCTTTGTGATGGGCATGGCCCTGGCTCTGGCCAGCCGGCAAACCTCGCAATTTCGTTTTGCCTGGGCCATCCGGCCTTTGGCTGCCTTTGGGATTTTGCACGGCATTCATGAGTGGATCGAGATGTTTCAAAAGATGGCCGTACTGATCAGCGGCTACACTCCCACTTTATGGGACGAGGGGGCGCGGCTGACCATTCTGGCGATCTCGTTCATGATGCTGCTGGCTTTTGGGGTGGTGTTGTTGAGTCCGGGCAACGTTAACCGCTGGCGCAATTATGGAACGATAGGAGGCACAGTGATCTTGTGGCTGGCCGGCTCGGCGGTGGTTATTGCGGCCTTCAAACCACCAACCGATGAGGCGCTGGCGATTACGGATGTTCTGGCCCGGTACAGTTTGGGCATTCCCGGCGCGCTGGTCGGCACCTGGGCCTTGATGGCCCAGCAGCGCACCTTCCGGGAGCACGATATGCCCCAATTTGGCCGCGATCTGGTCTGGGGCGCGGCGGCCTTGTTCCTGTATGGCGTCATCGGCCAGCTCTTTGTGCGAGAGACCATCCTCTTTCCCTCGAACCTCATTAACAGTACTCTTTTTTTACAGTGGTTCGGCATTCCGGTGCAGCTTTTTCGGGGGGTTATGGCGGCCCTGTTGACCTTTTTTATGGTCCGGGCGCTCAAGGCGTTTGAGTTGGAAAGTCAGCGCCGGTTGGAGGCGGCCAATCAGGCCAAGCTGCAAGCTCAGGTCGCGGCCCTGCAAGCTGAGCGGCAGATCAGCCAGGAAATGGAACGGCTGAATGAGGAGTTGCGCCTGACCACGCGCGAACTGTCGCTGTTGCTGGATTTGTCGAACGTGCTGGCCACGCCGATGAGTCTGAATGAACGGCTGCATCGCTTGCTGCAAAAGATTGTGGCGAGTCTCGGCTTTCCCGAAGCCGGGCTGATTCTGCTGACCGGCCGCGAATCTGGCGACTCGCTGGAGGTGACCGGCTCAACCGGTTTTTTGAGCCAGGGCGATGGCGGTGGACCACGCTATCGCCTGGCTCGCGAACTGGGGGAGCAGTGTGTGGCCGGCGGAATGGCCCTGTGCCGTCACCTGGATGGGCAGGTGATCGAGTTTCCATTGGAGGAGATGTTGCAACGCCAGGAGTGCCGGGAGTATCCCAGCCCCACGGTTATGATTAGCTTGCCGCTAACGGCCCGGCAGCAGGTGATTGGGAGTTTGGTGCTGGTTCAGCCGGAAGGTTTGGATCGAAAGTTGCTCTTTGACGAGTTGAAGTTGATGGTGGCCATTGCGCAGCAGCTTGGGCTGTCGATTGAAAACGCCCGCTTGTACCAGGAGGCCCACCGGCGGGAAAAAAAGTTGGCCGAACTGTTGCACCAGGTGGTTGGCGCTCAGGAAGCGGAGCGAACGCGAATTGCCCGCGAGTTACACGACGCCACCGGCCAGTCGTTGACGGCTATTACCCTGGGTTTGCGCGGCATTGAAAACATCCTGGCCGACAATGCGCCGGTTATAACCCAGCAAATTAGCGAGCTGCGCTCGTACGGCACCCATGCCCTGGGCGAGTTGCGCCAGATCATTGCCGACTTGCGGCCGTCACAGTTGGATGATTTGGGACTGGTAGCGGCGCTCCAGTGGTATGTGCAGGAATTTCAAAAACGATACGCCATTCCGGTTGACTTCAGGATCGAAGGTGAGCCGACCCGGCTACCGTCGGAGTATGAAACGGTGCTGTTTCGCATTACCCAAGAGGCCCTGACCAATATTGCCAAACATGCCAACGCCTCCGACGTGGCTGTTACGCTGCAAACCGGCCCGGCCCAGATTTGCGTGATGATTGAAGACAATGGTTGTGGGTTTAATCCTGAAGTGGTGCTCAACGACGAGCGGCAGCAGACAGGCTGGGGCTTGTTAGGGATTCAGGAGCGGACGATGTTGTTAGGGGGCAAGTATGAAATCGGCTCGGCCCCGGGCCAGGGAACTTACATTCGGGTGAGTATACCCTTAGAGATGGAGATGAGAGATGGCAAAGATACGGCTGCTACTGGTTGACGATCATGAAATTGTCCGGGCCGGGATCAAGATGCTGTTCATGGCGGAAAAAGATATGGAAATTGTGGGTGAGGTTGGCAGTGGAGAGGGAGCCATTGCCGCAGTTGAAGAACTCAAACCGGATGTGGTCATCATGGATGTGGCAATGCCGGGGATGAGCGGCATCGAGGCCACGCAGCGGATCAAAAAAGCTTGTCCCGAAACGGCGGTGCTGGCGTTGACCATGTACGAGGATGAGCAATACTTTTTTGAGATGCTGAATGCGGGCGCGTCAGGCTATATCCCCAAGCGGGCTGCGCCGGATGACCTGGTCTCGGCCATCCGGGCGGTCAGCCAGGGCAATGTGTTTCTCCATTCCACCCTGGCCAAATTTTTGATGAAAGAAATGGTGGAACGCTCAACGGATGTCGAACCGGCGGTAGCAGAAGAGTTGACGCCGCGGGAGCAGGAGGTGTTGACCTATATCGCCGAGGGTTACACCAATCGCGAAATTGCCGAAGTGTTGGTTATCAGCATCAAAACGGTTGACCGGCACCGCGAAAATATTATGCAAAAACTCAATCTGCACAGCCGGGTCGAGTTGGTCAAATATGCCATCGAGAAGGGTCTGATCTCGGTTGGTTGATTCTCTCCCTTGAAAGTAGCCCTCACCCCGTCGCTGAGCGACTCCCCTCTCCCAAACCTGTCCTGAGCGAAGCCGAAGGATTGGGAGAGGGGTTGGGGGAGAGGGCCGCTACCTCACCCCCCTTTTCATTCATCGTTGCCGTGCCGCAGGCTGGGTCCGTCTCCTGTGAAAACACCCCCACCCCAACCCCTCCCCCGATTCGGGGGAGGGACTAGGGGAGGGGGTCATAACTGTTCATTCTCGTCACCGTCCCCTTGGGACACCCCCTCAACTTTTTGGCCTGATGGGTGGCTTGACCCAATCTAAATGGGGTAATCACCCAATGGACAGTTGTCCGCGCCCGTGATAAACTAGAGTTATAGAAGTATATAAGGTGCGCTTATAGTACTCATTGAGTTGGTTTGGGGAGGATCTAAATGGACGCGTGGCTGCAAGTTCTAGCCGTGGCGGGGATGTTCATCTTACGTTTGGGTGTGCCTCTGGTCATTACCCTGGCAGTGGGCTACTGGCTGCGCCGCCTGGATGCCAAGTGGCAGGCTGAGGCGCTGGCTCGTAAAGCCGACGCGGCCCTGGCCCGGCAAGAAGCCGGGGCTGAACCGGTGATCGAGATGTTCAAGGTCATCGAGCAGCCTTGTTGGGTGCTCAAAAATTGTCCGCCAGATGCCTACCCCGGCTGCCCGGCCCATCAGCGCCCCGACCTGCCCTGCTGGCTGGCCCGGCTGCGCGGTGAAGGTCGGTTGCCCCAACCCTGTTACCGTTGCGAACTATTTACGGCCCGCCAGGTTCGATATCGCCAGCCGGTAAATTAGGAGCGTTATGACTGGCTTTGATGCAGAAAAAATGAGGCAGCAAAGTTCCTGGCTGGTCTTTGCTGTCTCATTTTTTATTGTGGTCAGTACGATTACCCTGACTCTGCTCTGGCCCACCGACGGTGTAGCGCTTGACCGGCAGCCGAACCTGACTTTGACTTTTTCGATGTGGGGCAATTACCAAAGCCCCCAACGCTGCCGGGAATGTCACGAAGCCGAATTTGCGGCCTGGTCCAACACCACCCACGCCCAGGCTTCGTTTGATCCCATTTTCCAGATTTATTTGCAACAGGTAGAGCAGCCCGGTGAGTGCTTTGCCTGCCACGCCACCGGCTACAACACCAACACCGGCCAATTTGTGTTGGCCGGGGTTACCTGCGAAGCCTGTCACGGCCCGTACCGGCCTGAGCATCCCGAAGAAAGTATGGTCATTGCCGCTTCCGCCGAGATGTGCGGCAGTTGCCACCCCAGTACCCTGGTCGAGTGGCAATCAAGCCGGCACGGCCAGGTGGATGTCACCTGCATTGATTGCCACGAAGTCCACACCCAGCGCACCCGGGCCGCGGTGACCACCAACGCCCTCTGCGCGACCTGCCACCAACAGGAGATTCAAAATGAGACCCATCGGTTGCATCGCCAGGCCAACCTGGTTTGCGTCGATTGCCATCTGGCTCGGCCGGATAACCGCGGCCAGGGAGCCATCAGCGGCCACGCGGTGACGGGTCACTCCTTTGCCGTATTTTTCAGTACTTGCGATGATTGCCACGCCGAGATATCCTCGTTGATTCACTAACATATGCCCGCTTGATTTGACCACCGAGGGCTGGCCACAGACCGCCGGCTTGGTTATATCACGGCGGTCCGCCCACAGGGGGCCTTCGGCTCCGGTCAGTGGTCTGCGCTCTGATGAAGGTTAAGAAATTAAATCGGTAATCCCTGACAGTGTGGCGTGAGGCTAAAGCCATCACGCTCAAAGAGCAAAGGACGTTAAAACGCCCTAATTTTGCCAAATTTCAGCCCAATGGGGCTTCGTTCTCTCAGCACGGCGGCTTTAGCCCCGTCCTATCTTATTTTTGCAGCTCCAGCGCCTGTTTGACCGCCTGGTAGGCATTGACCAGGCCATAACCGGCCACGTTGTTGGGCCTCTGGCTGGTATCCGTGGTAAGGACGCACACCCCGCTGGTATCAGGCGGCCCATTCTCAGCCAGCTCATCACCAAACATACCCCCGACCAGAGTTGAGCTGGCAATGAAAGGAGTGGCCGTCTCGATCAGAATTTGCTCGGTGCGGTCAATATCGCCGATGAGTCTGGGGTTGGCCGACCACATCAGCGCCACCACGCCGGCCACATGCGGCCCGGCCATCGACGTGCCGGACAATTCGGCATAGCTGCTACCCGGCATAGCCGACAATACCTGTATGCCTGGGGCCAGAATATCGGGTTTGGTCCGGCCGCTGCCGTCCACCGTCACTGGACCGGCGCTGCTGAATGGGGCTAATTCATTCTGAGTATCCACCGCGCCCACGCTAAAAACCTCATCGTAGATGGCAATGGGATCGGTCACAGTGCTACAAGCCGGTCCATCGTTGCCGGCTGAAGCGACCACAAAGATGCCCGCCGACCGGAGCGCCTGCACCGCCGGTTGCAGCACGGTCGGATCACAACCCTCGGTATCGGCCGGGCAGCCCCACGAGTTATTGAGAATGTGCGCTCCGCGAGCTGGATCGCCGTCGCTGAAAGGGTCGCCCTCCGGCGGGTAGGGGGCCAGCATAAACTGCATGCAATCCAGGTACAGGGCCGGATTGCCGACGTTGCGAGTCAGGTTGGCGCAGGCAATCCACGTGGCAGCCGGGGCCACACCCACGTGTTGCCCCAGCACCGAACCGAGGGTATGGCTGCCATGCCCGCTAAAATCGGTGGGGGCGGGCGTGTTGCCCCACGGGTCCAGCCAATTGTAGGCGTGGTCACCGCTGCGGCCGCGATAGCCATCGATCAGCTCCGGGTGATCCCACTGCACCCCGCTATCCGATTGGCCCACCACAATTCCTTCGCCCCGCACGCCCAGCTCACGCCAAACCCGGTCCGCGCCGATGTTGGTCAGGTTCCAGTGGGGTTCGGGAGGGGCGGGCAGGTCGCCCCGGTCGGTTGGCAGCTCGTCGAGGGGGCGCAGGCGGGGACTGGCCAGGATACGGTCAACTTCGGGCCGGGTAGCCAGCAGCAGCCAGGCCAGCAGCCCACCGTCTACCTCGATGGCGTTGACCAGGTAGTAACTTTGGTAGCCAAAGCCCAGGATGCGCAGGAAATAGCGTAAGTCGGCCTGGGTGTTGTTGGCGTGGGTGACCAACTTCTCGTACACAAAGCGACGACGGGCTGCGTCATTATCCATTTGGAAGGCCTCAGAGAGATCGGCCTGCTTTTTGAGCACCACAAACAGCCGGTCGCCATAGAAGCCGGGGTGTCCAGCGCCAAAATAGATACTGATGCCTATCAGCCAAAGTATTATCGTGCCGCCGGCGGCCAGAGCGAGGGGAAAGGGTCGCCTCCAGAAAGCGTATATCAGGCTGGCCAGCAAAGCCAGTCCCCAGCCAAGCAGGGCCGTAAGGAACGCTGCCCGTAAGGTCAGAGTGCTCAGCGGGTCGTCGGCAATCAGGGATAAGGCGTCGGTGTCTACTAAGGCGATGATGACGGCTGTGAGCAGGCCAATCAGCAGGGCAGCCGGCCGCCAGGTCAGCCGCGTCTCTGTGGGGGTGAGTGATTCAGCGGAGGAAGTAGGGTCAGGTTGGGGATAGGCCAGGATCATAACCAGCCAGCCCAGGCCCGGCAGGGCCAGCATCAGGCGCAACTGGCCGCTGTTGAAGCTCAAGCCGCTGGCGATGATGGTGAGCATGGCGCCGATGACCAGCCCACTGGCAAAGATATCCCAGCCCCGCTGACGAGGCTCGGTGGCAACGCGGTGCAGCCAGGTATGGCCGATGATCAGGCCGGCATTCAACCCGGCTACCAGCCCCAGGGCCAGCGCCAGCAGGGCATCGAGCCGCGAGCCGAGCGCGCCCCACAGCAGCCAGGGATAGCTCACGACCGCGGCGCTGCCGGCCGCCAGCAGCAGGTTGGTAAGCCCGCCTGGGGCGCCGGGGACTGGCGCTTGCCGGCGCACAAAAAACCAGCCCAGCGCCAGGTAGAGCAAACTAAGGAATAATTGGCTCAGCAGGACCGCCTGGCTTTGGATAGGCAGCCACAGGCGGCCTGGCAACAAAATTAGGACGTAACCGGCGGCCAGCAGCCAGGCCTGGAAAACTGCTCGTTGGCGCGGGACGCGCCACAGCCAGGCCAGGGGCAGCAGCGGTACGCCGATCAAAACGATCTCGGTGAAGGTAAGAACGGTGGCAGAGGTACTGCTGACACTCCCAAGCGCGGGGGCAATCCAGCCGGCCAGTTGGGTTGCAAAGGCCACCCCGTTGATCCAGAGAAAGGTCAAGCCGATGAGCAAGCGTCCCAGACAGGTTAGGTTGTTGGTTGGCGGTGTGGTCATCAGTTGGCTCCTGGGGGTGCCGGGTACTGATCGAGCCGGCCGTTACCAGCGCGGCCGGTTGGTCAGCTCATATTTTAGAAGCATATAACCAGCCAATTTAACAAAATTGCGCCGTCGCCATGAACCACTGAAATGCTGAAGAGGCTGAAATTGCTGAATTTTGTAGGGGTCAGAATGATATTGAACAGTTGGAGTCGAGGCTTTAGCCGGTAATTCAGCCCTGTAACCGGCTGAAGCCTCGACTCCAGGAACTTAAATTTTTCCCCGGTGTTCAAAATGTTATTGACCCTTACAGAAATTGCTGAATTTCTACCTTTTCTCAACGTTTTCAAAAAACTCAGCGACCTCAGCGATTCAAATTGGCGAAGCAACCCCGGTCAATTCGAGAGGGTATTCGCGCCCTATTCAATGCTCAGATTAGCACGCTAAACATGCCGGTTGCGGCCAACATAATCACATAGCCAACCGCGCTCAAGGTCAGAAAACTGTAGTAGAGCTTGCCCCAGATCGACCAGCCGCTCCTGCGCCAGACCAGGATGGTGGTCACGATCAGGGCCAGGGCCAGCAACGCCAGCAGCCAGGGAATGATGAACAACGGCGCTGACCAGCCCGGCAGGCTGGACAAAACCAGCAGGTTGGTGTTGACGATGATGGCGTAGAGGCTCACGCTGGTTAGCCCGATGACAAAGAGGCTGCTGAGCAGCCCAAACAGAATGACCGGGGCAGCGCAAAGCCAGCGCAGTCGCGTTTGAACCGGGGTATAGGCCCTTTTCTGGCGCCGGAGAAGATGAACCAGCCAGGCCAGGGGCCAAATAATGAAGGCCGACAACACTCCGGCCAGTAACAGGCCGGCCAGGCCCGTTTGAATCAGCGCCTCCGATTTGAGTTCACCGAGCAGATCGCGGATCAGATCGACCCGGACGACGTTCTTGGGTACAAAACCGGATGGGGTCAGGTTGGCCAGGCAGGCAGTGTCAGGTTCAAGGTTGGGGTTGTCCAAAAAATCCTGAACAATCTGGTCGATGCAAGGACCGGAGCCAAGCGTACCGTGGCTACTCACCGGGCTGACCACGTGGTAACCGTTGGCCAGGTATGCGGCCGCCGCCGCGCCGAACGCCGGCGGGGTAATTGGGTCGAACTGGCCGGATAATAACAGGGTGGGAATGTCGCTGGACACCGGCTCATCCACGGAGGCGGGCAGTTGGTCGACCTGCCAGAAGTCACAAACATCCAGGTATTCCTGCAGCTCGGTGGGGGCGGTGGCGGCAAATTGGGGGCGAACGCCCTCGAGTGAGACGTCATTGGGGTCAAAGTCGGCATCCTCGGCGCAGACCACCGAGAAGTACGTTCCGTCGCTCATGGTCCGGTCAAAAGCCAGCAGCGGCCAGATGGCCTGTAGAAAGTTGTAGTCGCCGGCTTCGATATCGGCGACAACTTTGGGGAAGATGGCGTAGGCATCGGCCAGGTAGAAGATCTGGAACATCAGGTCGATCAAGCCGTCGCCGTCGAGCCAGGCTGCGACCGCCTGGCCGGTTTCCGGGTCGGTCAGTGTCACGCTGATGGGCTGCTCATTCAAGCGCCCAACCAGGTTGAAGAATTGTGTCTCTAGCTCCGGGTAATTAGCCTGGCAGGTGGGGTTATTGGCGCAACTGGCAAACATCTCGTTGAAAATTCGCTCTTTAGCCTGGGCTACCTGGGTGATAAAGTTGAGATGGGTTGGTACTACCCCATCGATGATGACGCTGCGTAGATGCTCCGGGTAATGCCGCATCAGGTGCAGGGCCAGTAAGGTGCCGTACGAGACGCCGTAGAAATTGATCCGGTCATACCCCAGGGCGGCGCGGATGGCCTCAACATCGGCGGCGTTTTCCAGGCTGTTGTAAGCAGATAGATTGATCCCTTCGGCTTGCAGTCGCTGGCGACACCGGGCTAACAGCTCCTTTTCGCGCGGCAAGCTCTCGTCCGGCGGCAGCGGCAATATTTCAGGCCGGGCGTCGAACAGTTCCGGGCAGAGCAGATTAGGTTCAGTGTAGCGGGCGCCGCGCTGGTTAAAAATAACGATGTCCCGCGTCTGGGCCAGGGGACTGCTGCTCATCTCCAGGCTGAAGACTTCAAAGGCGTCACCGCCCGGCCCGCCCTGGGCCATAAATAATGGGTCGGGCTGGCGGTCCTGGCCGATAGCCCGGCGGATGGCTACCGGCAGCCGGATGGTCGGCCCGGCGGGATCGGCGTGGCGTTCCGGCGCGGTCACATAACCGCACTCGTAGCCGGAAGACTCAGGGGGCATAAAGCTAAGGATGGGAAACTCAAACATGCATGGGGCCGGTTCAAAGGCAGCGGATGGCGCTTGAAGGGGAGGTTCGCCGGCTGTAATAGGGGGAGCGATGGTCAGAACGATCAGGATGATGAGCAGGGCGATTAACTTTTGTCGGATCATATTGGCCTGTTGGAATTTAGCTGCAAGCAATGGGCAATCAGCGATACTATAAAGAAAGTTGGGCGGTTGTCAAGAGGGTGAGGCCGGGCCAATCCCAATAACCGGTCAAAAAAACGGCGGCTGTTCAACCGACAGCCGCCAATAAAAAAGGAAGGAACAGGGCAGGGCGTGGGTTAACTTTTTCCAACCTCGTGTTGCGGCGGGAATACCGGTAGATACCTGGCCGCCAGGCCAAAGGCAAGCACCCCAACCGTAACCAGGGACAGGGTCACCATAATTTCCATCCACGAGGGGAAGTAGATGAAACCGGTGTAGGGCCACAGGCCAACCAGGCTGACATTGAGCCGGTTCAAGACCACTCCAAAGAGAATTATCATCAGCGCCCCGCTAAAGAGGACGACCGGTTTTTGCCGGAGCGGTTTCTGGGCGAACAGAATCATTGGGGCTATTACGCCCAGGCCAATCTCCACCCAGAAGGCCCCGGCTTGCAGGGTCGGTTCAAACAGCAGCGGCCAGACGCCTCGCAGCACCAGATCAGCCAGTTTGGTGACCAGGTAGACGGCCAAGACGATGGCGGCATACCTGGCCAGGTCGGCCAGCAGATGCAATTCAAGGCCACGTTTGAAGGCTTTGGAACTCAGGGTTGACTCGACGATGGTCATCGCCAGGCCAACCGCCACGGCTGAGAGCCAGAAGAAAAGCGGCAGAAACAGCGAGTACCACAGCGGTGACAGTTTCGTCGGCACCAGCACCCACAGCGACCCCAGCGAAGATTGGTGCAGGGTCGAGAGCACCACACCCAGAATGACGAAGCCGATCGAGACTCTCTTGAGCAGGCGATACAACGGCACGGTTGGTAAGCGTTGGGTAATCAACTTGAACCGGTTGACTCGTTCCAGAATGACCGGCAGAAACTCGATGAATAGGACGGTGGTGTAGGTGGCGACACACAGACCGACCTCCCACATGACCGAGTGGTGCTGCCAGTGGACCAGCGGCCGCCAAACATTATAGGGCCGGCCCAGGTCGACCATAAGGCCGCCGATCACCAACAAATAGCCCAGTAACCCGGTTAGAATCGCCGGCCTGACCAGCGGCTCAAAGCGCTTTTGGCCAAAGATGTGGCCGAGGGCGGCCATCACAAAGCCCCCGGCGGCCAGGGCGACCCCGCCCATCACGTCGAAACCGATCCAGATACCCCAGGGGAAGCGATTGCTCAGGTTGCTGATTTCACCAATGCCATAGACGTAGCGGAGCAGCACCAGGCCGGTACCCGTGCCCAGGATAGTGACCAGGATCAGGGTGCGGATGACCTGCCAACGTGAGGCAAAGCGAGGCATCGGGATAGGCAATAGATCGGCGGCCGGCAGGTGCACGCTCTCCGGCCGGCCAACCAGCCGGTAGGCGACGTAGCGGACCCCCACGATGAAGAGCACAGGAATGGCGATACTGAGGGCAATGACAAATAGTAAGAGGGGTGAAACCATTATGTCCATACCTTACTCCTTTGGCTGGGGCGGCGGCGTCTCAGCCAGATGGGCTACCTGGCGGTGGGTGTAGGCGGCTGTACCGGCCATCAAGGCCGCAACACCGGTAATAACAAACGGCAACGTCCGCATGATCTTCTCGGTTTCTTCTGGGGGGGCTGTTGCAGGTAAGTTAGCCGGAAAGCCCAACTCCTCGAAGGGGATATCAGACAAATAGAGCATCGCTGTACCGCCGACCTCGTGCTCGCCAAAGATGTGATCCACATAGCGCTTTGGATTTGAAGCAATTTGGCCGTGCGCCCGGGCCAGCAACCGGTCTCGTTGGCCGAACTGGAGGGCGCCGGTGGGACAGGCTTCCGTACAGGCCGGTTTTTGACCTTCCTGCAAGCGGGCATAGCACATCCAGCATTTGCTGATGACCGGGGTAAGGCCGTTATCCCACTCAAAACTGGGAATTTCAAAGGGACAGGCCAATTGGCAGTAGCGGCAACCCAGACAGCGTTCCGGACGGTAGACCACCGGCCCGGCTTCACTCTTGTACATCGCCGCGGCCGGGCAGGCCGAGACACAGGCCGCATCCACGCAATGCATACACTGCCGCTTGACGAAGCGGGTCACGGAGTCACCCTCAGCCGTGGTGACCTGACGGGTATCAACAAAGGTGTAGCTTTGGCTGCTGAGCGCCTGGGGTTCAACATTGCTATTGGGCAGCTTGTTGAAGGCTTTGCAGGCCAGGGCGCAGGAATTGCAGCCCACGCAGCGGGTCAGATCAATCAATACCCCCCAAGTGGATGCGGTCGCGTTGCCGCTGGCCTGGGCAGGTTGAGTCTGGCTGCCAAGCAGATGGGCGGCCACCATCACCGTCGCCCCAACCCCCATCTGTTTCAGGAAAGCCCGTCTTGAAAGCTTTGCTTTGGTGTGGCTGCTCATTTTTTCATCCCCTGGCTGATGTAGCCAAGCGCCAGCATAAAGATGATGCCCAACATGCCCCCTACGCCCATTCCCAGACCCAGGCTGAGTGGGGTGATGGTCATTAGAGATTTGTTGGTTTGTTCCACATTTTCCAATTTGGCAATAAGTTCCGGCTCGCACGCTGGTGTGTCCACCGACCGGACCGTGCTGACCGGCCTGGTATTTTCGCGATGAACCTCATGCCCATGGCAACCGACACAATCTTTTGACAGGACGGCCGTAAAATCGTGACTTGGGCTTGGAATTTCAGCCTCTTCGGCGCGGGTGCTGACCGGAACAACTTCTTCATGGGCATTTGTTGACGACAGATGGCAATCAATGCATGAAACGCCTGATTGGCCGTGGGCCGTGTCTAGCCGCTCATGGTGGCAGGCGACGCACAGCCGGTCGTCAGATACCCGAAACTCCTGGGAGTGGGACAGGTGGCAGCCAATGCACTGCACGCCGCTTTGGGCGTGGATGCTGGTTTCCCATTGTTGAAAGGTGCTGGTGTGGCAATCCTGGCAGATTGAGGAGTCAACCGTCAATTGCATTACCCCGCCTTCGGGATGGTCTTTCACATAAACCCCGTGACAATCTTCGCAGGCGGCCCCCAGCCTGCCCCCGGCCTTATCGACGGCGTGAGCGTGGGGGGAATCTTGCCAGGCATCTGTCTCCTCGCGGTGACACTCGGCGCACTTTTCGGCGCCGGCTGGGGCCGGAGGGCCGGCATTGACTCCAACCGGTAGAATCAAGCCAACCAGGACCAGCAGACTCATGATCGAGATCAACGACCAGCCGGCGCGGCGCCAGAGCGCTGATTTGGTTTTGGTCATATTTTTCCTCCACTCCAAGTGGTGATAATCCAGATGCCTTAGACTTTGATCGCCTCCAGGAGGCAGCAGCCTTTATTGATGAGCCAAATCCCCAAGATCGGCACACCAAATCGCAGGATGGCCAAAATGATGAAAACAAGCATAATGGTGAGTAGCTGGGCCATTGTTAGCTCCTTTCAATTGCGCTATAACCTCTAATCCGTTACCTTAACTCTATCATATCGGCGTGATCAACTCCATAGGGGATGCCACCCATTTTTGGGCTCAAGTTTCCAGGCCGGTAGAAACAGAGATTTGGGGTTACTTGGCTAAGGGGGATGAGGGGTCTCCCCCATTATGGGGTAAATCCCCTAAAATAGTAATTGGTTACCTGAGGAAAATACCCCATGAGTGGCCCCAGGGGAAACAAAAAAAGCCGGACACAAATCCGTATCCGGCTTTTCTTACCTAACTAGACGTCAGCTTTTAGGGACGGGTCATCCCAGAGATATCCCCGCCGATATCTTCGATGGAGTCGTAGAGGACCTGCATCACATAGGCGCCGTTGTGGGCAAACGCGCCCGGGTCCTTTTGGGCATACTGGTAGTTGTAGGCGGCCTTGAGCAGGCGCGGCGACCAGGTGGTGTACCGCTCCTCAGCCTGGGTGAAGAAGTAGGGATAGCTGACCGGATTGTAAACGATGGGCGTGCCGATGGTACTGGCCGCGTAGTCTTGCAGCGCGGCGTACAGAGCCTCGTTCATTGTTTCGATCTCGCCGGCAATCCCTTCAGCCGTATCACCATCGCCGTCGTAGTCGGTTCTGGATTCGCGAATAGCGACCAGGTCTTCCTTGGCGGCCACGTTGTGGCAGTCACCGCAGGCCTCAAACTCTACCTCCAGAGCATGGGTATTGTGGCACTCGGTGCAGGAGTCAAACTCCTCGATGTGCTGGTTGCGGCCCACGTACTCCTTGCCGTCATACTCGTAGGCGCCCTGAACCTCGTTGCCGAAGAGGGTGGCCGCCGCGGCAAAGTAGTGGATGTTGATAAAGCCAAGCCCTTCTACCACTGCGTCAGCCTCAGCCTCGGCCGTGCGTTCATCCACCGTTGATTTTGATGAGCGACCCTGGTGGCACTGCATACACAGGTTCATTTGCGGGTCACCGCTATCGATCATCGCCCCACTGGGGAACTCTACCTGAGCCACTTCGTAGATGGTGAAGGTATTCAGGTCGTTGTGGCAGGTATCGCATTGCAACCCGTTAGAGAGGGGTTGGGCCACCGAGGTGCCGGCCGGAAGGCCGTTCTGGAGGGCGATTGGCAAACCACCAGCCGAGTGACAGCGGGCGCAGCTACCTGGAACTTCGCCTTCTTCATCCCAGTGCCGGAAAGCCTCTTCCGAGCCGGCAAAGTGACCGTGGTCGATCCGGTGAGCATTGGACAGGTCAACCGGGCTAGACAGAGCCGTATTCAGATCCTCGATTGCGTCGTAGAGGAGCTGAATATGGTACTTGCCGCCGTGAGCGTAGGCCCCTGGATCCTTACTGGCAGTCTGGTAGTTGTAGGCCGCCTTTAGCAAGCGCGGCGTCCAGGCGTTGTAGGCGTCACTCTCGTCGTCGCCGGCCACGCCGTCGCCATCGGCGTCGATGAAGTAGTACGGATGAGTGGCTGGATTGTAGGCGATGGCCGTACCGGCCACTTCATCAGCGTAGGACTGAATGGCTGCCAGCAGCATCTCCTTCAAACCTTGCAGTTCAAAGTAGATGCCTTCTTCCATATCACCGTCGCCATCATAGTCAACCAGTGAGCCTGGCATACGCACGTTGCGGACATCCTCAATGCTGGTTGCGCCGGTGTGACAACTGCTGCAAGCCTCTAACTTGACTTCCAGGGTGTGCGAGTCGTGACAGCCGATGCAGGTATCGAACTCATCCACGTGGGCAAAGTTGCCGTCGTAGGACTTGCCCTCATACTCATACCCACCTTTGGCCAGGGTGCCGTACTTGCTGGCCGCTGCGGCGTAGTAGTGAATGTTGAGGAAGCCCAGGTCGGCGCTCACGGCGTCGTCATCAACGCCGGCATTGGTGATAGCCGCATTCACGCTCACCGTCGATTGGCGGCCCTGGTGGCATTCCATGCAGCGGGACTCGTCGCCCAGGCCGGTCAACTCGATGCCGGAGGGCATGACCACGCTGGTTTTGGTGAGGGTAACATTATTGTGGCAAGCCACGCACTCAACCGTGGTTCCGACCGGCGGGGCAACATTCACCACGCCGGCCTCAGAGCCATCGGCCCCCAGAAAATCCAGGTAGCCGGTGGTGCTGTGGCACTTGGCGCAGTTTGTTGGCACCTCGGCCGGGCTTTCCTCATCCCAGTGGATGAAGGCTTCGGCCTCAGCATCGGCATGTCCCGAACCCGTCCATTCTTCCAGGAAAGGTACTTCCACCCCTTCCTGGGCGCTGACTAAACCGGCCGCGCCGAAAGGATTGGCATAGACGGCAATCCCCAACAGCAGCACCAGCATCAGCGCCGTAAGCATCATTACTTTTTTCATAGTACCGCTCACCTCCTAAATGAGGGTATCAGACATTTTCCAAAGATTTTTGGCTGCGTAGTTTAGCTTTTCGATTTTACCGATAGTGGCGAACCTCCTTTCTTCAGTATCCGCGCAGAAAGTTGTTTTTAATGTCTTGATGAGAGCCGGTTGACCACCTCCTTTCAAACTGATGTTATAAGAGTCTGCTCCGCTTGACCCATTGAGCCGGCTCTTACGTTTCTTTGGGTTTGTGGCACACCTGACATTTATCCGGCGCCCGGGTCTCATGATCGGCCGGGAAGGGCTTGATGCCATCCAGGCTGTGGCAGAACAGACAATCATCCCGTCCCACAAGCGTATGGGGAATGCTGGGCCGCGGCTCTGCTTCGGCTGCGGCTAGAGCATCTTCCCCGGCTTGTTGGTGACAATACGCACACGTGCCGGTCTCCCACACCACATGGTTGCTCGGGTAGGGAGCCAGCCCGTCGAGGTTATGGCAGGTGAGACAGTCGTTCTCGAATCCCTCGACCAGGTGGGGAACTGCCGGCGCTGCGGGTGTCTCAACTTCGACCTTTTCGCCTGTCTCGGTCACGGTTAGCTGGTGGCACAAGGTACACAGCGTCTGGTCATAGTTGGCGTGGTCGGCGGGGAAAGGCCGTACTGCGCCGAGGGCGTGACAGATTTTGCAGTCGGTGCTGGGGCCGGCCGGATGGGGCACCGCCCGTGGCTCGCCACTCCGCGGCAGCGGCGGCGGCTCGACCAGGGCGCGAATAGCCGGCGCATCCAGTCCCACGAACTTCCACTCGGTGGCGTGGCAGCCGCTGTTTGAACAAAAGCTGCTGTTGTCGACGCCGCCTGGATTGCTGACATCGTGGCAGTCGGCGCAGGTGGCATTGAATTCGTAGCGGTGGCGGGCCAGCCAGTTGGAGTCCCGGTGCGATTCGGGTTCATCCGGCTTGTCGATGCTGATGAGCGGCGCTTGCTTGTCTCCGCTGATAACCTCAGGAATAGAGTGGCAGATATTGCACTCCAGCCGGACAGTCTGGCCATCGGTTGACATATGTTTGCCGTCGTGGCAACGGAAACAGCCGGGAAACTCGCGGTGGCCGGCATTGTTAGGATGGGTTTGCCAACCGACGCCCATATTGGGAAAGACGGTGGCGGTGAAGATGTTCTTGATTTCCTCGATCGCCTGCTGCACAGTTGATTGGTTGGCGGCGTAGTAATCAGGGTAGTTTTGTTGGTACCACTCAGCCAGGGCTTCGATTGCCTGCACCCCGGCCTCGGTGCTGCCATATTCCTGGCTGAGCAGTTCAATCCCCTGGCGCTTTATGTCAGGGATGTCGCGACCAATTCTATGGCGCGCCAGGGTGTCATCCATCGCATCGGTGGGTGAGCGGAATAGGTGGGAAATGCGGGTGTGGCAGTCGATACAGTCCATCCGGTGCAGTTCGCCCTGGATCTGCTGGCCAAAAGTGGCCGGCAGCCCAGCTTCCACGTCGAAATATTCAATGACCTGGCCGTTGGGCCCAATTTCTTTGACGTACGGGATGGTTTGCTTGAGCGGGTCGTCGGTATAATACCAGACCTCATTCTCGATATGCCAGTGGATGCCCCGGCCCAACCCCTCGCGCTGGCTGCCGCCGCCGGTTTTGACCACCAAAAAGATGCGCGTTTCACTGTTGGCTTCGTCTTCGGCGTACCGTTTGATTTCTACAAAGGTATCGGAGGAGAATTTATCGGGATTGTGGCACTGCTCGCAGGTGTCGCGGGCCGGGCGCAAGTTTTTGACGTAAATGGGGGGGGCGTAAGCCTGGGTTAAGGCGTTGATCACGTGGGTTACCTCTCTGGCTTTTCGAGGCACAGTCAACAAGATACTGTCTTTGCCCAGATGACAATCGACGCAGGCAACCCGGGCGTGGGGCGAAACTTGATAGGCGGTGTATTCCGGGGGCATGGTGTGGCAGGTAGTGCCGCAAAATTCGGGCGAGTTGGTATATTCCCAGATGGTGGCGCTGACCGTGATGGCGCTCAGGGTCAGTACTGCCAGAATAGCCAGGATAACGGCCCAGCGGACCGGTCGCCGTAGACCGGATAACCAATTAGAAAACTTTTTCACCAATTGTTTCCTCAAATTGCGGCAAGGTCACCGCAGCAGCAATCGTTTGACACCGTGATCTCCTGACCGGTCGGATCGAGAATTGGTGATGCAGCTATCGGTTGAGGATGAACAGATGAGCAAGGGCAAAAGGTCAAATAAGTTGAATCATCGGAAAAGCTTACCCAGTCCAATATTAACACGCCTGGAGGGAATATACAAATCACAGTGTTCGATGACCAGGTAGCGAATCCTTGTTGTGGTAATGGTAAGCATACAATGCAGCTAATACCATCTAATGCAGTTAATCGTGCCTAACTGAGCTAAATCCCCGTTGCAGGAGATAAAAACAGGTGCATCAATTCTAACAATTATTACCCAAGTTGAGTAGTGACATTTGTCATCAATCGGGGTGATGAGTGTCACATAGGCCAGGGCAGTGCGGTTTCATTCAATGGGGGCTAAAAAAAGAAACCCGGAGTTTGGTGAAACTCCGGGTTTCTAACAAGGAGGAATTAGAAACTAATTGCCGCGCTCTCTGGGGATCTCATCTTCGTCGACCACCACGTTCCGGTTCGCCTCGACTTCATAGGGTAGCAAATCGTCTGCGGTCAGGAAGAGTTCCGTGTTGCCGTGACAGCTATCACACGTCTCTGTTTGCGGCGTATTCCGCTGGATGCTGTGCGGCGTGGCGTAAACCCAGGTGGGTAGAGCGTCGAAATTGGGTAACAAGTTGTCGCCGTAGTAGGCAAAGGTATCGGGGTCGACCGGGGCATGGCGCACGGTGACCCACTTCCAGGGCCGTTCGTCGCTCTGGATGGGGTTAAGGCCGATCTTGACGCCCATCACCGACGGTTCGATCTTGAAGAAGGGTACGCCATCTTCACTCTTCTGGACGTGACAACTGTAACAGTTCTTGTATTCGGCTACGTGGCAGACCTGGCAGGCTACTTCCTCGTGTACTCTTCTGTGGTGGATGGTCTGGGGATCTTCCACTACTTCGGGATGGCAATCGGTGCAGGCTGGCATGGGTGGCCCGTCGTAACGATGGTTCGCTTCAAAATCCAGGTTGCCGTGCATTTCATCGGCTGTATGGCATTCAAAGCAGGGCATGCCACCTTTAACCCAGTGTACGTCCGCCGGAATGCCTTCATTCCTGCCCTTGAACTCCATCTCCACCCGGCTACCGTGACAGCCGGTGCAGGTCAGGTTCATCGGCGGTATTTTTTTGAATTCGTGCCCGGCGCTCAGGCCGCCGCCCAGATTGGTTGGCCGGCTGACGTGACATTGGCCGCAACTGGTGTGGCAGCTTTCACAGTGATTACCAAAAGCCTCTTCCATAATAACGGCCAGCGTTTCCGGGCTGGCCCGCTGCTCCAAAACCGTCGTATAGCCCCGTAAAGTCGAGTGCAGGCTGTTGGCATCCGTTTCGACGATATCGGGATGGCACTGGCCGCAGGCCGTAGCCGAAATCGGCTCACGCCGCATGTCGACGTGGGCTTGCTCTTTATCGTCAGTTGCGCCATCACCGCCGTGGCAGGTAACGCAACCCATTTTGCCGTGAATGGTTTCAGCAAATTTCTGATTACTCAGAATTACCTTCTCCCAGCCCTCCAACGGAGGGACGGAGCCGCCTCAGCCCTCACCTTCGGATAGTTCCTCAACAGCCTCTTCGTCTTTGGCGGTGGCAATGAGTCGCTCCTGATCGGTGTGGCACTCCACGCAGCCGTCATCCGGGGCGATAATGGCCGGGGGCGGCGTTGGAGCGGCCGGAACTGTAGGGGTCGGCGGCGGCACTACAGCGACTTCACCCTGCGGCTGGGTGGGCAGAGGCATCGGCGTTGGAGCCGGGATACCGCTGCAGGCGGCCACCAATCCAGCCAGACCCAGCCCCAGGGCAGCAACGATGATTAATTTGAAATAGGGTATGGTTTGGCTCATAAAGTCTCCAATCTATTGATACTAAACTCTACTTTGCCGTAGCGTCTGGCGTCATTTTGGCCGGTCAAACGGCGCCAAACGGCGCTTCAAAGCAGGGCAGGGGTGGAGGGAGTAAAGGAGAGAAAAACTCCCTCCACCAGGTAAAACGGATAATTCTAAATCATCTTCAGCCAACGGTGTGGACAAATGTCCTGCCTGGCGGTGAAGATTATTGCTCTTCGAACGCTTCCAACACCGGCATCATCATTTCCATGACCATTTCCGGCTCTTCGGTCGAGGTTACGGAAATCTGCCAGATGGCGCCGTCTTCGGCGGCGGTAGCCGCCACAACTTCATTGACGGGACCCAATTTAAAGGTGAGGAAGGTCCAGGTGTAAGCGCCTACTTCTGCTTCACTGGTCTCGACCAGAGCCGGGGCCGGCATGCCGGGAACTTCTGCACTTTCGATGGCTTCACCGGTACCCTCAAAACGATAGTTGGGCGAGTTGGCGGCGCTGAAGGTATATGCGCCGCTGGGCGACCAGGAGGCAAAACCGAATTTCAGGTTGACAGCGTCATAGCCCAACATATTCAAGGCCGAGGTGACCTGGCTGGCGGTCTGGCCGGTGTAACAGTTGACCACGATGGGTTGATCGGGGGGCAGTTTGGCCAGGTTTTCGGCGCTAAACATTTCGGCGGCGTTCATATTGACGGCCCCGGGAATGTGACCGGCGGCGTAATCTTCGGCCTTGCGCACGTCGACCAGGAAGGGATCGTTGCTGGTGTCGCCGTCATTCAGATTGTCAAACAGGTCGCTGGCGGCAATGTTTCTGGTACCGTTGGCAAAGTAAGCTTCGGCGGCGCCGGCCACAGTGCTGTCCAGAGGGGTGGCCAGATCGTAGGTTTCGGTCGCCTCGGCGGCCTCGGTGCTGATTTTATAGTCGCTCTGGTCAACAGCGGGGTCAAAAGCCTTCGGACCGGTGATGCCCCCAACATTGGCCCAGGCGGGGAAACCGTAGAGCATACTCTTGGCGTCGTAGCCCAGCATATTCAGGGCCGGGACCATCTGGCTGGAGGTCTGGCCGGTGTAGCAGTAGACGACGACCGGCGTGTCTTCGGGGATCATAGCCAGCTTATCGGCGGTAAAGGCAACTTTAGGACCAATATTGACTGCGCCGGGGATATGACCCAGGGCATAATCTTCCGGCGAGCGGGCGTCGATGATGAAGGGATCGTTACTGTCATCCCCGTCGTTCAAAATTTCGAACAGGTCGTCGGCGCTGATGTTCTTGGCGCCGGCGCTAAAGTAGGCGTCGGCGGCAGTTTGCACATCTTCTTGGGCCAGCCCAACGGTGGTCAGGGCCATGCTCAGGATGACCAACAGTGAAATGATGATCGCTAATTTCTTTAACATTTTTTGCTCCTTATTTTTGCTAATCTTGTCCAAATTGTCGGTTCAATGTTTGAATTTAGTCCGTTTGAAAATCTTTTACTGATCTCTGCGTCATGCTCCTCCTTGTTCTAGCTACTTTCACCATCATCTAGCCCCCCGTTTAGGGTGCATTCCCACCGGTTCAGATAGTTGAAGACGCGATCTGGCTGTTTTTATTCAAGACCCAGGCTTTCAAAATCGAAGTCAGCTTCCGCGTGCTCAGAAACCCGTTTTCTCCGAGAAAACGGGTTTCTATACCCCGAAACATTATCTGAAAGACTATAGAAATATGATCGATCAGTGACCGGCCGCATTTCACTCCAAGCCCAGGCTTTCAAAATCGAAGTCGCTTTCCCGGCCGTGACAGGTTACGCAGGTGCGGACGTTTGCTTTGCTAACGCCGTGGCTGGGGATCAGGCTGATATTGGTTTCGACCAATGCCCCATCAGCCTGGCCGATCAAGGCATAATCGGCCGGGTCAAACTCTGCCGGGGCCAGGATTTTGACCGGTTGAATGGGTACAATTTTAGCCCCCTCGGTCTCGCCTGAAGCTGTCTGGCCATCTTTGGACCAGGCAAAAGTGGGTTCAACCGGATTGACGGTCACAGTTGGATTGAAGAAGTTGGTCGCCGCATCCTGCCGCGGTTGACTCACGTCTACCGTTAAGGCGCTGCCGCTGCCAATGTGACAGGTCCGGCAATCGAGGCGCTGATGCCTGCTATTGAGCACCGGATCGGTATGGGGTAATTCCGCATGGCACTTGGTGCAGTTAACCTGGGTTTGGATTTGGTGATCGATGGAGGTATGGCAACTGACACAGGCCAGGCCAACGCCGTTGTGAACGTCATCCCGGGGATGTTGGCTGCTGGCGTGGCAGCGCAGGCAATTGTCGCCGCCGGCCGCTCGAACGGTGCGGGCTGAGACTACCAGGTCGTCCAATTGATAATCGTCGGCATGGCACACCAGGCAGTCCGCGGCCGCTTCGTCGGGCGGAGCAATACCTTCGACCAGTTTGGCCAGGAGTGGATTAGGACCGGCTTTGGCAATCCGCCGGCTGTGGTTAGAGGCGGCGGCTGTTTCCAGCGGCGCGGCGCTGTGGCAGCCGGAGGCGGCGCAACTTTCCGGTCCGGTATATTCTTGAATGGTCGGATGGAGGCTGGGCCGGCCCGGATCGATGTCAAGCGGCTGGTAAGGCGCCGACCTTTCCTCGGCGGCGACCACCGTGGTGATGGCCGTCTGTTCAAAGGTCACAAACCAGAACAGGCCGGCCACCAAAACCAGGAAGATTACCGTGGCAATCGGGATAAAAACCCGGCGGCGTCTAGCTTCTTCCTCCGGTGGGGCCGGCAAGGGCAGTGTGTCGCTTTCGATCTGCTCCAGTTCCAGGGCGTGATGGTGTTCCATATCCTCCCGGCTCAGTTTGCCGGTGAACATGCTTTTATTGAAGTGGCGCAGGTGCACGCCCCAAAAATGCCAGATAATCACGGCCAGCACGGCCAGCAAGGCTTCGCCGCCGTGAGCGGCTTTGGCCGCCGGGATGAAGGAACCGGGCAGGAATTGGGAGGTGGCGATCGGGTTCCAGAGCATAAAGCCGGTGACCACCATGACTGCCGTGCCCCAGATAAAGGCCCAATATTCCACCTTTTCTTCAAAGTTGTAGCGGGGCAGTTTGGGGCGCTCCTGGCTCAACCTTAGATTATAGCGGATCAAGCCAAACAGATCTTTGACATCTTGCAAGGTCGGATTCATCGTCAGACCGACCCGTTTCACAAACACTTTGTAAGTCACGACCGCGCCGTGATAGATCGTTACCAGGATCAGGATGATGGCGGCGTAACGGTGGTAGATACGAATCGCCTCGATCCCACCCAGCGCCGCAATCATATTTTCGGCCCAGGGATAGCCCACAAACTTTTGCGGCAGACCGGTTACGGCCAGGATAACAAAGCTAAAGACGGCGACCCAGTGTTCAATGCGTTGCGCTAACGTAAAGCGGAGAAATTCTTGCGGCTGCTGTGGTTGGCTCATTTCTATTCCTCCGGCTTAGGCTCGGTATTGTCAGCCTCAGCGGAGGTGGCCGGCTCTTCAGCCTGACCGTCCGCCTGCGGGGCTGTCTTTTTGCGAGTAGTGAACTTGCGCCCGGCGTCGATGACGACGAAGAAGACCATAAACCCAACCGTAGCCGGAATCAGAATGGCGTAGAAGAGATTGACGGTGGCTACCAGCGGTTGTTTCTCAAAAGTTGGCTGGTAGTGACTGGTCCAACTATCCGGGAAATTGGTGGTGGCGTCGGGATGGCATTTTTGGCAAGTTTTTAGCAGGTTTTCTTTGCTGGCGGCAATACCTTCGGGGTCGCTCATCGAGCGGATGTCGTGAACGCCATGACAGTCGTAACAGACCGCTTTGTTGGTCGGCGCATCAGGCGATTGTTTCTCGAATAGGGTTACCGTTGTCCCGTGAAAGTCAGCCACGTAAGTTTCGAAAACGTCGGTTGAAATGCCGTATTTGCTCATCAAGGCTGCGTCGGCATGGCAACTACCGCACAAGTTGGGTGAGCTGAGCCGGAACTGGGCGGTGGTGGGATCTTCCATAGTGTGGACGCCGTGACAATCAACGCAAGTGGGGACATCAGTATTGTTCTCTTCGGTCAGCGCCTGGCCGTGAATGCTGTGGCGGTATTGGTCATAAACGCCGGCGTGGCACTTGCGGCACGTGGTGGCAATCTTGACCCGGGCTTCATGTAAGGAGACAGTATCATGGGCGCCGTGGCAATCGACGCAGACCGCCGCCTCAGGATGACCCGCGGCCAGGGCGCGGGCGTGGTTGCTGTCGAGCACCTCATTGGCCTGGGCGGGATGGCAATCCAGGCAGGTTTCATTCAATTCCAGGGTAAATTCCCGGCTACTGGTCGCCGCCACCTCAGGATGGGGATACTCCTCATGACTGGGATGGCAGCCCCGGCAAGTCATATTCTGCCGCCCATGTACCGAGGCGATGTAGGCGCTGCCATTGATATGGCCGGATTTTTCGCTACCGTCGCTAAACTCGACCATCAGGTTGGGGTTGCTATGGCAGGTCAGGCATCTGGCATCTTCTTCGGCCAAAGGCTCTTGCGCCAGCACTGTAGGCACATTAGCAACCAGCCCCAGTAGGCTCACCCAGACCGCGAGAAAAACGGCGTATTTCCAGGGGCAAAATTGTTTGTAGTTCATGCCTTTTATCCTACCTCGCTATACATAAGCAGCGCTTATCTGTTGTGACATAATTCACATAACACCGCTTATTATAACACCTTTCTGTGATTAGCGCAATAGATTGATAAGTTTTTCTTATAAGACCTACCTATGACATTTTATAAGAATTTCTTATATTTAACAACACTTCACCTATTGTTTTTTGGGGATAAGTGTGTTACAATGTTCACAATTAAAGGGTATCTTGGTAAAAAATCGGGTAACGGCGCACTTCGACAAGCTCAATGCGCCCATCGCCAAGCATAGGGAGGCTGACAAGTCGTGTTGGATGTTTACGAGTTAAATATATTCTTGGTGGCGGCTGAAACCGAGAATTTCTCAGAAGCGGCCCGCCACTTGAACTTGACTCAACCGGCGGTCAGTATGCAGATCCGCTCTCTGGAGAGAAAGCTGGGCGTAGACCTGTTTTATCGAGCCGGTCGAACCTTAGCTTTGACCGAACCGGGCAAGGCGTTGATGTCAATGGCCCGGGATATGGTCAACCATGCCATCCAGATTGAAGAAGAGATCGAGTCATTGAAGGGAGAGGTGGTCGGCCATCTGAAGATTGGATGCAGCACGGCCACCGGCAAATATTTTTTGCCCCATCTGGTGGCTCGTTTTCGACGCCGTTACCCGGCGGTGCAGATGACCATTTTCAACCATGGTCGCGAGCTGGTTCTTGAGGAATTGAGCGAAGGCGCGGTCCAGTTAGGTGTAGTCAGCGCCCCGCCGGCCGGTCGTGATGTGGCATATCGCCATTTCTTCACCGATCACGTCGTTTTAATCGTCCCGACCAACCACGCCTGGGCCAGGCGAGATATCGTTGCCGTGGAAGAGCTGCGCGGCGCAGATTTTATCTTGCGGGATTCTATGTCGGGTACCCGCGAAGAGGTGGAAGAGGCGTTGCAACAGGTTGGCCTGAGGCTGGCTGATTTGAATGTGGTGATGGAAATCGGCAACTCCGAAGCCATCAGTATGGCGGTGGAGGAAGGGATTGGGGCCGCCTTTGTGTCTCGCACGGTGGCCAAGCGGGGCATCGAGCTGGGCAAGATCAAAGAGGTCACCGTCGCCGGGCTGTCGCTTAAACGGGATGTTTACATTGCGCACAGTCTGCGTTATCCGGCCACCCGGGCCCAAACCGAATTCTGGAACTTTGTGCAGGAACCGGACAACGAGACGTTGCTGGAGTTGGCGGCGTAAAAGGCTGATCAAGTTAGCCGGTGGACCACTCACACCGCCAAGCGGAAATAGGGCGTTTCGGTTTTAGAGAGATCAACGACTACCTCTCCGGCGGCGTTAAATTCAAGGTGTAAGTAGGAAAGCGGGTTGGATGCAGGCCCACTCAGATTTGTACCGTCGGTGGAAAAGCGGCTGGCATGGCACGGACAGGCCAAATGGTCACCGGTAAGGGCCACCGTGCAGCCCAGGTGGGTGCAAACGGCGCTCAGCGCAAATAAGCCGCCGGCATCACGCCCGATAAAGACCGGCCCCTCTTGGAGGGGAGTCAGTGGTTCCAGGAATATCTCCGGTGGGCCGGCAATAATCAGTGGCGAAGATGTCCGGCTGATGGGTGGAATGAGAAACCGGACAGTGCCCCGGATGGTACTCAACAAGACTCCCAACAAACTTAGATTTCCCAAGCCGATCAAAACCTGGCGACGCGTCAGGTTTTTTGATTTTAGCGACCCCGGTTCAGGGAAATATTGGCTCATAGTTCACCTCTCGTAGGCGTGACACTGATGGCAATAACGTGACTCTTGCTCATCAGGCTGCTGCTGGCAATTACTGCCAGTCACCAATGGCACTTCATATTTCCGGCCATCCATTTTGCCAAACTGGATCAGTTGGCCGTCTCGTAGTTGAACACTGCCCAATTTTTCTCCCCGCTCGGTCAAAAGGACCGTATCACCAACCTCTAGTGAATAGCGACCATTTAAGCGGGCCAGCCGCAGGGCCTGATCATCAGGATCGGCGATTTGAACAGTAGCCGGTCGCTCGGCCAGGGTGCCATGACAGGTTTTACACTGGATATATTGCATCTCCTTTTGATTGGGCCAGTAATGACCATCGCCCATTACTTCAGACTGGGTGTGACAGTCGATGCAATCGAGTTCCCACTCACACAGGGTAAACTGGCCGATTGGCTGGTAATATTCCACCAAACGGCGTCCTTCCGCCGGCATTGTTTCAGCGATGGGCGGGCCGGCCGGCGGCAGATCTGGCCGGGGAGTAAAGGTCATCGTCCGCAGGGAATAATTGCCCCGGTTGTGGCAGTGGTTACACTGGGAGAATGGGATAGCCGTAGTAAACTGGTGGGTGGCCGGGTGGCCCGGCTGGTCGCGGGCAATGGTGGGATCAGCGCTGGTGGAGAGGCCATCGTCATTGTAGAGCACGTGGCAGGCGGCGCAGCCAGTGGCGCGGTAAAAGTAGGGCGCTTGAAACAAGGTTGGCGGCTCGGTCAAATGACAGCCTCCCGTTAGACAATTTTGGGCAAATTGTTGTTCCACTGGCAGCGAGTTTTCGTCGGGCTGATAGGGGCTGAGTGACGGGCTGGTGTGGGGCAGTGGCTGCGGGTCGACTCCGCCGATGACACCAAACCCGGCATTCAGATCCGGTTGCGCTCCAAAGGTGTAACGAATCATGGCGATGCTGCCGGCGTAAGTTGCTTGCAGGCTGCGGGTGACCTGCTCAACGTGGTTGCGGGTGGGATCGGCATACCCGCCGTGACAACCGTTCTGGCCGCAGGTGTCAGCGGCCATACTCAAATCGGCCGGGTTTGGCAGCAGGCCGGTGTGAGCTTGTTCCTGGTCCAGAGCCAGGCCAACGCCTCGGTGACAGAGCACACAGCCAAAGCTCTCGACCGGATGGGAGGGGCTGATTTCGGCCAGCCCAATGTGGCAGGTGAGACACAGTTCAGGTGAGGCCTGAGCGGTGGGCTGCCCGTCCGGCCCCAGCCGGGGGATGACCTGCTGCACGGCCACCTGGCCGGCTTGACCGGTCTGGTTGAAATAGGCGCGTTGGTAGCTTTGCCAATCGGCTTGAGCCTGGCTACGCAAGACCACGGCGACGACCAGGGCTAACAGCGCGCTGGCTAATAAAAAGATGAGGGCTTGCCTGACAGAAGTCATCATTTTTTAGGCCGACCACCATTCTACCAGGCTCAAAATCACAATGAGCAGCAACAACCCCGCAAAGGCGACCTGCGCCGGCCATCGCTCCGGGGCAAACCAGCGACCTCGACCCGGACCGCGCCGGTCAAACCAGGCCAGGCCGGCCAGCAGCAGCAAGCCGGCCAGTGGAATAATCCAGCCGGCCCAGAGGGGCGGCAGGTAGCGCAACATCTGTTGGATGGCCAAAAAAAACCAGGGGGCCAGGACGGTTTCCTGGCCGACATGGTTCAAATCGGCGGCCGGGCCAAGGTGGGGGGGAGCCAACGCTGAAAGTAAGATCAAGCCGCTGGTGACCACCAGGGCCGTGATCAAATCGCGAAACAAAATTGGGTCGCGGCCGACAAGCTGGCGTGGTTGCCCTGCGGTCCAGTCCGGCCGAGCGAGCCCCCCATCGACCTGGATGCGCCAGAGGTGATAACCGATGCCGCCCAGCCCCAGCAGGCTCAAGCCAAACACGTGCCAGGTATAGAACCGGAGCACGACGTTAGGCCCAAGGGCCTGATCCCCAACCACTAACAGATAAAGGGTCTGGCCGAAACCGGGCAGTTCTTTGAGGAGATTGGTGCCTACCAGCAGCGCCCAGATACTATCGGCATCATAGCGCAATGCATAGCCGGTGAAATCCCACAGGAAGACTATTACCAGCAAGCCGAGTCCAATCAACCAATTGACGTCGCGCGGCGGGCGATATCCGCCGGTGAAGACGACCCGGGCCATGTGCAAGACAGTGGCCGCCACCATCGCCTGCGCCGACCAGTAATGGAGCGACCGCGTGAAACGGCCCAAATAGACAACGCTATCGATCAGCGCCAATGAGCTATAGGCATTCGACAGGGTTGGTTCGTAATAGAACATCAATAGCAGGCCAGTCAGCGTGGTCAGCACTACCGTGAGCACGGCAATGCCGCCCAGACCAAAGGTATAGGTAAAACGGGCGCTGCTGGCCGGGGTTTGGGCCGGATAGAGGTGGTAAATCAGGCTTTTATTTTTACGCCATAGGCGAAACTTGCGTGGACGCGGCCGGGTATTCGTCGGCATACTGACCAATTATAGGGTAAAAAGCGACAGGTGTCACGCCTCAGGGGATGATTATGAAACTGATTAACACCCGTCGGCCGGATTAGCGCCGGCTTGCAGCCATTTGTAGAGCCGTTGCAGGATTACGTCACGCATATGCTCGGCCGCATGTTCGGGAATAGTATCGGCCGTTTGGCGCATCTTGGCCCGCTCCAACTCGTAGGGATAGCTGAGGTTGACCAGCGCCGGGGCGTCGGGACCACCCTGGGCAAAGGCGCCGTGACAGGTATCGCACCGGCCTTCGGTCCACAAGGTCATGCCCAGCACTTCGCCGGGTTGTAAGGCCGGGGCTTGGGCCGAAACGGTCTCGACTCGAGCCATATTTTGCAGCCAGCCGTAGATGTTGTAGACATCCTGACCGGTCAATTCGGTGGCGCTGAAAGCGGGTTTAGGCGGCAGGGCGGTGCGAACCGTGTGCAGAAAGTCGTCAAAGGAGGCGGTGGTGCCGCTCAATTTTGGGCCAATACCGCCCTCGGCCGCCGGACCGTGACAGGCGCCGCATTGCTTATCAAAATAGAGCTGCTGTCCCCGCGTCAGGTCCGGTTTGGTCAGGTTGGCCACAGCCTCAAGTTGGGGAGTGGTGGTGGCTGGATTGGGGGCCGGGGCGAGCGTTTCGCCGCAAGCCGCCAGCAAGACGGCACCCGTAATGATTATCAGCAGCAACAAAAATAATCGTTTCATCGGCAGCCCTCTCAATGGTAACATTCGTCTTTAACGCAGCCCATTTCAATCCATTTGTAGAGGCGTTCAAAGACTTCATCAGAGATGTGGTCGGGGCTGTGTTGTGGGACAGTCGCGGCGGTACTGCGCATCCGGGCCAACTCTTCCTCAACCGGGTAGTTGAGTCCGGCCAGGGTAGGCGCTTCGGGGCCACCCTGGGCAAAAACTCCGTGGCAGCCGTCGCAGCCCCGGCAAGTCCAGATGGTCATGCCCATCACGTCCTCGGGCGACGGGGCCTTGGTGGCCAGTCCGGCGCCGGCCTCCGGGAACTGCGCCGGCGGTATTTGCGTCCGAACCCAGGCGTAGATGTCGTAAACTACATTGTCGGGCAGTTGGGTTTCGTCATAAGCCGGTTTGGGCGGGATGGCGGTGCGGACAACATGCAGAAAATCGTCGTACGACAGCTCCGTTGAGGCCAATTGCGGGCCGATACCGCCGAGGGCTACCGGCCCGTGGCAGGCGCTGCACTGGGCCCCTTTCCAGGCAACCTGACCATTTTCAAGGTCAGGAATATGCACCTCTGCGGCAAAGGTGGGTGTACTGGTTGGCGCAGGAGGGGCCGGCGCGGGTGTTTGACTACAGGCGGCCAAGGTGAACAGCAGGCCCATAAAGAAAAAGAAGGTGTTGCGAGTCACGCTTGTCATGATTTGACTCCTTTATCTCACATACAGCGGTAAAAAGTGGGACACCTGGCCGGCATACACAAAGACATAGCGCAGCAAAAAGCCGCCCACCAATACCAGCGAGGCGCTTAACCCACCCCACAAGCGACTATATTTAACGGCTTGCTCTTGCCACACCACCGGGAAGAGTTCAAATCCTTCGATAGCCAGTGGCACGAGTAAGCCCAACAAAATCACGCCCAGCCAAAATGGCACCGTATATGGCCCGCCCAAGATTAAATTCAAACTTTCGGATGAACTCCAGGTATTGAGATTCTGGTGCAATAAGAACGGGATCACGATAAAGATTTCCACAATAATGAACATGGCATCCAGACTGACCAAAAAGTGCCGTTCGTGGTGGAGGTGATCGTGACCGTTTTGGGGACGCATCAGGGCGGCAATAAGCAGTACCGTGGCGACGCCGCTGCTCATAGCCGAAAGCAGAAAGAGTTGGGCCACCATCGGGGTATTCCACATGGGCCGGGCCGGGATGGCCCCCAGCAGCACGCCCGTATACATACCAACGCCGATGGCCAACGGCGCCCCAATCGCCGCCACCACCCGCCGGGCAAGGCCAATGGCCCGGCGGTCGAGCGGTTTCCAGGCGTGGATATTCCTCAGATCGGCCCGGCTGGTGGGCAGGCGCAACAGGTCACGCCAGGGCCGGGGAATCCACAGCACAAAATAGAACAGGGAAATGATCGAAAAACCGGTCAACAACCAGGTGCCGATGGACATCGGCGAAGTGTATTCCACGGTCAAGAACAGCCACCAGAATTGAAAGGGCTTGGTCAAGTCAAAAATCAGGGTCGCCAGCCCAAGCATGAGCGGCCAGGGCGCAATCAACGCCCCAATCCGGCTGATCCGCTTATAGCGAGCGCCGCCCAGATAGGTAGCCAGACCCGAGACAAAGAAGGCCCCGGCGCTGACCCCGGCGGTAAAAAGGTAAAGCACAATCAATAAATTCCAGTAAAAATGGAAGGAGTTGTGTTCCATTGGTATTTTCTCCGTTGTTCGTTGCCAGTTATCAGTTATCAGTGGTCAGTTGTCGGTGATCAGTGGTCAGTTGTACGTTATCAGCGACCTACTGACCACTAATCACTGGTCACTGATTACTGACTACTGGTCACTGACTACTGACCACTACCTTCATCAACTCCGTAGGTAATATATCGCCGGTTCCGTGCCGGCCTCTTCATAAATACGATACGAGTCGTGCGTGGCCAGTAATAGGGACACGTCACTGTTAGGATCGTTCAGGTCGCCAAAATGACGAGCATTACCCACACAGGTTTCAACGCAAGCCGGCGGCAGGCCTGCATCCAACCGGTGAACACAGAAAGTACATTTGTCAACGGCTTTTTTCTCTTCGTTCACGTAGCGGGCGTCGTACGGGCAGGCCATCATACAGTATTTGCAGCCGATGCATTTGTCGTAATCAACCAACACCAGCCCATCTTCCCGGCGATAGGTGGCTCCGGTGGGACAAACCCGCTCGCAGGGTGGGTTGGCGCAATGGTGGCAATTCTCAGGCATGAACGTTGCGCTGAGAGTGGGGAAGATGCCTCGCTCGGTCTTGGCAATCCAGTTGCGGTGTTCGCCGAGAGGCACTTCATTTTCCACGGAGCAAGCGATCATACACGCTTCGCAATCAATGCAGCGCTCCGGCTCCATCACAAAAGCCCAGCGACGTTTTTGGGGGGTGTTGTTGGCTTCACTCATAGTTTCTCTCCGTACGAATCTGCGAATCTGCGAATTTGCGAATGGCCAAAGAGCGGTTAAAGCTTCAGAAAATAATTCTGCCCAGTCTTTTCATTCCTTATTCGCCATTCACCATTCGCTTTCACGCTTTTTCTATCTTGACCCGGGTTTGTGACAGGGCCTGCGAGCCGCTGACCGGGTCGGTGAAGGTCAGGTGCAGGTCACTATCGCTGGCGCCCTGGCCGTAGGCGGTAACCAGCCCTTTGCTGACATGCCCAAAGCCGGGGGTCATGTAGACGCAGTCGGGCCGAATTTTTTCGGTCACGTGGGCCACGGTTTTGACTCGGCCGCCCTCACTCTCGACCCAGATTTCATCGCCATCCTCGATGCCCCGATCATGAGCCGGTTTGGGATTGATCCAGAGCGGGTTGATCGGCACCCGTTCGTGCAGCAGCTTGTTGTTATGGGTGGCAAACTGGGTATGCTGGGCCACTTTGCCGGTCAACAAATAGAAGGTGTCGGCTTCATTGGCCACCGGCTCTTCCCACACCGGCACCGGGACAAAGCCGCTGTTGGCCAGGGTGGTCGAGTAAAGCTCCATTTTGCCGCTGGGGGTGTTGAAAACAAGTTCCCCTGCTTCACCGGCGCTGGCCTCCTCAGCCGGGGGCCGATAGTAGCCCCTGGCCTTCAGTTCTTCCAGGCTGATATCCAGGGGGGCCAACTGCTGGCGCAAATAGTCTTCTTCATCTTCATACTGGAAGTAGTCGCCCAGCCCCAGCCGGTTGCCCAGTTCTTTGAAGATCCACAGGCCGGGTTTACTTTCATACATCGGCTCGACGACCGGCTGGCGGATGAAGACAGTTCCATCAACCACGGCCAGCGGATCGTATCGCTCCAGGTAGGTGGCTTCGGGCAGGACGACATCGCTGAACCAGGCGGTGTCGTTCATGCTGATGTCAACGGTGACGATGAAGTCGAGCTTGCTCAAAGCCTCGATAGTTTTGCGGCGCTCCGGTAGGGAGTTGACCGGATTCTGGCGGAAGATGAACCAGCCGTGGGCCGGATAAGGCTCTTCAGTGATAATGTTGTCCCGGATTTCCTGAAAGACGCCTAATTTGAGCGGCACCAGCGGGTATTTCCAGGGCACGCCGTCCATGCGCAAGGCGCTGACCCGCGGGTAGGGCGGCTGGGGAATAGTGCCCAGGGCTACGCCGCCCTCTTCGCCGGCGGCGGGCTGCAAACTGCCGGGCCTGGCCCAACTGCCGACCAGGCCGTTGAGGATGGCAATGGCTCGCTCGGTTTGGAAGGAGTTGATGAAGTTGCTGGTCCGCCAATTGGGGTGAGCAAAGGCTTGCGGCGCAGCCATCGCAAATTCACGGGCAATACGCCGAATGGTTTCGGCCGGAATCTCGCACTTGCTGGCGGCCCATTCGGGCGTATAGCCTTTGGTAGCTTCTTTTACTTCTTCAAAACCAACGGTGTGCTCGGCCACAAATTCGGCATCGTATAACTCCTCAGCGATGATGACCTGGATCATGGCCAGGTGGAAGGCCAGGTCGGTGCCAGGTTTCACCGGCAGCCATTCGGTGGCTTTGGCCGCAGTCTTGGTGAAGCGGGGGTCCAGCACCACAACTTTGGCCCCGCGCTGGAGCGCGGCCACCAAATCCTGGGCTTCGGAATTGGAGATGGCGTCCAGGAGATTGCGGCCGGTGTAAATGATGTACTCGGCCTGGTTGTAATCCCGGCCCGGTTCCTCCAGGCCAAAGGTGAGCAGGTTGGCGGTAATCATGGCGTTGAAACAGAGCGAGCGTTGGGTGCCGTAATTGGGTGAGCCGAACGCCTTCAACAGGTTTTCGAATTGGGTTTGGATCAGGTTATGGGTGCTGCTAAAGATCATCGCTTCAGGGCCGTATTGGTTTTTGATTTCCAGCATCCGCGCAGCGACGTAATCCAGCGCCTCGTTCCAACTGGCCCGGACCCACTGGCCTTCACCGCGCGGCCCTTTACGAATGAGCGGGTATTTGAGCCGGTCGGGATCGTAAAGGGTGGCGACTCCAGCCTGGCCGCGCGGGCACAACATGCCGCGGGAATGAGGGTGGAAAGGATTGCCTTCCAGCTTATAGACTTGGCCGTTTTTCACTTTCGCTCGCACGCCGCAGCGCCAGACGCACTGCTCACACAAGGTATAGACTTCGCGATCAAAGCTGGTCGGTGGATAGTAGTCGCGGCGGGGCGCGGCCTGGGGCATGTTTTTATTGGCCAGCACATCGATGAAACTAAAACTGCTCGACATGGCGCTGAAAGCAACGGCGCCCGCTCCCAGCCCGAGGAACTGTCGGCGCGAGATGGATTTATTTGGCTTCTGTTTAGTCGTCATACTCTATCTCCCTGACATCCCGGTGACTGATGGGCCAACCCGGATGGGTGAAAGGTGAGGCGCCAAAGGTGATCGGGGTAATGGCGGCGCAGCGGGGCCTGGCGCGTCTGGCTAACTGCCTACATGATCCGGGCGCGGCTCACCTTTTTTGTTCAAGATGTAAAACAGGTAGGCTGAGAACAGGGCAAAAAAGGCGATGACCAGCCAGTGATTGACATTGAATAAGTCCGGGAAGTAGGTCGCGCCCAGATTAGCGATGCCAGAGATGACAGGAAAAACCTGGGTGTAGGTTACCCCAAAGAGGGTGGCGCCGGTTAAGAAACCCAGCATCCCTGGAATCAGGTAGTCAAGGTTGCCCCGCCCGATGCCGGCCAGGCAGGTACCGGGACAAAAGCCAGCCATGGCCATGCCGATGCCAAAGATGAGCGCGCCCACAAAGTTGCCCACCAGATAGGTGGGGGTGGTCCCGGTCAGATCGGCCAGGCCCAACTCCTTGAGCAGGTAGATGCCGATTGAACCGACCACAATAGCCGTCAACATAAATTTGAGCACGCTCAAATCGGTAAAGCGGTAGACATTGACAATTTTGCTGTAACGGGTAAAGGCCGCTTTTTGCAGAATGAACCCGAACAAGATCCCAATGATCAGCGCTGCAGGAAAACTCATCGCTTAGTACCTCTTTCCGTAAAGAATTTTGGCGGTAATAATGCCGGAGATGAACATGCCGGCCATAAAAACAAAGGCCGCCGGGGCTAACTGGACACCGCCGGAAATGGCCAGGCCGCTGGTGCAGCCGCCGGCCAGGCCGGCGCCGTATTCCAGAAAAATGGCCCCGACAAAGAGCGCCAGCCAGCGTTTCCAATGAGCCGGCCCAAAGACCTTAACCCACTGGTCGTCCGATATCCAGCGGAGTTTGAAATCACCGGAGGTGATGGCGGCGATAAAGGCGCCAATCGGCAGGCCGATGGCCATAACCACGCCCCAGCTCAGCCCGGCCGGCATCACAAAGCGCCAGTAGGTATTGTCGGCCACCGCCGGGGCAACCATCTGCAGAATAGCGCCGGCGATATTCTCAAACGCGCCTGAAGCGCCAAACAAGAGACCGGTGAACAGCAGGGTAAAGGTGGCCAGCAGGCCCAACATCGCCCCGGTCAGGTAGGGCGACCATTCCGGTTGTCTGAACCAGGTTATAAATTTGCTTGTATTCATCATCTACTCCTTTATAAATCCTTGATAAGCGCCAGCAGTAGATTGCGGTCTTTAGCGCCAATATCGCGCAGGGTCTCCACAACTTCGGCGTCAACTTTGCTCACAGCCGCGAGAATTTCGCCGCCTCGTTCCGGATTGGCCAGGATGGTATCCAGGGCCGCCAGCGTTTCGGGGCGACAGCTCATCAACTTGGGCAACAACTCAACCAGTGCAGGCTTTTGTTGGAGCAAAGCCTGCACTTCGGGCCTGTTTTGATCAGCCAGGGCGCTGGCCAACAATGCACTGCCGTCGGCCCGGCTGTTGACGGCGACCACGGCTTGGGGAATAGGTGCAACGTTGGCGTCAAGCCAATGGGCTACTTTGGGTCCCCAACCTTCCCAGGTCCAGGCGGTCAGAAAGAAAGCCGCGCCCGTCCCCAGAATCATCACTATCAAGATGACGTTGCCCCAATTGGATACCAGCGGTTGAGCCGTGGCCTCGGCGTACAGCAGGTTGTAGTCGATCTCTTCGCCGCCCAGCGGCGCGGCCACGCCGGTGCTGCCGGTAGTGCCGCTGCTACCGCTATTGCTGTTGCCTCCGCTGCCGCCGGAGGCGCCGGCGCCAACCTCTACCCCCAGGCTAGAGGCATAAATCTGGGCTTTGTCCATATAATCAGTGGGATGGCAACTCTGGCAGCCGGCTTTGACATCATCCAGGGGCGCGGCCAGCCCGACGTGGGCTTCGTCCTTGCCCTTGGCTTGCACGTTACCGGCGTGGCAGAATTCACAAAAGTCGCCAAAGGCATGGGCCGTGTGCCATTCACCGTTGCTGTTTACCGGCATCTGAGCCTGGGTTTCATGACAACTTTTGCAGGATGAGGCCTGGGAGCCGCACTGGGCCTGGGCCGGCTGGGGGGTCCAACTCAACAAACCCACCACTAGCAGGATAGCGCCGCCAAGCGCGGTTAAAAAGAACCAGAGGTCGTTACGTTTCATAAAGTCTTCGCCTCCTTTGTATGATATGATGGTTCAGAGGATTATGACTGTCTGGCCCAATTTTTCAGCCAGCAGGTTGATCGCCAAAATTCACGCATTGAGCACGGCATCGGCCAGACTGCTTTGTTGAACCAGAGTGTCTGCCAGAATAGTTCTCATTGTGTCCAGCGCTTCCAGGACGCGAGGATCGGCCAGCTCGTAGTAAATAAAGGCCCCGTCACGCCGGGTATTGACCAGCAAACGGTCGCGCAATATTTTGAGGTGGCGCGACACCGTGGCTTGGGGCGATTCGAGGGTCTCCACTAACTGGTTTACGTGCTTGGGCCCATCGCCCAGCTCGTATAGCAAGGCAATTCGGGTAGGATCAGCAATGGCCTGGCATAAGGTGGCGTGCATTATCCGTAGTTCTTGGGCTTTAGGTTTGTCCATCTTTCCTCATTTATCAATATATTCGGATAAACGAATATATATTCGTGAAAATAATAACACGTATTTAATCAAAAGATAGTGACAAATGTCATCTAATTTTTGTGACATTTGTCACTACCTTTTGGCTTGCGGGAAGGTTTTGCCCAAGATTAGAAATTCATTAGATTCCTGGTTGGGCTATTGACAATTTGGTAAAATGCTGTATACTACAATTAGTAAACAAAACATAGACAGTTTATTGGCGGACCGGACAAAGCGTAGACTTTAAGCAAAAGTAGACGAGTTGTGAAGTAGGCCAACAATCAGTCCACCCCGGTGGCGATTGTTGGCTTTTTTGTTGCCGGTTGAGCCAGTTCATTATGGAACGGCGATAAGAATGAAAACGGTTTGTCGGTTTCGCTTGCGGTTGGTTGGATAAACAGCCAACCATCAAACTAACCAACAAACCAACTATCTATAGAGGAGATTTCTCCGTGTCGTTAAAATTGGTAAGTCCGGCTCCGGCTGGTTTCAAAAATCAACCTGATCTGACCAAACGGATTGAAGCAATTCTATCGGACCAAATTGGCCCGAACCTGCCCAAGAAATGGCGTAAAAAAATGCGTTGGCACAAGCTGGCGCCCATAGTCAGTTTTTTCCTGACGGTGGTACTGAAGTTGGTAGAATCTTTCGTCAAACCGGACAACCGGCCCAGGTCAACGACCAAACCCAATAGCCGCCCCAGATTGCCCGGGGCCGATCGGTCGGTTACCCAGCCGACAGCATCGAACCCGGCGTTGCAGGCCCAGCTACGGCAAGCTCTGGCTTACCAGTCGGAAATCCGGGGATTATTGCTGGCTTCAGCCACTCCCCAGCGCCAGCAGGATCTGCTGGGTTTGGTCAATGAGTGGATCAATGGCATTAAAGAGCTGGTTCAACGGGTTGACAATTTCCAGCAAAACGAGCTGATTCGGCAGGATTTACAGACTGTACCCCAATCGATTGCCCAGCTAGAGGCCAGGCTGGCCGGCGCTGACGATGAAACCATCCGCGCCGGCCTTGAAAACACCCTTAAACACCGACGCCAGCAACTGCTGAACTTGCAGCAGCTTGAGCGCACCATGCACTGGGCCGAGATCAAGATCGAAAGCACGGTTTCGTTGCTGGGGACGCTCTATTCGCAATTACTGGCCGGCCAGAGCACCAACCAGGTGGCCGATTACCGCCATCTGCTGGCCGAAGCCGAGGATGAGGTGCAGGCACTCCAGGATTACCTGGCTGCCTTGGCCGAAGTCAAATTGGGTTCGGCGGCCTAAATTCAAACTCAAACAACAGGAAACTGTAAATTCAACTATTCTGGTTGAAACGTTGGCAGAGCGGGCCAATATGCCCAAACCGCGGGTGTACGTGATTGAAACCGAGGCGCCCAATGCCTTTGCTACGGGCCGCAGCCCCAGCCGCGGCGCCGTAGCGGTGACCACCGGCCTGATGCAGACGCTCAACCGGGATGAATTGGCCGGGGTCATTGCTCACGAACTGGCTCACATCAAGCACCGGGACACGCTGATCTCCAGCGTGGCCGCCTCCATTGCCGGGGCGATTACGATGCTGGCCGAGATGGCCCAGTGGGCGCTGATCTTTGGGCTGGGCGGCGCCAGCGAGGAGGAGGAAGGCGGCGGCCTGGGTGAGCTGGCCGGAAGTCTGGTGATGATTTTGGTCGCCCCGATTGCGGCCTTGATCATCCAGATGGCGATCAGCCGGGCGCGCGAATACAGCGCCGACGCCGCCGGGGCTCAAATTCTGGGCAACCCGCTGCCGCTGGCCAGCGCCCTGGAAAAGCTGGAGCGAGCCTCCGGCCAAACGCCGATGCAACTCAATCCGGCCGCCGCGCCGCTCTACATCGTCAACCCGATGTTGGGCGGGCTGGCCGGCCTGTTCAGCACCCATCCCAGCACGGCCAGGCGCATCCAGCGCCTGCGGGCGATGGCCCGCCCTGAGCTGGTTTGGGCGACTCAGAACTGAGCGGTTTAACTATAGTCTTTCAGATAATGTTTCGGGGTATAGAAACCCGTTTTCTCGGAGAAAACGGGTTTCTGAGCACGAATCTTTTTCTGAACATCTATATAAACGACAGCGGCCAGACCGATCAGTCTGGCCGCTGTTGCGTTTAAGCGCCCGGCGCTCAAATTCGATTAGATAAAGATAATCTGGGCGCCTTCGCTCATCTCCATAAATTCCATCGCCCCGATGACGTCGTCAACCTGCTCGCACAAATCTGCTTTTTCCAGCTTCATCATATCCATAGCCATGCGGCAACCGTACATCTTGCCGCCGGCATCGTGGATCATCTCGATGAACTCATCCACCGGCGGGAAGTCCAGCTTCTCGATCTCTTTCTTCATCATCGACGAGGCCATGGCCGTGACCCCCGGAATAATCCCGACGATGTTGGGCATACCCATGGCCGGGTTGCCCAGCGGGGTGGCTTTGAGATTGGTCATCTTCTTCTTGTTGATGATATCCAGCCCCCAAAAGGTAAAGAACATGGTCACATCGATCCCTTCCATCAGGGCGGCGTTGGCCAGAACCAGCCCCGGGTAGGCCATATCCAGGCTGCCTTTTGAGCAGATGATACACAATTTGCGCTCGCCATTTTCGGACATTGGTGGGTCTCCTTTTCACTCTGCTATCGTGAATTTACGTTTTCAATAACTTGACCACCGACCGCACCCCCTCCCTGCCCTCCCCCTGATAGGGGGAGGGTTAGGGTGGGGGTGTGGTCGCTTTAGATGCAACCGGTGGGCTTGCCCAGGCCGGAAATCCGGGCGACCTTCTTGGCCGGCCCTTTGGGAAATAGTTGGTACAGTTCTTTGGTCGGCACGCCGCCTTCTTTGGTGATGCGGCGCAGGGTGGGCGCTTCGCCTTTTTGGGCAAAGTCGGCCCGGGAGAAGTCGATGACCTGCCAGTGCTGCTCGGTTAGCTGGTCGATTCCTTCCTCTTTCGCCAGAATTGCGGCCATCTCTTTGGTCCAGTCATTGGGATTGACCAGGAAGCCTTCGCCATCTACTTCTACGGTTTTACCGGCAATTTCTCGGATTGGCATTTGATTTTTCTCCTTAGTTATAGTTAGTTAGTTAGTTGGTTGGTTGGCTCCCAATCTCGTTCCCAAACTCAGTTTGGGAACGAGATTGGGGAAGTTATTTAATCCACAATCCTTAGCTGGTTTATTTTTCACCAACGGATTTTAGAATTTGCAGGGTTTTGGCTAACCCTTTGCGCACCGCCGGATCGTTCATCTGGCGGAGAATGCTCCACAGGGAGGTATCGACCGGTTCCTCATCTTTGATCGAAAGGGCGGTCTGCCGCAGCATGGTCATAATTTCGGGCTGGGTCATCTCTTTGACCGTTTGCAGGATGAGCACGATGTTGTCGCCCAACTGCTGCACATCTTCCTGGGTGAAGGAAGTCACCACCCGGTCGGCCATATCCAGGCCGCCTTGCAGAAAGACGAAGTAGCCTTTTTGCTCCAACTCGTTCAGGCGAGTCAGGAGCATCGCGAACATATCCTGCGTCAGCGGGCTGACATCCTGCCACAACTCGCTCACGCTTTCCAACTGGTCCAGCATCTGCTCCAGGGTGCGAGTGTTGCGCAATAACCGTTTGAACAGGCGCAAAACGTCTTCGATCTGAACATGCTGCTCGATCTCTTCCAGTTGCTCCACGCTCAACCGGAAAATGTCGTTACCAATCGGGATCAGGTCGTCTTTGAGTTCATCCCATTCCTGCTGGCGGCGCTTCTGGCGGTGGGCCTCCTCGGTCAGAAACTCCACCTGGGTGACCAGCCGATCCAGTTTTTGATTCAGTTCGGCCAGGGTGGTTTCGCTGGTTACGGTTGCTTGCATCAGTAACCTCCTACTGCCACTTGCCGGCCATCGACATCTGGGCGGTGATGGGCAGTTCCTTGCCTTTGAGCAAAATATGCCAGTAAATCCAGCGGAACATCATCTTGCCCCAATGATTCAGCTCCGACTCTTGCAACAGCGAGAAAGGCCCCACGCCCGGCAGCGGGAATTTGCCCGGCAGCGGCTCGACATCGTAGTTGAAATCGATCAGGATGCCTTTGCCAAAGCCAGACTCGATGTAGCAGTTGGCGTGACCGTCGAACTTGTGGGTCATTTCCAGGCCGTCGATGTAGCGCAAGAAGTTGTCCACAAACACTTCCACGGCAAAGTGAGCCACCGAACCGGCTTTGGAGGTCGGCAGGTCGGCGGCATCGCCCAGGGCAAAGATGTTGTCGAATTGGGGGGAGAGGTAGTTGTACTTATCGACCGGCACGTAGTTCAGTTCATTGCCCAGCCCGGAGCGCTCGATGACTTGCGCGCCCATGTTGACCGGCACGGTCACCAGCAGATCGTAAGGCACTTCCTCTTCTTCAAAAGAAACCAGCTTCTTCTGCTCAGGATCAACGTGCTCGACCATAAATTCCGGAATAACCTTGATATTCTTCTCTTCCAGGATATTGCCCAGCAGTTTGGCTGCCCGCGGCTTGGTGAAAGCGCCCGGCAGGGGCGTCACCAGAGTCAAATCGACCCGATCCCGAATGCCCAGCTTGTGAAAGTGCCAGTCGGCCAAAAAGATGAACTCCAACGGAGCCACCGGGCATTTGAAGGGCATTTCCATAATATTGACGACCAGCCGGCCGCCTTCCCAGTGACGCAGCTCTTTGGCCAGGGCCACCGCGCCCTCGTGGGTGTAGAACTCGTGGATCGATTTGCGCCACTCGCCGTCATCGGTCAGGCCCGGCGTCTCATCGGGCCGGGTCTCGGTGCCGGTGGCAATGATCAGGACATCGTAGTTGAGGGTGCGCTTGTCTTTGGCAATCCGCACCCGGTTGTGTTCCGGCTCGATCAGCTCGATCTCGGAGACAATCATCTCGACGCCGGCCGGGATGAAATCTCGCTTGGGCTTGATCACGTCATTCTGGCCGTAGATGCCAAAGGGAATGAACAGGAAGCCCGGCTGGTAATAGTGGGTTTCGTGCTGGTCAACGATGGTGATCTTCCATTCGTTTCGATCCAGCACGTGACTGAGTTTATTGACCACCATAGTCCCGGCCGTACCGGCGCCGAGAACGAGCAACTTCTTCATAATGTTTGAACTCCCTTAGATAATTGTGAATTGTGAATTGTGAATAGCGAATAGCGAATAGCGAATTGTGAACCCGCAGGGCAAGTGAAGCGTGATACGTGGAACGTGTCACCTGTTACCCTGCGACGTGCAACCTGTCACCTGCTACCTGCACCCTGCCGCTTCGCGTGCCACTTGCCACCTGCCACTTGCAACCTGTAACCCGTTAACTTGCCAATCTGGCAATCGACTCTAACTTACCCATCAAGGTATTGCGCTCGGTGGCCACGTGGGCCACGATGTTGGCGATGCGTTGGACAAAACCCAGTACCCGGGCCTGTTCCGCTTTGTCCAGCAAGAAGGCTTCATCGATATGAGTCTTCAGCGTATCAGGTTTCATTCCTAACTCCGCGGCCATGGCGGTTATCTTGTCGGGCGAGGGCGGCCAGTCATCCGGGGCCACGCAGCCCATCACTACCATCCCCTTTAGCTCGGCGCCCACCCGGATCAGGCCCCGGGCGCACAGCAGCCCCAGGTGAGTGACCATCCATTTCGGCTCCAGCTCGATAGCATTGGCCAGGCTATGCCAGCCTTCGATACACTTTCTAACCGCATCTGGCCTCTCGCTAATGGCCTGGAATAGACCGCAGGGATGGCTGATCTCGGTGACGGGGTTGCCGGCCATATCGGTAGTTACCAGCATCACCCCCAAAGCCTCGGCAAAGGTATCCTGAATGAGCTGCACGCAGGCCAGCGGCAACAGCGAGCCGATGTCGGCGTGATTGGCCTGGCTCAGCGCCGGTTGGGGATGCAAACTCGCTGTAGCAGCTTGCTGGTTGAGCCAACTGTTGACCAGGTCGCCCGGAAAGCGCCACTGCTTACCTACCTTGACCGCCGGCAAGCGGCCCGCTTCGGCCATGCGGTAAATGGTTGAGCGATCGACCTGTAACAACTCCTGCATCTCTCTGGCGGTCAGCATATCGGCCATTGTTCAATCCTGACTTGTGAAATGATTTACAACTATCTCTGATTATAGTGCATACAATGCAGAAAAAATAGTGACATTTGTCACTATTTGCATATGACATTTGTCATTATCTGCATTGTAAGCATTATTTGCAGACGGTGCAGATATAGTAGAAGTAGTTTGATCAGCCAGGCAAGATAGACTCTTTTTCTAGAACCCGTACAAGTGACCGGCGCTTCACAAGGCACCGGTTATAGACCTTCAGAAAAATTTTCGCCGGGATTAGGAAATTAGGGAATTAAAGACAAAGGGAAAAATCCTCCAATCTCCTAATCCCGGCCCAAAATGGTTGGAAAAAGCTTTCGCTTATGTTAAATACAAGTGCACGGTAGGGGCGCAAGGCCTTGCGCCCCTACATAATAAGCACTTGTTCTGAACATGAGCCAAAGCTTTTCTGGACAACTTTATTTGTCCTGAAAATGAGCTGTAATGCATAAGCAACGCATAAGCGACGCATAGAAGACACATAAAAGAGAGTTTCAAGATTGGCTTGATTTAGCTTTGCGGCAGGCTGAATCACCAATTTTAGGAGATGTCTTCCGGCTGATTTTAAGCTATGGTAGACCTATTTCACTGAAAGGAATCCAAAACGATGGCAAAAGTAAAAGGTCCTCTATTCAGTCTGCAAGCCTCCGGCAGCTTTGGCCAGCTTGTCTTTGATCGCCGCGGTTACGTGCGTTTCAAGGGGCCGCGCCACGATGCCAAAAGCCGCGGCCAGGGTAACTTTCGGCAGGCGCTGATGGCGGCGCAGCAATGCGTAAAAATTTGCGGCCGGGCCACTCGCCAACTGCTCAAAGCCGCAGCCGAGACGCCGTCGGTCTGGCACCTGAACCTGGTCAAGCAGTTGATTGGCCCCCACCGCACTACCTATGCGGCGACCTTGCAGCAGTTCAGCGCCGACCCGGCCGTTGACCGGTCTGGCTGGGAAAGCGCCGCTCAAGTTGCCGGCCTGCGCCCGGTTGATTTGCCTTACGCCGACGAGAGCGGCGCTTCGCCCGGCGCGCAACTCTTTGCCCTGGCCTCGACTCTGTACAGCCTGGGGGTGTATACCGAGTTGGGCCAGCCCAACGGCAACGCCGCCGCCTGGCAGGCCCGGATTGGCGCGTAGGTAGTAGAAAGCTGGAAATCGTGTTATACTAATCCCAAGAGTTTGTGAGATGACCCCGGAAGCCAAAGCTCGCCAACAGATTGACCGCATGCTGGAGCAATCCGGCTGGGAGGTGCAGGATTACGCCGGCTTGAACATCACCCGTCCGGCGATTGCGGTGCGGGAGTTTCCGCTGCGTAGCGGCCAGGCCGATTACCTGCTGCTGGTCGATGGCCGGGCTATCGGCGCGGTAGAGGCCAAGAAGGTCGGCGCCACCCTCATCGGCGTGGAGCCGCAATCCAAGAAGTACGGTGAGGGATTGCCCGACCTGCCCCCGGCCTGGCGGCCAGGCCAACCGCTGCCCTTCCTGTACAAGAGCACCGGCGTAGAGAGCCGCTTTACCAACACCCTGGACCCCAAACCGGCCAGCCGCCGCGTCTTCTCTTTTCACCGCCCGGAGACGTTGCGGGCGTGGGCCGCCGCAGCCTACCATCCCATACCCGTTGGGTGGGCGACTCCACTCCCCTTAGCCCCCCCGGCCAGGGAGGAGGTAGCAAAGCCCTCCTCTTCGCAGGGGGAGGGTTGGGAGGGGGTAGAGTCGTTGCCGCCTGCAACCTATTACCCCACCCTGCGCGGCAACTTGCGCCACGCCATGCCGCCGCTGGTTACCACCGGCCTGTGGCGACCCCAGATCGAGGCGATTACCCATTTAGAGCAGTCGCTGGCCGAGGCCAGACCCCGCGCCCTGATCCAGATGGCCACCGGCAGCGGCAAAACCTTCACCGCGGTCAGCGCCATCTACCGGCTGATCAAATTCGGCCAGGCTCGCCGCATCCTCTTTTTGGTGGACCGCACCAACCTGGGGCGGCAGGCCCACACCGCCTTCCAGCAGTACCAGCCGCCTGACGATGGTCGCAAGTTCAGCCAGATTTACAACGTTCAGCACCTCACCAGCAACGCTATTGACCCCGACCAGGCCGTGTACATCACCACCATCCAGCGCCTCTACGCCATGCTGCGCGGCGAGCTGCTCGATGCCGAGCTGGAAGAGCAATCGATGGACGAGTTGGAGTCGACCTTTGCCGGCCCCAAAGAGGTGGTCTACAACCCGGCCATCCCGCCCGAATTCTTCGATATCATCTTCATCGACGAGTGCCACCGTTCCATTTACAACCTGTGGCGGCAGGCGCTGGACTATTTTGACGCCTTCCTGATCGGCCTGACCGCCACCCCCTCCAAGCAAAGCTTTGGTTTTTTCAACAAAAATCTGGTGATGGAGTATGGCCGTCCCCAGGCGGTTATCGACGGCATCAACGTGGACCACCAGGTCTACAAAATCCGCACCCGCATCACCGGCCAGGGCAGCAGTATCCGGGCCGGCTTCACCGTGGAAAAGCGGGATCGCCAGAGCCGCGCCCAGCGCTGGGAGCAACTGGATGAGGACCTCGTCTACACCGCGGCTCAGCTCGATAACGAGGTGGTCGCCGCCGACCAGATTCGGACCATCGTCCGCCAATTCAAGCAAGACCTGTTCACCAAAATCTTTCCGGGGCGCAGCATCGTGCCCAAAACGCTGGTCTTTGCCAAAGACGACGCCCACGCCGAGAACATCGTCGAGATCATCCGCCAAGAGTTTGGCGAGGGCAACGACTTTTGCCAGAAGATCACCTACAAAGTGACCGGCGTCAGCCCGGAGCAGTTGATCAACGATTTCCGCACCGGTTATTACCCCCGCATTGCCGTGACCGTGGATATGATTGCTACCGGCACCGATATCAAGCCGGTGGAGATTGTCTGGTTCATGCGGCTGGTCAAAAGCCCCAACCTGTTTGAGCAGATGTTGGGCCGCGGCACGCGGGTGATCCACCCCGACGACCTGCGCAAAGTAACCGGCGACGCCGCGGCCAAGGATCATTTTGTGATTGTGGATTGCGTGGGTGTGGTCGAGCATCCCAAAATCGACAGCCAACCGCTGGAGCGCCAGCCCTCCGTGCCTTTCAAAACGCTGCTGGAGCGGGTGGCAAAGGGCGCCAGCGATGACGACACCCTCAGTAGCCTGGCCAGCCGGCTAACCCGGCTGCAAAAGCAAATCGACCCGCCCGCTGAGGCTGATATCAAGGCTGCCAGTGGGGGCGTTAGCCTGGGCGAGCTGACTGCCCGCCTCTTTGCCGCGGTCGATCCCGACGCCCGCCTGGCCCGCGCCCAGGCCGAGAGCGGCCAGGTTGACCCGCCGCCGCAGGCCATCGAGCAGGCCGCCCGCCAGTTGCGCCGTGAGGCCGTTTTTGTGCTGCAAGATAAGCCGCAACTGCGCCAGCGCCTCAGCGAGCTGCAAAAGCGCAGCGAGATCGTGATCGATGATTTCAGCGTGGATGTGGTGGAAGAGGCCGGCTTTAGCGCCGAGGCCACCGAGCAGACCCGGGCGATGGTCGATTCCTTCCGCCGGTTCATCGAGGCCAACCGGGACGAGATCGACGCGCTGCAGATTATTTACAATATGCCGCCAATCAAAAGTCTCCCCCGTCGAGGGGAGGCTTGAGGGGGGAGGCTTGCCCGCCGCCACTCGACCCCCCTCAGTCCCCCCGGCCAGGGGGGAAGTAAGTTCGGCCTCCCCCTCGCAGGGGGAGGGTAGGGAGGGGGTCGAATCCCCCCCCCCCCCGCCCGCGGGGGCGGGGGGGGGGCGGGGGGGGGGCCCCGGGGGGCCCCGGGGCCCGCGCGGGGGGGGGGCGCGCCCCGGCTGGGGGGGGGCGCGCGGGGG
>CAYNLK010000008.1:58681-185158 GCA_964398055.1 uncultured Caldilineaceae bacterium
CCCGGCGGGGGGGCACTTCTGGTCGCCCCCCCCCGCGCGGGGGGGGGGTCGGGGGGGGGTCGAATCCCCACCCCCGCCGCCCTCTACCCCCCACCAAAAAAGGAGCGAACCCCAAGGACCACCCATCTCCCCCCTACCCCCCCTACCCCCCCGGCTGGGTTTGGACGACAATTAGTGAAGTAAGCCAGGTCAACCCTCGAATGGACTGGCCCGATTATCTTTCCGAAACTGATGAGATTAGTTTTGTGCCAATGGCAGCCGTTGATGATGTTAAAGGGGCAATTGTCAATCCCGAATTAAGACCGATTGGCGAAGTGTGGAAAGGTTATAAACGATTTGCTGAAGGTGATGTCATATTTGCCCGAATCACCCCCTGTATGGAAAACGGCAAAACAGCAATTGCCAAAAATCTTCACAATGAAATTGGCACAGGTTCAACTGAATTCATCGTGATGCGCCCATCACAGGTGGTCATTGCTGATTGGTTGTATCATTTTGTACGCCAATCAATATTCCGAGATAACGCAGCACACGCGATGACAGGTACAGTAGGACAACTCCGTGTGCCCCCCAATTACATTGCCGAGCGCCCCCTCCCCCCCTCGTCGAGCAGCGCCGCATCGTCGAGGCTATCGAGACGCAGTTCACCCGCCTCGACGCCGGCGTGGCCGGGCTGGAGCAGGCGCGAGCCAAGTTGCGCCGCTACCGCGCCGCCGTGCTCAAAGCCGCCTGCGAGGGTAAACTCGTCCCCCAGGACCCCGGCGACGAACTCGCCGCCGACCTGCTGGCCCGCATCCTCGCCGAGCGGCGCAACAAGTGGCAGGGCCCCGGCAAGTACAAAGAACCCACCCCACCAACCTCCCCCCCTGTGGGGGGGACCGAGGGGGGGCCATCCCTGCCGGAACTGCCGCCCGGTTGGGTGTGGGCGAGTTTGGAACAGTGTTTCATTGTGCAGAGAGGGCGGTTTTCTGTGCGTCCACGAAACGATCCCCGATATTACGGTGGAGAATACCCGTTTGTTCAAATTGGCGATTTACCGCGTGAAGGCGGCAGTATCACACAATATTCACAAACTCTTAATGAAAAAGGGCTGGAAATAAGCAGGATGTTCAAAAGAGGAACAGTCCTAATTGCAATAGTGGGGGCCACTATCGCCAATACAGGTGTTCTCACATTCGATAGCTGTAGTCCGGATAGTTTAGTTGGCATTCAGGCCGATAACGACATTTCGCTGAAATATGTGGAAATATACCTGCGTTCGAAAAAACTTGAATTAAGAAATGCTTCTTATACCAATTGCTGATTGAAACACCGTGAATTTGAGCTTCTCATGTAACCCCAAAGAATACGGTCATTCATTGGACAATTGGTATTACGCATCAGGTGGCCAACCAAATATTAACTTACAAATCTTAAACCCTTATCCAATCCCTCTCCCGCCCCTCGCCGAGCAGCGGCGCATCGTGGCCGAGGTGGAGCGGCGGCTGTCGGTAGTGGCGGAGGTGGAGGCGGCTATTGCGGCCAACCTGAAGCGGGCCGAGCGGCTGCGGCAGGCCATCTTGAAGAAAGCCTTTGCCGGGCAACTCGTCCCCCAAAACCCGGCCGATGAGCCGGCGGCGCTGTTGTTGGCCCGGATCAAACAAACAGGGTAAAACCGTGGTATAATCTCCTCTAGGGGTGAACGATGAAAGAGCTGGCGGAAATCAAACAAATCTTGCAGGCCCAAAAACCGTACTTGTACGAAAATTACGGCGTTACCGCTATTGGCGTGTTTGGCTCCTACGTGCGCGGTGAGCAGCGGCCTGATAGTGATATTGATGTTCTGGTGGAATTGACCGATCCGCCCAAAATTGGTTTAATGGGCTTAGTTGGGCTTGAATACTATCTGAGCGATCTGTTGGAACAAAAAGTTGATGTGGCTATCAAGAAAAGTCTCAGAAAACGTATCGGACGACGGATTCTACGCGAGGTTGAACCGGTATGGGCAATGAATTCTTAGATTACGTTGAAGACATTCTAGATGCGATGGAAAAAGCTGAGATGATACTTGAGGATGTTGAGTTTCAGGAGTTTGTTGATGATTTTCGGATTAATTTTGTCGTTGTGCGGGCGTTGGAAATAATAGGCGAAGCTACCAAGCGGTTGCCATTGAGCCTGTGCGAGCAATATCCGGCTATCCCCTGGAAACAGATGGTGGGTATGCGCGACCGTATCATTCACGGCTATGATGCCATTGATTATCAAGTCGTTTGGGGTGCGGTCAAGCAGGAAATTCCTCCCGTAAAACCCCACCTGCAACAAATCCTGAGCGATTACGAGGCTCAGGCCGATGACTGAAGCCGCGGCCATTGTCCAACGAGTCTGGAACTACTGCAACGTTTTGCGCGACGACGGCGTCTCTTACGGCGATTACCTGGAGCAGCTCACCTACCTGCTCTTCTTGAAGATGGCCGAGGAGCGGGCCGAGATCGGCCGGCCCAACCCCATCCCCGCCGACTACCGCTGGCCCACGCTGGTAACTCGTCGCGGCGCAGCACTGGAGGAGCATTACCGCAGCCTGCTGCACGCGCTGGGCCAGGGCGTCGGCCTGATCCCGACCATCTTCCGCAAAGCCCAAAACCGCATCACCGACCCGGCCAAGCTGGAGCGGCTGGTCAAGCTGATCGACAAAGAGAACTGGTCCAGCCTGACCGTGGATACCAAAGCCGAAATCTACGAGGGGCTGCTGGAAAAGAACGCCCAGGACGTGAAATCCGGGGCCGGCCAATATTTCACCCCTCGCCCGTTGATCAAAGCGATGGTCGAGGTGATGCAGCCCCGGCCCGGCCAGCTCATCGCCGATCCCGCCGCCGGCACCGGCGGCTTTCTGCTGGCCGCCCACGATTACATCCGCACTCACCACCAGCTTGACCGTGACCAGCGCTACCACCTGAACCGGCAGGCGTTGCGCGGCTGGGAGATTGTGGAGAACGCCGCCCGGCTGTGCGTGATGAACCTTTACCTGCACGGCATCGGCCTGGATAGCGACAGCAGCCCCATCCACGTGGACGACAGCCTGGCCGCCGCGCCCGGCGTCAAGTTCGATCTGGTCCTGACCAACCCGCCTTTTGGCAAAAAGAGCAGCGTGACCTTTATCAACGAAAAGGGCGAAAAGAAGAGCGAGAGCCTCACCATCGAGCGGCCAGATTTCTGGACCACCACCAGCAACAAGCAGCTCAACTTTGTGCAGCACGTTTACAATATGCTCAAAATCGGCGGCAGCGCGGCCATTGTGGTGCCGGATAACGTGCTGTTCGAGGGCGGCGCGGGCGAAATTGTGCGCCGGCGGCTGCTGCACGCCTGCGACGTCCACACCCTGCTCCGGCTGCCCACCGGCATCTTCTACGCCCAGGGAGTCAAGGCCAACGTCCTCTTCTTTGAGGTGCGCGGCGAGGCCAAAGAGCCGGCCACCCGCGGCCTGTGGCTTTACGACCTGCGCACCAATCTGAATTTCACCCTCAAGCAGAACCCGCTCGCCTTTGAGGATTTGCATGATTTCATCGCCTGCTACAACCCGGCCAACCGCCGCCAACGGACCGAAACCTGGAGCGAGCGCAATCCCGCCGGCCGCTGGCGGCGCTACAGCTACGAGGAACTGGCCGCCCGCGACAAGCTGAGCCTGGATATCTTCTGGCTGCGGGATGAGAGCCTGGAAGACACGGCCAACCTGCCGGAGCCGGATATCCTGGCAGCCGAGATTGTGGAAGAGCTGGAAGCCGCCCTGGCCCAGTTTCGAGAGATCGCCGGGGGTAATGGTGAATAGTGAATTGTGAATAGTGAATAGTGAATAGTGAATTGTGAATAGTGAATTGTCAATGATGAAGAGATACACCTTACATTTCACGTTTCACGCTTCACGCTTCACGCTCCCCGCTTCACGCTCCCCGCTTCCCGCTCCCCGCTTTACGTTATTGCTGGCAAAAGTGACAAGCTATTGATGAATCGTCCCGGAAAGGAAGCTGAACAATGGCCAATCAGTTATATTTTTACAAGGCTATCGTCGCCTCGGTGTATGATGGCGATACCTGTACGGTGGACATCGATCTGGGGCTGAGTACCTGGATTCGGGGGGAAAAAGTCCGGCTGTACCGGATCAATGCGCCGGAGGTGCGGGGCGCAGAGCGGGACGCGGGGCTGCTGGCCCGTGATTTTCTGCGCAGCCAGGTCGAAGGGAAGGCGGTGTTGATCCAGACCATCAAGGATCGCAAAGAGAAATACGGCCGCTACCTGGCCGAAATCTGGCTGGAAGCGGAGGACGGCAGCCGGGTCAATATCAATGATTTGCTGGTGCAGCAGGGGCACGCCATTTACCAGGAGTATTGAGCAAACCGTTTTATTGCAGCGCGCCCGTAATCAACCCATGGATCACCCACTTCTGAAACAGCAGCACTAAAATGATGACCGGCATAAGCGACAGCACCGTGCCGGCCGAGATCCAACCCCACTGTAGTTGAAAGGCCTGGCTGTAGCTGAGAATAGCCACCGGCACGGTTTGCACCTGGGGCAGCCCCAGGCTCACCGTAAAGGCCAGCATGAACTCGCCCCACGAACCTAAAAAAGCCAGCACCCCGGCCGAGAAGAGGCCGGGCGCGGCCAGCGGCAGCATAATCCGCCAGAAGATCGTCAGCGGCCCGGCCCCGTCGACGCGGGCGGCGTCTTCCAGCTCAAAGGGCAGGCCGGCAAAGTAACTGGCCACCAGCCAGGTGGTCAGCGGGATGCCGTAGGCCAGGTTGGGCAGGATCATCGCCGGCAGCGTGCCCAGTAAATCCAGCGCCCGGATCAGCACAAAGGTGGGCGCAATCACCACGATGGGCGGGATCATCCCGGCCATCTGGATGGCCAGCAGCGAGCGGATTTTGTAGCGGAAGCGCAGCCGGGCAATGGCGTACGCCGCCAGCGCGCCAAGCAGCAGCGTGCCCACCATCGCCGTCGCGGAGACGATCAGGCTGTTGAGAATGGCCCGCTGCACCTGGAAATCCGGCCCCAGGATCACCCGGTAGCTCTCCAGCGAAAAGTTCGACGGCCAGTACTCGATGGGCAGGCGGAACTCGCTGCCGGGCGGCTTGAAGGAGGTCACCACCATCCAGTAGAGCGGCAGCAGGCTGAACATCGCCACTATGGCCGTGGCTAGAATTGATAAGATCAGATGAGTGCGCCGTTTTCTCATAGCCATTATCTGCACCGGTCAGTGTCATTTCAGATTTTGCCTTAATCCTCAGGCATGTCATTTCGACGAGCAAAGCGAGGAGAAATCTGTAAGGGTCAATAACATTTTGAACACCGGGGAAAAATGTATACCACTGGAGTCGAGGCTTCAGCCGGTTCCAGGGCTAAATTACCGGCTAAAGCCTCGACTCCAACTGTTCAATATCATCCTGACCCCTACAAAAGAAAAGCGAGGAGAAATCCCTAAAACGGCTGCCTTTGAAAACAATGTGGTTGGTAATTCCAAAATCTTAACTTGAATTATTACCAGCCGCTGCCCTGATCATTGTCATTCGATAGGGATTTCTCGGCCTTTGGCCTCGAAATGACATGAAACTGTGTAACTGCGATTTCACTTTCTAAACTGAAACCTCTCCCGCACCCGGCTAATGTAAAAGAGGCTGACCAGCACCACCAGGGCGTAGGTGACCATGGCATAGGCCGAACCCTGCCCAAACTGGACAAATCTAAAGTAAAACTTGTAGGCAAAGGAGCTTAGGGTCTCGGTGGTGGCGCCGGGGCCGCCGCCGGTCAGGCCGACGACCAGATCAAAGACGCGCAGGGCGTCCATCGTCCGAAAGAGCAGCGTCACCAGCACGGTGGGTATGATCAGCGGAAAAGTGATCGACCAGAAGCGTCGCCAGGCCCCGGCCCCGTCGATGGTGGCGGCTTCGTGCAAATCCTGGGGCACCAGGGCCAGGCCGCCCATCAGGAAAATGGCGGTAATGGCCGCGCTTTTCCAGACGTAGGCGATCACGATGCTGACCATCGCCAGCGCCGGGTCGACCAGGAAGAGGGGCGGCCGCTCTACCAGTCCCAGCTTCACCAGCAGGTCGCCAATCAGACCGACATCGGTGTTGAACAGCCACTTCCACATCGACGCCTGGATGACCTGGGGAATGGCCCAGGGGATAATGATGATCGCCCGTAGCGGGCCGCGCAGCGCTGGCGTAACCCAAAAGGTCAGCACCGCCAGGGCCAGGCCCAGCCAGAACTCCACAAAGACTGCGACCACGGTAAAGCCCAGGGTAAAACGGGTGGAGCGCCAGAACTGTTGGCTGCGCATAACCTCGACGTAATTTTCCAGGCCGACGAAGGGCGCGTCGAGCCAGTTGGTGGTGTGGTCCAGGTGAAACAGGCTAAAGATCAGGGTTTGGGCAATGGGATAGTAGTTGAAGATGAGCAAAGCCAGGGCCGCCGGCAGAATGAATAGCAGGGCCAGGTGAGACTCGCGCAGGGTTACTTTCATGGTTCGCTCAAGGTAATTGTATGACCGCCGACTGCGGACGACTGTTAACGGCGGTCAGTGGTCGGCGGTCCGCGGTCGTCAGTCGGCGGTCGGTCTACCGTCGGCGCTATTTGACCGGCTCGATGCGGGCGCAGGCGTCGTCCATAGCCTGCCGGGCCGGTTTCAGGCCGGTGATGGCTGAGTGCAGCTCTTCTTGTAGAATGTTGGATAGTTCGGCATAGTTAGGGCTGGGCGGCCGGCTCAGCAGGTAAGGCAGCACTACCGTGATCTTGTCGACATTCGGGTTGGCCGCCAATACGTCCGGCTCCTCGTAGAGACCCTGGTAGTATTGCACCGGTCCCCAGGCGATGGCAAAGGCTTTTTGCACCTCTTCACCGGCAATGACCTCCAGCACTTGCCGCGCCTCTTCGGGGTTGTCGGTGTAGGGGTTGATGGCAAAAGCAAAGCCGCCGGTCAGGCTGACCTTCCGGCCGTTGGGCTGGGCCGGGCTGGCCATAAAATCCCACTTGCCGGCCACGGCCGACCGTTCCGGGTCATCCAGCCAGGTCACCAGATCGTGATTGTGCCACAGGAAGATGCTGTTCCCCTCGACAAAGCGGTTTTGGGCCTCCTGAGCCAGCCAGGCCGGCGTTTCGGGCGGTGAGGCGCCGCTGTTGACCAGTTGGGTCATAAACTCAACCGCGGCCACCCCTTCGGGCGAGTTGAAGGTGCAGTTACCGGCCTCGTCGAAATATTGGCCGCCAAAGCCGTACAGAAAGTTAGCCCAAACCATCACCAGCGATTCCTCGCGGGCGCCCGGCCAGGCCAGGCCGGTCAATTCGGGCCGGTCGGCCCGGATGGTCTGGATGATGTTGACCAGCTCATCAAAGGTTTGGGGCGGTTCAAAGCCGTACTCGGCCAGCAGGTCGGTGCGGTAGAAGATGCCGCTGCTGCTGCCCCAAAAGGGCACGCCCAAACGCTGCCCCTGGTAGGAGAAGATGTCCAGGCCGGCGGTGACGAAATGCTCTTCCAGTTCCGGCAGTTGGTCGTTGAGGGGCGTGGCCCAGCCGGCCTGGCCAAACTCCAGCACCCAGGGCGTGTCCATACCATAGAGGTCAACCGTGGGGTCTTGGGCGGTCATCCAAACGGCCAAAGCATCGTGCATCTGGTTGATCGAGTCGGGCATCAGATTCAGTTGAATCTGGATGTGGGGATATTTTTCGGCTACGGCCGCTTTGATGGCGTCGATGGGGGCCGGGCCTGGGCCAAAGGAGCTGTTGAGAAAGCGGTTGTAGGCCAGGGTGATGATCACTGGCGGCGGCGCTTCTTTCTCCACCTCGACGATTTTTTCTACCTCCACCGTTTCCCTGACGACGACCGTTTCGATCACCGTCTGGGGGGTAGCCGGCGGGCCGCATTGGGCTGCGACCAGCACCAGCAGCGTAGAGATAATAATAATGGATAAGATTTTACCTGAAAACATGGGGCCTCCTCCTCTTTTTTATAAAAATGATGGGGCCAAATTTTAATCCGGCCTGGGTTGGCGGTAAAATTAAACGGGGCTTGTCATTATAGCTTACTGATATTTCAGCAGATGCAAAATCAGCCATCGACTCTGACCAATCTGTACCGGCGCTGGTGGGGCGTGGTCCTATTATATACCGGGGTGCTCTGGTTGAGCTTCCAATTGCTGCGGCTAAGCTGGCCCGACAACCTGGCGCGGCAATGGGCGTTATTAGCCGCGTTGGTAATGGCCTATGGCCTGTGGCTCTGCCGGGCCAATCTGGATCAGAACTACCGGCCCGGCGAGTCCGCCTTGCTACCGACTTTTGGGGCCGGCAATACCCTGACCTTGTTGCGAGGCCTGGCGATGGCCCTGCTGGCCGGCTTTCTCTTCTTACCTCGCCCCCTGGACGGATTGTTGGCCTGGACGCCGGCCATTTTGTATACTGTTCTGGCTGTTTTTGATTATTTGGATGGTTTCGTGGCCCGGCTTACCAACCAGGCCACCCGGCTGGGCGAAACCCTGGATGGCGCTTTTGATGCCCTGGGGCTGCTGGTCGCGGTGGGGTTGGCGGTCTGGTACGGGCAGTTGCCGGCCTGGTACCTGTTGGTCGGTTTGTCTCGCTACCTCTTTGTGGCCGGTCTGTGGCAGCGCCAACGCCGGGGCCAGCCGGTCTACGACCTGCCGCCCAGCCGCAATCGCCGGCTGTTGGCCGGTTTTCAGATGGGCTTCATCAGCGTGGCGCTCTGGCCGCTCTTTTCGCCGCCGGGCACCACGCTGGCCGGTCTGGTCTTTGCCGTCCCCTTTCTGGCCGGTTTTGGGCGGGACTGGCTGGTCGTCAGCGGCCGGCTGAACGCCGCCTCACCGGCTTATATGGCAACCCGGCAGAAGCTCCTCAAGGCGGCGACCGGCTGGCTGCCGCTGCTGCTGCGTGGCGGGGTCGTGTTGGTATCGTTCCTGTATTTGTTGCCGATTGTCTTTGATACTACCGCCCGGCGGAGCCTGCTGCACTGGCCCGGTTCACCCTGGCCTTCCTTCACCGCCGACGCCCTGGGGCTGTTGGCGGTCATCACCCCCATTATGCTGGCCCTGGGCGTATTAGGCCGGTTGGCCGGCCTGGGGTTGCTGGCCCCCACGGCTATGACCCTGCTGGCCGGCGGCCTCCACCTGCAAAATGGACTGCTGCTGGCCGGCGTTATTGCTCTTATGGTGCTGGGCAGCGGCTACGGCTCATTGTGGCAGCCGGACGAAGAGCTGGTCAGACTGCGGGCCGGGGAGAGGCCAAAGGTCTAGGCGATGGTCAGAGCGAGCCGGTGGCGACGTCCCCGGTATTGGCTATGGCTGGCAGTGCTGCTGCTGTTGGCATGGCTGCTGCAGACCATCTCGCCGGTTGAGGTCTGGCGGGTATTGGGGCGCTTGAGCCTGGGGCCGGTGCTGCTGTTGCTGGCGGCCAACGGCCTGGCGCTGCTCAGTATGAGCGGGCGCTGGTGGCTGATTTTACGGGCGCAGGGTTACCGGCTGCCTTATCTTGCCCTGGCCGGTTATCGCCTGGCTGCTTTTGGGGTAAGTTATTTTACACCCGGGCCGCAATTTGGCGGGGAGCCGGTCCAGGTCTACCTGGTGCAGCGTCACCAGCGGGTACCCGGTTCCAGCGCCGTTGCCGCGGTCACGTTAGATAAATTGTTAGAGCTGTTGGTCAATTTTGGCTTTCTGGTGGGCGGACTGTTGCTGGCGCTGCAGCAGCAAATTTTTGCCGCTTCGCTGGCCTGGCTGCTGACCGGCCTGGGCCTGGCCCTGTTGGCCGTCCCGCTGGTCGCCTTGTTAAGCCTTAGCGCCGGCGGCGCGCCCTTTTCCGCGGCGCTGCGTTTGACCGATAGGCTGGCGCTGAAGCTGGCGGGGGAACAATTATTGTCCAGAGTGGCGCTTTACCGGCAGGTGACCGCCCTGGCCCGGGCCAGCGAGCAGCAGGCAACCGATTTTTGCCGCCGCCAACCGGGCGCGTTGTTGCTGGCCCTGGTCGTGTCGATGGTAACTTGGGCCTTGCTGATGGCCGAATATTGGCTAACCCTCTACTTTCTGGGGGCTACTCTGACCCCGGCGCAGACGATCATCGCCCTGACCTCGGCCCGGGTAGCCATATTGTTGCCGCTGCCGGGCGGGCTGGGTAGCCTGGAAGCCAGCCAGGTGTTGGCCCTGCAGGTGCTGGGTTTTGAGCCGGCCATTGGGCTGAGCTCAGGTTTATTGATCCGAGCGCGGGATGTGTTGTTGGGTGGAGTTGGCTTGTGGTGGGGTGGATTGAAAGTTTAATTGGGTTTAGAATCTTGTGCCCGCAGACTGCCGATAACCATTTCGGCGGTCCGCGGTCAGCCGTCGGCGGTCATAATTTGGGATAGCCTGAGGAATACAATTGCTTTTCAATTGGAGTTAGGTGGAGTATCTACGTAACTATTTTGATATGGAGGGAAAATCCGATGAATCAAACACAGTCGCAACAGTTTGGTCTTTTACAGGTCGGCATCATTCTACTGGCGCTGGCCACGGCGGTGATGCACTTTCTGCTGATTTTTCCTGATGTCCTTTTTATCCTCAATGCGCTGGGCTATGTTACCTTGCTGGCCGCGCTTTACCTGCCGCTTCCTTTCCTGGCGGCTTACCGGCACTGGAGCCGCTGGGCCTTGTTGGGTTACACTGCCCTGACGGTTGTGCTCTGGGTAGCTATTGGCCAGCGTGATATGTATGCCTACATCAACAAGGTGATTGAGCTGCTCTTGATCGTGTTGTTGTGGCTGGAAGATCGCCAGGCGCGCTAGCGCAGGCGGGTCTATCCAAATTTTCAGGTGACCGGCGCTTCCAAAGCGCTGGTCGCCTGATCTGCCTGCACTCAGAGGAGGCGAGTGAATTGGGGGCTGCCGGAGAATCGTGATATACTCAATCAGCTTTTAACATTCAGAATGGCCGCAAGGAGGGAGACCATGGTCGCCGAAATCACCAAAGAACAGCTTTATAGTGAAATCAAGAGCGCCCGCGAGCGGCGTAAAACGCCCGATCTCAGCAAGAAGGTCTTACACAATCTTGATTTGCAGGAAATGGACCTGATTGGGGTCAAGTTGCAAAATGCCGATCTGCAGGGTTGCCAAATGCAGGGCGCGGACCTGCAAGGCGCCAACCTGCAAAGCGTCAAGCTGGCCGGAGCCAATTTGCAGAAAGCCGACCTGCGCGGCGCTGATTTGCGGGGCGCTACCTTGCAGGGAGCCAATCTCCAGCAAGCCGACCTGTTGGGTTGTAACTTGCAAAAGGCCGATCTCCAGCAAGCCAACCTGACCGAGGCCAATCTGGAGCGGACTGATCTGCAAAAGGCCAGATTGAACGGCGCGCTCCTCCAGGGGGCTAATCTGCAGGGGGCCAATTTGGAAGGGCTGGATCTGCACACACTTGACCTGGGGACGACCAGGTTGCAGGGGGCCAACTTGAACGGTGTTGATTTGAGCGCGGTCAATTTGCCTGGTTTTGATTTGAGCCAGGCAACCCTGCAAGGCGCTAACCTGGAAAAGATCAATCTGCAAGGGGCCAACTTGCAGGGGGTCGACTTGACCAAAACCAGCTCGTTTCTGAGCACCAAAGAGACCCGGCTGGCCGGGGCCAACTTGAGCGGGGCTAATTTAGGGGCAGCTCAGTTGGGTGAAGTCGATCTGGAATTTGTTGAGCTGGCCGGCGTCAATTTGCGTCAGGCTGATCTGAGCGGGGCCAATCTGCCCCGGGCCAATCTGGCCGGCGTCGATCTGTTTCAGGCCAATCTGGAGAATTGCCATTTGAACGAGGCTAACTTGCAGGGGGCCAATCTCCAGCAAGCCAGGCTGGCCGGGGCCGAGCTGCGCGGCAGCAACCTGGCTGCGGCCAACCTGCAACAGGCTGATCTGAGTGAGGCTGAGCTGCAGGAGACCAATCTGGAAGGCGCCAATTTGCAGCAGGTCGATTTACGGGGCGGCAACCTGCGGGCGGCCAATCTCCAGCAGGCCAATCTGGCCGGGGCTGACCTGCAGGAGGTGGTCTTTGACGGGGCGAATTTGCAGGCCAGCATCTTGCAGGGCGCCGATCTAGAGGGCGCCTCCTTGAGAGAAGCCAATCTGGGTGAGTGTGACCTGCGCGGGACCTCGCTGAAAGGGGCGCTCTACAATCCGGGCACGCAGTGGCCGGCCGGGTTTGAGCCAACCCTGGTCAGGGGGCTTGAGGCTGAATAATGCTGAATAATAAGGTGACCAGCACTTCCAAAGTGCCGGTCACCTTATCTGCATTCCTACCGCCGTTCCCAATTGAACTTGATTTTGGCCGGGCCGCTGTCGTCGGCATATTCAACAATGAGGGTGTGAAAGCCCGGCTCCACTCTGGAAAAGTATCCTTCCACTGTGCCGCGCTCCTCTCTGGATTTTTCAACTACGAGCCAGCCGTCCAGCCAGATTTTGACCCGGTCCTGCCGCTCGATGTCGGCCCAAAAGCGGTAACGGCCGGCTTCGGCAAAAAAAATGGTCCGGCGCCAGCGAATCGAGAAGTCGCTCTGGCCAAGACCGGTTGCCGGTGCGCCATCCCCCCAGTCAAAGTCGATCCGGTCGTCGAGCCGGGTTAGCGCCGGTGGCTCTTGCCAGTCGGGATTGGCGAAATATTGGCCGGTCCACTTTGGGTCCTCCAGCGGGCCTCGCTCCGCCCAAACCTTGATGCGGGCATGCCCACCCGATTCAAAATATTCCACGGTAACGGGGTGCAGGCCGGGCGAGACATCATGCAAGTCGCCCTGGTAAGTAATCGGTGCAAAGAGGTTCCAGTTATACAGCACCACCTGGCCATCGACATAAATTCGCACCCCATCATCCGCCTCGGCAAAAAAGCGATAATCACCACCGTCCAGAAAGTCCACCAGTCGCGTCCAGCGCACCGAAAAGTTATCGGCCGGCACGTTGGGCGCCGGGCTGTCTAAAAACCAGTTGAACTCCAGGTTGACCGGGTCTTGCCGCACCAGCACCGGCTGGCCCTCTAAACTGGCGTTATCATAATATTCGCCCAGCCAGTAATCCTGGGAGAGCAAGGGCGTCGGCGGCCCGGCCGGAGGCTCAGGTGTGGGCGTTGGGGGCAAAGTTGGGGTGGCGACCGGCTGCGGTGAGGCCACGGGTTGAGCCGCCAGACCCACCGCGGGCGGCAGGCTGGCCAGATCGCCGGGACAGGCCAGGCCGGGACCGTACACCCAACCGATCTGTTGCTGGCCGGTTTCGACCAGGACCCAACTACCCTGGCTCACCTGTTTAGAGGCAATCACAGTTGCGGCGCTGGGTAAGACGGCAATCAAACCATACGTGGGGCCGGGACCTTCGCGCAGGTCAAGCAGAGCAACGGTCACGGTGCAGCGGAAGCGCCCGCCGGCTGGAGTCGCTGTCGGGTTGGGCGGAGCCGGCGGGGTGGGCGTCAGCCGGTCGCTGCGGCTGCTCACGGCCGGCGGAAGAGGGGTGGGGATGTGGCTGGCCGTGGGCGCATCACTCAAACCGGCGACGCGGGTAGGTGAAGTGGTGAGGGGGGTGGGCGTTGGCAGGGGGGTCGATGAGGGGGCCGGCGTAGCCGCGGCCACCACGGGCGTGGGCGGGCTGACCGGCCGGCTGGCCCGCGACATATTGAACAGAGTCCGGCCCAGCAGCCAGATGGCTACCAGCAGGGCCGCCATAACGACCAGCAGCGCCACCAATCTCAATATTGGGCGTGATTGGTTTTCCATTGGGCTAACCTTGAAGCTACCGTGGAAGGTTGCCGTGACATCACCGGTCACTCTAATTCTATTATACTCAATGACGGCGGAATACTTTCAACTGCTCAAAAGAGTACACAACTTCATCTTACGTGATTTTGAGACTCAATGACTTTGACAACTCAAAAGATTGATGTTATACTTGGGCCTGTCAGTTTTGTACGTACATAGGTATAAAAAGATAAATAAAGATACCAATTCCATTTCCATATTTATTCTCCTTCAGATTTTTCGCCAAACTCTTTAATTGAATATATAAGCGTCATAATATGGAACTTAATTCAACGCTGAATTTTAGGAGATTATGATGGTTGAGCAATACCTTCTTGGCATCGACAACGGCACCACCGTGACTAAAGCCGCGCTGTTCGATCTTCAAGGCCGGACGGTGGCGGTTGGCAGCAGCAAAGAAGTCAAGGTCTCGCACCCTGAGCCTGGTTGGGCCGAGCAAAATATGGCTGAATTGTGGCAGGCTACGGCTACGGCCATCCGGGCATGTTTGGCCAAGGCGACTATCGATCCGGCGGCCATTGCCGGCATTTCTTTTAGCGGGCATGGCGGTGGGGTGTGGCTGCTGGATGAGAGCGGCCAGCCGGTACGGGAGGCCATCATCTGGCTGGATGGGCGAGCCAAATCCTATCTCGATCAGTGGGCGGCCGATGGCCGGGCCGACCAGCTCTATGATGAGTCCGGCTGGAGTTTATTCCCGGGCATTGGTCCATGCGTGATCTTCCCCTGGTTGATGGAGCACGAACCGGAGAGCCTGGAACGGGCCAGGGTTAACCTGTCGTCCAAAGACTGGGTTAAATATTGCCTGACCGGCGAATTGAGCGTCGACCTGACGATGGCCTCAATTGCCCATATGAACTACCAGACCAAAGATTACTCGACGCGGGTGATGGAGTTGAGCGGCATCAGTCGCTATCGATCATTGTTTCCCCCGCTGGTCGCCCCGTGGGAGATTGCCGGTCGAGTAACGGCTGAAGCGGCCAGGCAGACTGGCCTGGTCGAAGGTACGCCGGTAGCCGGCGGGGCCTGGGACGGGGTATCGTCGGCCCTGGGCGCCGGCAGCGTTGAGGTGGGTGAGGCGGCCAGTGTGATCGGTACAGCCGGGGTACATGTGGTGGTGTCGGATAAGCCGGATTTGGACCCGGAGCGAGTCTACAGTTTGATGTACCATACCGTGCCTGATCGTTACGTTAAAAATGCGCTGTCGATGTTGGCGGCAGGTAACCTGAACTGGTTTGAGCGAGAGTTTTGCCTGGCCGAACAGCAGGAAGCTGAAAAGCGGGGGGTGAGCATCTACGACATTATCAACCAGGCTGTGGCCGAAGCGCCGCTGGGCGCCGGAGGCGTAATCTATCTGCCATTTTTGCAGGGCGAGCGAGCTCCGTTTGTGCTGCCGGAGGCGCGGGGAGTCTTCTTTGGCCTGGGCGACTGGCACAAACGGGCCCATCTCCTGCGAGCAATCTACGAGGGTGTGGCCCTGTCGATGCGAGATAATTACCTGGCGATGCAGAAAGGGGCGCCGTTGCAAACAACCTATTTGACCGGCGGTGGTTCTGCCAGCGCGGTTTGGTGCCAAATTTTGGCCGACTGTACCGGCAACATGATGAGAGTAGCTGCCGGGGCAGAGTTAGGGGCGCGCGGCGCCGCGATCAATGCCGGGGTGGCGGTGGGGCTATTTGCCGATCACAAAGCAGCTGTGCAGCAAATGGTCAGGATCGAACGGGAATATAAACCTGATGTTGACAAAAAGGTCCGCTATGACGAGCTTTATAAGCTCTATCGAGATTTAATCAAGGCAGTGTGGCCGGTCTGGAAGCAAAGCGGAGAAATTGGTATCGCTCATTGGTAGATAAGGAGGAGGTGAACTGGAGAAATTCCGAAGCCGTAGGCAAGCACTGTTTGTTATTCCCGGCCAGATGGGACACAAATTAAGCGTGTAGCCCTTGTTAACCCATCCGCCGGACCAAGCCAGGTGGCAGAAAAAATTCAATGGTTCGATTATTTAAAGGTAAAAGGAGGAACAAAGATGTTTAACAAAAAAATTGCAATGGCGCTGTTTTTGATCGCGATTTTGGCGCTCATCGCGGCCCAGTGTGGAGCGCCGGTACAGGTTCAGACGGTCGTTGAAACAGTCGTCGTCGAAAAACAGGTTGAAGTAGTTCAAACGGTTGAAGTTGAAAAACAGGTCGAAGTTGTGGTTACTCCCACACCCGCAGGCCCCAAACCGTTTGAGGGACGCTCCATCAACTTCCTGACCATTCAGCCGCACACGGTGGCTTCCAAAGATTTAGCCAAGTGGTTCGAGGAAGAAACCGGGGCCAGGGTCAATGTGCTGGTAGTGCCCTACGCTAACGTGACCGAAAAGGCGGTCCTGGATGTCACTTCCGGCGCGGGCGAGTATGATGTGATCGAATATTGGTACCCCATGTTAGGGTCGCTGGCGGAGAATGGGGTGCTGGTGCCCATCGACGATTGGTGGAATGACAATGCAGAGGCCATGCAGGTGGACGATTTCATCCCCGTCTTTAGCCAAACATTCACCGTGGTGGACGGCACTCGCTACGGCGTACCCTATGATGGCGACCTGCATCTGTTATTCTATAATACTACCCTCTTTGACAAATATAACCTGGAGCCGCCGACAACCTGGGATGAGTACCTGACAGCCTGCAAAACCATTACCGAAGGAGAAGGCGGCGCAGCCTATGGCTGCGGCATTATGGGGGCCAAGATCCCCCTGATCTTGATCGGGACGTTCCTGAATCGGCTGGGCGGCTTTGGCGGCGCTTTCTTTGACGAGGAAGGCAATCCAACCATCAATAGCCCCGAAGCGGTCGCGGCGTTGGAAGCATTGGTTGAGCAGTCGCCTTATGCCCTGCCCGAGCCGGCGGCCGTAGCTTTTGACGAGTTACTGGGCGGTTGGCTGACCGGCAAGGTTGGTATGGCCGAGTTCTGGACCGACCTGGGCCAGATGACCGATAATCCCGAACAATCCAAGATCATCGGTGAATGGGGGGTGGTGCCGCTGCCAAAGGGGGACGGACCCAAAGCCCAGATCAGCGCCCCCAACAATGCCGGCTTTGGTGTTGGGGTTTCCAGCGCGGCGCAGGACCCCGAGTTGGCCTATGAATTCCTCAAGTTTGTGGGACGCCCCGATATCAACGTTCGGGCCAATACCATCGTCGGTGGTTTGGACCCGACCCGCTGGTCTACCCTGGATAATGCGGATTATCGAGCCCACGTGGGTGATGAGTTAGCCGACGCAGTCAAGGCAGCCCACGCCAATGCGATGCCGTGGCCCACCGACGCCAAATGGGCTGAGCTACAGGAAGTCCTCAATGAGAATTTGTCGCTGGCGCTGACCGGGGCCAAAACACCCCAAAAAGCCCTGGACGATACCCAGGCTGAGTGGGAGGCGCTTCTGGGTAAGTAATATTAGTCCACAGATACACACGGATTTTCACAGATGTTTTATTTTGTCTGAGTTCATCTGTGTCTATCTGTGGACTGCCAGAGACGTTTCAGACAGTCTCTGGCGGTCTGGCAAAATTGATGCAAGGAGGCGATTTTGAAGAATTTCCTGGAGAGGCACAGCCCTCGTCTAATGGCCCTGCCGACGTTGCTTGTGTTGATCATTTTCTCCCTGATTCCGTTCATCTACGTCATCAGCCTCAGTCTGACCAATTCAACGCTGGCCCGGCCGTTCAACGATTTTATCTGGTTTGCTAACTACAAACGGGCTTTTACCGATGAAATCTTTCGTAAGTCGGTAGTTAATACCCTGGTGTTTGCCTTTACTGTGACCACGGTCCAGACCTTTTTGGGCTTTGTGTTGGCCCTGGCCTTTCACGGGATGCGACGCTTGGGCTTGGTGCGGACCCTGGCCCTGCTGCCGCTGTTTACCCCACCGGTGGCCGTGGCGATGATCTGGCGGCTCATTTACGACCCGAATTCGGGCTTGATAAACTATTATCTGGCCCAGTTGGGCTTGAGCAACCGGGCCATCGCCTTTCTCGGCAACCCCACCCTGGCCTTTCCGGCGATCATGCTGGCCGATATCTGGCAGTGGACGCCCTTCTGTTTTATCCTGAGTCTGGCGGCGCTGCACTCGCTGCCCCGGGAGCCTTATGAGGCCGCCGCGGTGGACGGGGCCAGCAGTTGGCAGGTGTTCAAGCGGCTGACGCTGCCGATGGTGACGCCATCGATCATTGTCATCTTTCTATTCCGGTTTCTGATCGCCTTGAAGGTGTTCGATCTGGTCTTTATTTTGACTTACGGCGGTCCCGGTTCGGTGACGCAGGTGGTCTCGTTCTACATCTACAAAGTTGGATTCACCATGTTTAGGTCCGGTTACGCGGCCACGCTGAGTATCCTGGTGCTGATTTTGGTGAGCGTGATTGCTACCTTGATGACGGTAGGCCGCGATATGATCTTGAAGAAACAGAATTATTGAGGTTGCAATGGAAGCCAGTCTAGAGCAAAAGTCTGCCCAACAGCAGTTTGGCGAGGTGGTGGCCGGGCGAGGCACCCGGATTATCTTGATTGTGCTCTTTGCCGCAGGGGTGTTGCTGCCGATCATCTATATGGCCACCACTTCTCTCAAGGAGCCGATCGAGATACGGGAATCAGGGGCTATTTTACCCACGCGCGGTCTCTACTTTACCAACTGGGTCCGGGCCTACAGCAACGTGCCGCTGCACATCTATCTATTCAACTCTACGGTTACGGCGGTGGCCAGTACAGCCATCGCCCTGCTGATTGCTCTGCCGGTCACTTACGCCATTGTGCGCTTCCAAACCGGCGGCAAAATATTGCCGGCCTGGATTTTGGGCACCTACGTGATGCCGCCGATTGTCGTCAGCCTGGCCATTTTTGCGATGATGCGGATGGTCGGGCTGACCGACTCCCTGCTGGGATTGATTATTGTGCATGCCATGGCCAACCTGCCGGTGGCAGTCTGGTTACTGGACGGTTTCATCCGGGCTATTCCGCGCGAGCTTGAGGAGGCGGCCTGGGTCGATGGCTATAGCCGGTTCGATACCTTGCGGCGGGTGGTGGTGCCGTTGATCAAGTCCGGCCTGGTGGCGACCGGGATTATTTGCCTGATCCTGTCGTGGAATGAGTTCCTGTTTGCCTTGATCTTGACCTATAGCGACGCCTCCCATACCTTTCCCATTGGCATCTCCAGGTACGAAGGCGAGCATGGGCTCCAGTTTGGCGAAATGGCCGCCGCGGCCTTAACCGGGATCATCCCCATTTATGTTGTGGTGCTCATCTTCCAGCGTTATCTGGTTGAGGGTCTGACCCATGGCGGGGTAAAAGGTTAGCGGTCGCAATGGGCGCGCCTTGTTCAACAAAGAGATTTACAAAATCAATCAGGAGAATCTGGGATGAATCGATTATTCTTTGAACTGTTGAAACAAATCGAGGCCGGTAAATTCAAGGCGGGTGAACCCCTGCCGCCAGTGAGTGAACTCCAGGGTGAATTCGCCGCTAATGAGGCTGAGGTCAAAGACGCCATTGCCGAATTGATCTACGAGGGCCTGGTTGAACGAGTCCGGCCTGAACCGCCGGACCAGGTTAGAGTGCCCGACTATGAGTTGTGGGGCACGTTGACCGGCATCCACAGCATCACCCACGAAGCGCGTAAGCGCGGTCTGGAGCCGGGTGTAGAAATTACCAATTTTGGGATTTCACCGGCCTGGCCGTCGGTGGCCAGGCGGCTGCAACTGGAGCCAGGTGATGAGGTGGTGCTGATGGAACGGCTGAGATCGGCTAACGGTGAGCCGGTGGCGATTGAAATCTCCTACTACCCGGCCAAATTGTATCCGGGCATCAGCGCGGATATGTTTACTTCTGGTGGGGCCGGGCAATCCTCATTCGAGGTGATGGAAAAGAAGTTTGGTTATAAATCGGCCCGGGCGACCGATGAATTGACGGTAGTGGCTCTGGAAGAGCGAGAGGCCAGGATGTTGGGCCTGGCGGCCGGCACGCCGGTCTTGCTGAGATTCCGGGTCACTTATTCCGCCGACGGGACGCCGATTAAATCTTCGCGAGCCGTTTGGAAGTTCAAAGCCGGATATCAGATGGATCTGGATTAAATCAGGTGATCGAGATGAGTTTTTACACCGTGGGGGTATAATGTGGCCAGTGTAACGTTGCAGAACGTTTGGAAAAAGTACGGTGACGTTGTGGCGGTTGAAGATATCTCGTGGCGTTGTGCAGATGGCGAATTCTTTTCCATCTTGGGGCCATCGGGCTGCGGCAAATCGTCTACTTTACGGATGATTGCGGGCCTGGAGGAGATCACCGCCGGGGAGATATTCTTTGACGACCGGCGGGTCAACCAGTTGCCGCCCAAAGAAAGAAACGTGGCGATGGTGTTCGAGACGTGGGCGTTATACCCTAACCTGACCGTTTATGACAACATTGCCTTTCCCTTGTGGGTGCGGGGACTCTCGAAGGCGGAAATCGACCAGAAAGTGAAATGGGCGGCCAAGTTCTTGCACCTGGAAGGTATTCTCGACTCCGGCGTGCGGGGCTTGAGCGGCGGCCAGAAGCAACGAGTGTCCATCGGCCGAGCCATTGTCAGAGAGCCGGCAGTGCTGATTATGGACGAGCCAATTTCCCACCTGGATGCCGGCCTGCGGGCCAGTATGCGGGAGGAGTTGGAAAGTCAGGTCAGAAGCCTGGGGGTTACTACCCTTTATATCACCCACGATCAGGTCGAATCGATGGCTATGGCCGACCGGATTGCCGTGATGAATTTTGGCAAACTGCAACAGATCGGTACGCCCAGGGAAATCTACAATCGCCCCCAAAATCAGTTTGTGGCTGGTTTCATCGGTGAGCCGCCGATGAACTTTGCCGATTGTGAATTGGTCAAAGAAAACGGTCAGTTTGGGCTGCAATCGGCTTCGTTCAAACTTGGCCTGGGTCAATACCACCGCGAGAAGTTGGAACTGTATAGCGGCCGGCCGCAGGTGAGATTGGGTGTTCGGCCGGAGGATGTGGCCGTTGTCTCAACCCCGGGGCAAAACAGGGTGGCCGCCGTGGTTGACTTTGTTGAACCTCAGGGCGACCGGACCATTTTGATCGTCAAGCTGGCGGGGGGTGAAACGTTCCTGATCGAGGTCGATCCTGATTTCAGGCCGGCGGTCAACTCGACTATTCAATTGGAGTTCGACCTGGAGTACATCCAGATTTTTGAGGCCGAAACCGAGCAAAATTTGCTTTACTAACCGGAGAGAGTCGGTCGGCCAAACCGTTGTTGCCGGAGAAGAGTATGGCAAAATTGGAATTACGTGATATTTGGAAATCGTTTGCCGGGCAACCGGCCCTGCAAGGGATCAGCCTGGCATGCCGGGATGGGGAGATGTTTTGCCTGCTCGGCCCATCGGGGGCCGGTAAGTCAACCACCATCCGGGTTATCTCTGGCCTGGAAAAACCGGAGCGAGGGTCTGTTCTGCTGGATGGCGAAGACATCACCGACCGGTTTCCTCAGCATCGTCAAATGGCCACTGCCTTTGAAAGTTATGCTCTGTACCCTCATATGACTGTTTTCGACAACCTGGCTTTTCCGTTGAAAGCGCCGGTTAGAGCCGGTCAATATACCAAGGCTGAGGTCGAGCAACGGGTCACCCAGGTGGCCCAGATGCTCAATATCGGCGAACTGTTGGCCCGCCGGCCGCTGGAACTGTCCGGCGGCCAGCGGCAGCGGGTGGCCTTGGGCCGAGCTTTGGTCAGAAAGCCCAAAGTCTATCTACTGGATGAGCCGATTGCCCACCTGGACGCCAAACTGCGCCACCGTATGCGGGGCGAGCTGCGCAAAATTCAAACCGAGCTGGGTATTACCACCATCTATGCCACGCCGGACCAACTGGAGGCGCTGTCAATGGCCGATACGATCGCGGTTATCAATAAAGGCAAGCTGGAGCAGCTTGGCCGCCCTGATGAAATCTATACCCGGCCGGCCAACGTGTTTGTGGCTCGCTTTGTGGGCGACCCGCCGATGAACCTGCTGACCTGCGAGTTTCAGGCCGATACGCTGGTCGTCAACGGCGACGGTCAATTTCGCTTGCCGCTTTCGGACCAGGATCGATTGTTGTTGGCGAATAAGGTGGGCCAGGGCAAGTTGAAGTTGGGGGTCCGGCCCAAGGACGTGCAACTGGCGCCGGTGGATGCAGCGAATATCCATGCCCGCGGACAGGTGCGGGAAGTCGATACGCTTGGCCAGACGACGGTCGTCAATGTGGAGATTGGCGCCATCGAGCTTAAGGTTAAAGTGACCACCCGAGAAGCGCCTGAGCGGGGCGCGCACGTGGGCGTGATGTTTGACAGTTCCAGACTTTATTATTTCAGTATCGATACCGATCTCCGGATCGGCTGATGCTTTTAGTCAGGAGGGATAATATGCAAACTCGAAAGTTGGGTTATAGCGATTTACATTTGACGCCGGTTGGCCTGGGCACCTGGGCTATCGGCGGAGGGGATAATCCCTATGGTTGGGGCCCCCAGGACGACAAAGAGTCGATTGCCGCCATCCAGCGGGCGCTCGATTTGGGCGTCAACTGGATCGATACCGCCGCCGGTTACGGCAAAGGGCACTCCGAAGAGGTGATTGGGCGGGCTATTGCCGGCCGGCGGGATGAGGTGATCGTGGCGACCAAGTGCGGCATTCTCTGGCAGGAGGATGGCTCGGAGATTTATGGGCATCTCAAGGCCGACAGCATTCGCCGGGAGGTGGAAAACAGCCTGCGGCGGTTGCAGGTGGAGACGATCGATCTCTACCAGATTCATTGGCCGTGGCCGGATGAAGACATTGAAGAAGGCTGGGCAACCATCGCCGAGTTGATAAAAGAGGGCAAGGTTCGTTATGGCGGCGTTTCCAATTTCAATGTGGAACAGCTCAAGCGGATTCAGGCCATCCACCCGGTTGCATCTTTGCAGCCGCCTTACAGTATGCTGGCGCGGGGCATTGAAGCCGAAATTATGCCGTTTTGCGCCGAAAATAATATTGGCATCGTGGTTTACAGCCCGATGCAGGCCGGTTTATTGACCGGCAAGATGACCAAAGAGCGGGTCGCCCAGTTCCCGGCTGATGACTGGCGGAAGGCCAAGAGTCCCTATTTTCAGGAGCCGGAGCTAAGCCTCAATCTGGCGCTGGTTGAAGAATTGCGGCCGATTGCCGAGCGGAATGGCCGCTCGTTGGCTGAGTTGGCCATTGCCTGGGTGCTGCGGCGGCCGGAGGTAACCTCGGCCATTGTGGGGGCGCGCCGCCCGTCCCAGATCGAACAGACGGTTAGCGCCGGTGAATGGACCCTGTCGGCCGGAGACATCGCCGATGTGGACGCGCTCCTGGCCAAACGAGACCGGCAGTTGGCGGCGCTGGGCAAGTAGCAGGTATATCACAATTTTGGCAAAATCGTTTGCATCTTTAGGGAGTGTTCATAAGCCTACGGCTCGCCAGCAGGAATGAAAATTTGAGTAGGTTAGGTCGAGGTACGAGACCCAACAGTTGGGTTTCTCTAACGTTCAACCCAACCTACCTAAGTTATTTTCAGGAGAGAGTAACCGATGAAAGTAGCCATACTCGGCGATCGATTCATCACCAACGAGGTGCTGCAAAGCGCCCTGGAAAAAGCCTTCGCCGGCAGCGGGATCAGCTTTGAATATGTTTATCTGACCGATGACTGGCCGGTTGAGCCGGTCCAGGAAAATGAAGAGGTCCGGGAGTTTGTTGGGTCTGACGATGAAGTGGCGGCGACGGTGACAGATGCGGAAATCATCTTGACCCATACGGCGCCGATTACCCAAAAGGTAGTTGATGCGGCCCGGTGCCTGCGGGTCATTGCCGCGGCCCGGGGTGGACCGGTGAATATCAATTGGCCGGCTTGTGCGGCGCGGGGCATCCCGGTGCTGTACGCCCCCGGCCGCAATTCCGGGGCCGTGGCCGAATTTACGGTTGGCCTGATTCTGGCTGAAAGTCGCAATATTGTGCGCGCCCACATGTCGCTGATGCTGGAAAAGCGCTGGCGCGGCGACTTGTATGTTCACGAATGTGTGGGGTTAGAGCTGAATAGCGCCGTAGTCGGAATTGTCGGCTTTGGGGCGATTGGCAGTAAGACGGCCCGCCTGCTGGCCGGGTTTGGCTCAAAAATTTTGGTCTATGATCCGTATGTGCCGGTGGACAGGATTACGGGATCCGGTTACCAGCCGGTAGGTTTGGATCAACTCCTCGGGGAGTCTGACTTTGTTTCGCTGCACTGTCGCCTGACTCCTGAAACAAGGGGCATGCTTGGCGAGCGAGAGATTGGGCTGATGAAGAGGTCGGCTTACCTGATCAATACGGCCCGGGGAGAGCTGATCCAGTATGAGCATCTTTACCGGGCGCTCAAGGAAAAACGAATTGCTGGCGCGGCGTTAGACATTTTTGAGGCTGAACCGCCGCCGCCAGATAGCCCCTTGTTTGAGTTGGACAACGTTACGGCAGTAACCCATCTCGGCGGGGCGTCTATCCAGGCGGCCGAGATTGGGGCAGAGGTCGCAGTCCGGGGAGTCTATCAATTTATCATGGGTTCGGCAAGACCCAAGTTCTGTGTCAACCCAGAGGTTTTTGACCATTGATGAATGAGATAAATCGGGACATTCCCATTCCCCTTTATTACCAAATAGCGCAGCTCATCCGCCAACAAATCTTGTCGGGCGCGCTGAAACCGGGCGAGCAGATTCCAACTGAAAAGGAACTTCAGGAGCGGTTTGGTGTCAGTCGCTCTACGGTCAGAAATGCCATCGGCGAATTGGTTTATGACGGCCTGCTTGAACGGAGAAGCACCAAAGGCACTTTTGTGGCCAGAACCAAATTGGAGGAAACGATATTTGGTTTTGGCAGCTTCACCAATGAAATTCTGAAGCGGAATATGGTCCCCGAGTCAAGAATATTGGATTTCAAGATCATCCGGGCCCCGGACACAGTAGCGCAACATCTGAACATCGAGACCGGTCGCCGGGTGGCGTGGCTGGAAAGATTGAGAATTGTTGGCGGCGAACCGGTGGCCGTTGAAAACTGGTATGCGCCGGCCCGCTATCTGCCCGGTATTGATCGAACCTATTTCAAAGAAATGGGTAAAGAGCAATCTACCTACCTGATGCTCCAGGAAAGGTTCAATATCTATCTGTACAAGGCAATTGATACAATTAGCGCCGTGGCTTTGGAACCTCGCGACGCCAAACTTCTGGAAATGGAGCCAGGTATGCCGGCAATGTTGCGCACCCGCGTCTCTTATGCAGCCGAGGATATCCCGATGATCTACGCCAGTGGGGTATACATCATCAAACTGATTTTGACGCTTGAGTCAAGTAAACCCGCGCCTTAATTGTGTACAAGTGACCGGGCCTTTTTGCTAATTTAAGTGCCGGTCACTTGTCCCTGACTTTTGACCGACTATTACAACATTATTATGGAGAAAAACGAAACTATGCTCACGGTAAAAGAGATAGCCAAGATGATCGATCACTCCCTCTTACGGCCGGACATTGCCCAGGCAGAATTGCTGGCCGGCATCGAGTTGGCCAAAGAATATGATGTGGCCTCAGTTTGCGTTCGGCCGATTGACGTTGAGATTTCGGCCAAGAAACTGGCCGGGACAGACGTGCTGGTCGGGACGGTGATCGGTTTTCCCCACGGTTCTAACGTAACCGCGGTGAAGGTGTTTGAGGCCCAGCAGGCGATGGAGCAGGGGGCTGTCGAGCTTGATATGGTTCTGTCCATTAGCCATCTGCGCTCGGGCGATTTTGAGCATGTTGAGCAGGATATCCGGGCGGTGGTTGAGGCTGCCCGTACCCAGGGGGCCATTGTCAAGGTGATTTTAGAGAATAGCTACCTGACCCGTGCGGAGATCGTCAAGGCTTGCCAGCTCTGCGAGCAAGCCGGGGCCGATTACGTTAAGACTTCCACCGGCTACGCGCCTACCGGAGCCACCGTGGAGGATGTCAAACTGATGAGGCAAAGCTGTAGCCCCAAAGTATTCGTCAAGGCCGCTGGCGGTATCCGGACTCTGGATGATGTGCTGGCATTGCGAGCCGCTGGCGCCAGGCGAATTGGCACCCGGTCTACCAAAGAGATCATCGACGAAGCTGAAGCCCGGCATAAAGCCGGTACTTTGGAAGAAGTTGGGTGATGCTGTCTGCGTTCAAACATTTTAAAACGAGCCAGCCCAAGGAGAAGTCAATATGGCATTAATGAATGCGGCGATGTTTTATGGTCCGGGCGACGTGCGCTTCGAGCGGACTGAAATACCTCAACCGGGGCCGGGTGACCTGCTGGTGAAGGTACAGGCTGCCCTAACCTGTGGCACCGATATCAAAACCTACCAGCGCGGCCATCCCAAGATTATCCCCAAGGTGCCGTCCACCTTTGGGCACGAATTTAGCGGTGAAATCGTTGAAGTGGGGTCGGGCGTGGTCAAGTTTAAGCCGGGTATGCGGGTGGTCTGCTGCAACGCCGTACCTTGCCACGAATGCTACTACTGCAAGATCGGTCTGCATAACCTGTGTGACAACCTGCTCATCCTGAATGGAGCCTATGCGGAGTATATTGTCATTCCCGCCTTGATGGTCAAACACAACACCTATCAATTACCAGCCGCGATGACCTATCAGGAGGCGGCATTGGCCGAACCGTTGGGCACGGCCGTTCATGCGGTCAAGGCGGCCGGCGTCAGGCAGGGTGATACGGTGGCGGTGGTTGGTTCGGGGCCGCTAGGGTTGATGATTACCCGGCTGGTTCACCTGCAAGGGGCGCGCGTTATCCTGGCCGGCAAGGGAGGCGAACGTTTGGCGCAGGCCAGGAAATTCGGGGCCAATGAGATCATCGACATTACCGAGGTCAGGGAAGTGGAGGCCAGAATTCAAGCCGTCCGGGCATTAACCGATGGCCAACGGGGGGTCGATGTGGCGATTGAGGCGGTCGGCAAACCGGAAGCCTGGGAAGAAACAATTCCGCTGGTTAGAAAAGGCGGCGCGATCGTTTTCTTTGGCGGCTGCAGGAAAGGAACCACCATCACGGTTGATACCGTTCTGCTGCATTATTCGGAGTTGAAACTGATTGGGGTGTTCCACCAAACCCCGGACGATTTCAAGCGTTCTTTTGATTTGTTGGCGGCGCGGCTGGTTGATGGTCGGGATTTCGTCAAAGAGACCTTGCCATTAAGCCAACTCATCGAGGCATTTGAGCGAGTCAAGGCGCTTGAAGCCATCAAATATGCCATCGATCCAACGGTAATGTAGAGAGGAATCATCATTTAATCCCCTCCCCTGGCCCCTCCCCCGAATCGGGGGAAGGGTTGGGGTGGGGGTATTTACGAGGAGATCAAAATGAGAAAAAGACAATTTGAAATGACCTCACAAGAGCGAATAGAAGCTTTGTTCAAACGGGAAGCGGTCGATTGTGTAGCCTACGTTCATCGAGGCTACGGCTTTAGCGCCAAAAACACCGGCTTTGCCGTAGCCGACATCTATGAGCATCCCGAGAAGAGCTTTGAAGCCCAGATGCGGACGATCGAGCAGTATAATTCCGATGGTACGCCTCACTACACCTTTGTGGCTTACGGTTCATGGGAGTTTGGGGGGGATATCGAGTGGCCGGATGATCGGTTGGGGTCAGGCCCCACCGTAGCCAGGCGGCCGGTCCAGGAACCGGAAGATGTGCTGAAGCTGGAGTTGCCGGACGTTACCAGGGCCGGCGCCATTCCCAAGATGATGGAATTTGCCAGGATTCAGGAGAAGCACGGCCAACCGATTAGTTTTGTCTGCGGCAGTCCTTTTACTCATGCGGCCAATTTGTGCGGGGTTGACAAGTTTTTATTATGGGTAGCGATGTACCCGGAGGTGGTGCACCACGCCATGCGCCTGATGACCGACCATATCTTGCAAGTGGCCGAATATTTCATCAGTACGTTTGGCCGGGGCCGGGTCATCGCCCGGTCGGCCGCGCCCACCGACGGCCTGGTTTCAGCCAAACATTTCAAGGAGTTCATTCTGCCCTATTTAACGGAACTGCACAGCAAAGTGCTGGAGATGGGCGCCGATCACATCTACTGCCACATTTGCGGCGAACAAAACCATCTTTTGGACCTGTGGGCGCAGGTGCCTTTTGGCGATCCGGGGATGCTCAGTTTCGGCCATGAGATAGATTTACTTAAAGCCGCTGAGAAGTTTCCGGATCATATCATCTGTGGCAATGTTGACCCCCAGATTGTAGCCTTGAAAGATCCGGCTACAATTTACGAGGCCTGCCGCCAGTCCATCGAGAAGGGCAAGCAAATCAAGGGCGGTTACGTTTTGATGGGCGGTTGTGAACTTTCACCGGCTACCCCGCCCTACCACATCTATCTCATGAGTAAGGCTCGTGAAGAATTTGGCTGGTACGATTGAGGCAAATCAGGTGGTTTCACAGCAAAGAGGCTGGACTCCATTCCGGCCTCTTTTTATTAGCCTCATCGGGGCAAAATAGTATAACAACCAGACCCCAGGGGTTTTCAAAACCCCTGGGGTCTCTGCCTAACAAATGCAATTTGCCTTAGCGCCGGCCGGGTGGGCCAGGATGAATCTCTGATTATGTTGGCTGCCTTAAATCATCACAAGTAACTTGCGCCTCTGGGGAGATATAATAACGGCACTCGCATCGGACAATTTCGCCTTCGGTCAACTCTTCCGAAGAACATAATGTTACACCGTTGAGGTTGCGGATGTACATATTGCACTCATCTTCGCAGAGGGAAAACTCCATTAGAGGAATATTACTAATACAATTCGGGCTGCATTGAGCTTCTGCCGGCGTGGGCAGCACAATCGATTTGACGAGCGGCAGCATCGCTAGAGTCAGCCCGGCTACCTTGAGCAGCTCTCGCCGGGTGAGGGGCTGGCCCGGCGCGGATCGGGTCGCCTTTGTTTCCAGGAGGTGGGCTTTGGCCAACCGGTCCAGGCTCAGCCAGACCAACTGCTCAGCCTCCGGCGTTTGCAACTCCTGCTCCAGCCGGGCCGCCATCACCGCCGGCGCGGTCTGCCCGTCGCACTGCTGCCAGACCAGGGCGGCGGTGGGGTTCAGGGTGTGCATTTTTTGGCGTTCCCAATCATACACGCACAGTTCCTGGTCGATTGCTTCCACGTAAACCTTGTCTGATTTTTTGGGGTACTGCATAGTTGCCTCCTCCTAAGATGATAGTTTGACTTACCTGAACATTCTTGGTTTGATTCTGACCAACTTCTAAACGGTCAACAGTAAACAGTAAACAGTAATCAGTTTTTAGGCTACAGTGGCAACTGACCACTGACCACTGACCACTGATCACTGATCACTGCTCACTGCCTCACTGACCACCGACCTTTGGTTGACTAACTTCAGCAGCGGCGCGACCACCGCCTCAGCCTCACCTCGCTTGCTCTTAACCAGTGTCGGGCCGCTGACCACCTGCTTGAGAATGGGCAGGGACCGTTCGGGATTCTTGCGGGCGGCGATGGTGTTTTCCATCAGGGCCAGCACGGCCTGTCCTGGCGTCAACGGCCGCGGCCGCCAGCGGGCGCCGGCCTGATACTCGGTCACCACGACTAGGCCGACCGGCAGCGGTTGCTCGCCCACCTGCCCGCCCAGCGCCTCGACCGGGTAGAGGCCGGTGCGCTGCCCGGAACTATCCCGGAATGAGAAGGGTCTGGGGTAGGGGTGGACATAACCCTGACGATCAAAAATCGCAAATTCGTCGGAATAGTAAATGGCGCCTGTCTTGACCAGGGCGGCCACCAGCGTGGTTTTACCGCTATAACCCCGGCCCGGGATAACAATAGCCTGACCCTGCCAGCCGACCACCCCGGCGTGGACAAACAACCGCTCTTCGGCCAGGTAGGCGGTCATCATTTGCAGGTGCGCCTCCAAACTATTGAGAACGACATCCAACTCCATAGTCCGGACAAGCTGACCGGAACCGGCGTAGAGCAAGTTGTAATGGCGCGTCCCCCGCCGTTTGCCCGGCCCGCCGGTCCGCAGCGAATATAGAAAGTCGACCTCGGCTGAAAAGGACGGTTCACAGCCCAGCGGCAGATGGGCCGAAAGTTGTTCCAGCAGATCAGGGTCGTTCACCCGAATGCCGAAACGAGTGCCATAAGCCGTAAAGCTCATGCCGGCCGTCCACCCGAGACGGTCGATTTTCTCCAGTCAACTGGTGGTGTATTTTAAATAGGGTAAGGCGGTGGCAGGCATACAGCCCCCTGGTATTTGAACCGACTGTGTCTCAATTGGACGCTAGAGGTATGGGAAGAGGGGGTGTCAGGTGAATTCCTCCCAGGTTGGCTGCATTTTAGCACACTAATTGGGGCGATGCAACAAATTATTATAGCCAGGGGTGCGGCCCAAATTCACCTCGTTCCCAAACTCAGTTTGGGAACGAGGTCGAGAAAGATTGGACCGATTCTATGGCGATCAACCCGTAAATACCTGGGAAATGGCTTTAAGCGAAACATCATAGCGGAATTGGATATCGCGGTGACCGCCGTCGAATTCTTCGTAGGTGTGGGGAATACTTAGCTGGGTCAAGCGGCAGGTGAAGATGCGGGCGCCGTAATGCAGCGCATATTCGTCGCGATAGCCGCAGTCGAGAAAGAGCAGCTTCAATTGGCGTAAATTATTCGCATATTCATCGTTTTGTAGCAACCTGACCGGGTCGAGATCGAGCCAGCGTTGCCAGACCTGCGGGCGGAGTTCGCCGGTGTAAAATTCAAAGGGCAGGTCGAAGCCGCCGGGGGAGGCGGGATTGGGCGAGTAGCAAGCCGACATGGCCGGAATGTGCAGAATATCGAAAAAGTTGGCCGGCTTGGGCTGCATTTTGGGCTGAAAGCCGGCCAGGAAGTTAGCCAGGCTGGCGGCCGAGTCGATGTTGTGCCTGGCCGCGGCGTCGAGAAATTTGACAAAATCAGGCCGGTAGCAATAGTCGAAATACATATCGCCGCTGTGACAGGCTGCCGCGCCGAACAGGTTGGGGTGGCGCATGGCCTGCACGATGGCCCCGTACCCGCCGGACGATTTGCCGGCAATGGCCCGGTAGCCAGCCTCAGGCCGGGTGCGGTAACGCCGGTCGATGAAGGGGATGAGTTCTTGGATCAAATGGTCTTCATACCGGCCGGTGGCGCTGGAGTTGAGGTACTGGCTGCCGCCGTAGCGGGTGAAGCAGTCGGGCATGACCAGGATCATCGGCTGTACTTGGCCGCTGGCGATCAGGCGATCCATGCGCTCTTGAATATTCTCGTCAAAGGTCGAGTCGTTGAGCAGCAAGGTGCCGCGGCCGGTGAAACCGGTCAGCAGGTAAACGGCCGGATAACGAGCGTTGGTGTCAGCGTAGCCGGGGGGTAGGTAGACCGGCACTCGCCGCACGGATGGATCGCCCAGCGGGTTGGGGCGCAGGCACTCGCTGGTGATGGTTTCAATGATGATTTGGCTGTTATCCGTCATATCGTTTCTCCTTGGCCATTTTTTTACTCAAATTGCAAACCCCTTCACTTCGTTCCGGGGCAAGCGTCGCAAATCGTCAATCGTCAATCGTCAATCGTATGATACCATTATTTCGGTTTTGGATAAAATAGCCCAATCGATGGCTTTGTGGTAAGATTGCTCAATTGTTGACCGTATCAGGTTGAGCTGAAGGGTGTTTGGGGTGAAGGTCTGCGTTATCATTCCCACCTATAATGAACGAGAGAATATCACGGAATTGGTGACCCAGATTCTGGCTTTGGAGTTGGGCGCCTTTGTGATCGTTGTGGATGACAACTCGCCCGATGGGACAGGAGCCATTGCTGACGATCTGGCCTATCGCAACCCCCGGGTCAGCGTCATTCACCGGCCGGGCAAGCTGGGCCTGGGCGCCGCCTATATGGCCGGCTTCAAACAGGGTTTGGCCGCCGGGGCTGATCGTCTCATTACGATGGATGCCGATTTTTCGCACGATCCGGCCTACATTCCGGCCTTGGTGGCGCTAGCCGATCATTTTCATATTACCATTGGCTCGCGTTACGTGCCCCAGGGCGGCGTCCGTAACTGGGAGTTGCAGCGTCGCTTTTTGAGCTGGGGGGCTAACGCCTTTGCCCGGACTCTGCTGGGCTTGCAAGCCAATGACTGCACTGCCGGTTTTCGCTGCTACCATCGCGAGGTCCTGGAAAGCATCGATCTGGACCACATCTTTTCTAACGGATATTCGTTTTTAGTCGAGTTGCTGTTTCGCTGCCAGCGCCGGGGCTTTACCGTGGGCGAAATCCCCATCATCTTTGCCAACCGCACCCGCGGCCAGTCGAAAATATCACAGCGAGAAATTTATAAAGCTATGTATACGGTCATCCGTTTATTTGCCAGCCGGCTGATCCGGCGTCGGCCGGTCGGCCCGGCGGCGCTGCCGCCCCGCTCGGATGATGTGGGCCACTCGGCCAGTTGGTAACGGGAGCGGCCTTGTCCCAGATGAGTACCGCAGTTTCGGCCAGAGTCAGGTCAAGAGTTATCTCCATAATCATGATGATTGGGATTGGCCTTATGTTCCCGATTGTACTGATTGAGAGTGCTGCCCGCGTCGTTCCCGGTCTCATTCCCACCGAAATACAAACAGTCTTCCAAAATGAAGAAGATCAACTCTTGAAAGGTCTGGTCCCGGATGATGATCTGGGCTATAAGTATGCGCCCGGCCTGGTTGATTTCTTGGTTCCTTTTGAGGGGGATGAGGGGTCGCAGAGCTATGCGGTCACGACGACTTCATTGGGCTATGCCGACTCCGGTTTCAGGGATGATGGCCTGGAGGGTGACGCCTATGCCGTGGTGATCGGCGACTCTTACGCCAACTGCGCCAGCGTCGCCTTGGACGAGTGTTGGGTTGAATTATTGGAAAAAGGAGTTGGCCGGGACTTCGCCAATTTAGGGGTGGTTGGGTATAGCCCGCAGCAAGAGCTGCGCATGTTGACCAAATACGGTCTTCCCCTGAAGCCTGAACTGGTTGTGTGGGCCTTTTTCCCCAACGATGTCAATGACGCCTGGCGATTTGATCAGTTTGGCCGCGGCGCGGCTACGGAAGGTAAGTTTTGGCAGCAGCCGCTCCGAGCCTGGCTGGCTCAAAATTCGGTGGTTTATGCCACCCTTTCTTTTTTCTGGTACAATCGTTATCTGTTTTACAATTTATGGCAGGCCGATGACCGGCTCATTCCCCGCGACTCCAACCTGATCTGGTGGCTTACCTACACCGATTTGACCGTACCCGAGGTCGCTGAAGGTTTTGCCTTGACCACCGCGGCCATAGGCCAGGCTTACCAACAGGTTCAAGCGATGGCTGAGCGCGCCAGATTTGTGGTCGTTATTATCCCGTTTCGCGAGCAGCTTTATGCCGACCCGGCGCTGCAACCTCAACTGGATAGACTGAACGAGGCTCTGGTCGAGTACGGCCGGCAGCACGGTATCCCGGTTCTCGATCTGACTCCGGCTTTGCGCCAGGCGGCTGAAGCTGAGCCGGCCCCCTTATATTTTCGCCGGGATATCCACCTGACCCGCCGGGGCAACGAGCTGGTGGCCGAACTGCTCAGGCAAAATCTGGCCCCGAATTCAGACGAGTAGAGGCCCTGCTGCCACCAATGTCCTATGTCGGGTTGGCCGTTGAGGTGATAAATTATGAAGCAAATGCCAACGGTTAACACGCTGGCCGGGAAGACTGGGCAGTATTTATGAGTTGGTTACGCCTCTGGCGGCGGGTCGAGACTATTCTGTTTCCCCCCATTCCTGAACAAAATCGCTCGCTCTCATTATGGCAATATCTGTTATTCGTGGCCGTCGGTGTGCCGCTGTTTGCTGTGATCGGCTCGTTTTTACCGGCCAATGGTTTTATCGGTTATGATTGGGTTTATTATTTTAGCCTGGGTGAGCGAGGTTACGGGCTGGACTATTATCCGCCCTGGATGACGCTGGTCCGCCATTTAACCTGGCCGGGTCTCATCGGGCTTACTTTTACCGGGTTGGCGCTGGCCTTGTATCAGCGGCGGGCGTCGCGACTGATAATGGTTGCTGCGTTTCTGTCACTGCCTGTTTTTTGGGTAGTTTTTTTGGGTCAACTCGAAGGAGTGGTCTTGTTTGGGTTAACCGGCCTGCCCTGGCTGACGCCGTTGGTAACGATCAAACCGCAGGCAGCCTACCTGGCCTTTCTGGCTCGTAAAGAGTATCTTTTGGGGTTGCTGGTCTGGTTGCTGATCTCGATGATGATTTGGGGCCTGTGGCCGCTCGATATGTTGCAGATCAAAACATATGCGGATATCGGCGAACCCCACGATATTAGCTTGTGGCCCTGGTCAATCCCGTTGGTGTTGATCATGCTCTGGTTTTCCCGCGGCGATGTGGATATGTTGATGCTGGCCGGAACTTTCTTGTTGCCATATCTGCACCCTTATCATTACTTCATTGTCGTGCCGGCGCTGGCTCGGGTAAGAAAGTGGGTCGCTATTGGCCTGATCGTCATCTCCTGGCTGCCGCTGCTGGCCAACTGGTTTGGCCCGGCGGCCTGGTACCTGGGACATCTGTTCCCGATAATATTATGGCTGGAACTCTATTTCAAACGGCGGGCGTGGGCGCGCGCCAAGAAGCTCACCGATGAAAGCCTTGCCTTCGCCTAAATCTCCTCTATTAATTACCGCCCTGCAACTGGGGCTGCTGGTTCTGACTATTTACTACACCTTCATCGGTGGGCAAACGGCGCAGGGTATTTACGACCACCGCTGGCGGCTGATCACCCTCTGGCTAACCGCGCTCCTCATCGGGAGTTGGCTGCTGCTCCGCTTGCTCGGTCGCCACAAAATTCCCTGCACCCCCTTCGACCTGCCCCTCTTATTCCTATTCGTCGCCTGGCTGCTGGCCACGCTTTTTTCGGTCAATCCGGTCTATAGCCAGGAAACAATGGTTTTCTTCATTATATATATTTTCGTTTTCTATCTGGCCGCGGACCTGGGCCGCTGGCCCTGGCTGATAGAGCTAACTTTCAACGCGGTCATTGCCGTCTCCGGGCTGGTCTGGACTTTGGCGGCCTGGCAGTTGCTGCACTGGTATCAAAACCTGCCTCCCCTCCCCCTGCTGCTGCAGGGCCATCAGCCGCCGCTCGCCTGGCTGCGCTTATCAGTCTTGGGCAATCCCAATACCATGGCCAGTTTCATTGCCCTGGTATTTCCCATCGTGCTGTACAAGCTGACGGCGGTGCGCCGCTTAATCAGCCGCCTGTTGTTGCTGGTGTGGCTGGGGCTGCTGCTGGCCGCGGCCTTGTTGACCCAGTCGCGTGGCGGGATTGTTGGGTTGGTGGTGGCCGGCGGCTTTTTCCTGCTGGTTTGGGCCTGGTCGCGGCGAGGGAACGGCTTGCCCCAGGCTCTTTTCCAAATTGGCCGCAAACCGGGCGTCTGGTTGTTGATGCTGGCGCTGCTGGCCGGGTTGGTTTTAGGCGGCTGGCTTCTCATTAGCTGGCGCGATGTTGGCGGCGCAGTGGGTATCCGCCAGCAGGTGATGGTTGGGGCCCTCAAGACGTGGCAGGCCCAGCCGCTGCTGGGCTCCGGCCCCGGCACGCTGGGCGAGGAGCTACTCCGTCGCCAGCAGCAGCCGGGGTTCATCTGGCCCGATGCCCATAATCTCCTGTTGACCCTGACGGCTGAAACCGGCCTGGTCGGCTTGATCGGCCTGCTCTGGCTGGCTGTTGTGGGGGCGCAGTTGCTGTGGACCACGCTTCGCCAGTCCGATAAATCGACCTGGCCTCTAGCCAGCCTGGCCTGCCTGGCGGCGTTGCTCGGCTTTATGGCTCACAACCTGGTCGACTCCCTCTTTAAATTTCCGCTGATCATGCTGCTGGTCTCGGTTTGGGCCGGTTTTTGGGCCAGCGCCTCGCCCGGTATGTCCCGGTCCGATCCCGCAGCGCAGGTCTCCGCCAGAAATAGTCCTCCAGAAAAATTTTCGCCGGGATTAGGGGATTGGGGGATGAAAAATAATGAAAAAAATCTCCAAACCCAAAGGGCAGGTGTCCCCCAATCCTGGCCCAAAATGATTGGAAAGAACTTGTCTGGACATGAATATTGGACTTTTCCAGTAACGATTACGGCGTTGCTGATTTTGGCGGCGACAACTCTGGTGGGTGCCAGCCATATTTGCCATATTGCCGCCTACAACCAGGCCGTGGCTGCCGCTAACCAGAACGATTGGTCGGTTGCCCGTGATTATCTGCAGCAAGCCACTGAACTTGCCCCCAATCTGTCCTTCTACCGGCGCCAACTCGGTTTGGTAAGCGGTTATCTTGCCACTCAGAACGACTCCACCGGGCCGGCCCAGCGGCAGCAGGCCATCGACCATTATCGGGCTGCCCTGGCCGGCCTAGACCGCCTGGCCATCGACCACGCTAACCTGGCCTGCCTGCTGGGGCAGGCCGGTCAGCCCGAGGCGGCCAGCCGGGAACTGGCCCTGGCCCTGGAGTTGGAGCCGAACCAGCCCCTCTATGCCCTGAATTTGGGTTACTATCTGGAACAGATGGGCGATTATCCGGCCGCTTGGGCTTACTACGCCGATGTTCTGGCCGCCTGGCCGGATTACCTGCCAGCCGCTTACTGGTCTCAAACGCAACCACGGCGAGAGGCGCGACCGGCAATCATCGTCGCAGCCGCCCAAAAATTGGCCGAACGGGGGGCCGAGACGGCGCCGCCGCTGCTCCAACTCTTTCTTTACGCCAGCGACCTCGAGTCAGCCTGGCAGGTCTACGAGCAATATTTGGCCGGTGAGACAGTCGCCGGCCATCTGGCCCGCGGGCGTCTCCTTATAGCGGAGCAGCGGTTGGCCGAGGCGCAGGCGGCCTATGAGGCGGCGCTGGCCCTCGACCCGGCTGCCGGGGAGGCTTACCTGGGCTTGAGTCAAATCGCCCTGGCCCAACAGCGAGTCCCCGAGGCGGTCCAGTTGGCCGAAGCAGCCCTGTTTTTGGCTGAAAATCCCGATACCCTCTATCAGGCGGCGCTGGCCTTGACCGCCGCCGGCGCTGATACCAGGGCGGTCGAGTTATACGAGGCGGCCTTCAAACAGTTGACTGCCGTCGATGATCCCAACCCGGCCCGCTACGCCACCGAAGTGGCCCGGCGGCGGCCGCTGCCGCTCAACACCCTGCCCTGCCTGATTCAGCTCTACCCCACTCAGCGATTGATCGATCTGACGTTGGCCGAAAGTAACCTGCTGGAGCAGCAAGGGGATTATACGGCTGCCGGTCAGGTTTATCAGCGCTTATTAGCAATCGAGCCACAAGCCGCGGCGGTCCGCGCCGCCCTGGCAACCTTGTGTCGCCAACAACCTCAAGTTTGTGACCTTCGGGCAAGTGAATAGGTACCTTTGCCCGGTCCGATTGGTGACTTTTGTCTCTTTATCAGAAGTCAATTGTGTTGTATGCTTGGACTCGATGGGCGCGTTTGTTTCACCCAAAACGAATAACCTCCCCTCGTAGCCACAGGGACGCAGAGAACGCCAGGTAGACTATTATGTTATTTTATTTTCATTGATCCTGGCGTTCTTGCATTCTGGCTGCTTGAGTTCAGCATCAGGCAAATTCGGCTGAGTCTGGCCAGTTCTCCAGATTTAATCAGGTGGGATAGGTCTGATACCATTGAAGCAGACAATCAACTCTAGCTCCTGGCGTAGTTTCATAGATTTTCTGCGATCCTGGTCTACCGGTCAGGCGCTGCTGTTTTTTACACTGGTCAGCAGCCTGATGCTCTATCCAATCTGGCTACACCTGTTCGACCGGCTGGTCGTGGGCGGCGATGCCTACGAGTATATCTGGAAGTTGTGGTGGTTCAAGCACAGCCTCCTGTCCGGCCAGTCGCCCTGGCTGGCCCCGCAGATCTATTATCCGCACGGCTATTTGCTGGCTTACGGCGAGTTGACCCCGGTCAATACCATTCTGGCCCTGCCCCTGACGCTGCTGCTGGGTGACATCCCCACTTATAATCTGCTGGTGTTGTTCAGCACCATTCTCTCCGGTTTTACGATGTTTTTGCTGGCCCGCGAAGTCACCGGCAGCTTCTGGGCCGGCCTGTTGGCGGGCACGATTTTCGCCTTTGCCCCCTTCCGGCGGCTCCAGGTGTTGCATCTCAATGTGCTGGCGACCCAGTGGCTGCCGCTGTTGTTCTATTTTTTGGAACGGCTGGCCCGCACCCGTAAACCGGGTTACGGCCTGGCCGCCGGCGTTGCTTTTGGCCTGAACGCCCTGGCTTCGTGGTATTACGCGGTGGCCGGGGCCCTCTTTATGCTGGTTTGGGGACTATTCCGCTTTAGACCATTGGCCGCGTCTCTGCGTTCCAGGCCGCTCTGGTTGGCCGCCGGTCTGTTTATGGCTGCGGCGGGGCTGCTCGTGTTACCCTTTGCCTGGCCCTACCTGGCCGTTCTCGGCAACCCCGACACCGCCATCCCGATGGACAACAGCAATTTCTATTCAGCCTCGCCGGTTGAGTACCTCTTGCCGTCGCCGTTTCAATTTTTATGGGGCCAGTGGGTTTTTCAGAATCTATACAATCGCCCGGAGCCGGGGGAGTTTATCATTGGCTGGGGCTTTATGGCCTGGCTCTTTGCCCTGTATGGCCTGGGACTGGCCCCGCGGTCGCAGGTTCGCCCCTGGCTGGCCGTAGTTGTAGTGGCTTTTATCTTGAGTTTGGGCCTGACCTTGCACCTGGCCGGCCGGCAGGTGGTCATTCCGGCGCCGCAGCCGGTAGTTGCCCAATTCAATCACTGGCTGAATACCATCTCGCTTGATTATGCCCTGGACCCGGAACCATTTATAATTGGTCAGGAGGATGGCCTGGTCATCCCGCTGCCGGCCCTGCTGTTGCGCTGGTTTGTGCCGGTTCTGGGCAAAATGAGAACCTGGACTCGCTTTGGCTTCATTGCTTTATTTGGTATCGCCATGCTGGCCGCCCTGGGTGCGGCGACCTGGCAGCGGCGGGAGATCAAGCCTAAAAAGTCCCGGCTGATCGAGCGTAGCGCCTGGTTGGCGGTTATTGGCTTGACCTTTTTTGAATTGTGGTGGGCGCCGCTGCCGATGATTACGCCGGTGCTGGAACGTCCGGTTGATCGCTGGTTGCGCCAGCAGCCAGGCGCTGAGGCCATCATCGAATACCCGTTGAACAGTAGTTTCAACGGCCAGCAACTGGTCTACACCCGCGCTCACGGCAAGCCCATCGTTCACGGTTACGGCCTGTTTTTGGGTTTTATGATGGGCCGGCGTCACCCGGAGCTATTGACCTTCCCGGCTGAGGCCAGCCTGAGTCGCCTGAGCGAGTGGGGGGTGCGCTACGTTTTGATTGATACGGCCGAGCCGAACGCGGCCGAGGCCCAGGCCTTGCTGGCCGCGGCCGCGGCGACGCCGTGCCTGCAGCCGGCCACGGTTCAGGACACCGTGCACGTGTTTGAATTGGCTGGCTGTCCGATTAACTCTGCGAGCGAGTCGCCATGATGATTGACCCGGCCCCGTCAGGCTGCCCGGGCTGTTTGGCCCAGCGGCCGCGGCGGCGAGAGGTTCGCTAATGCCAAACAGACCCGAGTCTCCACCCCAAAATGGAGCTGCTTACTTGCCGGCCGATTTTTTGCTCATTCTGATTCTCTTTTTCACCGGCCGGCTCATGATGTTGATCGCCTTTCCGCCGGAAAATCTCATTTTCTATGGCGATTATCAGCACTACTTCAACGTGGCGGCAATGAGCCGCCAGGGTTACTACCCCTTCATCCACTACTGGTACGAGTTTCCGCCCATTTTTCCTTATTTGAACATCCTGGTTTATACCCTGGCCGGCCAACAGCTTAAGAATTATATTCCGATCCTGGCCTTTGTGCTGCTCTTGGCGGAGGGCGGCAATCTTTACCTGCTCTTCCGCCTGGCTCTGACCCTGTACAGCCCGGCCCGAAGTATCAAAATCGCCTGGATTTACACTGCCTTGTTCGTGCCGGTCTTTTTCTGGCTGGGCAACTTTGACGCCCTGACCACCTTTTTCATTTTATTGGGCCTGTACAGCCTGCTCAAGCAGAAAAATAAATTGCTAGGCTTGGCGCTGGGCTTGGGCGTTATGGTCAAATTTGTGCCCGTGCTGCTGCTGGCAACGGTTTGGCGGGCCAGGGGCTTCAAGGCGACCCTCATCTACGCCGGGGCGGTTGTTTTGACCAGCCTGCTCATTTTTGGGCCGTTTGGCCTGCTCAATCCTGAGTTAACCCTGGCCTCGCTGCAAGCCCAGGCCGGCAAGTCATCCTACCAAACCGTCTGGGCGCTGCTCGATGGCAACGATACCACCGGCAACTTTGGCCCGCTCGATGATCACTTCGACCCGGTCAAAGCAACGCAACCGCTCAACAACCCGCCCCGCATCCCGACCTGGTTCACCTTGATCCCCTTCGGCCTGCTGGGGCTGTTCATTTTGACTCGCCCCCGGACTCTGCCCGATCCCAATCTGGACGCGGTCATCTTCACTACCCTGACTTTTGTGATCTTTTTTCTGTGGTCCCAGGGCTGGAGTCCCCAATGGCAGACCTATTTGATTCCGCTGCTGTTGCTGTCGTTGCCGGAGCGGCGAGCCGTCTTGTTCATTATCGTGCTGGGCTTCATCAATTTTCTGGAGTGGCCGGTCATCTTGTCGCGGGGACTCAACCAGTTGTTGCCGCTGACGATCATTAGCCGCACGCTGATATTGGTTTTATTGGTCTGGGAGTTGTACGGCCGGTTCCGCGGCGCGGCTCAGCGAAAGGATGTTTACCTATGACCGGGCCAGCCGCCCCTGCGACCCCACAACCGACCGCAATGGCCAAACGCCTGGCTATCGTCTGGTGGGGCGTTGCCCTGGGCATCGTCATCGGTTGCGCTTTGAACGCCATCAGCGGTTTTGATTGGGTCCACTTTTATTATCCGCGGGCGCACGACTTTGCGCCGGAGACGGTTATCAATCCCCTCTGGCTTTATTTGCTCATCGCCCCATTGGGCTATCTGCCTATGCGGGTGAGCTACGGGCTGTTTTCACTGGTCAATGTCGGTCTGCTCTGGTTGGGCAGCCGGCTGACCGGGGTCAACCGTTTTGCGCTGCTCATCTCTTTTCCCGCCTTGTGGGTTTTGTGGTACGGGCAAATTGATATTTTGGTCATGTTTGGGGTGGCGCTGGGCTTGTGGGCGGTGCATTCCCGCCGGCCGATCTGGCTAGGTGTGGCTCTGCTGCTGTTGCTGATCAAACCCCATATCGGCGCGCCGCTGGCCATCCTCTATTTTCTATGGTTGCGCGATTGGCGGGCGCTGGCCGTATGTGGGGCAGTCCTGTTCCTGACCTTAATCATTTGGGGTTTTGAGTGGCCGCTGAGCTGGCTCAGAAGCCTGTTGCAGGTCGCCGCGCCGCCGCCGGATGCCGCTCTGACCACGGCCGGCCAACAGACCAATATTTCGCTATTTCCGTATGGGTTGCTGGCCTGGCTGGTTATGTTGCTGCCCATGTCGCGGCTGGAGCGAGCTATCGGGACCTTGGCGGCCACCTTTCTGTCGGCGCCTTATGCGGCCACCTACTCGATCATAACCTTGCTGGTTCTGCCGGCGCCGTGGTGGGTTTACCTGTTGAGTTCGGTCCCGTTGGTTTTGGGGCCAAAGGGGTACTGGTTGACCACCTTTGCCCCGTTGGGTTGCCTCGGCTGGCTGGCGGCCAGGCGGCTGACCCCGTTCGTAAAAGCGCGCCTGGCTTTTTGAGAGTTTTTCGATCAGACCTGGAAAGTGACCGAAGACAACAATGTGTGGAATTTGCGGGATCGTGGGCTTCAATCCCTCTCAAATGGTCGATCAAGCTGTTTTGGTGAAGATGACCCAGGCCATGATTCATCGCGGGCCGGACGAGCAGGGTATTTTCTGCTGTGGTCAGGTGGGCTTGGGTTCCCGCCGGCTGTCGATCATCGACCTGGTGGGCGGACGGCAGCCCATCGCTAACGAAAATGAGTCGGCCTGGATTGTCTTCAATGGGGAGATTTACAACTATCGTCAATTGCGGCAATTCCTGCAAAAAAAGGGCCACACCTTCCGCACTCAAACCGATACAGAGGTCATTCTGCACCTGTACGAGGAATTTGGCGACGATTGTCTGCAATACCTGAACGGCATCTTTGTTTTTGCCATCTGGGACAGCATTCGCCAGGAAGTGATCATCGCCCGCGATAGAATGGGCATCAAGCCTCTCTACTACACCCAGGCGGCCAACCAGCTCATCTTTGGCTCCGAGATGAAGGTGGTGTTGGCTCATCCTGGGGTGCCACGTGAGATCGATCTGACCGCCCTGAACGAATATCTTTCGTATGAATACGTGCCGTCGCCGCGCACCATCCTGCGCCACGTTTATCGCCTGGAGCCAGGTTATTTCTTACGGTTCAGTACCCGCGGCCTTCACCTGCAACGGTATTGGAATCTCAGTTTAGCCCGCAGCGAAAGCCGGCCGCCGGTCAATTGGCGTGATTATGTGGTTCATCTCTACAATACGCTTGAAGAGACCGTGAAGCAAGAGTTGGTCAGTGATGTGCCGGTGGGCGTGCTGTTGAGCGGTGGGATCGACTCCAGCACCATCGCCGTCCTGATGGTTAAGCAGTATCCCGGCGTGGTTGACAGCTTTTCCATTGGCTTTGAAGAAGCCTCTTTTGACGAGTCCCGTTATGCCCGGACAGTAGCCGAGCGCCTGGGTACCCGCCACAATGAACTGATCGTGACCAGCCGGATGGTGGTCGATATGGTGCCGGCCATCACCGAATTTCTGGACGAGCCTTTTGGCGATTCGTCCCTGGTGCCGACTTTCTTTTTATCGTTATTTACGCGGGGCTACGTTAAGGTGGCCCTGGGGGGCGACGGCGGCGACGAACTATTTGCCGGATATCCCACCCTGGCGGCTCATCGCCTCATTGAATATTACGAGCGTATTGTCCCGTGGCGGGTGCGCGCTGACGTGATCCCCTGGTTTCTGGACCGGCTGCCGGTTTCATTCAACAACATCAGCTTTGATTTCAAAGTGCGCCGTTTTCTGGCCGGACGGGGCGTACCGTTACAGGCGCGCCACCATCGCTGGCTAGGCTCTTTTGTTGACGAACAGAAAGAGCTGTTATGGCAGGAGTGGCTCAAGCCGGTGCTGGGCGAGACCTATGCCCAGGCGTATGCCTACGCCCGGGAGTGTGACGCCCGGACGCCGCTCAATCAAATTCTTTATGACGATATCAAGATGTATCTTGAAGGCGACATTCTCTACAAAGTAGACCGGGCCAGTATGGCCGCCTCGCTGGAGGTGCGGGTGCCGTTCTTGAATCGTGAGGTGGTGGGTTTTGCCACAGATTTGCCCCTCCCCTTGAAATTGCGCCGGTTCACCGGAAAATATTTACTCAAAAAATGTATGGCCGATATCTTGCCCCACGAAATCATCAATCGTCCCAAAAAAGGGTTCAACATGCCGGTGGCCCACTGGCTTACCGGTGAATTGCAGGAGCTGCTTTTGGATATGCTGTCCGAGGAACGGATTACCGGACAAGGTTTTTTCAATTATGCTTACGTGAAGCGGTTGCTCGATGAGCATTTTTCTTATCAGCGAGATAACCGTAAGCTGTTGTGGACGCTGCTCATGTTTCAGTTATGGTACGCCAGATATATCGATTCAGCCCATTAGGTTAAACCAGAGCCAAGAAAACGGACTCTCAGGCGATGCACCAAGAAATGTACCCTCACATTCAAAAAGTTGAACAGACTCACTGGTGGTATGTGGCCCGGCGCAAGATCATCTTTGATTGGGTCTGGCGCATCTTGTCGGATTACTCGTCACCTCAACTCCTCGACGTTGGCTGCGGCACCGGTTTCAATCTGGAGTTCCTGCGGGCCCATGGTTACAACCAGGTGACGGGTCTTGATTTTTCAACCGAAGCTCTCAATTTTTGCCGCTCTCGTCACCTGACCCGGCTAATCTGTAGTGATGGCGCTCGCCCGCCTTTGCGTGGCCAATCTTTTGATGTCGTAATCGCCCTGGACTTGATCGAGCATCTGGAAGATGATAATCAGGCTCTGGGCGAGTTGGCCCATTTACTCAAGCCCAGGGGTGTCCTGATAATTTTTACCCCGGCCTTTAATTTCTTATGGGGCTTACAAGACGAAGTGAGTCAGCACTATCGGCGCTATACCGCGCCGGAACTACGGCGGAAGGTAACGCAGGCCGGGTTAACTATCGACAAACTGACGTACGCCAACATTTTCTTGTTTCCATTCATTTGGGCGGGCCGGATGGTGCTGCGATGGCGCGGCAACAAAATTCAGGGTACCAGCGAAAATGATTTGCACCCGGCTTGGAGTAATAATCTGTTGCAGGCCATCTTTGCCGCAGAACGCCCTTTACTGCGTTACCTGAATTTTCCCTTTGGGGTGTCGCTGCTCTGCGTAGCCAGGAAATCGGGTTAATCGTGGCCAAGTTGTTTCAAATCCGCGAGTGGCTGATGGTAGCCTTATTACTGCTGCTGGTGGTATTACTCCGGCTGCCCTCATTGGAGCATCCGTTTGACAACGACAGCGCGGCCAATGCCTACCATGCCCGCCTGATTGCGCGCGGCGAACCGTTATACGGCTCCCATCACCCGGCCCACCATATGCCGGCTGTTTATTACACGTATGCCCTGGCCTTTCTTCTGTTTGGCGACAGCCTGGGGGCGGTCAAATTCTTGCTAATGTTGTGGATCATAGCGACGGTGTACTTGCTGTACCGGCTGGGCGCGCTGGTTATGGACCGGGCCGCCGGTGTTCTGGCGGCCGTGTTCTACGCCATTCTAACGGCCCAGCTCTGGATGTGGGGCAACAGCGCCGAGATCGAGCAGTTTGCCAATCTGCCCCGCATTGCTGCTTTTTTGGTCTTGCTGTATCTCACTTCACGCTATCCGGTCGATACTCAACCGGGGCCGGCCTGGAAATTTGTTTTTGTGGGTTTGTTGGGCGCAGCCACCTTTCTGTTCAAGGCGATCTATCTCTCACCGCTCATCCTGGCCGGTGTTGTGTTGCTGACCGAGTTATGGCGACACCGCACCAAACCGGGCGTGTGGCCGGCAAGCCTGAAACGGGGCCTGTGGCTTGGGGTTGGCTTCATTTTTGGACTGCTAATGGCCGCGGCTTACTTTTGGTTTTTGGGTTTATTGCCCCGTTTCTTACTGGTATTCAGCTTAGGGCAAGGTTACGTCAATAATAGTAGCGAAGGTCCGCAATACGTTCTACTTCATCCCATTGTGGGGTTGGCTTACAATAACGTTGCGCTGCTCACGTTCAGTCTGGTTGGTTTTTTGATCGTTGTTATAAATAAAAACCATCGGGCGACCTCTACGTTCTATGTGGCCATCTGGTATATTCTCTCCTTCATTGAGGCGGGAGCTTTTGTGCGTGTTTTTCGTTTTTATTATTACCTGCTCATCGTTCCTCCCTTAGCCCTATTGGCCGCCTGGTTACTGGTTCAGATTTACGATGAGATCAAGAGTCAAAATCATATTGCCAATCACCTGTTAGCGCCGTTAGTGGGGGGGATATTGTTGATCGTCGGGCTATCCTTCAGCGTCGTTCAGAATTATAATTATTACTATCATTATGTTCAGTATAAATTAGGTCAAGAAACTCACCGTGAGTTTTTGATCAAGGGTTCGCCTTTTGGCCCGCAGTTGGTGCTCTTGCAGGATTTGGCCGATTACATTCAAGCGCATACTACCCCGACTGACCGCATTGCCTACTGGTCTGATAACGTGCAGCTCTACTATCTGGCCGACCGCCAATCGCCGCTTGACGTGATCTGGCCGCATTATGTTGAAATATCAGGACCGTCCCGCCGCCTTTTTTCTTCGCCGCCCAAATACTTTATTGTTGATCCGGCCCATCCCCGTTTTGACTGGATGCAGTCGGAATTGGCCAAACATTATGCGCTGGAGACGGTTATTTATGACCAGGAGGTCTACCGGCGCATCGATTGACCGGTATCGTTACCCAACTTATTTTAGTGCAGGAAAGATGACCAAACTCTCATCTAAGCCCAAACCAAATCTGTGGACTGATTTCTCTACCCACAGGCTATTAATCGCCCTGGTTTTCATTGCTATTTTCACCATGGCCGTGCGCGTCCCCGCCGACTCGGATACCTGGTGGCATCTGCGCACCGGCCAGTACATCGTGCAAAACCAAACCATCCCCACCACCGACCCCTTCTCCCACAGCCGCGCCGGCCAGTTGTGGATCGACCACGGCTGGTTGGCCCAAATCTTCTGGTATGGCCTGTTTGCCCTGGGCGGCTGGGCGGCGGTCGCTTTGGGCGTGGCGTTCCTGGTCACGATTGCCTTCTGGCTGCTCTGGCGGCAGATCGAGGCCAACGTGTTTGTCGCCGCAGTCAGCATGATCCTGGGGGCGATTGTCTCCTCAGTGATCTGGGCGGCCCGGCCGCAGTTGATCTCCTTCGTCCTGACCGCCTGGGTGGCGTATCTACTCCATCGCTTCAAGCGCCACGACGGGCGATTGTTGCCGTGGTTACCCCTGGTGATGCTGCTGTGGGCCAACATTCACGGCGGCTTTGCCATCGGCTTCATGTTGATGCTGGCTTATGGCGCCGGGGAGGTGGTCAACCACCTGACCAAACACCGCGACGACCCGGTGGTGCCCTGGGCCGGCCTGAAGCAGTTGGCCCTCGTCTTCATCATCAGTCTGGCGGTCGTGGCTATCAACCCGCACACCTGGCGGATGTGGCTCTACCCCTTCCAGACGGTCGGCATCGGCGCCCTGCGCGACTTCATCCAGGAGTGGCAAAGTCCCAACTTTCACCTGCCTTATGTCCAGTCTTTTGCCGTAATGTTGTTGCTGCTGGTTGTGGCCCTGGCCCGGGCCGGTCGCCAGGCCGACTGGACCGACCTGGCGTTGGTGGTGCTGTGGACCGGCTGGTCCTTGTTCGCCGCCCGCAACATCGCCATCTTTGCCCTGGTGACGGCCCCCATCCTGGCCCGTTATGCCGACCTGGCCTGGAGTCGCCAGTGGCAAGTGTGGGGCTACGAGCGGCCCCCTTTTACTCCTGTCGCCCAAATCGCAAATCGCAAATCGCAAATCAATTGGCTTTTGTTAGTCCTAATTGTTGTGGCCGCCCTGGTAAAAATAATTATACCGCTCACCCCCACGGCCAATCTCAAAGCGGAGCAGGTCAGTCTGCCTTATCAGGCCGTGGAGTTTATCAAAAATGAGCAATTGCCCGGCCCGATGTTTAATAGTTATAACTGGGGCGGCTATCTGATCTTTAAGTTGTGGCCCGACTATCCGGTTTATATCGACGGCCGGACCGATTTGTACGACGACGCCTTTATCCGGCGCTATCTGAGCGTCCTGATGGCCGATGAAGGTTGGGAACAAATTCTGGTGGACGATAACATCAAGTTGGTTATCGTGGAAAGCAGCAGCGTTCTGGATAAATTCTTGCAGCGGAACCCAGTTTGGGTGGAGCAATATCGGGATGAAATGGCGGTGATTTTTACTCGTTAGGTAAAGGCCATTCCCAGCAAGGATTTGAAGTTTTTTAACACCGGGCGGGAACCCATAATCCAACAACCGATGGACCGAAGAAGTAAAACTCATAACATCAAAAAAATAGCCCTGATTATTGGATTCCTGTTGGTCTGCGTAACTCTGCTGTTGAACGAGCAGGTACTGGCCGGATTGATCCCTGATTACAAGGCGGCGACTCCACCTGTCTTGAAGATAACTGTTCTAATGGCAGATGCTATCATTGCGCTAGTAATTATTTTCTTGGTGATCAACCGCAAACCAAAAGCCAGGATAATCCTTGATGTATTCGTTGGCATAGGCTTCACCCTGTTATTGTTAGTTAGTATCGAGGCCGTTTTTTACTATCTGAACCGGAAGGACCCGCTTAAAACAGCAGCGACTCTCGAGTTGATTGTTGCTCAAGATAGCCAAGATGTCCGGCTTGCTGGTAAACAACCCCAATCCTTTTTTCAGCCGGATGATTGGTTAGGATACAAACCTATTCCCAACGCCCAAGTTGCGGCCAGTCGAAAAAAGGGGGAGGAATTGCTCTATGATGTGATCTATTCATCAGACGAGTATGGTCGGCGAGTTACGCCGATCGAGAATTTGGGGCCAGTTTCCTGTTTTGTGCTGTTCTTTGGCGATTCTTTTACCTTTGGCGAAGGGGTGAATGATAACGAAACCTTACCGTATTATGTGTCCCAGCTGACGTCTGGGTCCAGGGTATATAACTATGGCGTAGGTGGGTATGGCCCTCAGCAAATGTTAGCCAAACTGCAAAGCGGAGAACTCTCTACAGAAATTGCGCAGGACGAGACCCAAGGAATCTTGGTTTATGTCTTCATCAGGCAACATATTGGGCGGGTAATAGGCTCTATGTGGGTCCATAACCGGCAGGGTGATGTAATGCCCTATTATTATCTCGATACCAATGGTACGCTGAAGCGAAACGGTAATTTTGTCTCGGGTAGACCTATGATTTCGTTCATCTACAATATTGCCGGTAAAAGCCAGACTCTCGACTATTTTGGAGTAAGTTTTCCATTGAGAGTGAGCGATCGTGATCTCAAAACAACTGCCAAAATCTTTGAAGAGTCTCGCCACCTTTTCAAAGAAGCGTTCAATAGCGATCAATTCTACGTACTCATCTATCCTGATCTCGGTATTAAGGAATTTCTACCATACCTCGAAGCGGCAGATATCAACTATTTAGATTATTCTACCCTGCCGGAAGCTCACAATGAGGATTTCTGGCTGGGCGAGGGCCATCCCACGGCCAAAGCCCACCGAATTGTGGCCGAGAGACTGATTGAAGACCTGGAGTTGCCGAAAGAAAGCAAGGAATAGTTTAAACCTTATGCCGGTCATTACTCGTAAAGAATGGTTATGGACACTAGCCTGGACCGTTTTCATCCTGATCATAACCAGCTTGCCCTATCTCTACGGGGCTATGCTGTCGACTCCATCCAACCAGTTTGGCGGCTTTGTCCTGGGCGTGGAGGATGGTCACTCCTATCTGGCCAAGATGCGCCTGGGCGCCGAAGGCAGTTGGCAGTTTCATCTGTTTTATACCAGCGAGCCGCACCAGGGCGCCTATCTATTGTTGTTTCATCTTTTGTTAGGCAAGCTGGCCCGGCTGAGTGGTATTTCCCTGGTTGTGACCTATCACCTGGCCCGACTTGTTTGCGGTTTCTTCTTGTTGCTCACCATTTACTACTTTGTCGCTTTTTTTACCGCGCTCCGGCCGGTGCGGCGGCTGGCCTTTGGGTTGGTCGGGCTGGGGAGCGGCCTGGGCTGGCTGGTGGTTGCCCTGGGCTGGGCGGATCGGCTGGGCTTGCCGCTGGATTTCTACTCGCCGGAGGCTTTTGTTTTTCACCTGTTGTTGGCTCTCCCCCATCTGGCCCTGGCCCTGGCCTTATTATTGTGGACTGTGCTGCTCCTGTTATGGGCCTGGGAGCGGCAGCAGTGGTGTTATGCGCTGCTGACCGGTTTCAGTTTGCTGGCGGCGGTGACTATTGCCGCATTTTATGTAGCGATTGTCGCCGTAGTGATGGGGGTGGGGCTGTTGTTGCGGCTGTGGCGGCAACCCCAACGGCCGGCGCCGTGGCGGCTTGAACTGGCCATGCTGGGCCTGGTTTTGCTGATGGCGATGCCGGTGGTTCTTTATAACGTCTACGTCTTTACCACCAATCCGATCTTTCGCCTCTGGGCGGTCCAAAACCGGATTCTGTCGCCCCCGCCGTTGCACTATCTCCTGGCGTTTGGGCCGTTGATCGTCCTGGCTGTAGTCGGCGGCTGGCGAGAGTGGCGACACGACCCCGACCGGAGTCTGGTGTTGATTGGCTGGTGCCTGGCCGTTCCGCTGTTGGTCTACCTGCCGTTCAATCTGCAGCGGCGGTTGGTGTTGGGCGCGCAGCTCCCCTTGTCTATTTTGGCCGCCCTGGGCTGGTGGCGGCTGACCTTGCGCCGCCAGCCGGACGCTGCGCCCGGTATGGTCGGCGTTTCACCCGCCTGGCGGCTGGGGTCGATGGGCCTGGTGCTGTTGTTCAGCCTGTCGAACCTGATGATCTTGGGCGGCGCTTTTTTAACCTTGAGCCAAACCGCCCCGCCGCTTTTCCAGCCCGGCAAGCTGGTTGAGGCAGCCGATTGGCTGGGGCAGCACGTGGCCGCAGATGAGGTGGTGCTGGCGGCCTATGAAACCGGCAACTATTTACCCACCCGGATGGGTGGCCGGGTCTTTGTGGGCCACGGCCCGGAGACCATTTATGCCGATCAGAAACGGGCTATGGTCGAGCAGTTCTTTTCGACCGGCAGCGATGATTTTCGCCGCCGGTTGTGGCGCGATTATGGCCTAACCTATCTTTTTTACGGTCCGGCCGAGCAAGCGCTGGGCGACTTTTCTCCGGCTGAGGCCTCTTATCTGGCCGAGGTTTATAACAACGGTTCAGTCTCGATCTACCGGCTGGTGGCCAATCAGTAAGGACGACTTTGGAGCTGCCGGGGGTAAGCCCCTTCCAACCGAAATCATATGGAAGCAACTGATGCCGAAAGACGTTCCTGCTCCAACCTCAACGCGTCCTGACTGGGTGATGATCGCCATCGTTTTGCTGGCCGCCCTGGTCCGTTTGCCCTGGTTGGGTACTCAGAGCATCGCCTATGACGAGAGTTTCAGCCTGGTGGTTGCTTTGGCCGATTGGCCCACTTTGTTTCAGGCTATTCTCAGTGATGGGGTGCATCCGCCTCTATTTTATATGATTCACAAAGGTGCTTTAAGCCTGTGGGGCACAACTGAATTTGGGCAACGATTCTTGGCCGCGCTTTTTAGCCTGATTGGCCTGCCGCTGCTGTATTGGAGCGGCCGGACTATATTTAACCGACGGGTTGGTCTATTGAGCGCCTTATTATTGGCCCTCAATCCGCTCCATGTTTGGTTTGCTCAAGAAGCCAGAATGTATAGCCTGTTGAGCGCGCTGGCGCTCATCAGCATGACCGTCTTCTGGCAGGCTATTCAGACCCACCGCCGCCGCGATTGGATTGCCCTGACCGTGGTTAACAGCCTCATTTTTGCCGTCCATTATTTTGGGTTCTTAATTCCCATAAGCCAATTTCTGTTTATCGTCGTAACCTTCAGGCGCAATTATCGCTACCTGCGCCTTTGGACGCTCACGCAGGTCATTGCCTTTCTGCCGTTACTGCCGTGGCTCATTGCCACGGCCCGCCGCGAGACGCAAAGTTTTGGCATCGGTTTCCTGCAAACGCCCACGCTGGCCGATTTACCGCTCACCTGGTGGAATTTTGCGCTTGGTTGGAGTGACTTTTCCGACTGGCCGGTTTCGGGGCTATCCTTGATCCTGTTTGTGGCGGCCGGCTTAAGTGGGCTGCGTTGGTGCGAAAAAAAATATCGCTCTGCCCGGCTAATCTTGCTGGTCTGGATATTTCTGCCTCCGATTTTGGTCTGGCTGATGTCTCAGCGCCGCTCGTTTTACTCGGACCGCTACCTCTCTTTTGTTATTCCGGCTTTGATCATGCTGGTTGCTTTTGGGGCTACCCGGCTCAACTCGCCGGTGTGGCGGGGAGTGCTGGCGGCCGGTTTAATCATCGCCAGTAGCTACGGGTTGCTCAATAGTCGCTCTGATCCGGCTTTCTTCAAGGACGATTGGCGAGGGGCGGTGGCCTATCTGGCCCGGCATGAACAGGCCGGCGATGTAATTTTGCTCTATAACAGCCACCTCGACATCCCGTTCGGCTATTATTATCAGGGATATTTGCCCCGTAAACCGGTCAGCCGGGTGCTCGACCGCTTCGCCATCGAGCCATTGGTGGCTGGCTACCGCCGCATCTGGGTTGTCTATCACTACGGTCGCCAACCGACTCATTACCCGCGGCAGCCACTCAGACCGAACGGCTACTGGGCTGAGGACCCTGACCGTAACCCGCTCCTGGCCGATTGGCTTGCGGCTCAGGCCGACCAGGTGCTTGACTACCAGCACTTTCGGGGCCTTGAGCTATGGCTGGTGACCAATTCAAATGATTCAGAATAAGTGGTACAATGGCCTTATTGTCAGTTTGGTCCGGATCACGTATCGTTTTTGCTGGAGGTAACTTATGGCTAACCTGGCTCTTACCGGTAAACGGCCAGGCTACCGCTGGATGTTGATCGGTATTATTCTGTTAGCGGCCTTAGTGCGCCTGCCCACGTTGACCCGGCAAAGCCTTTGGTTTGACGAAGCCGTCACCGTTGCTTTTGGCCTGGCCGACGTGCCTACGCTCTTGCGGGCGGTGCTCATCGACGGCGTTCATCCACCTTTATTTTACCTTCTGAGCAAGGTCGCCCTGTCGCTCTGGGGCCTGACCGAGTTTGGCGTTCGTTTTCAGACGGTTGTCCCGGCCCTGCTGACGATTCCGGTGATATATCGTTTAGGTCAGGCTATGGCTAATCGGCCGGTCGGGCTGCTGGCCGCGCTCCTGTTGGCGCTCAATCCCCTCCACGTCTGGCTATCGCAAGAAACCCGCATGTATGGCCTGTTGCTGCTGTTGGCGACGGCCAGTATGCTTTTTTTCTGGCAGGGCTTGCACACCAACCAGCCTCGCTATTGGCTGGGACTGTTTGGGGTCAATGCTCTGGCTTTTAATATCCATTACTTTAGCTTACTCCTACCGGCGATTCAGTTAGCCGTTATCTTGAGCCGGTTTAGAGATTATGTCCGGCCATTTCGCTGGTGGGTGGTCGTTCAGTTTGCGGCCGGCTTGACCTTTCTGCCCTGGTTGATAGCCCTCTCCCGACGAGAATACCAGAGCTTTGGCATCGGCTCATTGCAGCGGCCGGGCTTAGCCGACATCCCTCTGACGCTGTGGAATTTTGCCGGCGGCTTCAGCACCTATTTGTCCTGGCCTTTAGCCGTAGCCGTCGCTGTAATCTTGGCCATCGCCCTGGTAAGCGGCCTGTGGCGGCGAGACAGGCAGTTCCGCTTTGCGCAGATTATGCTGGCCTGGTGGGTATTCCTGCCGGTCGGCCTGGTCTGGTTGGTCTCGCAGCGCCGTTCATTTTACGCCGATAAGTATCTGTCGCTGGTCATCCCCGGTTTGCTGCTGCTGCTGGCTCTGGGGGCCATTCAGCTAAAGCAAGCACCCCGCTGGCGGAATGGATTGGTGGCCGGCCTGGTCGTCGCCAGTGGCTATGGTTTGCTCAACACCTGGTCTGATCCCGCCTTTTTCCGGGACAACTGGCGCGATCTGGTGGCTTATGTGAGTCAACACGAGCAGCCCGGCGATGTGATCCTGTTGTACACGCCGCATATTGAGCTGCCGTTCAACTATTACTATACCGGCCAGAATCCGCACAGGCCCATCAGCCGCGTGCTTGAATATTTACCCATCGAGCCGCTCACGGCCGGCCAGCGGCGCGCCTGGCTGATCTACCCTTACTCTCGCCACCCCACCCATGACCCCAAACGACCCATCAGGCCGGCTGGCTATTGGCTGGAAGACCCCGACCGCAATCCCTTGTTGGTTGATTGGTTGGCGCGCCACGCCGATCATCAGGTTGACTACCGTCACTTCCGCGGTCTTGAGCTTTGGTTAGTAGAGTTGGATCAACCAACCACCACGAGCAGCCAGTAATGTTCAGAACCACACCCACTCCCACCCGCTCGATTTCAGCGGTCCAATGGTTAGCCCTGGCCGGACTATTGGTCATCCTTATGGCGGCCGAGTCCTACGCGCTCTATACGGTTTTTACCAGCAAGTTTCCCGGCGGCAACGATTTTTTTGTCTACTGGTTGGGCGGGCGAGAATACCTGTTGCATGGCGCCAACCCCTTTAGTCCCGCCGTCGCTGAAAAGATTCAGTTGGCTGTATTTGGTCGCCCGGTTCAGCCCGGTGATAAGGACCAGGCCTATTTTGCCTATCCCCTGTATAGTCTCTACTTTTCCTGGCCGCTCAGCTTGCTCCCCTATCCCTGGGCGCGGGCCATCTGGATGACCCTGCTGCAATTCATGCTGTTGGCGATCACCGTGTTGTCTATTCGGTTGGCCGGCTGGCGTCCACCCACCTGGCTCTTTGGCTTGACCCTGCTGTGGGGGATTCTACTTTACAATGGGGCGCGGGCCATTATTCTGGGCCAGTTCTCTATTTTGGTCGCTCTGGCCCTGCTGCTGGCTTTATGGGCCATAGAAAACCAGCGTGATAGCTGGGCCGGCGTTTTGTTGGCTGTAACCACCATCAAGCCGCAGATGGTTATTCTGCTGCTGCTCTTTTTGTTGGTGTGGGCGCTGGCGCAGCGGCGCTGGCGGTTGGTCGGCAGTTTTGGGGCCGCTATGCTGGGGCTGCTGCTGAGCAGCCTGCTGCTGATTCCTACCTGGCCGCTTGATTTTTGGTGGAATACCCTGGCTTACGCCAGCTACATCCAGTTTGGCACACCCCTGGAGAACTTGCTCCATTATTTCTTGCCTCCCCATCTGGCCGCGCCCTTGACTCTCATCCTGACCGGCCTGTTTTTCCTGGCCTTGTTACCCGGTTGGTGGTTGGCCTGGCGTACTCCATCCCGTGAACACAGAATTCCCCCTACCCCCTCCCGTGAACGGGGAACTCCCCTGTCCCCCCCCCGTTCACGGGGGGGGCTAGGGGGGGGTAATTACACCTGGGCCGTGATGTCGACGCTCATTGTGGGCAGTCTGATCACCTTCCGTTCGGCCACAACCAATCAGATGTTGCTCTACCTGCCCCTCTTTTTCTTCTTCCGGCGCTTACCCCAACCTCGGGGCAATGTTATCGCCGGGCTGGTTGAGGTGGGGCTGGCCGTTTTCATGTGGGGCGTCTTTGTCGTTACCCTGGAGGGTAATTGGGAAAACGTGATGATGCACGGTCTGCTGCCGGCGTTGCTGTTGTTGTTGTACGCGCTCGATTGGCGGGCCTTGCGGCGGACCGCCCAGTTCCGGGAGCAACCGTATGTCTAGCCAGCAACTCAAACTCGTGGTCAGCAGTCTCTTTATCCTGTGGCTCTTTTTTGTCCTGGCCAGCTTCTTTGCCGTGCAAAAACCGTTTACCGCGGCCAATGCCCTGGCCATGGGCCGGGCCTGGCTCGACCTGTTGGCCGCCGGTTGGCTCGGCCTGATCGCCCTGGCGCTGGGGAGCTGGCTGCTGACATATCTGCGGCCAACCGGCTCACCCGCCATCGAGTCGCTCATTCTGGGCGCCGGTTTGGGCCTGGGCAGCCTGGGGTTACTGAATTTTGGCCTGGGTTTAGCCGGCCTGTTTCGGCCGGTGGCGGCTTACGCTGCGGCCATCAGCCTGACTATCGTCCTCTGGCCCCAACTCGTGCGGCTTTATCGCCAGTGGCGGCAATGGCGACCGGCCAATCCTCCCCATTTGCTGGTCAGCTTTTATCTGTTGGCCGTCGCCGTGATGACGCTGCCGGTGGCCCTGCTGCCCCCCAACGACTGGGACGGCCTCTTTTACCATCTGACCGGTCCTAAGTTGTACCTCCAGGCCGGGCGCATCGTGGGCGGCGTCGATATCCCCCACCTCAGTTTCCCCTCGCTGCTGGAGATGCTCTTCACCTGGGCCATCCTTCTGCGCAGCGACATCGCCGCCAAGCTGCTGCACACCGGCTTTGCCCTGTTGCTGGCGGGCCTGGTTTATCTGACCGCCCGCCGTTTTTTGGGGCGGAAGCCGGCCTGGCTGGCCGTGGTCGTCTTCGCCAGTATGCCGATGGTCAATACCCTGGCCGGCTGGGCCTACAACGATCTCGCCCTGGCCTTCTACCAACTGGCCAGTCTCTACGCCATCATCAATTATCAATTATCAATGAACAATGAACAAGCGACAGAGGCAGCTCGACCAACAGTTCCAATCACTCAAATCGCAAATCAAAAAACTCAAAACTCAAAACTCAAAACTCAAAACTCAAAACTATCCTGGTTAATCTTGAGCGCCATTTTTGCCGGGCTGGCGATGGGGCTAAAGTACACCAGCTTTGTCACCCCCTTGGTCATTGCCGGGCTTATTGTCTGGAGCAGTTTTAGTAATTCAAGCCGTCAGGAGGATGCAGGAGCTAATACCCATCACGCCTCACGCTCCACGCTCCACACTCTCCGCTCCACGGGGTTAATCCATTTGATCCTGTTTGCGCTCATTGCCGCGCTGGTGGCTGCGCCGTGGTATCTCAAGAATTGGCTCTTCACCGGCAGCCCGGTCTATCCTTTTCTCTACGGCCTGTTCGGCGGCCAATTCTGGGATAGCTTTCGGGCCGACTGGTATGCCGCCGGCGGCACCGGCATTGGCGTCCGCCCAACGACCTGGTTGGCCTTGCCCTGGCTGTTAACCCTGGGTATCCGTGATGCCAATTACTGGGACGGGCGAACCGGCCCGCTGTTTTTGCTGTTTTTGCCGTTGATTTTGCTTTATATCGCCCTGGGCTTGTATCGTCGCGACGCCAAGCGGGCCAGGGCGGTCAATACCCTGCTCATCTTTGCCCTGGCTCAATTTGTGGTCTGGGCATTGGGCGTGAGTTGGTCCCGCGCCCTGTGGCAGTCCCGCCTGTTGTTGCCCTGTTTGGCCGCCCTGGCCCCGGTTGCCGGTTGGCTGTGGGCCGACCTGCCTCGCTTCGACCTGCCCCGCTTTTCAGTGAGCCGTTTTGCCAACCTGGCCATCGGGGTGACCTTAGCCCTGACCCTGCTGGATATGGCTCTGTTGACCCAAAAGATCAACCCGCTGCCCTATCTAACCGGTCTGGAAAGTTCAACCGGCTACCTGACCCGTCGCCTGGGCGCGCACTATGCCGCCATGCAGCAGTTGAATGACTCGCTGCCGGCCGATGCAGTCGTAATTTTCTTGTGGGAGCCGCGCAGCTATTACTGTCAACCAGACTGCCGGCCTGACGCCATTCTCGATGCCTTTCCCCACCTGGTGGACCGCTACGGCTCTGCCGCCCGGATAGCCCGCGCCTGGCGCGAAGCCGGGGTGACTCACGTTTTAATCCATATAGCCGGTTTGGATTTTGTGCTGAACGAAGCGCCGGAAACGGTTGATACGACCATCCTGGCCGAGTTAGAAGTCAACGAGCTGACCCTTCTGTTTGAGGTTGGCCACGCTTATCAATTGTATGCTCTGGAGCCGCCCCCGTGAAAAAGCCAATGCCTGACCTGGTGGGCCTCTTCATCCTGGCCCTAATCGTCCGGGGCCTGGCTGCCGCGCCCCAGCAGCAGCCCAGCTATATGGACGCCCTTTATTCTTACGTCAATGCCCAGAACCTGGCCGCCGGTCGCGGCTTTGTGGAGGATTTTGTCTGGAACTATCTGGGCAACCCACCGCCCCCGCCTCCGCCAGGACCCAGCCATCTCTACTGGATGCCGCTGACCTCCATGCTGGCCTGGTTAGGTATGAGCATTGCCGGAGTCTCCTACCGGGCGGCGCAGTTGCCTTTCGTCGTCTTGTCGGCCTTGCTGGCCCCGCTCAGTTACACCATTGTTTGGGCGCTCAACGGCAAACGCTGGCAGGGTTGGCTGGCCGGGCTGCTGGCCATCTTCAGCGGTTTCTATTTTCCCTTCTGGACGGCCATCGACAACTTTACGCCCTTTGCCATCGCCGGCTCACTGGCTCTGCTGCTGGCCTGGCGGGGGCTGGTCGGGGGGCGGGGAGCGGCGAGCGAGGCGCAAGCTCAATCAAAGGTTCCGGCATCTGCTTACTTCTTCGCCAGCGGTCTCTGTGTTGGGCTGGCCCACCTGGCCCGCGCCGACGGACCATTGCTGCTCATCGCCATCCTCCTGTTTCTCTGGTGGTCCTACCTTTTTTTGGCTGCGCCCCATGCTGCGCTTCACGCTTCACGCCCCACGCCCCACGCTTTACGCTTTACGTTTTTCCTCATCCTCGGCTACCTCCTGGTCATGTTGCCGTGGTTCCTGCGCAACTGGCAGGTCACCGGCGCCTGGCTGCCGGCGGCCGGTTCCCAGACAATCTGGCTGACCGATTATGACGACCTCTTCAGCTATGGCCGGGAGTTGTCCCCGCGTACCTTTTTGGCCCAGGGTCTTGGTCCCATTCTGCAAGGACGTTGGTGGGCCTTAACGGCCAATTTCCAGACCGTTCTGGCTGTCTGGGGTATGATCTTCCTGGCCCCGTTGGTAGTGGTAGGCGGCTGGCATTTGCGGCGACATGGGCTGATCCAGTTGGCCGGGCTGTACGCGTTGCTGCTGTTCCTCGTCATGACCCTGATTTTTGCTTTTCCCGGCGCCCGGGGCGGACTTTTTCACTCCGGCGCGGCCCTCCTGCCATTCGTCTATGCCGTCTCTGCCGTGGGCCTGGAGGTTGCCGTGGAGTGGGCTGCGGCCCGTCGTCGCCGCTGGGACGCCCGGCTGGCCAAGCAGTTTTTTGGGGTCAGCATGGTCCTGCTGGCCGTGGCCCTGAGCAGTTTTACCTACTATAACCGCGTGCTCAAAAATGACGCCTGGAACCAGGCCGATCAGCTTTACCCCGCCATTGCCGGCTGGGTCAACCAGCAAGACCCAACGGCGACGGTGATGATCAATAATCCCCCGGCCTACCGCTATCACGGCGGCGGACTCAGCGTGGTGATCCCTAATGAAAAGCTGACCGTTACCCTGCAAGCAGCCCGCCAATACCGGGTCGATTACCTGATTTTGGATGCCAACCACCCCGCCCCGCTTGCTGACCTCTACAACCACCCGGAGAATCATCCCGGTCTATCCCTGGTCAAAACCTTTGGCAATGTTTATGTCTTTGAAATTGTGGAGCCGTAGCAGGTGACAGGTGACAGGTCGCAAGTAGCAGGTCGCAAGTAGCAGGTGGCAAGTGACAAGTGGCAGGTGGCAAGTGACAGGTGGCACGCGCAGCGGCAGGTGGCAGATGACAGATGACAGGTTGCAGGTAACAGGAGTTGCCAAACACGAAACACGAAACACGAAACACGTTTCACGTTTCACGTTTCACGCTCTCCGCTCTCCGCTCTCCGCTCTCCGCTCCACGCTCCACGCTCCCGCAACATCTCTGTTATGCTGGCTACTCCTCGCCCTGCTGATCGGTCTATTCTACCTGGCTGTGTCGGCCTGGGGTTATGGCTTTAGCGGTTTTCCTCTGGATGATGCCTGGATTCACCAGACCTACGCCCGCAACCTGGCCTATTATGGCCAACTGGCCTTTACCCCCGGGGTGACCAGCGCCGGTTCAACCGCTCCCCTCTGGTCGGTCCTGTTGAGTGTGGGCTATTGGCTGGGCCTGCCCTATCAACTCTGGACCTACAGCCTCGGCATCGTTTGCCTGGGGCTGACCGGCTGGAGCGCCGCTCGCTTGAGTCAGCGCCTCTTCCCGGAACATCGCTGGCTGGGGTCGCTGACCGGTCTCTTCTGCCTGTTGGAGTGGCATCTGGCCTGGGCCGCCGTCTCCGGGATGGAAACGATCCTGTTTGTCTGGCTCTCCCTTTTCCTGGTTGAGCGTTACCTGGCCAATGAGCCAATGGCCCAAGCAACGACAAATCGCAAATCGCAAACCCGCAGGGCAGGTGTCGCAAATCGCAAACCCGCAGGGCAGGTGTCGCAAATTCCAAATCTCCAATCTCCAATCTCCAATCTCCAACCCGCAGGGCAGATGTCTCAAAACTCAAAACTCAACACTCAACCCTCAACCCTCCAAGATTTTGGTTTGGGGCTTCTGGGCGGCTTACTCATCCTGACCCGGCCGGAGGGGGTGGGGCTGGTGGGCTTGGTGGGGCTGGATATGGCGGTTCGAGCCTGGCCTCAGTCACCAGCTCCTTTGCCTGACCTGCTGCGGCGCTGGTTTGGTCTGGCCGCCGGCGTGGGACTATTGCTTGTGCCCTACGTTTTGTTCCATTTGTGGCTGACCGGTCTACCCTTTCCGAATACCTTTTACGCCAAGCAGGCTGAATACGGGGTCATCCTCTCCTCCTTCCCGCTGTGGTGGCGGCTCTTTGGGAATTTCGGCCCGCCGGTCGACACAGTGCAAGGCGTGTTCCGGGTTGTTTTCATCGGCGCCCAACTGCTGCTGTTGCCGGGCCTGCTGCTTGCCGCCGGGCTGACCGTGCGCCAACGCTGGCGAGATTTGTGGTTCATCTGGGTTTGGTGGTTAAGCTTTTTGCTCCTGTACGGCCTGCGCCTGCCGGTCACCTACCAGCACGGTCGTTACCAGATACCGGCCATTCCCTGGCTCATACTTTTGGGTTTATGGGGTACGGCTCGCTTGATCGGCCGGCGCGGCGAACCGAATCTGCTGCGACGGGCCGCCGGCCGGGTTCTGCTTCTATCGCTGCTGCTGTTGACGCCGGCCTTTACGGTCATTGGCGCCCAGGCCTACGGCCGGGATGTCCGTATCATCGAGACCGAAATGGTGGCTACCGCCCACTGGCTGGCCGAACAGACCGACCCCGCCGCCCTGCTGGCCGTCCACGATATCGGCGCGGTCGGCTACTTCAGCCAGCGGCCGTTGATCGACCTGGCCGGCCTGGTCACGCCCGAGATCATCCCCATGATGCGCGACGAGGCCGCCCTGCTAGAGTTTATCCAAACCCGCCAGGCTGACTATCTGGTCACCTTTCCAGGCTGGTATCCCGATCTCACCCGGAGCCCGGCGCTGCGCCTGGTTTACCAGACCGATGCGCCCTGGGCCCCCCAGGCCGGCGGCGACAACATGGCGGTTTATCAGCTAAGGTCAAAAACTGAGGAATGAGGGCTGAAATTTCAGCATCCCACGGCCGGTAGCCTGGATAGCCAAAGCGTCAAAACAAGCCAGGCGCCTGGTCTGCGGGGCTACGACAGCGGTCAACAGGTCAACGGCCTGGCGGCTGTTTATCCACCTGTTTTCTCGTTGAAACAGTTCAGGCTGTACCCTCTTTAAGGTACTTTTGGGCAAACTGGCTGCTGATTTATGGTTATATGGATTAAGTACATTTGTCACTATAATTTAAGCCTCAAATAGTGTATATTTGATTTGTCAGGACTTTTTTTGTAGATAGGCCAGGGCTGGACAGATACCATCAGGTTTGACCCAATTCCCGGTTTCACATATTTATGATGAAAGGCATTTGATGACCACAAATGTCGCTTACCGGTGGGACGGTGATTACCAGGTTTGAGGCCGAGTACCACTTGCCGATTACCCTCTATGGCTGACAAAGGGCACTTTTTTTCAGGTTATCATTCCTCTTGAAGCAGGCCGCCTGGCAACTTCCGTGGTCGATAAAATCCTCAAAGACACCCCCGTTGGCACAATCCCGGTGGTCACCCCTGAGTCGATGAAAAATGTATTGGCTCATGTTAAGTACAAGTGACCGGAACTTAAACAATTCCAATTCAATCTTGTCTTTGGAGACTGTTTCTTCATTATTAACGAAAAGTGCCGGTCACTTTTGCACTTGTTCTGGACATGAGCCAAAAGAATTAGGAGAGGACTATGCCAGGCAATAACCGTACTCAGCGCCAAACCAGAAAAATATGGAAAATCCTCGTGGGGGTAGTAGTGATTAGCTTGCTCTTTTGTGCCTGTGAGTCTCAATCTACTCCCCAGGTATACCGGGTGGGTATTTTGAATGGCTTTACGCCTTTTTCCGGCGTCATAGATGGCTTCAAAGCCAAGATGACCGAGTTAGGTTACGTTGAGGGCGAGAATATCATTTATGATGTCCGCGAAGTGACCGGTGGTTCGACCGAGCAACAGCAAGCCTTAGAGCAATTTGTGGCCGATGAGGTTGACTTGATTTTTGCCTTTCCCACCGGGTCGATTATAGCGGCCAAGGCCGCCACCCAGGGAACAGACATCCCCGTGGTGTTTGCGCTGGGCAGCGTTGAAGGGACAAGCCTGATCGAGAGTGTCCGCCAGCCCGGTGGGAATATCACCGGGGTCCGCGCCCTTGGGTCAGAGGCAGTGGTCAAGCGTTTTGAGTTTTTGCTTCAGGTTGCGCCACAGAGCAAACGGGTATACATCACCTATAACGACAACTACCCGCCTAATCAGGCCGCGCTCAAGGCGTTGCGCCCGGTAGCCTCATCGTTGGGGGTAACGTTGGTGGAAGCGCCCGTCACCAGCCTGGAAGGTATTCAGGCCGATTTGGAAGCCCGGGCGGCAGCCGGTGATATTGGCCTGGATGCAATTTTGATTTCGTCTGACGATCTGTCCCAGTCGCCGGCCGGTTGGTCGTTGATCAGCCGGTTTGCGCAGGAACACAGGGTTCCGGTTGGCGGAGGCGCGGCTATTCAAGCCGAAACGGGGGCTGTCTTTAGTTACGTTACCGATTATGTCGAAAGCGGTAAACTGGCGGCTATTTCGGCCGACAAAATTTTAAGAGGTACCCCAGCCGGCACCATCCCGGTGGCTACACCCGTGCTGAGTTTTCGGATCAATTACAAACAGGCTCAAGAACTGGGCTTGACGGTCCCGAGAAGTTTGTTGAGCCTGGCTACGGAGATCATTCGTTAGCGCTGCACACCCTTGCAGACAGAGTAGACCTGCTATGAAGATTCTAATAAAGCGATCCCGAGTTGCCCAGAGCCTGACTACTACGTTGGCCCTGGCTTTTTTTACTTTGAGCGTGATCGCCCTCCTCATCTCTGGCGGTTTGCAGCTATACTCAAACCTCCAAACTCAACAGATAATCATTGCCGGTAATCAACAACTGATTGCGCAAGAGGCAGCCCGAACGGTCAGCAGTTTCATTCAGGAGAAGTTTGGTGTTTTGGAGACAGCGGTTGGGCTGACCAATCTAGACGAAGTGTCCCGGCCAGAACAGCAGGAGGTTTTGTCAGGCTTGTTGGGGCGCCAGCCAGCGTTTCGCCAGTTGGTTTTGTTCAACGCCCACGGTCAGGCCTTGACCCAGGTCTCGCGCCTCGCTTTGGGCGAACCCAGGCGATTCGCCGGCCGACTGGCGGATATCGTACCGGCTCAAAACCTGCCGGTGAACCGCACGATCAGCCCGGTCTATATCGATCCCGTGACCAGTGAACCTTTGCTGATTATGACGGTTCCTGTAGTCGATATCTTTGGAGATTTCAGAGGAACTTTGTTGGCCGAGGTGAACTTGAAGTTCATGTGGGATTTGATTAGCCAGCTTCAGGTGGGCCGGACGGGGTATGCCTACGTAGTGGATCGAGACGGCAATCTGATCGCCTTTGGCGATATGGCCCGTGTTTTGCGGGGTGAAAATGTGGCTTACCTGCCGGCGGTCCACGAGTTTATTCATCATTCCACTTCTACCCAACCGAACTGGGGGAAGAATTACCAGGGAATTATGGGCGCCAGGGTGGTGGGTACCTATGCCCCTTTGGGGACGCCTGATTGGGCTGTTGTCACCGAAATACCCTGGGCCGAAACTTACCGAGACGTCATTCGTGAGGCGGTCTGGGCCGGCGCGATCACTTTGGTCGTAGCGACTTTAGCCAGCCTGCTGGGGGTATACCTGGCCCACCGCCTGGTAGTGCCCCTGGTCAACTTGACCACGGTAGCCGCCCAGATTGCCGGGGGCGAGCGAAAGTTACAGGCGGTGGTAGAGGGACCGAGGGAGGTCGCCAGCCTGGCCGTGGCTTTTAACAGTATGACCACGCAGTTGCGCCAGACCCTGGAAGGTCTGGAGCAGCAAATCACCGAGCGCCGGCGGGCCGAAGAGTCTTTACGGCAAACCAACGAAACGCTTCAGGCCCTGGTCGATCACTCACCTCTGGCCATTAATATGGTGGACCTGGATAGCCGGGTATTGCTGTGGAATAGAGCCGCCGAACGAATGTATGGCTGGACAGCTAAAGAAGTTCTGGGGAAATTCTTACCAAACATTTCCCCAGAGACGCTTGAAGAATATCGGGCTATACGTGAACGGGTAACTGAGGGAGAATCGATTACCAACTTGGAAGTTCAACGACAGCGCAAAGACGGTTCCATGTTTTGGCTAAATCTCTCTGTCGCGCCGCTGAGAGATTCAAAAGGAAATGTTTATGCTCAAATAGCCATCGGCGCGGATATCAGCGCACGCAAGCAGGCCGAAAGCGAACGTGAGGCCTTGATCGCTGAACTGGAAGCCAAAAATGCCGAACTGGAGCGCTTTATCTACACTATCTCGCACGACCTGAAAAGCCCGCTCATCACCATCGGCGGCTTTGTCGGCTTTTTGGAAAGGGATGCCCTGGCCGGCAATGTGGAACGGGTTAGCGCTGATATGGCCCACATCAATAATGCGGTCACCAAGATGCAGCGCTTGCTCAATGAATTGCTGGAACTCTCGCGCATCGGACGGTGGGCGAACCCGCCGGAGGAGGCATCCTTTGAGGAGATTGCCGGCGAGGCCATCGCCCTGGTGCGTGGGCGCATTGAGGCGTCCGGCGTGGCGGTGGAGATTGCGCCCGGCCTGCCGTCCGTATACGGCGACCGGGCGCGGCTGGTGGAGGTGGTGCAAAACCTGGTAGACAATGCCTGCAAGTTCATGGGCAACCAGCCGCGGCCGCGCCTCCAGATCGGCGCAAGGCACGAGGATGATAAGACGGTGTTCTATGTGCGCGACAACGGTATGGGCATCGAGCCGCGCTATCACGACAAGGTTTTTGGCCTGTTCGACAAGCTTGACCCGCAGAGCGAGGGTACCGGCGTTGGCCTGGCATTGGTCAAGCGCATCATTGAGACGCACGGCGGGCGCGTCTGGGTGGATTCGTCCGGCCAGGGCAGTGGCACAACATTCTATTTCACCCTGCCGGTAAAAAAGAGGGATTAATGCGTGTATGTTAGAACAGGCCTGAATTCAAGCGGCCGGCAGGAAGGTGGTGGAACTATGGCCTTACCCAGTGATACGACAGCACATGATGATAATCTGGATTTTGATTTGCACAGATGGCAAAGCAAGGTTTTGTCCATCATATTGATCGTCGCAGCCGTAACGGGTCTGCCGGCTTATGCCACGGTCATCATCAACGCCATCCACAATGGGCAGATGACCTTGCAAGTGTGGCTTTATCTGGTGATTTACCTGGCCTCAGTGGGCTTGGCTCTTTTTCCCAAACTGGATTTTCGTGTGAGAAGCATAGGCCTTTTCATGCTCACCTATACCAACGCAGTAGTGAGTTTTGCCCGCTTGGGCCTGGCCGGCAGCGGCCGCCTCTGGTTGGTCGTTATGCCGATTATTGCGACGATTGTGATTGGCTCTTGGGCCGGATACGTTACGCTGGCGCTCGGCTTGCTGATCTATGCCACCTTTGCCATATTGGCCCACTTGGGAGTGTTGGGCGGCTGGATAAACCTGCCGGTCAATCCCCTAACTTTGGATTATTGGATCGAAGGCGGCGCTGCTCTGGTGATATTTTTGGTAGCGATAGTGATTTTGGTGGATCGTTTTTACGCTCTATATGCACGGATACTCGTCGCCAGCCGCCGAGCCAATGCTGATCTGAAGCAGTTAGCTGGTTCGCTGCGCGAGAGCGAAGAACGCTATCGCACGCTGGTAGGCGCTTCGCCGGATGGCATTGTCCAGACCGATCTGGACGGGCGTATCCTGTTTGCTTCCCCTCAACTGATGCGGCTGTTCGGCTTGACGGACTCGAGCGAAATAGTCAACACGTCCGTACTCGAGTGGATCGCGCCGGAGGATCGGGAACGCGCCCGGGACAACGTCCGCCGCGCCGTTCAGGGTCTTGCCACTCCCAACAACCCTTACATCTTTCTGCGTTCGGATGGGGCGCCGTTTTCCGTGGAGGTGAACTCGGCCCCGTGGCGCGACGCCACGGGCCAGACGCGCGGCATGATCTCGATCGTCCGTGACGTTACGGAGCGTGTCCAGACCCAGGCCGAGCTGCGCGAGAAGACGCTGGAACTGGAGCGATTCTTTGATTGCGCCCTGGACCTGCTGTGCATTGCCGACACCGATGGGTACTTTCAGCGCCTCAACCGGGAATGGGAAAAAGTCCTGGGCTACCCGTTGGAAGAACTGGAAGGGCGGCGCTTTCTCGATCTGGTTCACCCGGCCGACCTGGCTTCCACGCTGGCGGCGGTGAGTGATCTGGACGCGCAGCGAGAGGTGCTGAACTTTGTGAACCGCTATCGCTGCCAGGACGGCTCGTACCGCTGGATCGAGTGGCGGGCTTTTCCTTTTGGCAAGAAAATCTATGCGGCGGCGCGCGACATCACCGAGCGCAAGCGGGTAGAGGCAGAGTTGCGGACCTCCGAGGCTCGTTACCGGGCCTTGGTCCAAAGCCAGATCGACCTGATTAGCCGCTACCTGCCAGATACCACCCTGACCTTTGTCAACGATGCTTACTGTCAGTTTTATGGCAAAACGCCCGAGGAATTGATTGGACGCAGCTATCTGACCATGGTCGCGCCGGAATTCCATGCACAGACCTGGCGAGAAGCTGAGAACTTTCTGAAGGACCCCCGACCGATTGGCGGTGAATATCTGAATTACCGGTGGGACGGCCAGGAATGTTGGATTCATTGGATCGTTCAGGGTATTGTTGATGACAATGGTCGGGTCGTCGAGATACAAGCCTCAGGCCGCGACATTACACCGCTCAAGCAGGCGGAGGAGGAAATCCGCCGTTTGAACGAGGAACTCGAACAGCGGGTGATCGAGCGCACCGCCCAGCTCGAAGCCGCTAATAAGGAGCTGGAAGCCTTTTCCTATTCCATCTCCCATGACCTGCGCGCCCCGCTGCGAGCCATTGACGGCTACACCCGTATTCTGGTGGAAGACTACGAGCCGGTGCTGGACGCCGAAGGCCGGCGGGTCTGTAGTGTGATCCATCATCAAACCCAGCGGATGGGGGAGTTGATTGACGATCTACTGGCCTTCTCTCGCCTCAGCCGCGTTGACATGCAGACTTCTTTGATCGATATGGAGGCCTTAGCCAACTCGGTATTCCAGGAAGTGACCACACCCCAAGAGCGAACGCGGCTTGATTTCAAAATGCTCCCTTTACCCCCGGCCCTGGGCGATCCAACGTTGATCCGCCAGGTGTGGGTGAACCTACTTGCCAACGCGGTCAAGTTCTCGGCCAACCGAGAACGAGCGGTCATCCAAGTGGGCAGTAGCCAGGAGGCCGGTGAAAACATCTACTTTGTCCGCGACAACGGCGCCGGTTTTGATATGCAGTACGCCGGCAAGCTGTTTGGGGTATTCCAGCGCCTGCACAGCGAACGCGAATTTGAAGGTACCGGCGTCGGACTGGCCATCGTTCAGCGGATTATCCGCCGCCACGGCGGGCAGGTTTGGGCCGAAGGCGTGGTAGACCAGGGCGCAACCTTTTATTTTACCCTCCCTCGCAAAGAGAACCGATAATGAACCATTTCAGCGCCGTAGACATCTTGTTGGCAAAGGCAGTGCTGTAAGGCTGAATTGGCCGAAGCGGGTCAGATCCAAGGAGTAAAACTATGACAATTTCAAGCCAACCACCGATACTCATCCATCAGAGTAACAATTCGCTCATTTATTATCAACCGGTCAGCGAATATGACCGGCCCGTGGTGATCAAAGTCTTAAATAGTAACTTCCCTACCCCTTACCAGCTTATCCGCTTCAACAACGAATACGAATTTACCAAAGACCTGGCGATTGACGGGGTGCGTCAGGCCATTGCCCAGACCAAAGTGGAGGATAAACCCGCCCTGATTATGGAGTATGTTTCCGGGCAGCCGCTTAATCAGGCTTTTGTAGAGCAAAGCTGGTCGTTGGCTGACTTTTTTCAGGTAGCTATCCACATCGCCAAAATTCTGGGCCAAGTGCACCAGCGCCATATCATCCACAGGGATATCAACAGCAATAATATTCTGGTCAACCTGGAGACGAAACAAGTTAAGCTGATTGATTTTGGCTTGGCCTCACGGCTTGACTTACGGGTGCAACACCTGGGCAATCCGGAAGGGTTAGCCGGCACCCTGGCCTACATCTCACCGGAGCAGACCGGCCGGATGAACCGGATGGTCGATTATCGCACCGATTTATATTCGCTGGGGGTAACCTTTTATGAGCTATTGACCGGCCGGCTACCCTTTGAGAGCGATGATCCGCTGGCTCTGGTGCATGCCCATCTGGCCAAAACCCCCCGGCCGGTTACGGCCTTGAATCCGGATGTGCCTGCCGTTCTCTCTAACATAGTGCTGAAATTGTTGGCCAAGAACGCTGAAGACCGCTACCAATCCGCCTTTGGCTTGCAAGCCGATCTGGAACGGTGTCTGGCCGCTTTAACAGAGCCGCAAGGTTTTCAAAATCTTGCCGGTCTAAGTTTTGAGTTAGGTCAGGATGATTACTCGGGCCAATTCCAAATTCCCCAAAAGTTGTATGGCCGCTCCGCCGAGATGGCCGTTTTGCTGGCTACGTTTGACCGAGCCATCGCCGGTAGCCGTGAGTTCATGCTGGTGGCCGGGTATCCGGGCGTTGGCAAGTCGGCCTTGGCGGCGGAGGGACACAAACCCATCACCGAGAAGCGGGGTTATTTTATCAGCGGCAAGTTTGACCAGTATCAGCAACACACGCCCTATGCAGCCTTCAGCCAGGCCTTTAATCAATTGGCCGATTTGCTGCTGACCGAACCAGAGACCACCCTGCAACAGTGGCGAGACAAGATTTTAGCGGCCGCGAGCGGCAACGGGGCCGTATTGACGGAGGTCATCCCCCGTTTGGAGCAGGTTATTGGCCCGCAACCGGCGGTGACAGAGTTAGGCGGGCAGGAGAACCGCAACCGTTTCAATTTGACCATCCAGAATTTTGTGCAGGCCATCAGCACGGCCGAGCACCCGCTCGTCGTTTTTATTGATGATTGGCAGTGGGCGGATTTAGCTTCGCTAGAATTGTTAAAGATTTTGCTGACGAATGAGGCCGTTACCCATTTGCTGCTGCTTGGGGCTTATCGGGACAACGAAGTAGATCGAACCCATCCCTTCATAATGACCCTCAACGACCTGACCGCCGCAGGAGTCGCGGTCCAGACGATTCAACTGGGTAACCTGCAAGTGGAGGATGTGCGGCAACTCATTCAAGAGAGCCTGGCCTGTTCCACGGCCGACAGCCAAACCCTAACCGAATTAGTCTATGAAAAAACCCGGGGTAATGCCTTTTTCACCCGTCAATTTTTGCAGAATTTGTATGAAGAGGGTTGGCTCCACTTTGATTTCAACGCCCGCCGCTGGGTGTGGGATATCGCCCAGCTCAAGGCCCAAAATATTACCGCAAATGTGGTTGACCTGATGACCGTCAAGCTCAGGAAACTCCCCTGGCAAACCGCCCATTTGTTGCAGTTGGCCGCCTGTATCGGGAATGAGTTTGACTTGCACACCTTGACGCTGATAGGCCAGTTGAGTGAGCCGGCAACATTGGCCGGATTAGAGGAGGCCCTCACTCACGGTTTGGTGATTCCCCTGGATGACTACTACAAATTGCCGGCTACGGCGGCCCAGGCTCGCTTTAGGTTTCTGCACGACCGGGTGCAGCAAGCTGCCTATGCCCAAATTCCCGCCCCGGAACGGCAAACCGTCCATTTAGAGATTGGCCGCTTGTTGTTAACCCATACTGCGGCAGCTATGCTGGAACAGCGAGTTTTTGAGATTGTGCAGCACTATCATCGGGCCGGCCCGCTTGTTACCGATGAAACCGAACGGCAGCGTTTAGTGGAGCTAAATATACAAGCCGCTGACCTGGCGAATAGAGCGGCGGCGTTTCGCTCGGCCCAAACTTATCTGGAAGCCGCCCTGGCCTTGATGCCCGCTGATGCCTGGACCGGCCGATATGATGAGATGCTCAGGCTTCATTCGCAATTAGCCACGGTTTTTTCTCTCACGGGCGATTTGGAACGATTGGAACAGGTTTTTCAAATCACCGCAGCCCAGGCCCAGACTATGGCCGATACGGCCCGGGTGAAACTGGCCAAAATTCAGGGGCTGTTTTCTCGCGGCAACTATCCTGAAGGAATTGAGTTGGGCCTGGCTTTTATTGAGGCCCTGGGCGTTCCCATCAACCGGAATCCATCACCCGAAGAAGCCTTCACCTATTTACAGGAAACGGCAGAGTGGTTGACCCCGGCCCGGATTGAAAGGCTATGCTATCTTCCTGATGCCTCGACCGAGGTCGGGTTGATCATGGAAACTGCGGTGACCATCAATGGCCCGGTTTTTGGTTCCAATATGAATCTTTGTTTTGTCTTTGTGTCGCAGATTACCCGGTTGTGTATTGAACAGGGTTTAGCTCCCTGGTCGCCGGTTACGCTGGCTACTTTTGCCCTGTTACTCAGCGCCGCTCTACACGATATCCCCAAAGCGCGTCTCCTGACCGACGCGACCATGCAATTGTATACAGAAAAATATCCTGTGGATAGCCTTGTTCCCTACCTGAGCGTGCCTGTCGGTGGTTTTATCATGCATCGGTATGACCATCTGAAGCATACCCTGCCCATTTTCGCTAACGGGGTGCAAAAGGGCTTGCTGACCGGCGCCTTTCTGTTCGATAGCTATTGCGCCTGGTGGTACGCCTGGCATCATTTGTTTTTGGGTGTTCCTTTGGCCCAGGTGGAGGCCGTGAGCCAGCAAGCGGTGGAGACGTGTCAAAGAGTCCACATGGAGCGGTTGAAGGATTGGTGTTTGCTGATTCATCAAGCCACCCTCAACCTGCAAGGCAAAAGCGAAACTCCCTGGCTGCTCAACGGTGAGGCCTATAACGAACAGGACATGCTGGCCCTGGCTGCCCGGGTCAACGACTTTGCTGAGGTCTTTCGTATTTTCTTTTATAGAGCCTGGCTGCATTATTTGTTCGACCAGCCGCAAACGGCAGTCAAACTCTTTCAAGAAGCTGAAACCTATTCAATATATGGAGTTGGTTTATATGTAATCCCCCTGTTTTATTTCTACGACTCGCTGGCCAATGCGGCGGTGTATGGCAACCAGCCTGTGGAGGTGCAAGCTCAAATCCTGGCGCGGATCAGCCGCAATCTGGAACAACTTGAGGTCTGGGTGCGCTTTGCCCCGATGAATCACCAGCATAAGCAGGATTTGTTGGAGGCCGAAAAAGCCCGCCTCGAAGGCCGATATTGGCAGGCCGTGACATACTACCAAAAGGCCATCCGGGGGGCCAGGGATAATGAGTTTTTACATGAAGAAGCCCTGGCCTATGAACTGTGCGGTAAATTCTGGTTAGAGCAAGACCATCCCGAGCTGGCCTCCATTTATCTGCGAAAAGCCCAAAATCTATACAACCTGTGGGGCGCGGCGGCTAAAGTTGAACACCTGCAAGCTGTGTTTGGGCAGGAGCTTGGCCTCCGCCCCGCGCCGTCCCAGGATATGTTGGATTCGCTCAAGTTCACCCCACCCATTAGCCAAACTGCAACCCCCAGTTGGCTAGATATCAACACGCTGCAAAAAGCCAACCAAACCTTATCCCAAACAGTACAACTGGCCGACTTACTAACGGAAATGATCAAGATCTTGCTGGAAAATGCCGGCGCTGAAAGGGCTTTGATTCTGTACCGGGCTGAGGGAGAGTGGTTCATCAGGGCCAGCGGACAGGTGCAGGATCCGGCCATTCAAACCGGTCTGCGCTTACCCCTATCTGAAACAGCCTTGCTATCGTTGAGCGTTTTTAACTATGTCATTCATTCCGGAAAAGCCATTGTGCTGGCCAATGCCGCCCAGAACCCGCAGTTTGGAACAGAGGCCTACCTGCGTGAGCGCCAGGTTAAGTCGGTCTTGTGTTTACCCATTTGGCACAAAGGCGAACTCAAGTTAGTGTTATACCTGGAGAACAATTTAATCGTCGGGGCCTTCACCGAAAGCCGCCTGGAATTGCTGCAGATGCTATCCGCCCAGATGGCTATCTCTGTGGAAAACGCCTTGATAGTTGACAATCTAAAAACTTCAATCGCCGAGCGCAAGCTGGCGGAGAGAGCCTTGCGGTTGACCCGGTTTACGGTGGAACGGCTGGCCGACGCGGTCTACTGGATTGACCCGGAGACCATTCGGATTGTGGACGTTAACGAGGCCGCCTGTCGTATGCTCGGTTACAGCCGCGAGGAGTTGCTCAACCTGTCGGTGCCGGAAATCGACCCGGAGTTATCACCGGCCGAATGGCCCGCCACCTGGCAATACATCAAAGAAACGGGCAAGCGAACCCTTGAAACGAAGCACCGGACCAAAGACGGCCGGCTCATCCCGGTGGAAATAATTGCGAATTACATTGAATTTGGCGGCTACGAATTGGACTGCGCCGTTGTACGGGATATCACTGAACGCAAGCAAGCCGAAGCCCAACTTGAACATAACCTGCGCAAAACTCGCGTGCGCTACGAAGTTAGCCAGGCTCTGGCCGGCGCGGAGACCGAGGATGAGGTGCTGGATGTGCTGATCCAACACGTCGGTCTTTATCCCCAGGCGCGTGGGAGTATCTTTACTTTTGATAGAACAGGAGGCGAACTTGCGGTCATCCTGCGCCGCGCAGACGTTCCCCCTGAAAGCGGCGTGCCGCCCGTGGTACCTGTTGAGACGCGCTTTCCTATTTCGCAGTTCACGGCTATCAAGCTCCTCTCCGTCAACCGGCCGTTCGTCTCGAATGATGTCTTGGCCGATGAACGAGTTGACCCGGACATTCGCGAGCTATTTCGCCTGATTGGCAGTGCCAGTCTCGCCGCCTTCCCACTCACAATTGGGAACGAGTGGCTAGGCTTTATCGCGGTCTCGGCCAGGTCACTCGGCTACTTTGACGAGGAAAAGCAGCAGCTTTACCAAACTCTGGCCGAACAGGGCGCGGCGGCGTTGCGCGCCGCCCGCTTGCGGGAGACGATCCGCGCCTCGCAGCAGCGGCTGTCGCTGCTCGTGCAGCAATCGCCGCTGGCGGTGATCGAGTGGGACACGAACTTTCGGGTGGTTCTGTGGAATCCGGCGGCCGAACAGATTTTTGGCTATACTGCTGCAGAAGCGCTGGGCCACCCCATGGCGGACCTCATCGTACCCGAAGCGGCGCGGCCGCTAGTCGACCAGGTCTGGCAAGACCTGCTGGCGCAAAAGGGCGGCAGTTACAGCACCAACGACAATTTGACCAAGGCGGGGCGTCTCATCACCTGCGAGTGGTCCAATACCCCCCTCGTCGGTGCGGATGGCCGGGTCATCGGCGTCGCTTCGCTCGTGCAAGATATCACCGAACGCAAGCGAGCCGAAGCAGAAATCCACCGGCTAAACGAAGAGCTGGAACAGCGGGTGATCGAGCGCACCGCCCAGCTCGAAGCCGCTAATAAGGAGCTGGAAGCCTTTTCCTATTCCATCTCCCATGACCTGCGCGCCCCGCTGCGAGCCATTGACGGCTACACCCGTATTCTGGTGGAAGACTACGAGCCGGTGCTGGACGCCGAAGGCCGGCGGGTCTGTAGTGTGATCCATCATCAAACCCAGCGGATGGGGGAGTTGATTGACGGCCTGCTGGCCTTCTCTCGCCTCAGCCGCGCCCACATGCAGGTTGCCTCAATTGATATGGCGAAACTGGTCACCGCGATATTTGATGAATTGACGCCGCCGGCAGAGCGAGCGCGGCTTGATTTCAAAATATCTCCTTTACCCCCGGCGGTGGGCGACCCAACCTTGATCCGCCAGGTGTGGGTCAACTTGCTCGCCAACGCGGTCAAGTTTTCGGCTAAACGAGAGCGGGCGCTCATCGAAGTGGGCAGTTACCAAAGCAGCAATGAAAACATCTATTTTGTCCGCGACAACGGCGCTGGCTTTGACATGCAGTACGCCGACAAGCTGTTCGGCGTCTTTCAGCGCCTGCACAGCGAGCGAGAATTCGAAGGTACCGGCGTTGGTCTGGCCATCGTTCAGCGGATCATCCACCGCCACGGTGGGCGGATCTGGGCAGAAGGCGCTGTGGATCAGGGGGCTACCTTTACCTTTACCCTGCCTTGCAAAGGAGACCAACTATGAACCATCTTGATACAGTAGAAATTTTGCTGGTGGAGGACAACCCTCACGATGCCGAGTTGGCCATTCGGGCGCTCAAGAAACACAACCTGGCCAACAGCATCTTTATAGTAGAAGATGGCGCTGAAGCCCTCGATTTCATCTTTGGGAAGGGCCGGTACCGGCAGCGGCAGCTGGGCGATCGCCCCAAAGTGATCCTGCTCGACCTGAAGCTGCCCAAGCTGAACGGCCTGGAAGTCCTCCGGGCGCTCAAAGCCGATGCCCGAACGTGCTCAATCCCGGTGGTAATCGTGACCTCTTCGCACGAAGACCCGGACATCCAGGCCGCCTACAACTTGGGGGCCAACAGCTACGTGGTCAAGCCGGTGGAATTCAACGCTTTTACCGAAGCTATGAGCCACATTGGTTTCTATTGGCTGCTACTCAATCAACCCCCTAAATGAGCACTTTAATCAGCCCGATCGTAGATAGCGCCGCCCAGCGAGAGGTGAACCTATGAATGAGTCATTTCGTATCCTGCTTGTCGAAGACCTGCCCACCGACGCCGAACTGGCCCAACGGGAAATCCGCAAGACGTTCCAGTCGTGTGAGTTCCGGCGGGTGGAGACGCAGCCGGACTATCTGGCCGCGTTGGAGGAGTTCCAGCCCGATCTGATCGTCTCAGACTATTCGATGCCCCAGTTTGACGGCTTGACCGCGCTCAAGCTGGCCCTGGAACGGACCCCCTTCACCCCGGTGGTCATCCTGACCGCGGCAATCAATGAAGACACGGCTGTCGAGTGTATGAAAGCTGGCGCAGCCGACTACGTTATCAAAGAGCACATCAAACGGCTGGGGCAGGCCATGCTTCATGCGCTTGAGGAGAAAGAGCTGCGCCAAAAACGCCGCCAGGCGGAAGAAGCCTTGCGCGCCAGCGAGGCCCGCTACCGAACCTTGGTCCACACTTTACCGGACCCTATCATCGCCGCCGACGTGGCCGGAAATATTACCTATGTCTCCCCGGCAACGCTTCATTTTTACGGCTATGAGACTGAGGCTGAGGTTCTTGGACGCAATATCTTGAATTGGGTTCATGTCAACTACCACCGGCAAGCCTTAGACCATATGCAAACGGTTCTGGCCGGCGGGCTTATCACAAATCAAGAATATCTATTGCTCAAAAAGGATGGTTCTGCCTTTTTTGGCGAAGTTCGCGTTTCTTGCCTGAAAGACTCGTTGGGCCAGGCAATTGGCATCATTGTAGTTGTCCGCGATATTACCGGGCGCAAGCAGGCCGAGGAACAGCTTCGGTATCAAGCCAATCTCCTGCAAAACGTCTCCGACGCAATCATTGCCACCGATCTGAGTTTCAAGGTCACCAGTTGGAACCGGGCGGCAGAATCGCTCTATGGCTGGAGCGCCAGCGAAGTCGTCGGCCGGCCGGTCAACGAGATCCTTCGGCCCGAATACGTTGACGACCAGCCGGAGCAGGTTCTCCAGCGCTTTTTGGCGCAAGGGTTTTGGAAGGGCGAGGTGATCCACAAACACAGGGATGGCGCCGCCATCAATATTCTGGCCTCAGCTTCATTGGTCAATGATAGCGTCGGCCAAGCGGTGGGCATAGTGGCCGCGAATCGCGACATTACCGAGCGCAAGCGAGCGGAGGAGGCCCAGGCCAAACTTGAGGAACAGTTGCGCCAGGCCCAAAAGTTGGAGAGCATTGGCCGGCTGGCCGGCGGCATTGCCCACGATTTCAACAACCTGCTGGTACCCATCATCGGCTATGCCGAATTGGGCCAGTTGGAATTGCCGCCTGATAGTAAATTGTATGCCGATCTAGAGAAAATAAGGGCAGCGGCCGAGCGAGCCGCCAGTCTTACCAAACAAATATTAGCTTTTAGCCGGCGGCAAGTGCTGGAAATACGGGCGCTTGACCTCAATGAGGTTATTGCCCGGTTTCAGGAAATGCTCCGGCGTGTGATTGGGGAAGACATTGAGCTGCACATAGTCCTGGCCACGGCCCCCTGCCCGGTCAAAGCCGACAAGTCCCAAATTGAGCAGCTTTTGATGAATTTGAGCGTAAACGCCCGCGATGCTATGCCAAATGGGGGTAAACTCATCATTGAAACCGACAATGTTTTTTTAGATGAAACCTTTGCCCAAAGACATTCGGAGACATCACCGGGCCATTATGTAATGCTGTCCCTCAGCGATACCGGTCATGGGATGGATAGTGAAACCCAAAAGCACATTTTTGAGCCATTTTTTACCACCAAGGAACATGGCAAGGGAACCGGCCTGGGTTTGGCCACGGTCTTTGGTATTGTTAAGCAGCATCAGGGCAACATTTGGGTGTACAGTGAACCGGGCAAAGGCACCACCTTTAGAATTTATCTACCCCGCTCGGAGGAAACAACGCAATTTGCGGCGACTACCAGCCCAGCTCTAACCTCGGTTTACGGCACAGAAACAGTCCTGGTTGTGGAAGATGAACCAATGGTGCGAAAACTGACCCGCGAGACTCTGGAGGTATACGGGTATACTGTGATTGAAGCCGAAAGTCCAGTCACTGGCCTCAAAATTGCTGCCATGTATAAAGATTCCATCCATCTTCTCCTGACCGATGTGATTATGCCCGATATGAACGGCCGCGAGCTTTACGAGAAGTTGATGATTAGCCGGCCTGACCTCAAAGTGCTGTATATGTCGGGGTATACAGACAACATGATTGTTTATCACAAGGTTTTGGACCAGGGAGCCAATTTTCTACAGAAGCCTTTTACCGTCCGCGGTCTCACCCAGCAGGTTAGAAGAGTGTTGGATGAAAAGACCGCTTGAGGGGCAACTCTTTTCATTATTGTCAAGTAATTGATTGTTAAGAAAAATTCTTGCAAATCCTTTGGGGAGATGATATTATTGAATGCGGCAGTGGCCGGCTGGTATGAAAAAATGGGCTTGGGTTCATTGTTCAGCGCCATTTATGGTATACTATACCGGTGTGATCATATTGGAGTCATCGGCATGACAGATGCTGTTACCTCTTTAGAGGAATTGTTGGCCAAAACAATGGCCAGCTTACAGGCCGCCGAGCAAGATCTGCAGGAGTTGGCCCAATTAGCCCTGGCCTGCGCCAATCGGGTAACCGACTGTCCCGGTCTGACGGAGCAGTCGGCGCTGCGGCTGCAAAAAGTAAGCCGGCGCCTGACTGATCTATCTGAACGGAGCGGCGCGCTCCATTTTTGTCTGGCCAATGATTTGGACATTCCCCCGCTCGATGGTCATCATTGGCCCCGGATCAAAGTTTTGCAGAGCCAGGAAGAGGAGCGGATGCAGGTGGCCCGAACTATGGAAGATAGCGTAGGGCAACTGTTAGCCAACACCGTCTTTGAGCTGGCCTCCTATCGCCAGCTCCTGGTTAAGGCGGAGGTCGATCCCGCCAAAGCCGCAGCAGGCAACGACGGCCTGGAGCAGTTACAGGCCGAATTGGAGCAGGGTCTGGCCAATCTGCGCCATCTGATCATCGAGTTGGACCCGACCACCATTTTGAGTAACTTTGGTCTGGGCGGCGGCATCCGGCGCTATCTGGAACAGTACCAGTTGAAAACCGGCCTGGCGACTGAGTTGCGGATCAATACCAATTTTGGCCGGCTACCGGCGATGATCGAGATTGGCATTTTTCGCATTATTCAGGAGGCCCTTGACAATGTCTATCGTCATGCCAACGCCAGCCAGGTAGAGATCGTCATCACCGAAGAGGACGATCAGCTCCAATTTAGCGTTATCGATAACGGTCAGGGCTTGAGTTCAACCGGGCGGGGCCGCTCTCGAAAAAATCTTGGTCTGGCCAGAATGATCGATTATGCCGAATTATTGAATGGAAAATTGCGAGTCTTGAGTGAGCCAGGTCGCGGCACCCAAGTAATCCTGGCAATGCCGTATCCAGTATTATAGGAGGGAGTAGGGAGTAAGGAGTAAGGAGTAAGGAGTAGGGAGTAAGGCTTGGTAATTTGTGGTATGATACCGGCGCTTGGTTGCCCACCGCTTATCACCTGCCGCTTCGCCTGTCACCTGCCACCTGCCACCTGCTACTTGTAACCTGCTATTGAGGAGAAAAGCTATGGCAAAAATAAGTGTAATGTTGGTTGATGATCATCCCCTCTTCCGGCAGGGTCTGCGCCGGGTCATCGAAACAGAAGATGATCTGGAGGTCATCATGGAAGTGGCCGACGGGGAGGAAGCTTTGCGCCTGGCCCGCCAGCTCACCCCCGACGTAATTCTTATGGATATCAATCTGCCTCATATGAACGGCTTGCAGGTAACCCGGGAATTGAAGCAAACCGCCCCGCAAGTGGCCGTCATCGTCTTGACCTCTTACCACGACGATGAGCAGATCTTCCACTCGATCCGGGCCGGCGCGGCTGCCTATTTTCCCAAAGACGTTACCCCGCGCCGTTTGATTGAAGCCATTCGCCAGGTGGCCAAAGGCAACTACGTTATCGACGACGAGGTGCTCGACAAACCCGAGGTGGCCAACTGGCTGCTCCAGCAGTTTGACCAGGTTGCTTACGTGGATGGGCTGCTCAATGAGATGTTTGCCCCGCTTTCCCCCCGGGAGATGGAGATTTTACAGCACATTGCCAGGGGCCAGAGCAACAAAGAAGTGGCCTATGAGTTGGGCATTAGCCGCCAAACGGTCAAAAACCATATGACCAGCATTTTGCGCAAACTGGCGGTCAACGATAGAACCCAGGCCGCTCTCTATGCGGTCCGCCGCGGCTGGATTCGTCTGCATGATGGCGATGAACGTTAACGATCCTTTGAGGATTTTTGCCAGAAGGGAGCTAATTGGATGAGCTTGGAACGTTTACGCAAATTGGGGGGTGAAAAGCCGCAGCCGGCCCAGCAACCGGATGCGGTCGCGACGCCGGCCCAGGTTCTGGAACAAACCGGCCGCGAATATGAGCAGATTCAGAATGAATTGAGAGAGATCGATATTCTGGTGCGCCAGAGCACCACCGAAGTTGAAAAGCTGGCCCAGCGCAATGCTCAACTCACCAATAAGTTGCGGACGATGGAAGCCAATATCGATACCGTGCCGCGCCAGGACATCAAAGAGATTTACAACGCCGCCCAGGAGGCCCAGATGCGTCTCTTCATGATGCGGGGGCAGGTGGAACAGTTGCAGAGTCGCCAGGAAAATCTCAAGCGCTATGCCGAAAGTCTGCGGCGCATCCTTGATGTCGCCGATGCCCTCATCCCGGCCGTCGACAGCAGCGACGCCGGCAAGACCCGATCCGACGATGGGGAGAGCAGCAGCATCGTCAAGATTATCTCGGCCCAGGAAAATGAGCGCCAAAGCCTGGCCAACTCCCTCCACGACGGGCCGGCCCAATCCCTCACCAACCTCATCCTACAGGCCGAAATTTGTGAGCGGCTGTTTGATAGCGACCCCCTCAGAGCCAGGTCGGAATTGACCGAGTTGAAAGGCGCGGTTACTGCCACCTTTCAAAAGGTGCGGGAGTTCATTTTTGATCTACGCCCAATGATGCTGGATGATCTGGGGGTGGGCCCAACTTTGAAAAAAGCGGTTGACGATTTTGAGCAGAAATCCGGGATCGCCTGCAACATTACCATCAGCGGCAAGGATTTCCGCCTGCCTCTCCACGCCGAAGTCACCATCTTTCGGGTTACCCAGAACCTGCTCAAGAATGTGCGCCAGCACGCCCAGGCCACTCACGTCCAGATTTCCTTCAACGTTGACAATGACAAGGCAACCGTGGTGGTTGAGGATGATGGCGTCGGCTTCGATGTGGCCGAAGCCCTGGCCGCGGCGCGGCAGCGCAAAACCCTGGGCCTGGCCACTATTCGCGAGCAGGTCGAGATGTTGGGCGGCGAACTGGTTCTCGATAGCACCCTCGGCAACGGTACCCGGGTTGAATTTTGGATCCCCGTCGAGAGTTGACCGGCGGCGGTAGTTCCGTCGTTCTAACCCAACCAGTCCAGATTGATCCTGTCGCCGGGTATTTAGCTTGCCCGGCGCTCTCATTTTGAATTGTCCTCTCAAAATAGTTGGTTTGTTGGTTAGTTTGATGGTTGGCTGTTCATCCAACTAACCAACTATCAAACCAACAAATCGTTTTCATGCTCGTTGCTGCCGCCGCAGGCGCAGAGGCTGGGTCGATCACTTCAAGAATTGGGTTGGGCCTACGTTATCGGCCTTGCGCCTTCATCCCTCATCCTCATCCCTCATCCTTGTACAACTAGCACCTTGGTCACGTTGACAACCGGGCAGGCTACTCTATAATTTTAGTTAGGTTAAGGTGGCCGGCACTTTAATACCATAAATTCAGCTAGATTTCATACTTACTTATAACCTATTTTTTAGACCAGAAGTGCCGGTCACCTTTCCTGCTGAACGAATACCTTAAAAGTTAGCCCGGCGGCCCGGGCTTAACCGTAACTTTTTAGCCGCATTGTGGACTCTACTATAAGAAAAACTGGTCAAACATGCCTGTTGGTAAGGAGTCTACCCGTGTTACGAAATAAAGGAAAAGGCCAAGGTTTAGTAGAGTTCGCATTAATTCTGCCGATCTTGCTGTTATTACTGCTCGGTATTGTCGAGGGCGCCCGGATCATCTGGGCCTTTATTACCGTGCAAAATGCGGCCAGAGAGGCGGCCCGCTACGCCGTCACCGGCCGTCCCTTTGCCTGCGGCGGCGACCCGGCTAACAGCCCCGATTATACCGTTTATTGTGACGACTCAAGCCGGGGCGACCCGTGGTCCACCCAGGTCCTGACCACCACCCGGGTCGCAGCCATCAAAGAGGTGGCTCGCGGGGTGGGCCGGAATCTGGCCGTCAGTGTTTGGGCCGATGCCGACCTGGGGACCTATAACTTATACAAGAGTACCCCGGGCGCCTTTGGGATTGCCGTCTTGGGCCAGAGTCCGGTTTTTACCCAGGGTTTATACAATTATGCCGGTGATCCGGGTTGGAATGTGCGGGTAGAAACCTATTACAACGTCAAAATGATCGATCCGATCTACGATGTCCTTATGGGCGGGCAAACCATCCACCTGTCCGGTCAGGTGGAGTTACAAAACGAAGGTATTGATGCCACCGCTCAACAATATATCGGCGGTATTCTCCCGGATCTGGCCGACAATTGTTACGAAGCCGGCACTTGCGGCGGCGGTTCTGTTGCTTTCATTTCGGTCATCGATGAGAATAATGATTTCATTGAACCACAAGGCGGCAGCTTTACCGTTTCCGTGAACGACCATCTGCCCAATACCGCCTATCGCATCTATTTTACCAACGGCGCCTTCTCCGATTATCGAGAGTTTACCACCGACAGCCTGGGCGGTTACCTGATCAATTTCCCCATCTCCGTGTCTGCTCCCACCACTTTTGATTTCAGCCAACCCGATTATCGCATTTACACCGCCCTGGCCAGTAACCCCGCCGCGCCTGTCGCCACCTGTTTGGGCGACCAGACCAACACCCCCTGTTTTAGCGTTGACCGGACCACCAACGCCAGGATCATTGCCGAGAATATCGAGGATACGGTCACGATCGATGGTGAAGTGTATACCCAGAAAAGGCAGCCGACCCTGCCGGCGCGCTGGCCGATCAGTTCCTCCATCCCGATCTATCTCTTCGGCCACGATACCAATGCCGATTACAACGTGTTGGTGAACGGCTCGCCGGTGACCTTGGTCTACGGCAACGGCTCCACCTCCGCCCAAATCCGGACCGATGCTAATTTTGGCAGCAACCAGAACAATCCGGCCTATTTCTTCGCTACCGGCCGTTCCCCCGGCACTTATACCCTCGGCTCCCGGGCTGTCGCCGATGGCTCGGTCGTCGCCGAGACCACCGTCCAATTGACCCGAGCCCGGCTGGAGGTTCAGGGTGAAACGCCCACCTCTACCCATCCCCAGGGCGACATTGTGACCATCTCGTTGTGGGAGCATGCGCCCCAGCAGGAGTACCGGATTTATTTTCAGGACGGCGTTTCGAACCCGGTGGCGGTCCGGGTCGACAATAATGGCGTCGAAACCTTCGGTTATATTGTGCCTTATAGCTCTCATACTCCCGGCGAAGCTGCTATCCCGGTGGATATTTTCACCCTGGATCACGGCCGGGGGCCTAATCCTAACATTATCGCCCGGCGCACCATCTGGCTTTACACGCCCGTGGACCCCTACATCAACGTGCCCGGCGGGAACAGGTGGCCGGCCGGCTCCCCCATTACCATTCAACTCCGCCAGCATACGCCTGATACGGATTATGAGGTCTATATTGAAAATGAGCAGGGCACCTTGTCTCAGTTTATTGGCCGGGTGTGGGCCGAACCCTTTACCTATACCGACGCCAGCGGCAACACCAGAACCGTCGGCCAGGTTGATCTTAATTACGAAATCCCTTTCTCCTTCACCGGGCTGTATACGATCCGTTCCTACCTGCCCACCGATCGGAACAATCCTATCGCCAGTTATGAGATTCGGGTCACCGCCAACCCCTACATTAGCGTTGACGGCGGCAAACGCTGGCCGCCCGGCGCCAGTGTGGTCATTCGCTTGCAGGGCCACGCCGCCAATACCCCCTATCGGGTCTGGCTGGATAAAGATGGTCCCCAGGAATCCTTACTGGGCACGGTTGTAGTCAACGGCGAAGGCGAAGGGACGCTGAATTACACCATTCCGTTAACCATGCCTTCCCGCATTAGCCCTGACTTCTACCCGATCTATTCCTATCTGAACACCACCCTCACCGCCGACAACGGTGAGTTGGAAGTCTACCCGGCCGATTTGCAGATCACCCGGATCGACGTGCCCAGCGTTATTACCGCTGCGGTTGAGATCCCCATTACCCTGACCATTGCCAACCGCAACCCGGTCACTATTACCAACACCTACTTCGATGCCGATATCTATGTTAACCCGCCGGTTCCGCCTGACCCGCTCAATAATGGCCTGCCGCCGGGCGATTACAAACAGTGGATCAACAATATGCCGCCGTCAGGCACCATCACCATTGACGACACCATCATCCTGTTCGGCCAGCAGAGCCATCAGATTTACGGCCGGGTGGATACCACCCGCAATGTGGCCGAAAGCAACGAGACCAACAATGTCACGCTCAAGTCTCTGGACGCGCTTTGTCCGGTAGAAGTCAATGATAGATTTGACGATGGGCTGGTCGACGCGGCTTCCACGTACTGGACCCCCACTGACTTTGGCAACAGCGCCGGCACTTCGACCCGCTCTGAAAGTAACGGCACCCTGACCTTAACCAATAGAGGCTCAAGCGCCCTGACGGCCAATGATAGTGGCAGCAGCGCCGGCTATCATTTCTACAACCGCCCGGTTGGCAGCGGTCCCTTTGAAGTCTATGTCCGCCTGGATCAAACCGCCCTGAACGGCACCAGCGGCCGGGCCGGCCTGGAAGTGCGGGCCAATACCACCGCCACCGCCGATAAGTTGATGTTGCTGTATCGCAGCAATAACAGCTTGCAAGTGGTTACCCGCCGGAACGGCGTGGTCGACAGCCCGGCCATTATTTCCTTCTCTTCCAGCCGGGTGCCGATCTGGCTGCGCATCCGCCGCAACGGCGATGAGTTCAACTTCTCTTACGTGCCCGGTGCCACCAGCGATACGCCGCCCGCGGCCGGTGATTGGGTCAATGCGGCTACGGTCAGCAACTTCATCATGCCTGATTCAGTCCTGGTTGGCCTGGTCAACGCCCCGGCCAGCACCAGCAGCTTTACGGCTCGTTTCAGGAATTTCCGCATCTGCGCCTCGGCCGCCCTGGGCGGCGTCTCTACCGGCGGCAGCCGCTGCGGCCAGGTGGAGGAAAACGGCAATGGCCTGGTTGTGGTCGATGCGGTCAACACCATCCTGAATCAGACCGGCGGCAGCCGCCAGTGGACCTCAACCTGGATGAATAACGTGTTAGGCGAGCCTTTCATGGAAGGGTTGGCTATGACTCCCGATAGCGGGGCCAACCTGGCCGTTGGGGTCGGTCCCCAGGCCACCTACCAGGTCAATATCCAGTCGGGCGGCACCTACTACGTCTGGCTGGCCGCCTGGGGGCCGGATGCAAACGGCGATAGCGTTTTTGTCAGGTTGAATAATAATCCGGCCAGCACCCTCACCCTCGAAGGGGCCGCTGTTCCTACCGGCAGCAGCTCTTCGCCCGCCTGGGTCAAAGTGCCCGGCTCCCTCACCGTCAATGCCGGCATCAACACCATCAACCTGTGGGGCAAAGAGGATGGCTTCAGACTGTTCAAGATCGTCTTGACCCAGAATAACGCCTTTGTTCCGCCGGCCGACGGCATGGCTCAATCGGCCTGCACCATCATCAGCCAGCCGCACGTGCCCCCACTGCTCCGGCAATGTCTCAATCCGATCCGCTACGGCGATTTTGAAGGGACGTTGGCCCAGGTGGAGAGTGTGTGGAAGAAATCTGGTGGGGGCGGATCTACCAGTGTCCATAGCCCTATAGGCTATAACGGGCTCTTTGGCGCTTTTTTGCCTAATGTTTCGGTACTTAATAGTAAAGCAGTAATTAGCCAGACTTTCAATTTACCGAGTTGGCTTCTTGCTAATACTACAGCCAACACCGCCACCACGGCAAACCTAAATCTGATGCGGGGTATTGACCGGAATATATTCGTCGGAAGTGGATCAAGTAATGCTGATGATCAGCTCTACTTCACCTTGCGTTACGCCGCCGAACCGGCCCCGCCGGCTGCCGGCTTTGATCTGATTACTCCTATCTTAGTAGCCAGCGGCGACCCCAACTCCGGCCTGCCTGATCTGGACTCGAACAACCCCTCACCCAGCCAGTGGACCGGCTTCAACCAGGATATCCTGGCCGGGCTGAACCCCTTATCGATCCTGGAGCCGGGCGCGGCGGTAACGGCTTACTTCTACACCCCTAATCTTGGTGAGAATACTGGCTTTTACCTGGATAATGTCAGCCTGACCTTCTGCACCCAGGAGCCGGCGCCAACCCAGAACCCGGCCCTGGGCCGGATTACCGGCGTCACCCGGCGCTCCGGCCAGCCTCAGGCGGGCGTTAACGTGTGGGCTTATGCTTACTCCGCCGACGGCAGCACGCCCGGTCCGGTCTTCAGAACCTACTCTATCCAGGACGGCACCTTCCGCTTTTTCAATCTGCCGCCGGGCCAGTATCTACTCTATGCCAGCCTGACCGACGGCAACGGCACCTTCTTTGCCACGTTCCGGGTGCCGGTCAGCGCCGGGAGTGATATCAGGAACATTATTCTCAACGTGGTCACCGGTTAAACGGTACGTTCCCACGCTCTGCGTTTCTCCTCGTTCTCTCGTTCCCAAACTGAAGTTTGGGAACGAGGGCAAACTTCACGCAGAGCGTGGGAACGAGCGAAGGGAACAAGGCAAATAGTTTCTCGAGGAGGTTATTTGTGCGAGGCATCGTCAAAGGTCGAAGGTCAGTTGTAACCGCCGGGTTGTTGGCCGTGCTACTGTTGGTCGCCACCTCGCTGGCGGCCTGGGCGGCCCTGGGCCACTTTCTGACCAATATCTCCGTAACCGGCACGGACGCCGGCTATCCGGCTGTGGCCGTCAACGGTAACAGCATTGGCTTTGTCTGGTCCGAGCGATATCCAGGCGGCGGCGCGCTGCAAGGGCCGATTTTTTTGCAGGGCACCACCAATGGTCTCAATTTAGGGCCCAGGCAGGTGGTCGATGCCTCCTTCTCGGAAAATGACCAGTCCTGGGCGCCCGACATCGCCGCCGATCTAACCACCGTGGGCAGAATGCACCTCGTCTGGAAAAATCTTTTTCAAGGCACCACTCACCGTCTCTTTTACCGGCCCTGCAACATCGGTTCAACCTGCCAGGCCGAAGAGACCATCGTTTCCAAGAACGACGGCACCTCGGTTGATTTTCCTCAGCTTGCCCTGGGACTGACCAACGGGGGAATGCACGTTGTTTGGCAGCAGGCGGTGGGTCAAACCGAGCGGAGCATCTGGTATGCCGGCCGGACGGCTGCCAACACCTGGCCTGCTTTTCAGCTTGCTTCAGGGGTGAACGTCACTAATCCGGCCATTGCCGTCACGACCGGTAGCGGCAATGATTATGTGCACGTGGTGTGGGTCGATAACACCAATAAGCAGATTCGTTACCGCCGCGGTACGGTACCTGGCGGCCAGCTTAGAGTGCCGGACGGAAATTGGGGCGCTGTCAAAACTTGGTCAAATCCTGCCGGCGCACTGGCGGTAGGCTATCCGGCCATCGCCGTCACCGGTAGTACGGTGGTAGTTCTGTTTGATGCGGACACCGGCACAACCAACGAGTACTATGCCCTTTATGACGTTTCCAGCGACCACGGGACTAACTGGTCGGGGGTGAAAGAGATGTTGACCGATCAAACGCTTCTAGCTAATTTCACCCCAATAGAATCCAAAGTCAATGGGACTAACACCGATTACACCGAACGGCTGCAGATCCAGGCCGCCTTTGGGCCGGGCAGTGATGTCCTGCACGTTGTCTGGCACCAGTCGGTTTCAAATGCTGAGCTTGAACAACTGCGTCACGTTTACTACAGCTCCCGCTCGCTCAGCAGCGGCTCTTGGGAGACGCCCAGTAATAACGCGAACAACAAGTATCGCAGCCGGCCCAGCGAGGTTTATTCGATCTCCCCGGCCATTGGGGTAGGGCCGGCTGGCCGGCTGCACGTGATCTATATGGAAGGCCAGGATAGTTTTCAGTCTGCCCTGCCGGCGACTGTTTTTGACATTATTTACAACGGCACAAGCGAGTTGAAGCCGCCTATCAAGGTTTTTTTGCCGCTGATCCTGAAAAATTCGTCCTGACCTGGTACCCTTTATGTTCAAGTCGCTGAAGCGCCGCGACCTGTTAATTCTAGGCTCGTTTTGGGTGACCACCGCCTGTACCGTTGGCATGATGCTGGCTTTCTTTATGTTGCGTACATCTGACCTGAGCCAGCCAACGTATCAACTGAATGTCGGTGAAATAACGGCCCAATCGCTTTTTCCCGACGCCCAGGCGGCTGCCCTGGCCTGGGAGAGCGACGTGCAATTTGTCAGCGCTTCGGCCACCTGGAGTCACGCTTCGCTGACGGAGTTGGAGCAGCCGGTTGAATGGATTTATCGCTTCTACTCGCCGGCTTTGCAACGGCTGCTCTTTGTGATCGTAACGCCTGAGCGCGAAGTCATCGTGCGGCCGCATCTGGAGCGAACCCGCCGCGAACTGCGGATTGTCAATCCCGACGAGTGGCGGCTCGACAGCCCGGCGGCCATCACCGCCTGGTTGAATCACGGCGGCGGCGAGTGGCTGAAATTTTCCGCCGAGCGGATTGTGTCGGCCCAGTTGACCCAAAATTTGGAGACAAACGGGCCGGTCTGGACCATTTCGGGCCTCAATCCGGAGACGGGCGAGAGTGTGGTTTATACGGTCGAGGCAGGTCAGCCGTAAAGCAAAGGACGTGGAGCTTTATGTACCAAAGTTTAAATTCAAACAAAGGTAAAATCTCTTTCGTCCGGCCAACCGTCCTGGTGGGCGGGGTGGGGGGCTGGCTGAGTCGCCTCTGGCGACCGCTGGGGGTGAAATCAAGGGGTGGATCGCTGGGCCAGAGCCTGGTCGAGATGGCCATTGCCGCGCCGCTGCTGCTGTTGATGTTTCTGGGGGTGTTCGAAGTCGGTTGGGCCTTGCGCGGTTACATGGTTTTGGCCAACGCCAACCGGGAGGCGGTCCGTTTTGCCGTCAAAACCGGGACCTTGAATTTTACGGTCAAAGATGCGGCCCAGGTGGGCTACCACAAGGTCTTGTCCCATACTACGGTCACGGTGGCCCGCCAATTACCCTTGCAGTTCTTGGGCGCGACTCCCAACGCCACGGTGATTATGAGCCATTTTGTGATCGACACCGGGTTTCCCTGTGTTTTGCACGACGCCAACGGCCCGATCGTCCCGTACCAGATGAATCCCAATTGCGACTGCACCGTTGATAACGTCAACCACCCCCAATGGTTCCGCCGCGATGACCTGGTGTTGCATCCCGATCTGCCCGGTTACGCCTACTATGCTCAAACCTACGGTCTCAGCCGGACCACCCGGCTGGGCGGCGGGAATTATGGGGCCGAGGTAGCCAAACTGGTCCTGGAGAACGACCAGTTCAACTGCGTAGCCTTGCAAAGCGGCAGCCTGGGTGAAACATCACTCAACAATATCTTTGTCAGCGAGCTAATGTATGACCAGCCCCAATTATTGGGCGCGCCGCTGATCTCAAATCCGTTGACCGATCCCATTCCCTTCTATGCTCACACGGCCATGCGGATTACCATCTCCCGGGATGCCACCGCCACCGACTCCATTGGCCCGGTCTGTGAGTTAGCGCCGATCAGCTTTGCCAAACAGGTTTTTGCCAATCCAGACTCGCCCGGCGAGAATTTGGCTTTGCAGCTTTACCAGGCCGGCAGCGGCACGCCGGCCTTTACCTGGGTGGTCTGGAACCCGGCCCGCAGCAACGACCCGCGCTACCTGGTTGAGGCGCTGCACAATCCGCGCCTGTCGCTGCACGATTATCGCGACCCGCTCAATGGCGATATTATCTTGAGCACTAACGAACCGGATCGGCTGGCCGCGGCCGGCAGCGCGGCCTATGGCAGCAGCACGGTCGATGCGGCCCTGGGGCAATTGGTCAATAAGACTATTCGGGTGCCGGTGTATGGCAGCTCCAATCAGATCGAGCACATTGCCTTGCTGAATGTCACCTCGGTCGTCACCGGTACAAATCGACAAATAAGCAGTACTTTTCTGAGGTATGATGACGCCGCCTGTGAGCAGTAACACGTGGCGGGGGTGGAGTTAGTTAGTTAGTCAATGTCAATAAGTTAGCACGAGGCTGAAGCCGTCGTGCTGAAAGAACGAAGCCCTACGGGCTAAAATAGGGCGCTTTGGCGTCCTTTGCTCTCTCAGGGCGATGGCTTTAGCCTCGCCTACAAACTTAATGACACTGGTTAGTTAGTTAGTTAGTTGGTTAGTTGGTTATTTTACGATGAGGTGGGTTATGTTGAAAGCAATCATTTCTTCCAGAATACGACGATTAGTGAGCTTGCCAAACTCTAATGAAAAAGGCCAGAGCATCGTTATCATTGCCTTTGCCATTTTGGGTCTGATTGCCATGCTCGGCCTGGCCCTGGACCTGGGGCTGGTTTACATCGAGCGGACCCGGCTCAAGCGGGCCGTCGACGCGGCCACCCTGGGCGGGGTGGTGGAACTGCCGGCCGAGGAGCAAACCTTCATCCGGGCCATTAATTACCTGGACCAGAATGGTTACCGGCTGCGAGACGGCGCCGGGCTGCCGCAGGTTAATGTTTACATTCGCGGCTGCGCCCATAGCAGTTATCTGAATACTGCTGCGGCCGGCTTCAGGAATTATCACGACGGCACTTTTAGCGCCGGCAACCCCCTCTGGACGCCGCAGTGGACCTTTGAGCGCCGCACCGCACCCGGCGACATCAATGCGGTGCCGGCGGACCAGCGCTATTACCTTTACTTTCCCACCAACGGCCAGCGGGTGGCCAGCCCTACCGCCGAATTCTACCTGGACACCCGCACTTTTCAGGCCAAACAAGACGAGGACAGCAACCCGCCGGTCTATGAGGCTGACTCCAACCTGTGTAACCTGGCGACCAATATCCTGGGCACGGCCACCAAAGTCCGGGTTCAGGGCATCGTTCCGGTGCAGATGAACTTTATGCAGTTCTTCGGCTTCCGCAACGTGCCGGTTTGGGATGAAGCCGTTGCCCAAAACGTCACCAACCTGGACGTGGCGATTGTCTTTGATATGTCCGGCTCCATGCAGTTCGATACCATTGGCTATGGCTTCTACGACCCCTTTGAGGGCAAGAGTTCGTGGCCTGTTGCCACCTACGGCAGCGACTATCCCAACCCCAGTTTTCTCCACCCCATCCCGGTCAAACACCTGCCGACAACCAATCTGGGCCCCGGCGGCGCCGCCAGCCTCTCTTACGGCCTTGCCGCCGGCAATACCTCGCTGCCCAGCCCGATGCCCCAGAATACCAACCAGCTCTGCTGGCAGCGCGATGGCAATACCGCCGGCTATTACACCGTTGGCGGCACCGACCCCAAGCGGTACGTCGTCATCGAAGGGGAGCTTTACTCGTTCAACAGTTCCATCCTGGCCGGCCCCTTCCGCCAGCCCGGCCGGGGTTTCTGGGCGGTGCAACACCCGGCGGATACCAATAGCCGGTCGGTGCCCTATATGATGAGGAATTATGGTTTTGGTACCGACACCACCGGCGGCTATAATTCCGGCGCCACGCCCATTTTGAAAAACACTGCCGGCTACCGCGGCTCCTGGGTCTCGCACCAGCCCTTTCCCGCCTGGGCCATTGACCCGACGGCCACTTCTGACGGCATCCCTTTTGGACGTAACTATACCCTGGCCGAGGTGCGCAGCGCCCCTACCGACGTGCCCAGCCTGGAGTATGATTTTGTCACGGCCAACGACTGGGATACGCAAGCCAGCGGCGGCAGCAACGACAACACCCGCATCTGGGCCAGGATCCAGCGCGGCGGCGACTGGTTCGACGGCGGCACCTCGGAGCACATTTTCTGGGCGGTGTATGATTACACCGATTTGTGGACCGCCAACGGCGGCAACCCGGTGCCGGCCACCGAGCTGGGCAGCGGCCAGATCGAGCCGGTTGGCACGACCACCGGCACCAAAGGGGCCAACTACGGCGGGGCCGGCTCCAGCGCCTGGCGTTGGATCGAACTGACCAATAGCAGCACCAAGTTGGACCTGGCGAACGGCCGCCGCTACACCCTGAAGATCTGGGCCGGCGGGGTTGGCTTTGATATCGACCAGATCGTCATCGGCAACCAAAATAATACCGCTTTTGCCGGCACCAGCACCGATTACAACAACGGCGTGGCCAATCGCGAGGCCACCCGCGGCTCGGCCTTCCGCCAGGCCTGCAATCGTTGTAACCCTATGTATGGGCTGCTGATCAATAACCCGGATGACTGTACCGTGCTGGATAATGGGGCCAATCGGGTCTCCGCGGCCGGCACCGACCTGGCCGATCCGACCACCAACCCCTTGTTTAGCGGTTACCAGCCCATCCGGGGGGCCAAGGAAGCGGTCAAGCGCTTCATCGAGCGGCTCAACCCGCAGTTCGACCAGGTTGGTATCACCGCCTATAGCTCTACCGCTCCGAATGACGCCCGGGTGGAGCTGCGCTGCAAAAAATATCTATCGGCCGATCAATGTTTCCGGTCGACCGGGGCCATCAGCTATACCGAGGTGCTCAATAAGCTGGAGATTCTGCCGCCGTGGGGCAGCACCAATATGGCCGAAGGGATGCTGCGCGGGTTGGAGATGTTGGGGCTAAATGTAGATAATAAGGCCAGTTTTGACAATGCCTGTTCATCTGCCAGTCCTCTTTCCAGCCACTGCGGTCGAGGCGGTTCGGCCCGGCGGATCATGATTGTGATGACCGACGGCGTTGCCAACAAGAATCCCCGTAATTCGGGCGCCTCCAGCGTCAACTGTTACGCTGTCGATCTGTACCAGCCTAACCTCGGCGATGACTCGAGAGGCGCCAATAGTGAGGACCGGGCTAAAGATTGCTCCATGTACTATGCCAAAAAGGGCGGCGAGGCTAACGTAACCATCTACACCATTGGCCTGGGCAACGGCGTTGACGAGCAGTTCCTGGACGCGATTGCCAAAGTGGACGGTTCGGATGGCCAGTACTTCCCGGCGGCCTCTCCGGCCCAGTTGGATGGCATCTTTGACGCCATTTTGAAGAGCGTCTCCGTCCGCCTGATCCAGTAGGCGGGGTACAGGCCCCCACCCTAACCCTCCCCCTATCAGGGTCCCCCTATCAGGGGGAGGGCAAATACAACTTCCCGATGACTTTCTTACCCGAAGTGGTTAAAAAGTACGTGATGCCCATGTCATTTCGAGCGACACGCCAAGCGGGAGCGACGCGAAGCGTCCCTAAAACCGTCGTTTGCAGGACCAGTTTTCAGAGATTTCTCGTCGGCCTTTGGCCTCCTCGAAATGACATGCTGCGAGTCCACATCACTGACAACTTTACCACACTTTTTTACGCAATCCTTTTTGTTATGTCAAATAACTTCCGGCCACGTCTTGACTTTTTCTGCCAAAGTAGGTATCATGCATATGCTAGCGTCCTTTTCGTCAAATCCAGTCGAAAAGGGGAGTAAAATATGCAACGTGGCAGACTACTAATCATTCTGGGCATCATTCTGGGTCTGGCAACGGTGGCCGCGGTCGCCTTTTTGCTGTTGCAGGGCGGCGGTGGACCCAGTCCATTTGCCGAACCACCCACCCCAACCCCCGGCGTTCTACCGGAACCGGTCGGCCCGGAGCTGACCGAAGTGATCGTGGCCCTGCAACCGATTGGCCGCGGCTCGGCCTTTGTGCAAGGCTCGATTGGGCGACGGGAGTGGCCGGCCAACAACGTGCCGCCGGAGATCATTGCCGATGAAGCCGAAACCATCGGCCGGGTGGCCAAGATGGAAATTGTGCAGGGGCAGGTGATTGTGCGCAGCATGCTGGCCGACGTGGCCGGCGAACGGGAAGCCTCCTTCCTGGTGCCGCCGGGCCGGGTGGGGGTGGCCTATCCGGTCAATCGCCAAACCAGCGTGGCCTATGCCGTCCAGCCGGGCGACTACGTCGACATTTTGGTAACGGCTTTCTTTGTCGATGTGGACGAAGAGTTCCAGACCACCCTGCCCAATAAGCTTAGCTTTATTGTGCCGGAGCTGGACCCGGAGACGGGCGAGGATACCGGCCGTTTTACCTTGAGCGACCCAATTGACGAAGGGCGGGTGGAACTTTTTTCCGGCGATATCCCGGCTATTGCCTTTCCTCGCGAGGCCCAGATTCCGCGGCGGGTGGCTCAGTTGACCGTGCAGGCCGCCAAAGTGATCCGGGTGGGGCCCTGGATCGAACCGCCGCCTCCGCCGCCTCCGGCCGAAGGCCAACCGGCGGACCAGCCCCCACCCACGCCCACGCCCAACGTGCCCGACGTGGTCACCCTGGCCGTTACACCCCAGGACGCTCTGGTGCTGTTGTGGCTGCGCCAGAGCGGCATCTATAATGAGTTGGCCTTGCGGGCCGCCGGTGAAGAGAACGCCGACCATTTGACCGAAGCGGTCACGCTGCAATACATGCTCACTCGCTTCAATATCGCCGTGCCGCCCAAGATCGAGTTCATTATGGCCACCTCCATCGCCGACATCAGAGAACAAGATATCCAAATTGTCGAGAGTGTTCAGGAACAACCCCGGTAAAGGAGCGGCCTGGCGATAAATTCGGAGTCGTCAAACATTTTTTTAAAAGAATTCAGTCAATCCTGCATCCACGTTGCTTACTATTCTTCCGGTTTGGAGAGAGGTTGATGCAGCAGCCAAACCGGCTTATGATGGTAATAGGTCAGTTTTATGGAAACTGACGGTCTAAAAGGAGTCCATTGATTTTGGACTCCTTTTGAACCTTTTTAGAGGCATTGAATATTTTTATGTTAAGGTACTAGTCTATGTCACGAACAGTTGCCCCCCTTCCCGAAACACCCGCTCCAGGCGAAAAAATTCGTCTCCTGATTGTGGATGATATCCCGGAGACTCGCGAGAATCTCCGTAAGCTGCTCTTCTTTGAGGCTGACATCGACGTGGTTGGCGCGGCCATCAACGGTGAAGAAGGCATCGACATGGCCATTGAGCTGAAGCCCGACATCGTGTTGATGGACATCAACATGCCGGGGGTGGATGGTATCACCGCCAGCGAAAGGATTTCGCAGGCCGTGCCCTTCTGCCAGATCATTATGATGTCGGTGCAGGGGGAATCCGATTATCTGCGGCGCTCGATGTTGGCCGGTGCCCGAGAGTTCTTGATCAAGCCCTTTTCCAGCGATGAGCTGGTCAGCAGTATTCGGCGGGTCTACCAGTTGGGGGCCAGCCGCCGCCAGGCTATGCCGGCGATGGTCCAGACCGGGGTTGGCGTAGGGGCTAAGGCTGAAGTTAAACCGCAAGCCGCCGGCAAGATTGTGACCATCTTCAGCGCCAAAGGGGGGGTTGGTTGCAGCACCATTGCGGTCAATCTGGCTATTGCCTTGCAGCAGAGCGCCGCCAGTAAAGTCGCCGTCGTCGATACCAGCCTGCAATTTGGCGATATCGGCGTGCTGCTCAATCTGTATGCCAGCCGCACCATTGCCGATTTAGCCTCGCTGGCCGATGAGTTGGATGATGAGCTGATCAATGACATCTTTCTTTCGCATAGTTCCGGGGTCAAGGCTCTGCTGGCCCCACCTCGCCCGGAAGTCGCCGATACGGTCACTCCCGGACTGGTGGGCGATGTGCTCGATCGTCTCAGAACGATGTTTGACATTATTCTGGTTGATACGGGCAGCGTGCTCGATGATGTGGTCTTGAATGTTCTGGATATATCTGATAAAATAATTGTAGTAACTACACCGGAAATACCGGCGATCAAGAATGCCAAGCTCTTTTTTGAAGTTACCGAGGCCCTTGAATACGAGCGCGAGCGGATTATGTTCATTCTGAATAAGGTGGATAAACGCATCAATATTCGCGCCGAAGATATTGAAGCCAATATCAAATACAAGATCGAGGGGCAGCTCCCATTCGATGAAAGAACTGTCACTACTTCGGTGAACCAGGGTATTCCATACGTGTTGGGCAATAAAACCAGTTTGCTGTCCCAGGCAACCATTGCCTTGAGCAAACATTTGTTGAAATCTCTTGAGGAACGCGACCTAACGTAACCAGAGTGGGTGACTGAGGCGTAACGTCCAACATTGCCAACAGGTTGGCGCCCTTGAAGCAGACGCCCTTCACAAATTATTCCGGCAAAAGGGTAAAAGGTAAGGTCTATGTCATTATTGAAGCGAATTGAGCGAACACAGCAGCCTGTGGAACGGGAGGGCCGGCCCACTACTGGGCCAACAATCCCGGCCAGACCGAAACCAACTGGCCGTCGGCCTGTCCCGACTTCCCAAAGTCGAGACGCCTTCAAAGACCTGAAGGAGCGGGTGCAGGACAAGCTTATTGCCGAACTCGACCCGGCTATGGATGTATCGCGCACGGATGAGGTACGCCAGACCATCCAGGACCTGTTTGATCAGGTATTGACCCAGGAAAATATCATTTTAAGCCGGCCGGAGCGAGAACGGTTGTTTGAAGGGATCGTGGCCGAGATCTTGGGTTTTGGTCCGCTCGAACCTCTGCTGGCCGATGAAACCGTCAGCGAAATTATGGTCAATGGCCCAGAAAAGGTTTTTGTCGAGCGCAAGGGTAAGCTCACCAAAACAAATATCATCTTTGAGAACAACGAACACGTGATGAAGGTCATCGACCGGATTGTGTCGCCGCTGGGACGCCGGGTGGACGAAAGCTCACCATACGTGGATGCCCGTTTGCCGGACGGCTCCCGCGTGAACGCCATTATTCCGCCGCTGGCTCTCAATGGCCCTACCCTGACCATCCGCAAATTTGAGAAAGATCCCCTTACTATTGATGACCTGGTTAAGTTCGGTTCCATGTCGCCGGAAGTGGCCGAGTTTCTGAAGGCTTGCGTTATTGCCAGGTTGAATGTGGTTGTTTCCGGCGGCACCGGTTCAGGAAAAACCACGCTGCTCAATGTGCTGTCCTCATTTATTCCTAACGATGAGCGAATTATCACGGTTGAAAATGCGGCCGAATTGCAGTTGCGCCAGGAACACGTGGTCACCCTGGAGTCGCGCCCGGCCAATATCGAAGGTAAGGGTGAGGTAACCATTCGCGACCTGGTGATCAATACCCTGCGGATGCGCCCGGACCGGATTGTGGTGGGCGAGTGCCGGGCCGGTGAAACGCTGGACATGTTGCAGGCGATGAATACCGGCCACGATGGAAGTTTGACCACGGCTCACGCCAATAGCCCGCGCGACGTGTTGTCTCGGCTGGAAACGATGTGCCTGATGGCCGGGATGGATTTACCGGTGCGGGCTATTCGCGAGCAGGTCGCCGCGGCGGTTGACCTGATTGTGCAGCAGGCCCGTTTAAGAGACGGCAGCCGCAAAATTATTAACGTGACCGAAGTGCAGGGCATGGAAGGCGACGTGATTGTGATGTCGGACATCTTTGTGTTTGAACAGCAAGGCATCGAGAATGGCCGCATCATTGGCCGGCTAAAGCCGACCGGGATTCGGCCCAAGTTTTCTGATCGAATTGAGGCCGCCGGATTGACCTTGCCGGCCAATCTCTTTGGTGTAAGAACCAGCTTTTAACAAGCGGCCTGGTCCGGCAATCATCACTCACCTGAATGGCAGCGACAGGTGGTGGTAGTTTACGGAGGGTGATTGTGCTCTATTTCATCGTAGGTTTAATGTTTGTGCTGACGATTGGCGTTCTGGTCGCCGGCGTGGTCGTGTCCAGACGGGGTGACAGCGTTACCCTGGAACGTTTGGACCAGTTTGTCGGCGACTCGACGGCTGTTGCTATTGGCGAGCAGGAGACGAAAGCCCGCGAAAAGGTTCAAACTCCGTCGGCCCTGACCGAGTCTCTGGATCGGGCGATTGAAGAGCGGGGTTTGGGTAGGAATCTGGCTACGGAACTGGCCCGGGCTGACTTGAAGTGGACGGTGGCCGAGTTCTGGGCTATGAACGTGATTTCCGTTATCCTGGCCGCGGCCATATTTTGGCTGATTTACGGTGGCTTTGTATTGCCGCTAATTGGGGCGGTGGTTGGTTTCTTTCTGCCCAAGTTCTACCTAAAGTTACGCCAGCGCCGGCGGCTCAAACAATTCAATGATCAGTTGGGTGATGCGATTCAGTTGATGGCTAATGGGCTGCGCGCCGGTTATTCGCTATTGCAGGCGATGGATGCGGTGGCCCATGAATTACCGGCGCCTATTTCAACTGAATTCAGCCGGGTGGTTCGCGAGATCGGCCTGGGGGTTGATTATGAACGAGCTTTCAACAACCTGTTGCGCCGGGTGCCCAGCGATGACCTCGACTTGATGATTACGGCCATCAACGTGCAAGCCGAGGTTGGGGGTAACCTGGCCGAAATTCTGGAGATCATCGGTTTTGTCATTCGCGAACGGGTGCGCATCAAAGGTGAAATCAGGGTGCTGACCGCTCAGGCCCAAATCTCCGGCTATGTTATCTCGGCCTTGCCGATTATTTTGGGTTTCATTCTGTATGCGATGAACCCTGAGTATATTGGCCGGATGATTTTCACTTGCCCCAGCCGCGGCCTGGGTCCCGATGATCTCTGTTCCCAGCCGTGCGGCTGGATCATGGTGGCCATCGGTCTCCTGGGCATCGTGATCGGTTTCTTCGCGATGAAGAAGGTTACCGATATTGAAGTATAACAAACAGGCGGTGTTAAAGGCTAATTTCACGCTGATGGAGAGGTTGAGACTATGACCTACATAATTGTGGGGGTGGTGGTTATTATCGTGCTGGTTGGGGTGTTTGCCCTGGTGCGTTACGGCCTCAGAACTTCAAGAGAGCCAGGAGACGTTCAGGCCCGTTTGGAAGAGTATGCCAAGAGAACTGATGCGCCTTTAACCCTGGAGGAAATTGAACTCTCTCAGCCGTTCAGCCAGCGGGTCATTCGCCCCATGTTATTGAACCTGGCCAAAGGTTTTAGCCGGCTTTCCCCGGCCAGGTCCCGCCAGGCCGCCGAATTGCAGTTGGAATTAGCCGGCAGACCCAATAACTGGAGTCCAACCGAGTTCTTTGGGCTGCGCGTTTTTGTGGCTCTGGTGTTGGGCGTGTTGATATTTTTGTTGGCCACCTTTTCATCGCCGGCCTGGGCTATTGTCTATGGCCTGGGGGCGGCCCTCATTGGCTACTTCATGCCGATTTTGTGGCTCCGTTCAAAGATCAGACAGCGCCAGAGCGAGATCATCAAAACATTGCCCGATGCCCTGGATTTGCTGACAATTACGGTGGAGGCAGGGATGGGCTTTGATGGGGCTATGCAGAAGGTGGCCGAAAAGTGGGATAACCAGTTGAGCAAGGGTTTTACCAAAGTAGTGCAAGAAATGCGCCTGGGGATAGCCCGCCGGGACGCCTTGAAAAATATGGATCAATCCATGGGCGTGCCGGATGTGACTACCTTTGTGGCGGCCATTATCCAGGCTGAGCAGCTTGGGGTGAGTATCGCCAAGATTCTTAGAGTTCAATCTGAACAGATGCGGATTAAACGCCGCCAGCGGGCCGAGGAGTTGGCCAATCAAGCCCCCATTAAGATGCTGTTCCCAATGGCATTTCTGATTTTTCCAGCTTTGTTCATTATCTTGTTGGGGCCGGCGGCGTTAATCATTATGGAGACACCGGGATTGGTAGGAGGTTAATCAGGCTAAACGCCCGAAAAAAGGCTCTGGCGCCACTGTTCTCTAGAATTCGAACTTACATATGCAAGTTTTTAACCACACTCGTAATGTCCCACTGATTACGCAAGGTCGCCTAGCAAACACATTCTGGTCAAGATTGCGGGGATTGTTGGGGGCAGTACCTCTTCAAAAAGAAGAGGGCTTAATCTTGGTGGGTGAAAAAAGCATCCACACCTTCTTTATGAGCTTCGCCATTGATGTCGTCTATGTTGATAAAAATTATCGAGTCATCCGGGCCGATGCCAATATGATCCCTTACCGGGTTGGTCCATTGGTCACCCAGGCGGTGTATGTGCTGGAGCTGCCGGTCGGTACTATTGCGGCTACAGCAACTCAGGTGGGTGACCTGCTCGAATTTGACGATTAAGCTCAATTCTTCCGTCCTTTCCCTCCTTGACCGTAAGAACCACTACGATCACAAGAGTGTGACCCAGGTGTTAGCACAAACACTTCTGCAAAAAACTGGCCGTTTCCTCCTCGACATCATCTATCCGCCGCGCTGTGTTAGTTGTGGAACCACCAACGCCTGGTTGTGTCCCTCTTGCGCGGGTCAAATTGCTTTTATTACTGAGCCTATCTGTGAGCGTTGCGGTACAGTGCTGCCTGATCCGCTGAAACCATCCTGTCGCCAGTGCCAGCATAATCCGCTTCAATATATTGAGGCTATCAGGTCGGCGGCTTACTTTGAGAATAACCCCATTCGACCGGCCATTCACCTCCTCAAATATCGCAATCACAAAGCCGTTGCGGCGACTCTTGGTCAAATCCTGGCCGATACTTGTCAACGTTATCACCTCCGGGCGGATATCATTGTGCCGGTACCCTTACATCTTTCCCGTCTGCGGGAGCGGGGGTATAATCAGGGTGAGCTTCTGGCCAGAGAGCTAGGCGCCTTACTTGGTTTACCGGTTGATGCGCATACGTTGCAGCGGGCCAGAGCTACTCAATCTCAAATGAAGTTAGGCGCGGCGGAACGTCGCCAGAATGTGGTGGGTGCATTTAGCTGTGGCCGCAATACTCTGGCCGGTCAAAGGGTGTTGCTCATCGATGACGTATGCACCACTGGCTCAACTTTAGATGCCTGCGCTGAGGCCTTAAAAGAGGCCGGTGTTGCTTCGGTATGGGGAGTAACCCTGGCCAAGGCCCGGTGATGAACCCATACACCTAAATTCTAAAGCCTTGGGCTAGAAAGGAAAGAAAAATGCAGCTGGTTTTAAAAGGTAAAAATTTCATTGTCTCGGACCGGATTCGAGATTACGTTGAGAAGAAAATAGGTAAACTTGACCGCTATTTGCCGGATATTGACGAGACACGGGTTGAAATTACCGAAGAAAAAACCAAAAGCGCGCGGGACAGAAAGGTGGTGCAAGTAACGCTACGAACCAATAGCACTATTCTGCGGGCCGAAGAACGGGGCGAGGCTATCTATGCTTGTATCGATGCCGTGGCCGAAAAAATCCAGCGCCAGATTGTTCGTTACAAAGGCAAGCGCGTTGACCGCTGGCAGGGGCAGCTCAATAAGCGCAAAGATATGGAAGATCTGGGCTTGATGCCTGAGCTTGATCAGCAGGCCATGGAGGCTCTGGCTGAAGAAAGTGAGCGCAAGATTGTGCGGACCAAGCGCTTTACCGCTCACCCTATGAGTCAGGACGAGGCAGTTGAGCAGATGGAGTTGCTGGGCCACGATTTCTTTGTATTTTTCAATGCTGAAACGGGCCGAATGAATGTGCTCTATCGCCGGGCAGATAATAACTATGGGCTATTAGACCCGGAGTTAGTCTAAATTTTTGACCTTGAAACTTAAGGGGGCGTACAGCCCCCTTTTTTTGTGGCGCTATGGGGGTGGAATAGACTACAGCGGGAGCGGCAACCGGCCCGGCTAGTGCGGATGAAAAAGAGGCCCCTGGGGGGAGGGGGCCTCTTTTTGCTGGCATAGGTCAGGAAATCAGGCGCTAGACAGTAACAAGTTAAGGTAGAACCGGTGTCGGGTGACGGATAAGGCTAGTTGAATTCGAAGGGTGTGAAGAAAGGTACCAGCAACCATACTATACCATTAAGGCCGGTGAAGCGCCACCCCAAAAATTGGTGATTATTTTGAGGCGAGAACGGTAGTCAACTTGCCGTCAGTTTGGCTCGGCCTGGTACAACTGCCGTAAACGCAGGTAGGTCACAAACATATACCAACTCATCAAACTGCACACCTGTAAGCCCACCCAGCCATCTTTGTACCCTTGCAATGACACGTAGCGTCGCTTGAACTCGCGCAGCGGCATCGTCAGGTAGGTCCACGGTTTCGCCCTGACCCCTTTTTCCTTTAGAATTTTGGCTTCAAAATCAATGTAGCGATCCTGTTTGCTCTTGAACTGGGCCAGGTTGTCGTAATTGTAATGGATCAGATGCCCGGTGAGATACCCGGCTTGACCATCGAGGACCACAATCTCGTGGACCTGCCGTTCCGGATCATAATAGGCGGCGTTAACTCGCATCAGGCGCAGTTGGTAATCAGGATACCAGCCCCCGCCGCGCATGATGTGCCCCCACATAACGTTGTAGCGGGGAAGCCACCAGCCGGCCACATCCGGCTGATCGATGGCCGAGCGAATTTCCTCGGCCAATTCCGGGGTAACCCGTTCATCGGCGTCCACAAACAGCAGCCACTCAAACCCCCGCGCTTGAGCATTGCTCAAGGCCCTGTTGCGGGCCACGGCAAAATTCACAAACTCATTCTGGTATACCCGGGCGCCGAACTCGGCGGCGATTTCGACCGTACCATCGTTGCTGTAGGAGTCCTCCAGCATGATCTGGTCTGCCCACTGCACGCTTTTCAGGCAATCGCCGATATGCGCCGCGGCGTTTTTGGTGAGAATCGCAACCAATATTTTAGCCATATTTCTCTTGTACCTGTGGTTGAGACCAGATAGCCCTTACCTGGTTATAGCCGCGCAATCGTTCGGCCAGAGCGGCCTGGTCTAATTCGCCTCGCCGTGCCGCCTCAACCGCCTGGCCGGCCAGTCGCCGCATACCCAGGCTGACAATCTGCCTGGCCAGCCACACTTTGAACGGGGAGTAATATTGGCCATAAAATCGACGGCGACTGGTCCACAGATTGACGAAGCTGCTGGTTTGGATTTGGGTACTGCTCTGGCCGCCCAGGTGGATGACTTTGGCCGCCGGCACACAGTACGCCTCCCAACCGGCTGCCCGGATGCGCTTGCTCCAATCGACTTCTTCAACATACATATGATACTGCTCGTCCAGCAAGCCGACCTGCTCAATTGCCTCCCGGCGCACACACATGGCTGCGCCCAGCGGGTGACCGACTTTGAAGGGTTGGCCTCGCTGATAGAGCTGGCGCGGGTAGCGGCCGTTCAAACGGGACTCAACCAACCGGCCGGGGCCGGGTAATAACTCGATGGCTAATTGCCCCAGGCCGGGAAAATCAAAGCCGCTGTGCTGAAATGCACCGTCGTCGAAAAGCAGCTGCGCCCCGGCAATGCCGGCTTGCGGGGTGCGGTGCAGAAAATCAACCAGGCTTTGGAGCGCGCCGGGTTGCACTTCGGTGTCAGGGTTGAGCAGGAGCACGGCAGCCGGTCGCGCCTGGGTCGATGGGGCCGGAGACGCCGTATCAGCCCGGTTTCGGTTGGCAAATCCAATGGCTCGCAGGGCGGCGTTATTGCCGGCGGCAAAGCCCAAATTCCGGTCACTGGCAATCAGGTGCAGCCCGGCAAAGTCGCGACGCAGCATCTCCACCGAGCCGTCGCTGGAGCCGTTGTCGACCACCCAAATCTGAGCGGCCAGGTTGCTGCCGGCCAGGTCGGCTTGAACGGAGCGCAGGCAGGCGGCCAGCAGGTCGCGCACATTCCAGTTAACGATAATAATGGCCAGATCGATCATAGTGAATTGTGAATTGTGAATTGTGAATTGTGAATTGTGAATTGTGAATGCTGAATGACAAAGGTTGGCTTTTTGAATAGGCAAGTAACGTTATTCGCTCTACACTATCCGCTATTCGCCTATTCGCTATTCGCAAATTCTCTCAGTATCCAATCACAATAGGCTGCGGGTCCACGTGGTCATTGAAAACATCGATACGAACGTGTTCGTGAATCAGGCCCGCCCAGAAGGTCACCCGGTCTCTATCGGCGATGGGGTCGAGCAGTTGGATCGAGCCGGTAACCACAGCCCGCTGGCCCGGCAAAAGAAAGTATTCGGTGTTGCCGTTGATCACCCGCTGTTCCAGTTCGGCCAGATTGCCGACGGCCCAGCGGTAGGGGTAAGCGTAACTGGGATTGCCCTCGTAATCAATGCCCACCCGCCAGGCCCCCGAAGATTCGTAAAAGCCCTTGGTATTGAAATTCTCATCGCTGCGATACGGCTCCCCTGAGCTGGGGCCGTGGGTACGAATGGGCACGCTGCCGAAATTCTCGACGGTGAGGGTGAAAGCCAGGGTTTGGCCCAGGGGAACGACTTTGTCGCCGGTAGCCGGGTTATAAAAGTCTACGTTGGCCGCCACGATGTCGGCCCGGGGCACGCCGCCCTCGGCGATGGTCAGGGTGCTGGTGACGACGGTCCGGTTGCCGACCCGATCTTCGGCCTCGGCATAAACAGTGTAGACTCCGTCCGGAGGCGGGTCCGCCCCCAGGTCAACCCCGCCCTCGTAGTCGTAGGTGTGAAAGCCCGGTTCACCCGGCTTGACTTCTCGCTCTACTTCGGCGATGGGGTAGCGGGTTTGCCCATCAGGCCCCAACAGGTAGACGCTGGTCGCGGCGGCTTTGGTTAAGTAATAGTTGATCACCACCCGGTCGTCGATGCCGTCTTGGTTGGGGGTGAAGATTTGGGGGAACACGCTGAAGCCCTGGAGTTCCGGTTTGGTCGTGTCGGCGTCGGTAATGGTCAGGCTGCCTTGCCGGCTGGCTGTTACGCCGTCATCAGCGACGGCCTCAACCACCCAGGTGTAGGCGCCGTCGGGCAGCATGGTGCCGTTGATGACTCCGCCAAAGTCCACCTGATAGCTCCCGGCCGACCGCCGGCGGCCCTCTCTAAAATAGTGGCGCTGGCCGGCTTCATCGACCAGATAAATGGATAGATCGGCCGAGCGAGACAGACTGTAGCTGATGCGGGTCACGTCGCTCAAACCGTCGGCGTTGGGGCTGATGCTCTCCGGGTTTACCGTGACGTTTGACAGCAGCGAACCGCCGCTACAGGCGGTGATGAACACCAGCATGATAACCGGAAGAAAGAATATTTGAAATAAAACCTTGATCCTGATTGGCATTTAAAGCTCGCTCATATTAAGTACAAGTGCCGGTCACTTTTGCCTTGTTATTCAACGATTAAGCCTACCACAAAGGCCATAGAGCGTCAAAACCATCAGCGGACTTCGATTTCGGCTAACCGATGCTGCTCTTTGGCGCCGGCCAGGCCAATAACCAGTTGATACCGGCCCGGCGGGGTCACCGGGTTGAGGTTCACATCCACATCGTGGCGAATGATCAGGCTGCGGCCGGCCGCGGCCGGCCATTGGGCCGGTGGATATAAATTGAGCGCATCGTTGGTTCGGGTCAAACTTTTGCCCCACACGCCTTCCGGCCCCACCAGTTCCAGATAAGGGCTGGTATCGCCGCCAACCGGCCTGGTTGCGGTCCAGTAGAGGGTTACGTGGAGCCAGCCAGACGGCGGATGGAACAGCGCATCCGTGGCCGTGACGATGGGGTCGGCCTGGTAGCCGACCAGGCGCAGGCCGTTCCCGAATTGAATATCGACCGGGCTGGCCTCCGGCGGCAAGCTGTCGAACCGGTAGCCGGGGACGTAGGCGGTGAGGCTGATGCCGGGGGGGTACAGTTCCGTGACCAGCGGGTACCGGCCGGCCAACCACTGCTCCACCCGGCGGTTGGGGTCGGCCCCCTGCCAGTGGGATTGAATCAACCAGATAACCGGATGATCATCGACCACCCCGGCCAGCGGGCCGTCGATCGGCGTCTCCGGGGTCACGCTGCTGAAGGCGGCGTAAGTTTGGCCGGGACCCTGAAAATAGAACTGAAAAGGGTGGCGCACCCAGTCGGGGTGGATGAGAATGGCGTGATCGGGCCGGGCCTGTTCGGCCAGGTAGGCCACGCTCTGCCGCCAGGCTTCTTTGGCTGCCGGGATGCTCCACTGGCCGGGGATGGGCAGGACGGTGACGAGTAGAAGCAGGAGGAAGGGGAGGGGGGAGTGTGGGGCGGGGAGGGGGGAACGTGGAGCGTGGAGCGAAAAGCGAGGAGTGAGGAGCGACGCCCACTTGCCGAGATTGTCTGCGCCGAGGGCGGCTAAAAGTAGCAGCCACGGGACCATTACAATGAAGTAGCGCTCGCCAAAAAAGGCCAACTGGTTGCGAAACAGGAGCAGGTTGGCGATGAGGAAAGGGGCGACCAGGAGCAGGGTGATGAGCAGGCGCGGGTGGGGCAGGAGTTCTGCGATTTGCGACACCTGCCCTGCGGGTTTACGATTTACGATTTGCGACACCCGCCCTGCGGGTTTGTGATTTGCGATTTGCGATTTGAGTTCTGAGTTTATGGGTTTGAGGTAGGCCGCGCCCGCAAAGAAGGCCAGGATTAGCGGCAAGGCTGGTTGCAGCAGGGGCGATAGCGGCGCTTTCCAGACGGTGAAGGCTTGCAGCAGCCACCAGATTCGCTGCCAGAAGCCGCTGAGCGGGTCGCCGGGCGTTGTTTCGCCGGAGAAGCGCCAGATAGCCACGGCTACCGGCGCAAACGCAGCGACGATCATCAGGCTAGAAAGGCCAAACCACAACCACAGCCGCCGGCGGCGGGGATAGCTGATAATCAGCCATAAGCCCAGGGCCGGTAGCAAAAAGCCACTGTAGAGGTGGCTGTAAAGGCCGGCCACGGCGAAGAGGATGAAGAGAATAGTGAAGCGTGAAGCGTGAAGTGTAAAGCGTGAATGGTCGCGAGGCATGGTGGATGGTTGTGAACTGTTCTGAGCGGTGAATTGGGCTTGTTCTGTGATTTCTTGCCGATTGTGGTTTGTAGTTTTGACGAGCTGGAGAAAAGCCCAGACGGTGAGCGCGCCAAATAGAACGGCCGGCGCGTACATACGGGCTTCCTGGCTGTACCAGATCAGGAAGGGATTGAAGGTCACCAGCAGAGCCGCAAACAGGGCCACGCGCCGGTTGAAGAGCATAGTCGCCAGGCTGGCCGTCGCCGGGATCAGCAGGACGCCGTAGAATACGGACGGCAGCCGCACGCTGAACTCGCTGAAGTCGAAAATCGCGGCCCAGCCCTTGAGGGTGAGGTAGTAAAGCGGCGGCAGCCGGTCCTCCACCAGGGTGAAGCCGACTTCTAAAATCCGGGGTAGGCTTTGCCTGGCCCAGTAGACGCTAACGGCCTCGTCGAACCAGAGGCTATGGTAGGTGAGGTTGTGTAGCCGCAGGGCCAGCCCGATGCTGATGATGAGCCATATCCACAAGTGATATTTTTTCACAGCAGGGCATCCTACCACGGCGAAGACAGAGGGGCAACAATGAGCCGGTCGGGGCTGAAGTCGGCCAGGTCGCGGGGCTTTGTTTGAAATTACAAATTTTGATACTTGGTGAAATTGTATTTCTCGGCTACCCTGGCCCTTTCCTCTAGAGGCAGGGAGGTGATGTATCCTTTCCAGCCGGGGCACCAGTTTATATGCCAGCGCCAAATTCGGCCGAGCAATGATTTTGGATTATTGTCGTATTTGGCCCGTAAGCCGCAATTAGCGCAGTTCTGTTCAGCCATGGGAACTCTCCTATTCATAGGCCGTAACTATTCAGCTATCAGGTGACCGGCGCCTCACGTAAAGTGCCGGTCACCTGAATAATTACCATAGGCCATTATAACACGGCCTGTGACAGATCAGAAAATGGTCTCGATGTTTGCCGGGTTTGCGCGCCCAGGTCGTCAGCGCCAACGATCTATTGCCCGGCGTCCCAGGCCGCCTGGCCGGACAGGTATACCGTTCTGCCTCCGTGGGTGGTGGTCACAATTTGGGAGAAGCCATATTGGAGGCTGGGGAATAGCTCTTTTGGATTAAGGTATTCCTTGGGCATTTTGGATGACCTCGGGCGCGTCCGGCTATGGAGTAATAACCAAACCGTAAAATTATTGCCGGCGTCGTTGTCTATTCCCCCTGCGGCACCATCAAAACCAGGTTCGCTGCCGGTAGGCCCGGTAGGCGGCCCCGTACTGTGACTCCAGCGCTTGTTCCTCCATCCGTTGCCAATAGAGAATGTTGCCGATACCGACCAGCCCGGCCAGCAGGCTGACCACAGCCCCGTGATACACCGCCCAGCCGGGAATCCAGAGCATGAACCCGGCATACATCGGGTGGCGGATTCTGGCAAAAAGGCCGCCGGTCACCAGCCGGCTAACATTTTCCAGGCCCCGCAATTGGACCAGCGCGCCCACCGCCAGCACCAGACCCAGGCCGAACACGCCGAAACCCAGCCTGCGCAGCCAGTCTGGCAGGGGGACCGGCCACGGGTCCAGCGGGCACAGGTTGAACCAACTGGCCCACAGCAGAAACATGGCCGCGAAGACCACGGCAAAGGCCGGCTTGCTGCTTTTGATCCGGCCGGTTTGTTTGAGCCGCTCATAACCACTGCGGACCAGCAGGCCCAGCAGATAGAGCGCCAGAAAAATGAGGTAACCGGTGTTCATCATTCGACCTGTAATTTCCGCAGGTTGGGGCGAGCCTGGTAGGTGAGACTCAACTGGATGGGGGGTGGGTCGAGGCACAAGACCCAACCTACGGACTCGAATTTTTGTTGAATTGAACCTCTCGCCTCACTCTGCTTAGGGTAAACGAACAGTTAAGCCGGAATTTGGTCCAGGTGGTAAACCAAGGGCAGGCTCTACTCCTGGCGATTGTCTAAGGTCTTTCAACAGACCCTCGGCCGGTAATTTTTTCCCTATCATTGCTTCTGACCCAGGACGCGGCTGGCGGACAAATTTACCTCGGTACACTTCAACTTCGTTAATACCCTCTTGTATTGCCAGGGCGCATAAACCTCTTACATAGAATCGATTAAACTCGCCTTCGGCAAGCGTATCTGCGGCTGTGACAGGAACCTTGGCAACGCTAAAACCGCCACCATATTTTCTGCGTTGTTCAACGGACTTGATATATCGTCGATGGTGCAACTCGTTTGCCAGCCAAGCATCGTCGTAGCTTTCAACAGCTTCAATCAGCAGGGCTGGATAGTTGTTTTCCCCCTGTTCATTGAGACGTGGACTTATATAGAAGGTACCTTTTGAAATGTCTAATTTAACCTCTTCTGCCATAAATTGTCGGATTTTTTCATCTAGATTTTCATAATTCAGTGACATATTCTTTGCCTCTTCACATCTTATCGACTCTAACTAATACTTTTACTTTGAAATTGCTTACGCTGCATCGAACGAAGTGAAGCCCAACGTAGTGGTGGTTGGGTTTCACCGACGATCTCGTCCCAACACGGATATTTATCTATAACCAACAAACCACTCCCAAAATAGTGAATTTACTCTGTACCGTTTGTACTGCTGTTAACAAACTCTCGCACCTTTTCGATGGTTAAATATCCTTTTTCGGAAAACAAAAACTGCGCTGCTGCATCTGCATCTATTTTACCCTCTTGTACTTGAACAAATATTTCAACTAAAACGTAAATGGGAAGTAGTTTAAAGTTCGCATCTTGCGCTTGATGTATTGCTTGCTCTCTAGCTAATTCTTGAAAATCAGGACGCCCTAAACACATAAAACCATCGGGATGAAATCTTGCAGACTGTGGAATGACATCACCTGCTTTTTTTGAGTCAATAAATTCTGTAGAATTCTGTTTTGCCGTTACTTGAATAGTCATTCTTTTGCCATCAGGAAAGGTCATTAACAAATCTGGTTCCCCATGTCTTTGATCTGTGATTCTGGTTACGGTACAATTCGCAAAACCGGTATCAAACAAATCACTAATGGCTCGCTCTAAATCAGTGCCGCTTGCTGTGTAAACAGCCTCAATATAGGCTGAATTTATAGTCGCTGCGTCTAGACGTCGCTTATGATCTCGTTCCCAGTATTGATTATTCTTAGTCCGTTTCTGATGGATATTTTCAATGATTTGGTTTGCTTTTGTTGGGTTTACTATCCCCATAAAATCACTACCTTGCTTATCGAGAAAATCATCCTCAGTAGTGTATCCGGCTTCTACTAGCCTTACTTTTTCATCTCGGTTGATATTGACTTGAATTCCATTTAAAAATCTGCACGAAATTGGGACCTGATACTGTATACATTGGGATAAAATATGCATTTCCTGAGAAAGTGATGGTTTAAGAATACTGGCAACACTACTCATGGTATCCAGTATCCAACTCAAATTTAGACAAATGTTTCGGACAGTGGCGGCAGTCATATGATAAGATTCCCTAATTGTTTTGGCTGTATAACGTGTCTCTAATATTTCTTTTGCGAGAAGAGCTATCACAAATGCAGGCGTTTGATCCTGTTCGATTATTGGTTGTAATTTTTGAAATGCCAAAGCTATCCGACCCGCAAGTTCATTTGCACTAGATAATTCACGCAGTTTAGTAGTGATTGTTTGACGTAATTCGAAATTTGACCATCTTATCCCACGGTAGTATTGTTTTCCAACTTCCTTTGAAAGAGCCCCTACATATGCAACATCAAGATTATCAACTTGAGATAGAGTTTTGACATAATCAGTTAAATTACTAAAAGTCTCAATTGACACCTGTTTCACAGCGCAAACTCGTCCCAAGTGAGTGACTTGAATAACTCCATTTGCATTTTTTTCGAACAATCCTACTTTGAGACATCGTTCGATTCCGTTCCGGATATATTTACTGACCTGTTCTATAGCCTCTGGACTATTCCAGGTCCTTGCTGCAAATGTCTCAAAGATAAAATCGGTAATCTCCTTTTCTGTTCCGCCAAAACCTGTTGCTACAATATCCAAAACTCGTAAAGCAATATCCTTATTCTCAAATGTTGATCTAAGCGACTCGAGCGGCGCATTTAGATATGCTCCCTGAACTAGTCTGTACTCTCTCTGGTTTTGAGCAATGAGAATCCCACGACCGAAGTCTTCATTCTGCCCCAGACGACCGGCGCGCCCGAAAATATTTCGGACTTCTCCAACTGACCAGTTCACTTGTTGTGGACTGCCTCTAACGACTGACCATCTCCGATTGTCTGCGAGTATAACCGTCTTACATGGTAAATTTACACCCGTTGACAATGTGGTAGTTGCTACTATGATTTTTATTTCTCCATCACGAAATCCCTTCTCTATTGCGCGTCTTTCTCCTAATTCGCAGTCTGCGTGATGAAAAGCGATACAATGTCGTAATGTTGAAAGAAGAGCGTCTTTGGTTTCAGTATCGGCTTCTGCTTTGAGTGTTTGGATGGTACGAGACGCCGCTGGTAAATGCGTAAACAATTTAGCAAACTCACTCGCGGTGTCGGTCGCCTCTCTAACACTATTCCTGATGATAATCACTTGTTCTTCAAGTAGCAGCAAGCATTTAACTAACTCTTCTAAAGAATTAGTGTTAAAATTCTCCTCGCCTATGTCGCCAGTATTCCATTCCCTATATTCAAAGATTCCATCAGGACGCAATACACCCTGACGTAATTCAATGGGCCTATCTCTATGCTGAACAACCTCTGCTCCGAGCCATTCGTCGAATCCGTTGAGACTATCAAGAACTGCACTCAATCCAATTACTTGGGTATTATTTGTCGAAGCCTTTATTTTTGTTAATAGAAGTTCAAGGTTTCCCCCACGTTCGGGATCCATCATCATCTGAATTTCATCCACAACCACACAGTCGCAAACGCCCAGTATCCCTGCATTGGTAACAAGTAGAGATGATAATTTTTCGTAAGTCAGGATTGCAATATCATAGTTTCCTATTAGAATTTCAGTATCGCTTTGCCGGTGATCGCGATCCGAAATTCTAACAATTAGACCAACATTTTCACTACTATACTTTTCGCTGAAATCTAAATATTTTTCTTCAGCAATTGCTTTAAATGGAACTAAGTACAGAGTTCTCTTGCCTTGGAGCGCATAAGTTATGGCAGTCAGTTCCCCAACAAATGTTTTTCCTGAGGAAGTAGGGGCAACAATAAGCAAGGACTTCCCATCCAAAACCCCTTTATTGACGGCATCTTCTTGTACAGGTAACAACACGTTGTACCCTGCTTTTTCCCAACTATCAATAATTTCTGGCGTGATCCCTTTATTGGTGAGATCTCTTATTTCCACGATTAAATACCCTCGTTAATGCTGGTTGCAACAACCAAATGAATCAATCTCTCTAAACAAAGAGGCCCGTCTTCACCCGGACCTCTTCGTCATTCCTCTCAATTTTGGTTCCAACTTCCAAAATTCCACGTTATACTTCATCAAATACCGGCACCGGATAGGCTCGAACCGCTTCATCGACCGTGGCGATGATCAACTGATGGGCCAGGGCCTGGCAAATCAACATTCGGTCAAAGGGATCACGATGAAAAGCAGGCAACTTGGCCAATTGAGACACACTAACCTCATCCAGAGATAGGCTCGAGATTTGGTGTCGTTCCCGTTGGGCAGGGAGATAGCTCTCCGGTGGTTCAGGTAAAGGCAGTTTGCCGATGTGATGTTTGATGATTGCTTCCCAAATCGACACGACGCTCAGGTAAATTTCATTGTCGCGGTCGCGAATGTTGTCCCGCATCAGTACCGGCAAGCGATTGTCGCCACTGATAAACCATAGAAAAATGTGAGTATCCAGCAGTAGTTTCATTTTCCTTCAAACGCGTCGATGATGCTCTCCGGCAGGGGGGCGTCAAAATCATCGGGTACGGTAAACTCTCCGGCGCACAGGCCGAAGGGGCGCAGGGCTGGGGAACCGGCGGGAAAGGGTTTGATTTCTGCGACCGGTTTACCGGATTTGAGGATGATGAGGGATTGCCCGGCCTCTACCAATTCCAGATAGCTCTGGAGATTATCTGCCATCTCATCCACGCTAATCTCTACGGTCATCACCATAAAATTCAACCTCCTAACCTCAAGGGCTGAGTGAAATTGTACAACTCGACCCGGCCAACTCAAAACTCAACACTCACTATACCCGCAGTTGTGGCACTTCTTGCACCCCTCCACGTGCAGCAGCGTGGCCGAGCCGCAGCCGGGGCAAAAGTCGCCTTTCAAAAAGCTCAGTTGGGCGCTCTCGTCCATATCGGGCAGGCCGGGCAGTCGCTCATCCTCGGGGTTGAGGCCGACGTGCTCGGCCAGCACCTGGGCCACCGCGTCGGGCAGGCTCATCACCCGGTTCTTGCCAAAGCCCTGGCCCCGGCCGGAGCCGATGCCGCGCAGTTGGGCCACGATATCGCCCACCCGCTGTTCGGGCGTTAGCGGGCTGGGCATGCGCAGGATCAGGCTGATCAGCCGGCCCAGTCCCTCGGCGTCGGCGGCCACGTCGCTGCCGGCCTTGCCCACGTTGATGAAGACCTCGAACGGCTCCTGGTCGCCGTTGCCGTTGGCGTTGACGGTGATGTAGGCCGTGCCGATAGGCGTGTTTTTGCGGTAAGTGTTGCCGTGCAGGGTGGCCGGCCTGGCCCGCCATTTGATCTCCGCCGCCTTGGGCTGCTCGGAGACGGTTTTCTTGTCGTCTTCTTTCAGATTGAGCACCTGCTCATCCCGGGAGCCGTCCCGGTAAATGGTCCCGCCCTTGCAGCCGAGTTCGTACATCAATTCGTACAACTGGCGGGTTTGCTCGACCGTGTAGCTGTTGGGCGTATTGCAGGTTTTGCTGATGCTAGAGTCGACCCAGCGCTGGATGGCGGCCTGCACCCGCACGTGATCCTCCGGCTGCAAATCCATGGCCGTAACAAAGTAGGGCGGCAGCGGCTCGTTGGGGTGGGCGCTCTGCCACTCCTCGTACACGGCCACCCGCTCCTCGTGCATGCCCATCCGCCCCTTGCGATGGAAGCTCCAGAAGTAGAACGGCTCGATGCCGGTGGAGGTATTGACCATTGTGCCGGTGGTGCCGGTGGGGGCCTGGGTCAGCAGGGTCACATTGCGGATACCCTTCTCTTGCACCGCGGCCTGCACTTCGGCGGGCATGCCCTGCATAAAGCCACTCTGCAGGAACGGTTCGGCCTCAAATTGAGGGAAGGCGCCTTTTTCGGCGGCATAGTCCGCCGAGGCCAGGTAGGCTTCGACGGCGATAAATTTATAAAGTTGATCCAGAAACTCGACCCCGGCCGGGCTGCCGTAGCGAATCTTGAGCCGGATCATCATCTCGGCCAGCCCCATCGTGCCCATCCCCACTCGCCGTTCGCTGAATGCCTGCTGCCTGTTCTCCTCAAAGAAGTAGGGCGTAGCGTCGATGACGTTATCCAAAAAACGGACCGCGTAACGCACCCCCAGCCGCAGTTTCTCCCAATCCACCTGCCCATCTTTTACAAACTTGGCCAGGTTGAGCGCGCCCAGGTTGCACACGCCCCAGGCCGGCAGCCCTTGCTCACCGCAGGGATTGGTGCACAGAATCGGCGCATAATACCAGGAGTTGCTCATTTTGTTGTACCGCTCCACAAAAAAGACTCCCGGCTCGGCGCTGGCCCAGGCGCTCTCGATGATGCTATCCCAGATTTCGCGGGCTTTCATTGTTTTGTGCACGATCACCGGCTTGCCAGCGGCCTGCCAGGCGGCCAGGTTGCCATCCCAGCTTTGATCGTAATCCGGGAAACTGGTATCCGGGAAGACCAAATCCCAGTCGGCGTCGGCTTTGACCGCGGCCATAAAATCATCGGTGATGCCGACGCTGATGTTGGCGTTGGTGATCCGGCCCATCTTGCGCTTGGCATTGACAAATTCCATCACGTCGGGGTGCCACACGTTCAAGATCAGCATCAGCGCCCCGCGGCGGCTGCCGCCCTGCTCGATCAGGCCGGTGACAAAGCTGTACAGCTCGCCCCAGGAAACCGAACCGCTGGAGCGGCCGTTGACGCCCCGCACGTAAGCGTGGTGCGGCCGCAAACTGGACAGGTTGATCCCCACCCCGCCGCCGCGTGACATAATCTCGGTCATCTGGGTCAGGGTGTTCATAATCCCTTCCCGGCTATCGTTGGGGCTGGGCACCACGTAGCAGTTGTAATAGGTCAGGTTCTGGTCGGTGCCGGCCGCGGTCAAAATGCGGCCGCCGGGCACAAATTTCCACTCATCCAGCAGCCAGCGGAACTTTTGCTGCCATTCCGCCTGCTTTTCCGGCAGTTCGACCGCGGCGACGCCCTGGGCCACCCGGTCCAACATCTGGGCAGGCTGGGTCTCGAGGGGTTTGTCGATGTGCTCCAGGGTCCGTTCGACCAGTTCGCCATCCCGCAACTCGATGGTGACATTCTGGCCGTTCCTGGCGGTCACCCGGCCAATCTCGCGTTGGCCGGTTTCCAGGTTAACGGCCACAATCACCGTATCGTCTACGGCTACAGAATCCTTTTTGCCGTCCTTGAGGGCATAGCGATCCAGGAATATCTTCTCGCCGAGCGGCTGGAGGCTGTTGGCGTCGTGTAGCCCTGATTTAGCCCCAAGGGGGGCTGTTCCGTTGGCTGGATGAGTGCTATCAATTTGGTTTTGTAACGTTTGGGTGCTGGTGGTTTTTTGAGTAGCCATTATAGTCTCTCCTGAACTGATTTATTTCTGCTACCAGGGTTGGTGTCTCCACGCCCCTCGATATGGCCTCCGCTACGCTTCGGCCTACTCCGGATGGTGGTCTCATCTCTCTTTTCCTTATGAGCATCCCGAGTAGCTGCGAAGCGGAGCGGAGCAGCGTATCGAGGGTGCGGGTTAGCCAAGACTCGGCACATTGGGTACCCCCCTCTATACGCCCCTTGACAAGTTTGGGGTTCCTTAGGATGCTGTACTGTAATTCTATTCTTGAATTACTCAGGCTTTGCGTCATGTCTGAATTTTGGTTTCTTAGCAAACCACTTCAACAAGTCCCAGTTGCCAGCAATCAGAGCTTCCTTTTTCGCTCGTGACCAATTCTTAATCTGTCGTTCGGCTAAAAAGGCGTAATCTTTATTGGGCATCTCTTGGCTGAAAACTAACTCAATAGGCAAACGATGTTTGGTCCAATCACTCCCCTCACCGGCTTGATGTTCTGCTATCCGCTTTTCCAGCGCCGTTGTGTGGCCGGTGTAATATGATCCATCGGCGCAGCGGAGAATGTAGACCCAGGCTTTTGTCATAATTACCTATCTGTCTTAATCCGCACCCCTCGATACGCCCCTCGTCAAGCTCGGGGGCTACTCGGGATGCTGGTTTCATCACTTTTTCCTTTATGAGCATCTTGAGGGCTACGAGCCTTGACATCAACCCTCTACCCCTCTTCCCCAATCGGCAGCGGAATCTGGTTCTTTAGCTCTTCCTCCCGACGTTTGCGGGCCAGCAGTTGCTGGATTTCCTCGGCCATACTGTCGACATCCCGGAAGCGGCGATAGACTGAGGCAAAGCGGACATAGGCGACCTCGTCAATATCCTGCAAATGGTCCATGACCATCTCGCCAATCCTCAGGCTATCGACCTCGCTCTTGCCCAGGGCATAGAGCTTGGCCTCGATCTCCCGGGCCGCGTCTTCAATGGCCGCGCTGGAAACCGGCCGTTTAGAGCACGAAATGCGCATACTTTTGACCAACTTTTCTTTGTCAAACTCTTCCCGCCGGCCATCCCGTTTGATCACCAGCAGATTCATACTGGCAATGCGCTCATAGGTGGTGAAACGCTGATTGCACTGCTCACATTCACGCCGGCGCCTGATGCCATCAACCACCTCGCGGGTATCGATGACGCGGATGTGGTGGCTCGAGGCGCCACAAAATGGACATTTCATTGCAACCCTCTTCTCATTTGATTTGACATAATAAAAGGTGACACGGCGAATTACAGCCTCGGGTCACCTGCTGGCGGTGGTCACACCGAACTCAGTTAATGAGTTTTAGTTGGCAACAATAAGAAATAATGCGTTCGGGGAGAGGGGGATTGCCAGAATCTCCAGTGCGCCAGCCCAAACTGATATCTGGTTGGGCTTGGCTGGTCGTTCTCGCCGCTTTGGGATTGAACTGGAGAGGCCCCATTTTAACTCGCTACTTAACATAACAGTTGCAACAAAAACACAATATATAGTGGTACTACTCTCTCATGCACAACATATTGTATGCAAAAGCGAGTCCAGTATACACCCTTTTTGACCTCTTGACAAGAGGATTCTGGAGACTCAACCTTAAAATTGACCGGGATAATTGCCGGGCCGGATGTGAAAAATTAAACAAGCTGTGAAGGCAAAAAAGTTTAGTGAAACGTGAAACGTGAGCGGTTATGTTTCACGTTTCACGTTTTACAGAGATTTTGACGGCGCCGAAAATAGCTCAGGTGTTTCTGGCAGAAAGCCGGCCTCTATTTGACCGGCGTCAGCCAACCGTGTCGATCCGGCACTTCGCCGGTGATGATGGCAAAGAATTCACTCTGAATCTGCTCGGTAATGGGGCCGCGGCTGCCCGGGCCAATGACAATGCCATCCACACTCCGGATCGGGGTGATTTCGGCTGCGGTGCCGGTGAAGAAGAGTTCATCGGCAATGTAGAGCATCTCGCGCGGAATTTGCTGCTCGATCACCTGATACCCTTTTTCCTGGGCCAGGGTTATAGCAAAGCCGCGGGTAATCCCGGTTAAAATAGAGTTGCCCACCGGCGGCGTGTGGATTTTGCCGTCCATTACCACAAAGATGTTCTCGCCGCTGCCTTCGCTGACATAGCCCTGCACATCGAGCACAATCCCTTCCACATAGCCGTGCCGCTTGGCTTCCATCACCACCATTTGCGAGTTGATGTAGTTGCCGCCGGTTTTGGCCATGGCCGGGTGCGTATCAGGGGCCATCCGCCGCCAACTGCTCACTGCCACATCAACTCCCTTTTCCAGCGCATCGGCGCCCAGGTACGCGCCCCACTCCCAGGTGGCAATGATCACCTCAACCGGGCAGTGGCGCGGATCAACCCCCAACACCTCATAACCCCGAAAAACCAGTGGCCGGATGTAACAGGCGTTGTGCTTGTTGCGGGCCACCGTCGCCAAAATAGCCTGGCTGATTTCTGCCGGGGTATAAGGAATGGGCATGTTGATGATTTTGCAGCTGTTGAAGAGCCGTTTGACGTGAGGCTCAAGACCCAGAACAGCCGGACCCAGGGGGGTTTGGTACGCCCGAATCCCCTCGAAAACGCTGGTGCCGTAATGCAGCACGTGAGATAGCACGTGAATTTTGGCCTCGTCCCACGGCACGAACTCTCCGTTAAACCAGATAGATTCCGACTTTGGTAAAGGCATTGAACATCTCCTCCCTTGGTTGGTTAGTTGGTTGATTAGTTTGGGTTCTTCAGGATTTTCCGTACAGCATACTATATATAGTGGTGGTTAATACGTACCTCCAAATGAAATCTTCTAAAGCAACCTCGATATATAGTGCATCTACACTGGAAGTACACTAGATGTTGTGATTTTATACGAAGTTTACTTAAAAAATCGCCTCACTATATATAGTGGTATGCACGGAAAATACCAAAGAACCTTAGTTTGTTGGTTTGTTGGCTGGTTGAATTTGTTCAATTTTACTGCGCGGGGTCAAAAAAGCAAACCTGCCAGGGGGGAGTCAATGGTGCGCCTATATTTTGAAGGCATAAAACAAAAACCTCCGTAGAGGATACGGAGGTTTAATGGGTTAATCTATTCAGTGGAGCTGAGGGGATTCGAACCCCTGACCTCTTGAATGCCATTCAAGCGCTCTCCCAGCTGAGCTACAGCCCCAGATTCAATTATCAATTATCAATGAACAATTATCAATTGGCTGATTGCTCATTGATAATTGATCTTGGTGGAGCTGAGGGGATTCGAACCCCTGGCCTCGACAGTGCGATTGTCGCGCTCTCCCAGCTGAGCTACAGCCCCGCGCCACGGTAAGGTGAAGTATACACGCCTGGCCGATTTTGTCAAACAACAAAATTCTTACGTGAGAGCAGTCCACTCTGGCCACAAAAAAGCCGGGGTGAGGGTCTCCCGGCTTTCCCAACTCCAGCTGGGCTAACCGCCAATCTGGCTCATCGTCCGGTTTTCGGCAAATTGGCCCTTTTTTAGTTGATGGCCCACCGGCTTGGCCTGGATGGCTTGCTTGAATAACTCAACCAGCTCTTGCCGGCTGCCGCCGTTGCGCAGGGTGTTTCTAAAGTTGATCTCCTGTTCCGACAGGAGGCATAGCCGCAGCCGGCCGTCGGCAGTGACCCGCATCCGGTTGCAGTCGTCGCAGTAAGGGTTGCTGACCGGACTGATGAAACCGATGGCCCCTTCCGCCCCGGCCAGGCGATACATGCGGGCCTCGCCGTCCAGATGGCCATTGTTCAATGGGAAAAGCGGCCCTAATTCCTGCTCAATCCAGCCCTTGACTTCGTTGCTGGAGACATAATGTTCAAGCTGAATTTCGGTGGGGCCGCCAAAGGGCATCAACTCGATGAAGCGAATTTGCCACGCTTTGGTCAGGGTCAACCGGGCCAGGTCGACCGCGGCGTCATCGTTGTAGCCACGGGTAATCACCGCGTTGAGTTTGATCGGTTTAAGCCCGGCTCGCTCGGCTGCTTCAATCCCGGCCCAGGCTTTGTCCAGGCTGCCCAGTCGCATTATCTTAGCAATACTGTCTTTACTCAATGAGTCGACGTGGATGTTCACCCGCTTGAGGCCGGCCTCAGCTAATTCCTCCGCAATATAGGGCAAGCGATAGCCGTTCGTCGTCATTACCAGTTGTTCCAGGCCATCGATCTTAGCCAGGCGGCGGACGATGTCGACAATATCCTGGCGCAGCGTAGGTTCGCCGCCGGTTAGCCTGACTTTATGAAAACCCACCTCCACGGCAGCTTGCACAACTTTTTCCAGTTCCGGGGCAGTTAGGAGTTCCTGGTTGGGTACAAAGGTCAGCCCGTGCATTGGCATGCAGTAAACGCAGCGCAAGTTACAGCGGTCGGTGAGGGAAAGACGCAAATAGTTGATTTCTCGGCCAAAACCATCTTTCATAGGGTTATCTCCTTTGGTTGCATTCTACTTTGAAGCGCCGGTAATTGAGCTGATTATTGAGCGATATGTAGAAAAAACACAACCCTATCCCCAAAAAACGGGCCAGGCTGGTCCGTAGGTTGATTTGCTGGGGATCGTGTTTTTCTGTCTACAAAAGGCGTGGTAGAATAGGTTTGTTCATTCAGGCGGGGTCCATCACTAATTCAATGGGTGCGGTAACCCGGTAGCTACAGTGATCGTCGCCGCTGGTTAAACAGGCAACGCGACTCGGCGTGGTATTAAGCATTGTCCCGATCACGTGCTTGTCCAGTAGACAGATTTCGCTGTGTTCCCTGGCTATCCGGCGGTATGGGCAGGAATGAGCATCGATGACGTAACCGTTACTCTCCTTTGTCCAGCAAACCGTAAAACCTTTTTCTGCCAGAAACATCACAACTTCATCCAGACGCTCTTCAAAAGTTTGCTCGGCTTTGGGCGCAGGAGCTTCGTTAGCCAGCCGGTCGGCAATTCGATGAAACAGTTCACCCACGCCCGCTTTGCCTAGTTGCTGGCTGACCTCATCAAGTAAGTAGTCGGTTAAGCTGCGATAGTCTTCGGGGAACAACTCATCAGCGGCTTCGGTCAGCCGGTAGATTTGTTGCGGTCGCCCCGGCCCACTCTGCCGCCGGACGGCAAAAGCAGCAATAAGATTATCCGCCTGCAGCACATTGAGATGATATCGAACTGCCATGGGAGTCAGGTCAATGGCGGCTGCCAACTCCTCAACGGTGGCCTGCCGCTTTTCTTTTAAGAAATCGATGATCCGCTGGCGGGTTTCGTGCATACTGCTGGACCTTTTATCGAACTCGCCCGTATTTGTATAAATTTTAGCATAAAGAAGTTTTTTAATCAATTTTGTATTTATAATATTTATTATAATAATTATCAAAAATAAATTGACAAAGACAAGGCCGGTATGGTATAGTACCGCTATCCTGTGAAAAATAGGACAGATGTTACTGTAAGTTCAATTGCGCCTCAACTCAAGTTCAGTTTGATACTTCCCCAGCCGACTTAGGCGGCTTATTTGTGAGGAGAATGGATGGTGATATGACAGAACAGGCTCCCTCCCCGACAAATGGTAGTGATGTTCAGGTCCCCCCTGAATTGAAACAGAACGTGTTTCTCAGCAAATTAGACGATTTTTATAATTGGGGTCGGGCTTACTCATTGTGGCCGTTGACGATGGGGCTGGCCTGCTGCGCCATCGAGATGATTGCCACCGGCACCGCCCGGTACGACCAGGACCGCTTTGGGGCGGCCTTGTTTCGAGCCACCCCTCGCCAGGCCGATATGATGATTGTGTCGGGGACGGTTACCAAAAAGATGGCCCCCCAGATCATCCGGATTTACAACCAGATGGCTGAACCCAAGTACGTCATCAGTATGGGCGCCTGTGCCAACGGCGGCGGCCCATTTAAGGAAGGCTACAACGTGGTGTCCGGGATCGATAAATTTTTGCCGGTTGACGTCTATGTGCCCGGTTGCCCGCCCACCCCGCAGGCGTTACTGCATGGCATTATGAAGCTGCAGGAGAAGATCAAGAGCCAATCCCTTAAAACGGTGCCCTGGTATCGCAAAGCCGAAGAGATGGCGGCCGTTCCCATCCCTATTTTGGGACCGGACCTGGTCGATCCCCGCCAACTGCCCCTGATCAAAGAAGAGCTGCAAAAAGCGCGTGCGCAGGACGGTACGGAAGAGACCGACGAAGGCCCCCAACCGCGGCCCAAGCGGGTGGTCAAGCCGCCCAAAGTACCCCAGTGGGATATTACCCCCACCGCTGAAGCCGCGGCCCTGGCCGACTCAATCAATCAAGCCCTTCAATTAGAGCAGGCGGTCACGCCGGAAGCGGACACGCTGGTGGTGGCCCGGCAATATCTGGTCGAGGTGGCTCGCTACCTCCGGGATGAGGTGGGCTATGACATGCTCAGCAATGTTACCGGGGTTGATTATCTGGGCCGTGAAGGCGACCGTTTTGAAGTGGTTTATCATCTTTACGATTATAGCCGGCCGGACAAGCCCGGCCTGGTGATCAAGGCCCGCGCCCCCGAGGCTGATCCGGAAATTCCCTCGCTGTATAATCTTTGGAAGACCTGCTATCTCCAGGAACGGGAGATTTACGACCTGTACGGCATCAATTTTACCGGCCATCCCAATATGAAGCGGATTTTGCTGTGGGATGATTTTTACGGCCATCCGATGCGCAAAGATTACGAGGAAGCCTACTACGAGGAGCCGGTCAAGCCGTTCACCAGCCGCTGGCCCGACGGTCATCACGAGCGGTCAGAAAGGAGCAATCCTTTTGGCCGGAATGTGGTTTATCCGCCGGATTGGGATATCGATAATTGGCAACCCGACGACTTTGAAGATGCCCTGGAACACATTATCCAGGCTCGTGATTTGCAGGAGGGGATCGATTTTGACTCCGAACGGATCGTGCTCAATCTGGGGCCGCACCATCCCAGTACCCACGGCGTATTTCGCATGGTGGTGACCCTGGAAGGGGAGACTATCGTCGATCTGGAGCCGGTGCTGGGCTATCTGCATCGCAACCACGAAAAAATCGGTGAGCGGAACGGCTGGCTGATGAATATGCCCTTCACCGACCGTCTGGATTATTTGAATTCGATGCAGAATAATTTGGGCTATGCCATCACTGTTGAGAAATTGGCCGGGATCGCCGTGCCGGAGCGAGCCGAATATCTACGGGTGATCATGGCCGAGTTGACTCGCGTCTTTAGCCATCTGTCGCTGGTTGGCTTTTTGACCAATGACCTGGGTTGCATGTTTACCCCGCTGTTCTACGCCTTCGAGTCCCGCGAGCGGGTGCTCGATTTGTTTGAAGAAGCCAGCGGCTCCCGTATGATGTGCAACTACATGCGCTTTGGCGGCGTGGCTTACGACGTGAGCGACGATTGGCTCAAACGGGCCAGGCAGGTGACCGACACCCTGGCCCGGGATCTGGAAGAACTGGATACGCTGATTTCCGGCAACGAGATCGTGCTGGCCAGAACCAAAGGCGTGGGCTACCTGTCGGCTGAAGCGCTGATCAATCACGGCGTAACCGGCCCCATGTTGCGAGCGGCCGGGATCAAATACGATATCCGCCGGGCTGAACCTTACAGTATCTACGACCGTTTTGACTTTGACATTCCGACCCAAACCGATAGCGACGTGTGGGCCCGCTATTACCAGCGTCTACTGGAGGCCCGGCAGAGTATCAAGATTTTGTATCAGGCCTTTGATGGCATCAAAGATACCGAGCCTGGCGCCATTATGAGCGGCAAGGCTTCGTACACTATCCGGGTGCCGGCCGGTGAAGCTTACGGCCGGACTGAGCATTCCAAAGGCGAGTTGGGATTTTATGTGGTCAGCAACGGTTCGGGTAACCCGTGGCGCTATCGGGTGCGGTCGCCCTCTTACATCAATCTGAATGCTCTGGCTGATATGTGTAGAGGAGGCAAAGTGGCCGATACCATTGTTACACTCGGCGCCATTGATATCGTCCTCGGGGAGGTGGACCGCTAATGTTTGGACTGGGAATTGTCAAGGGATTAGGCGTTACGCTCAAACATTTCATCGAGACTTATATTGATGATCTAAAATATTTCCCTAAAAGCATGAAAAATGAACAGGCCTTTGCCCGCCGGCAGGGGCCGGACGGCGGCCGGGGTCTATTCACCGTTGAATATCCCGAGATGAAGTTGAAGACCCCGGAGAACTTTCGCTTCATTCCCTTCCTGGTAACCGATTACGAAGTGCCCGCCGACAGCCCTGAGTTCGACCGGGCCAAATGGCTGGAGTTGAACCGCTGCACCAGTTGTGGTATCTGCGCCAAGGTCTGCCCGCCCCAATGTATCTGGATTGTCCGCACCAACGACCCTGATACCGGCAAACCCATTCCCCAACCGGCCGAATTCTACATTGACATCGACATTTGCATGAACTGCGGCTACTGCGCCGAATTCTGCCCCTTTGACGCTATCAAAATGGACCACGATTTTGAGCTGGCCGACTATGAGCGAGAGTCGCCCCACATTCACAATCTGGAGCGGTTGTTGAAACCGGCCAGCTACTATGCCTCGATCCGGCCCACCTGGAACGCCAAAGAAGAGGCCGCCCGGCAAGCCGCCGAGGAAGAAAAGCGGCGCAAAGAAGAAGAGAAGCAACGGTTGGCCGCGGAAAAAGCCGCCGCGGCCGAAAAAGCCAAAGCTGAGGCAGCCGCTAAAGCCGAAGCTGTTGCCGGCGACCAGCCTGCGGCCAAAGCCAAGCGGTCGCCGGAAGAGATCAAGGCCCAACGGGAGGCCATGTTGGCCCGGAAAAAAGCCGGTGAAGCTCCGGCAGCAGCAGGCAGTGAGCCGGCCGCCAAACCCAAACGGACGCCGGAAGAGATCCAGGCTCAACGGGAAGCGATGCTGGCCAGGCGAGCCGGCCATGAGGCGCCGCCCTCTGCCGTCGAGACTCCGGTGAGTGAGGCGCCGGTGGCTAAACCCAAACGGACGCCGGAGGAGATCCAGGCCCAACGGGAGGCGATGCTGGCCAAACGCAAAGCCGGCCAGGAGCAGGTTGTCGCCAGGCCGGTTGAGCCGGTTAAAGCTGAGGCCGAAGTAGCCCCGCCAGCGGAGGTAACGCCGCCGCCGGCCGTCGCAACCCCGGCCGAACCTGACGACTTGACCAAGATCGAGGGGATCGGCCCTAAAATAGCCGGCTTGCTGCAAGCCGCCGGAATCATTACTTTTGCCCAACTGGCCCAAACCGAGGTCGGTCGGCTCCAGCAAATTCTGACCGCGGCCGGCCCGCGTTTTCGCTTGGCCGACCCTGCTTCCTGGCCGCAACAGGCCGGGCTGGCTGCCGCCGGCAAGTGGGCCGAGCTGGAAAAGTTGCAAGGGCAACTCGTCGCCGGTCGGCGTAAATGAATTATTACGTTTCACTTTTCACGTTTTACGCCAAACCGAATTGTTAACCTGTTTGAAGCATACCAATTGAATTATCTGTCGATACGGGGGGAAATAATATGTTAACCTATGTTGTTCTGGTGTTGGGGTTGGCGGCGTTGCTGCTGGCCTGGCGCGCCAACCGCACAAACAAAGATTTGAGCGAGCGGATTGCTCAGGTCAACAGCCGGGTTTACCAACTGCGGCGTGACATGCAAGAGGCCCGGGAGCAAGCCGAGCACGACCGGCTAAAATTGAAGTTCGAATTGCTCAAACTCCGGGGTGAGCTGCCGGTAAGCGGCGAGATGAGGGTGGCTGAAATTTTGGCTCTTCATCCCCAAGCCCAACAGGTGCTCGCCGGTTTTCACCTCGGTGGCTGCTCGAGCTGCATCGTCGATGAGAACCAGTCGTTGGCTGAGGCCGCGGCCTTGAATGGGCGGGAATTAGAGCCGATTTTGATGGCCCTCAATTTGTTGGCCGCCGAAAGTCCGAATGGGAATGGCCGGCTTTCGGTGGAACAACTTAAAACGCCCAATGTTCAGTTGCAGTTTTAACAGGGGATGATTTTCGGTTGTTCTGACTGAACCTTGCGACCACCGACCGCTGAGTGCCGTAATATTGTACATTGTAAATCTTTGCGGCAGTCTGCCGTCGGCGGTCGGCGGTCAAAGAATTTTAAGGTTTGTCCGGTTGACAAGCCTTGATTTTTCTGTTAATATATCGACATATTTACAAGCGTCTATATGATTTTGAGAGCCGATGAAAGAATTTGACATCGTTGCCTTTTGCAAAGCCCTCGGCGACGAAACCCGCCAGCGCATCCTGGAGATTTTGCAGGCCAAAGGTGAGCAATGTGTGAGCGACCTGGTCGATTATTTCAACGTCTCCCAACCGACCATCTCCCACCATCTCAATTTTCTCAAGCAGGCCAACCTGGTCACCAGTCGTCGGGAAGGCAAGCAGATTTATTACCGGCTTAACCAAAACAACATTACCGAATGCTGCGGTATCCTCTTTACCAAGCTGGTGCCCACCGATATCAACCTGGCTGAGTTTATTGAGCCGGCGCCGGTGGAGCAGTAGCCTCTATTTTTTTGGATCAATATATAGAAATATTTATATACGTACATACAAAGGAGTAAAAGCTATGAGTAATCAGCCAAATCCGGAGCCGATGGTTCAGCCACAAGATGGTCAGGTCATTAAAACACAAGTGCGACAGCGTTACGGCGCCATTGCCGAACGGTATGGCAGCGCTACTCAGGTGGCGTCGATAGAACTTTTTGACAGCCGACCTCAGGCAGCGGCCGGCTGCTGCGCGCCCACCGGAGCGAGTTGCTGCGCTCCTGCGGCTGGCACAGAGGCTGTGGCGATGTTGGCCGAGGCGCTCTATCAAGAGACTGACCTGGCCGATTTGCCGGCCAGCGTCACCGATGTTTCGCTGGGTTGTGGCAACCCCACCGCTATTGCCGGGCTTGCGCCGGGTGAAACGGTGCTCGATCTTGGCTCAGGCGGCGGGATCGACTGCTTTATTGCCGCCAAAAAGGTCGGCCCGACCGGGCGGGTCATCGGCGTGGATATGACCGACAGCATGTTGGCCCTGGCCAACCAGAACAGAGCCAGGTTGGGCCTGACCAACGTGGAGTTCAGAAAAGGGGAAATCGAAAATTTGCCAGTTGATAGCAACAGCGTCGACGTGGTCATCTCCAATTGCGTCATCAACCTGTCGCCGGATAAAGACGCCGTGTTCAGAGAAATTTTCCGGGTGTTGAAACCGGGCGGCCGGCTGTCTGTGTCGGATATTGTGACCGAGGGGGAGTTTCCGCCCCGACTGCGGGCCAATATCAACGCCTGGGCCGGCTGCATTACCGGCGCCCTCGATCAGGGCGTTTACCTGGCCAAGATGGCCCAGGCCGGCCTGGTGGATGTAACCGTTGAGTCGCGGGTTTCTTATGGGCTGGAAGCGCTCGACTCCCTGGACGAGGCCAGCCGGGAGGCGCTGACCCGGGAGGTGGATTGGTCCACGGTGCCGGCTGATGTCCGGCTCTACAGCGCCCGGATTGTAGCCCGCAAGCCGTAACAATCGTTTAAGCCCGGTTTTTCAACCAGAAGTGTAAAGGTCAATAACATTTTGAACACCGGGGAAAAATTTATACCACTGGAGTTGAGGCTTTAGCCGGTTCCAGGGCTGAATTACCGGCTAAAGCCTCGACTCCAACTGTTCAATATCATTCTGACCCCTACAGTTTTTCAACCAGAAGGCAGCTGTCGCTGCGGGGCGGCGGCTGTTTTCTTGGTTCGCCGGCGGCAACTGTTCGCCAGATGGCGGGGCGTGGGGTATAATGCTTGATTATGGAGAGTAGTCAAGCCACTGCCAACGCCTGGCTGGACGCTGAAACGGCCCGGCGTTACCAGCTTTTTGCCCAAAAGACCACCATGTACCAGGAGTTGAGCCGCCTTATGGTTGAGCTGGCTCAGCTTGAACCGGGCATGCGGGTGCTCGACCTGGGCTGCGGCACCGGCGTCACCAGCCAGGCCGTGCTGGCTCAACTGGGGGAGCGCGGCCACGTCTATGCTCTGGATAGCTCGGCGGCGATGCTGGCCGTGGCCCGCGAGCAGCTCGATTCCGGGCAGGTTTCCTTCATCGAGGCCGACGCCGGCAGCTTTGCCGGTCTGATCCCGGCGCCGGTCGACCGGGTGGTGTGTAGTTCCGTCTTCTGGCAGTTCCGCCACAAGCCGCAGGTGCTGGCTGAGCTGCGCCGGGTGCTGGCCCCGGCCGGCCTGTTCGTGTTCAACGCGCCGGAGCCTTATTTCATCTTCAAACATATCCCCCGCAGCCGCAAAGTCAATATTTTGTTCGAGCAGTTGGCCGCCGAGCGGTATGGCGTTGGCCGGCAGGATATGCGGACTATCGAGGTTTTTCTGCGCCGGCACGGTTTTGAGCTGATCAAAACGAAGATGTTGGAGCGAACCCGCCCGGCCGAGGAGAGTTACCTGTTCATGCAGTTGCCGGTGGCCACCGCCTGGATGGAGCCGCCGCTCAGTTACGAGACTCGCCTGGAACTGTTGGAAGAGGCCTGGCAAACCGCCGAGCCGGAACAGAGCAGCACTCAACGCTGGATGTATTTTGTGACCCGGTCAATTTGATCAATAAACATTATTGGAAATAAGATTGATGGCCTGGCAAGTTTGATATGGCTC